>JAVHYA010000015.1:18926-81800 GCA_031119395.1 Pseudomonadota bacterium
GTGCCGACAGATTCAAACTCGTGGCCTACGACATCCCGCGCGGCAACCTGGCCGCCTACTACCCCGAGACCAACCCGCTGGTGCCGCTGTCGGCCACGGCGATCGCGGCGGGCACGCCGACCTCCAAGGCCATTCCCGTCGTGCTGGTGCCCCATGGACGCGGTGGCGACGCGGCTGCGGGCGCGGCGACGGCAGACGTTGTCGCGGCCTGAAGGCGAGGCGCCGTCCGCGATGGACGAACTCACGGTCGCCATCCTGCGTGCGCTGGCCGAGGATCCCGGGCCGGCCGGCATGTCGCTGCCGCGCCTGGGCAAGCGCCTGGGGCAGGGCGCCAGCGTGCTGCTGCGCCAGCTGGCACGCATGAGCGACGCGCCGGTCGGCGGCGTGGCGGGGCCGGGCTGGGTGCGCGTGGTGCGCGAGGACGATCGCTGGACCGTGCACCTGACCGATGCCGGCCGGCAGGCGGCACGGGCGGGCTGAAGCCTCGCGCCGCGCGCCCGCACACCCGGGCGGATTCGGAGCCAAATCGGGCTCCAGCGCCCATGGGGCCTGCGCGAGCAGCTATTGATTTCGTAGCAAAGGGCGCTGCTTTCCGACAGGCGCTGTCTGCGTCGGCCGTCCGCCCGGCGCGCGCGAGCGCCCGACCATGCGCCGGGGCGCCGTCGCGCCCGGGAGATTTCGCATGACCCTCGCGTCCTGGATCGGCCACCGTGCCATGAAGCCCTTCGCCAAGGCCCTGCCGCCCCTGGGCGAGACCGAGCGCGCGGCGCTGGAGGCCGGCACGGTCGGCTTCGAAGGCCAGCTCTTCGCCGGGCGGCCCGACTTCGACGCGCTCGTCGGCATGGGCCCCAACCGTCTCACGCCCGCCGAGCAGTCCTTCCTCGACCACGAGGTGCGCCAGCTGTGCCGCATGCTCGACGACCACGCCATCGACGAGGCGCAGGACCTGCCGGCCGAGGTGTGGGACTACCTGCGCGAGAAGCGCTTCTTCGGGATGATCATCCCGCAGGCCTTCGGCGGCCTGGGCTTCAGCCACCACGCGCATGCCACGGTGGTGGCGCGCATCGCCACCGTCAACGTGGCCACCGCGGTGACGGTCATGGTGCCCAACTCGCTCGGCCCGGCCGAACTGCTGCTGCGCTACGGCACCGAGGCCCAGCAACAGCACTACCTGCCGCGCCTGGCCGACGGGCGCGAGCTGCCATGCTTCGGCCTCACCTCGCCCTACGCCGGCTCCGATGCGGCGGCGATCCCCGACCGCGGCGTGCTGGTCGAGCGCGAGTTCGAGGGCCGCATGACGCGCGGCTTCCTGGTCGACTTCGACAAGCGCTACATCACGCTCGCGCCGGTCGCCACCGTGGTGGGCCTGGCCTTCCACGCGCACGACCCCTCGCAGGCCGAGTGGGCGCGCGACCTGGGCATCACCTGCGCGCTGATCCCCGTGCCGCAGGCCGGCATGGACATCGGCCGGCGCCATCGGCCGATGGATTCGGCCTTCATGAACGGCCCGATCCGCGGCGAGCAGGTGTTCGTGCCCATGGACTGGGTCATCGGCGGCGAGGCGCAGGTGGGCCAGGGCTGGCGCATGCTGATGGAATGCCTGGCGGCGGGCCGCGCGATCTCGCTGCCGGCCCTCGGCTCGGCGATGCAGCAGACCGCGCTCTTCGTGGCCAACGGCTACGGGCAGGTGCGTGAGCAGTTCGGCCTGCCGATCGGCCGCTTCGACGCGGTGGCGGGCCTGGTGGCCGGCATGGCGGCCGAGCTCTACGCCACCGACGCGGCGCGGCGCTACACGGCAGCGGCGCTCGACGCGGGCGAGCGGCCCAGCGTCGCCAGCGCCATCCTCAAGGTGCAGCTCACCGAGGCGGGGCGCCGCGCCGTCAACCACGGCATGGACATCCTGGGCGGCAAGGGCATCATCGCCGGCCCGTCGAACCTGCTGGGCATCGCCTACCGGCAGGCGCCCATCGCCATCACGGTGGAAGGCGCCAACCTGTTGACGCGGGCGCTGATCGTCTTCGGCCAGGGGGCCGTGCGATGCCACCCGCACGTGCAGGCCGAGATGGCCGCGGTGCAGGCCCGGGACGAGGAAGCGCTGGGCCGCGCGCTGCTGGCCCACGGACGGCACGTGGTGCGCAACTTGTTCGCCGGCCTGTTCGGCGCCGGCGTGCGCGGCAATCCGCCCGAGGCGCTCGCGCGCGAGGCGCGCCTGATCGCTCGCATGAGCGCCAAGTACGCCTTCACCGCCGACCTGGCCATGGGGCTGCTGGGCGGCAAGCTCAAGCGCATGGAGCTGCTGTCGGCGCGCCTGGGCGACGTGCTGGCGCACCTGTACCTGGCCAGCGCCTGCGTGTGGCGATTCCAGGTGATGGACCAGGGCTCGCCCACGATGCTGCCGGTGGCCCGTGCCGCGATCCGCCTGCAGCTCGACGCGGCGGCGGGCATCCTGCGCGAGCTGTACGCCAACCTGCCCACGCCCGGCCGGCGCGCGCTGGGCGCTCTGGTCATGGCCGGCACCGGCCGCCTGGCGCCGATGCGCGACGTGCCGCTGCTGCAGCTGGCCGAGCAGCTGCGCACCGAGCCGGCCCTGGTCGCGGCCCTGGTGCCCGACCTGGCCCGGCCCGCGGCCGGCGGCCTGCGCGATCTGATGGAGGCGCTGGAACTGGCGCAGCGACTGGGCCCCGAAACCGCGACGCTCAACCGCGCGCTGCGCCGCACGCGTTCGCTGGACGAGGCGGCCCGCTCGGCCCGCGATCCGGCGCTGGCGCGCGCCTACCTGGAGGCGGCCGACCGCGTGATCCAGGTCGACGACGTGCCCGGCCCCGCCAGCCGCCGGCAGTCGCAGCCGGCCAACGAGGCGCCGGCGGGCTTCACTGCGGAACGAGCGAGCGCAGGGCCTGGGCCGTCGGCGCATCCGCCGGAAAGAAGGACTCCACGGCCAGTTCCTGCAGGGTGACGTCCACGGGCGTGCCGAAGATCGTCGTGGTGCTGATGAAGCTCAGCACGCCGGCGTCGGTGCGCAGGCGGAAGGGCACCACCACGCTGGCGAGTTCGCCGCCGCCCGCCGCCGCCTCGGTGCCGGGGTCGGCCACGGGGTAGGCCGCCAGTTCGTCGTGCAGGGCCTGCAGCTGCGCGTCCCCGGTCGCGGCGATCTGCTGCAGCAGCCGCTCCAGCAGGTGGGCACGCCATTGCGCCAGGTTGGCGATGCGCGGCGCCAGGCCCTCCGGGTGCAGGCTCAGGCGCAGCACGTTGATCGGGCCTTCGAGCAGCCGCGGCGCCGCGCCGGCCATCAGCAGCGGCACCAGCGCGTTGTGCGCCACCAGCTGCCAGTGGCGGTCGACGGCCAGGGCCGGGTAGGGCTCGTGGCCCTTGAGCACGAGCTGCACGGCATTGCGCGCCGCCGCCAGGGCGGGGTCGTCCAGCGCGCGCTGGCGGTACATCGGCGCATAGCCGGCCGCCACCAGCAGCGCGTTGCGTTCGCGCAGCGGCACCGCCAGGCGCTCGGCCAGGCGCAGCACCATCTCGCGGCTGGGTGCGGCGCGGCCGGTCTCCACGTAGCTCAGGTGGCGGGTGGAGATGTCCGCTTCCTGCGCCAGGTCGAGCTGGCTCATGCGGCGGTGCTGGCGCCAGTGCCGCAGGTGCATGCCGAAGGGGTCGCGGGCGCCGGGGCGGCCGGCGTGGGCGTGGGCGGTCGTCATGCGGCGGATTCTGGCGCGGCCCGCCGTCGCGCGGCCATGACCTGCGAGGTCATCGACCGTGGAGTGCGCCAGCGGAATCATGGCTCCAACGCCGGGGGAACCGCCCGCGGCGGACCCCCCCACCCCAGGAGCCAGCCATGTCCTCGATCTTCGCCTCGCCCCGTTTCCTGTCCCGCGTCATGTGGGTCGATGCCGCCTCCTGCGCCGCCACCGGCGCGCTGCAGGTCGGCCTCACCGATGCGCTGGCGCGCCTGACCGGGCTGCCGGCCGGGCTGCTGCTGGGCACGGGCATCTTCCTGCTGGCCTATGCGGCGCTCGCCGCCGTGATGGCGATGCGCGCCACGCCGCCGCGCACGCTGATCGGCCTGGTCGCGGTCGGCAACCTCGGCTGGGCCGCGGCCTGCGCCGCGCTGCTGGCGAGCGGCATGTTCACCGTCACTGCCCTGGGCATGGCCTGGGTGGTGGCGCAGGCCGTGACCGTGGTGCTGCTGGCCGAGGCGCAGTGGATGGGCCTGCGCGCCACCCGGGCCGCCCGCGCCCGCGCCGCGCTTGCCTGACCATCCAGGCAAAAAATGGCTGCAGCGCCCGCGGGACGGGCGCAGGCAGCTATCAATTCAGTAGCAAACCGATGCTGCCACGCCCGGCGTGGACGGGGGCTTGGCCGACCACGCCGGTCACCGAAGCCTGCTATCTTTGTGGAGAACCACGAACCACAAGGAGTGCCCCCATGGCCGTTGCCGCCCCCCATGCCTTCGCCCCCGCCCTCAAGACCTTCAAGACCGCTTCGGGCAAGGCGGGCCGCTACTGGTCGCTCAAGGAACTCGCCAAGCAGTACCCCAACGTGAACAAGCTGCCGGTGTCGATCCGCATCGTGCTGGAGTCGGTGCTGCGCAACTGCGACGGGCAGAAGGTGGCACCCGAGCATGTGGCGCAGCTGGCCAACTGGGCGCCCAACGCCGAACGCACCGAGGAGATCCCCTTCGTGGTCACCCGCGTCGTGCTGCAGGACTTCACCGGCGTGCCGCTGCTGGCCGACCTGGCCGCCATGCGCAGCGTGGCCGCCAAGCTCGACCAGTCGCCCAAGACCATCGAGCCGCTGGTGCCGGTCGACCTGGTGGTGGACCACTCGGTGATGGTCGACCACTACGGCACCCCCAAGGCGCTCGACTTGAACATGAAGCTGGAGTTCTCGCGCAACAACGAGCGCTACCAGTTCATGAAGTGGGGCATGCAGGCCTTCGACACCTTCCGCGTCGTGCCGCCGGGCTTCGGCATCGTGCACCAGGTCAACCTCGAGTACCTGGCGCGCGGCGTGTACAAGGCCGCCGACGACAACGCCGACGTGCCCACCTGGTACCCCGACTCGCTGGTGGGCACCGACAGCCACACCACCATGATCAACGGTGTGGGCGTCGTCGGCTGGGGCGTGGGCGGCATCGAGGCCGAGGCCGCCATGCTCGGCCAGCCGGTGTACTTCCTCACGCCCGACGTGGTGGGCTTCGAGCTCACCGGCAAGCTGCGCGAAGGCGTGACGGCCACCGACCTGGTGCTGTACGTCACCGCCATCCTGCGCGGCGAGAAGGTGGTGGGCAAGTTCGTCGAGTTCTTCGGTCCCGGCGCGGCGTCCATCCCCGTGCCCGACCGCGCCACCATCGGCAACATGGCGCCCGAGTACGGCGCCACCATGGGCTTCTTCCCGGTCGACGAGAAGACCATCGACTACTTCCGCGGCACCGGCCGCACCGAGGCCGAGATCGAGCGCTTCGAGGCCTACTACAAGGCGCAGGGCCTGTTCGGCATGCCGGCCGTGGGCGAGCTGAACTACACCAAGATCGTCAAGCTCGACCTGTCCACCGTCACGCCCAGCCTGGCCGGCCCCAAGCGCCCGCAGGACCGCATCAACCTGGGCGACCTGGCCACGCGCTTCTCGGAGCTGTACAGCAAGCCGGTGGAAGCCAACGGCTTCAACCAGCCGGCCGACAAGCTGGGCAAGCGCTACGCGCTCGGCCTGGCCGGCAAGGAGGCCGAGCCCGAGACGCCGCCGACGCGCCCCGGCGCCCCGATGGACGTGGTCGAGATGACGGCCAACCGCCCGACGCGCGCCGCCGCGCACGTCACCGCGCCGCGCGCGCCGGCCGGCGGCGTCACCATCGGCAACGGCGACGTGCTCATCGCCGCCATCACCTCGTGCACCAACACCTCCAATCCCAGCGTGCTGCTGGCCGCGGGCCTGCTGGCCAAGAAGGCGGTGGAGGCGGGCCTGAAGGTCAAGCCGCACGTCAAGACCTCGCTGGCCCCCGGCTCGCGCATCGTCACCGAATACCTCGAGAAGACCGGCCTGCTGCCCTACCTGGAAAAGCTCGGCTTCTACCTGGCCGGCTATGGCTGCACCACCTGCATCGGCAACGCCGGTGACTTGGCGCCCGAGATCAACGACGTCATCACCAAGAACGACATCGTGGCCGCCGCCGTGCTCTCGGGCAACCGCAACTTCGAGGCGCGCATCCACCCCAACCTGAAGGCCAACTTCCTCGCGTCGCCGCCGCTGGTGGTGGCCTTCGCCATCGCGGGCAACGTCACCGTCGACCTGATGACGCAGCCGGTGGGCAAGGGCACGGGTGGCAAGGACGTGTACCTGGGCGACATCTGGCCCAGCGCGCACGAGATCGACTCGCTGCTGCAGTACGCGATGAACGCCAAGGCCTTCCGCCAGAACTACGAACAGATCGCCGACAACCCCGGCAAGCTGTGGAGCGCGATCCGCGGCGTGACGGGCGACGTCTACAACTGGCCCACCTCCACCTACATCGCCGAGCCGCCCTTCTTCGAGGGCTTCAAGATGAAGCCGCACGCCGCCACGCCGGGCTTCACCGGCGCGCGGGTGATGGCCCTGTTCGGCGACTCGATCACCACCGACCACATCTCGCCGGCCGGCTCCATCAAGGAAAGCTCGCCCGCCGGCCAGTGGCTCAAGGCCCATGGCGTGAAGAAGGAAGACTTCAACAGCTACGGCTCGCGCCGCGGCAACCACGAGGTGATGATGCGCGGCACCTTCGCCAACGTGCGCATCAAGAACCTGATGATCCCGCCCGGCCCCGACGGCTCGCGCGAGGAGGGCGGCGTGACCCGCTTCCAGCCCGGCAACGAGAAGATGTTCATCTACGACGCCGCGATGAAGTACATCGAGCAGGAGGTGCCCACGGTCATCTTCGCCGGCGAGGAATACGGCACCGGCTCCAGCCGCGACTGGGCCGCCAAGGGCACGCAACTCCTGGGCATCAAGGCCGTGGTGGCCCGCAGTTTCGAGCGCATCCACCGCGCCAACCTGGTCGGCATGGGCGTGCTGCCGCTGCAGTTCCGCGGCGCCGACTCATGGCAGAGCCTGGGCCTGACTGGCGACGAGAAGATCGACGTCGTCATCCAGGGCGAACTCAAGCCCCAGATGGACGACGTGAAGCTCGTCGTGCACAAGCCCGACGGCACCCACCAGGAAGTGACCGTGCGCCTGCGCATCGACACGCCGATCGAAGTGGAGTACTACAAGCACGGCGGCATCCTGCCGTTCGTGTTGAGGCAGCTGTTGGCGGGCTGAGGCTTCGCCGCGAAGCAAAGGCTGCGGCGAGTCTTCGAATCAACCCGCAGTCGACGCCGGAACGAGCACGATACGGACGCTGGCACCACCGGCCGGAGATTCGTCCACGATCAGCGTCCCTCCGTGCATCTGTGCCACTTCCGACACCAGATGCAGGCCGAGGCCGGCGCCGCGTCCGCGTGGATGAATGCGGTGAAAGGGCTCCACCACGCGCTCGCGTTCCTCCAGCGGGATGCCGGGGCCGGAGTCGTTGACGACGATGGTGCCGGGCGCCTGCACCAGCACCTGGATCTCGCCGTGCCGCCCCCCGTGCTCGATGGCGTTCTGGATCAGGTTGCCCACCGCGCGCTCGATCGCCGCAGCGTCCACCCGAATGAACACGGACCGCGGCGCATCCACGGCGATCGAGCACTCGCTCATGACGGCCAGCGGCGCCAGCTCGCCGGCCACGCGCTCGCAGATCTCGCGCAGGTCGGTCAGCGCGGTGGGTGCACGGGCACGCTCGAGGCGCTGGAGGTCCAGCAATTGCTCCGCCAGCGTCATGAGCCGCGTCGTGGCCCGCACCAGCGGTGCCTTGTGCGCCGTGTCCGGCAGTGAGTCGGCCTGGATCCGCAGGGTGGTGATCGGCGTGCGCAACTCGTGCGCGGCATCGGCGAGGAAGCGTGCCTGGCGGCGGTAGCCCTCGTCGAGGCGGTCGAACGCGCGGTTCACCGCTTCGACCAGCGACACGACCTCCGCCGGCACGCCATGCACCGGCAGGCGCGTGGCGAGCGCATCGATGTTGACGTTCTCCGCCTGCGCCGCGGTGGCGACCACGCCCCGAAGCCCGCGCCGGATCACGAACGGCGTGGCCACCACCACCACCAGGCAGGTGACCAGCATGGTGGGCGCGACGAGGATGAGGAAGGCCACCGTCCACCACTTCAGCTTGTTCTTCCAGGAGAACGGTGCCCCCGTCTTGACCACGAGGTTGACCGGGCCTCCGGCCGTCTCGATCCGCTCGAAGCGAGCGGCCGGCCGCGCGTTCGAATCCGCGAGGTCGAGCGACACGCGCGCCAGCCCGTCGAGCACGCGTACCATCTCCACGTAGCGTGGCGGCACGTCGCCGTAGCGGAACTCCTGCCCCCGTGCGTCGCGCGCGATGAACCACAGGCCGGGCGAGGACTTGAGCAGCCACTGGATCTCCTCGGCGTCGCCCAGCATCAACTGCCCACCGGGCGCATGCTGCAGCGCGGCACCCACCGTCTCCGCCGTCTTCTCGCCGCCTTCGTCGACGAAGCGGCCCAAGGTCCAGAACCAGGCGATGAAGCCCACCAGGACCAGCACGCTCGCGGTCACCTGCAACATGACCAGGTTGCGGACCAGTCGCCATCGCAGCGAGCCCGCGGTCATCCGCGTTCGCCGCCGGTCGCCTCGCGCAGCAGGTAGCCCACGCCACGCACGGCATGGATCTCCACCCCGGCATAGGCCGCGTCCAGCTTGCTGCGCAGGCGCGAGACATGCGAATCCAGCGAGTTCGACTGGATGTCTTCCCCCTCGCCATAGACGCGCTCGACCAGCCGTTGTCGATGCACCGTCCGCCCCTTGGACAGCAGCAGCGTTTCCAGGACCAGCCATTCCCGGCGCGGAAGCGCCAGGGGCCGATCGGCGACCAGCACCTGCCGATCCTCATGATCCAGGCTCAGCGCGCCGGCGCTGCTGAACCGTTGCGCACGCCCGGCCGGCCGTCGTCCCAGCGCACGGATGCGGGCCATCAGCTCGTCGCGGGCGAAAGGCTTGCCCAGGTAGTCGTCGGCCCCGTAGTCCAGGCTGCGCACCCGCTCCACCACGTCGATCATGGCGGTCAGGACGATCGCGGGCGTGTGCACCCGGGCGTCGCGCAGGCGCTCGATCAGCGACAGGCCGTCGCCGTCGGGCAGGCCGCGGTCCACCACCAGCACGTCGTACGCGCTGCCGAAGGCCAGGTCGCCGGCTTCCCGCAGGGAAGACGCCACATCCACCACCATGTGTTGATCGCGCAGCGCCGAGGCCAGGGCCTGCGCCAGTTCGGCGTCGTCTTCGACAACAAGAATCTTCACCTGCGAGGGGCCTCTCGATAGGAACGCGGCGCTGCCTCGCCCGTGAACGCCCGGGACCAGGCCCGGCCGACCGGGGCGACCATTCTCTGCGCATGAGGCGCAGGCGCGGTCCCGGCCGCCCGGGTTGCTCGGTGGACCCGCTGGCGCCGACGTCGGGCATGGCGTCGCCCGAGTGCGACCAGTCTCAAGGCGGCACAGGTGGTGAGTGCGCCGCCCGCCACGTCCAGCGCGACGTGCTGGTGGATCGCCAGCGTGGAATAGGCGATGGCGACGCACCACGCCCCATTGATCGCGCGTGCCCATCGCGGCGCCTGGATGCTTCGGAGCTGGCTGCCGATGACGATGGCCGTGTAGCAGGCGAAGGCCACGTGCAGCGACGGGAACGCGTTCCCGCCGGCGTCGGCGGTCTTCAGGAAGCGCAGCATGGGGTACATCGCCCAGTCGACGCCGAAGGAAGGGGTGACCGTCGGAAACACCCAGTAGGTCGCGAACGCCAGCCCGATGATGGCCAGGGCCCCGACCATGTAGGAGCGCAAGGCGCCCAGGTTGGCCGCAAAGGCCGGCGCCAGGGAAACGTAGAGCCACAACGACGCGTACGGCACGAGGGCCCACGAATTCAAGCCGACCCATGCGTCGAGCGCCGTCGTCGGAACCGTCACCGCGCGGTGCGCCGTGGCCTCCATCAGCCAGAAGTAGGCGACGAAGAAGCTGCTGATGGACACGGCGGTGCCGACCATCTTGATCCACCAGAGGTGGCACACGCGCTGCCAGAGCAAGTGCGACCAGGATGGCGGCGCGAGGGGGAGGGCATCGGGGATCGGCATTCAGGCGGTGTCAGGCGGACAAGTGGCGTTGGTGAGCCGAAGCTTAGGCACGCAGGTTGCGTGAACATTGCGCGTGGCCTGTCGGGCAACAGGCCGCGCGCCGGCCGCGTCGGACTGAAGCGGTCGCTGGCCTGGAGGCGCCTCACGTCCGCTGCCCGCCAGGGCATCAATACCCACAAATGAGAACCACTCTTATTTGATGCGGTATGCTTCCACCGCCCTCCGTCGAGTGCGGTGCATGTGTCCAGCGCCGGCTCCGGGGGCTTTGCCTTTTTCCGGACTCCGATGCTCATTCCCTTTCTCATCATGCTGCGCGAAGGCATCGAAGCCGCGCTCATCGTCGGCATCGTCGCCAGCTACCTCCAGCAAAGCGGCCGCGGGCGCCTGATGCCGGCCGTGTGGGTCGGCGTGCTGCTGGCGGTGGCGCTGTCGCTGTTCGCCGGCGCGGGGCTGCAACTGATGGCGGCGGAATTTCCGCAGAAGCAGCAGGAGCTGTTCGAAGGCATCGTCGGCCTGATCGCGGTGGTCATGCTGACCTCGATGGTGTTCTGGATGCGCAAGACGGCGCGCTCCATCAAGGGCCAGCTGCACGCGTCGATCGACCGGGCGCTGGGGCACGGTGACGGCCAGGGCTGGGCGCTGATCGGCATGGTGTTCCTCGCGGTCGCGCGCGAGGGGCTCGAGTCGGTGTTCTTCCTGCTGGCCATCTTCCAGCAGAGCAGCGGCTGGGAGGCGCCGGTGGGCGCGCTGGCGGGCATCGCGGTGTCGGTGGTGATCGGCTACGGCCTGTACTCGGGCGGCGTGCGGCTGGACCTGCGCCGCTTCTTCCGCTTCACGGGGCTGTTCATCCTGCTGGTGGCGGCGGGGCTGCTGGCCGGCGTGCTGCGCAAGCTGCACGAGGCGGGCGTGTGGAACCAGCTGCAGACGGTGGTGTTCGACATGAGCGCGACGCTGCCCATGGACAGCCCGCTGGGCGCGGTGCTGTCGGGGCTGCTGGGCTACCAGGCGGCGCCGGTGGTGGGCGAAGTGATCGTCTACCTGGTCTTCCTGGCGGTGTCGCTGTATTTCTTTCTCCGGCCCGTCACGGCCGCGCCTTCACCGGCGGCTGCGCGCTGAGGGCTTCTTCGATGGCTTCCACCCCTTCTTCGACACCCTCGTCCCGCGGCATGCGTGTGGCCGTCGCGGGCTCCGCGCTGCTGGTCGCCGCCGGGCTCGCGGCCTTCTGGTATGCCTCGGGCGTGGCGCGCAAGGCGCCGCCCAAGGCCGCCGACCACGCCGTCACCGTGACCATCCAGGGCAACGTGTGCCAGCCCAACGAGATCACGGTGCCCGCCGGCCGCACGACCTTCACCATCGTCAACCAGTCGAGCCGCGCGCTCGAGTGGGAGATCCTCGACGGCGTGATGGTGGTGGAGGAGCGCGAGAACATCGCGCCCGGCTTCTCGCAGACCATGACGGTGAAGCTGCCGCCCGGCGAGTTCGACATCACCTGCGGCCTGCTGAGCAACCCGCGCGGCAAGCTGCGCGTCACCCCCTCGGCCGCGTCCGACGCCGAGGCGGCGCGGCCCTCGCTGGTCAACTACGTGGGCGCACTGGCGGAGTACCGCGTGTTCCTGGCGCTCGAATCCGGCGCCCTGCAGGACGCGGCCCAGGCGCTGGCCGACGCGATCCAGGCCGGCGACCTGAAGCAGGCACAGGCGCTCTACGCGCCGGCCCACCAGGCCTACAAGCGCATCGAGCCGATGGCCGAGCGCTTCGCCGACCTCGACACGCGCCTGAACGCCCGCGCCGACTACTTCGAGAAGCGCGAGGCCGACCCGGCCTTCAGCGGTTTCCACCGCATCGAACACGGCCTCTTCGGCCCGGATGCCGCCAAGGGCGACGTGAAGGCCCTCGCGCCGGTGGCCACGCAACTGGTGGCGGACGTCGGCACGCTCAAGGAGCGGCTGCGCGCGCTCAACGTCCCGCCCGAGCGTCTGGCGAGTTCGGGTGCCAAGCTGCTGCGCCGCGTGGCCGACAACCTGCCGGCAGGTGGCGAAGACCACGAGGGCCACGGCGAGCTGGTGAACCTGCAGGGCACCTTCGAGGGCACGAAGAAGATCGCCGACCTGCTTTCGCCGCTGCTGGCCAAGGCCTCGCCCGAACTGCAGAAGGGCATCGACCAGCGCTTCGCGGCCTTCGCCGCCGCGCTCGACCCGTACCGCGAGGGCGAGGGCTTCAAGGCGGTGTCGCTCGACGAGGCGCAACGCAAGGCGCTGGCCGCGCCGGTGCTCGCGCTGGCCGACGAGATGGCGAAGGTCAACGCCGCGCTGGGACTGGAATGACGATGAAGCCGACCGAACACGACCGCACCTCCCTGCCGGGCGACAGCGCCCCGGCCTCGCCGCACCGCCGCCGCATGCTCGGCGGATTGGGTGCCGCCGGCGCCGCGCTGGCCGGCTTCGCCGCCGCGGGCCGCGGCGTGGCCGCACCCGCACCCTCGGGCCCGCCCGAGGGGCCGGCCGCCGGTGCGCAGGTCACGGACGCGCCCCAGAGCACCCACACGCAGGACCGCGTGCCCCACCTGGGCGTGCACCAGGCGGGCGTGACCACGCCGCGGCCGACGGCGGGCATGGTCGCCTCCTTCTTCGTGCTGGCCGAGAACCGCCGCGACCTGGAGCGCCTGTTCCGCACGCTGACCGAGCGCATCGCCTTCCTCACGCAGGGCGGCCCCGAGCCGGTGCTGGACCCCAAGCTGCCGCCGGCCGGCTCCGGCATCCTGGGCCCGGTGGTGCAGCCCGATGCGCTGACGGTGACGGTGTCGGTCGGCAACTCGCTGTTCGACGAGCGCTTCGGCCTGGCCAAGTTCAAGCCCGTGCGGCTGCACCAGATGCAGCGCCACCCGAACGATGCGCTCGACGCCGCGCTGTGCCACGGCGACCTGTCGATCCAGTTCTGCGCCAACACGCCCGACACCAACATCCACGCGCTGCGCGACATCATCAAGAACACGCCCGACCTGCTGGTGCTGCACTGGAAGCAGGAGGGCAGCGTGCCGCCGATCCCCGCCGTGCCGGGGCAGCCGGCAGAGAGCGCGCGCAACTTCCTGGGTTTTCGCGACGGCTCGGCCAATCCCGACTCGGCCGACGCGAAGCTGATGGAGCGCATCGTCTGGGTCGGCGCCGACGACCCGGAGCCGGCCTGGGCGCGCAACGGCACCTACCAGGCGGTGCGCATCATCCGCAACTTCGTCGAGCGCTGGGACCGCACGCCGCTGCAGGAGCAGGAGGCCATCATGGGCCGCGTCAAGCCCACCGGCGCGCCGCTGGATGGCGGCAAGACCGAGCACGACGTGCCCGACTACTCGAAGGACCCCGAGGGCAAGCGCACCCCGATGGATGCGCACATCCGCCTGGCCAACCCGCGCACCCAGGCGTCCGAGGCCAACCTCATGCTGCGCCGGCCCTTCAACTATTCCAACGGCGTCACCAAGTCGGGCCAGCTGGAGATGGGGCTGCTCTTCATCTGCTACCAGGCCGACCTGGAGAAGGGCTTCGTCACGGTGCAGAAGCGCCTGGACGGCGAGCCGCTGGAGGAATACATCAAGCCCATCGGCGGCGGCTTCTTCTTCACGCTGCCGGGCGTGCGGGACGAGCGCGACTGGCTCGGCCGCACGCTGATGGAGGCCTCCGCCGGCCCGGCCTGACCGGGGCGCCACTTTTTTCCAACCACCGCACTGTCAGAGAAGGAGAGTCATGTCCGTGCAAATCCGCCGCCGTTTCCTCGCCACCCTGGTGGCCACCGCTGCCGGCTTCGGCATGGTGGGCGCCCAGGCCGCCGTGTCGCCGCTGGAGCTCGTCGCGCCCATCGCCGAATACAAGATCTACGTGGCCGAGAACGTGCGCAAGCTGGTGGCGGACACGCGCGTGTTCGTCGCGGCGGTGAAGGCCGGCGACATCGAGAAGGCCAAGAAGCTCTACGCGCCCACGCGCACCAGCTACGAGAAGATCGAGCCCGTGGCCGAGCTGTTCAGCGACATGGACAGTGCCATCGACTCGCGCGCCGACGACCACGAGAAGGCCGAGAAGGACCCGGCCTTCGGCGGCTTCCACCGCATCGAATACGCCCTGTGGACGCAGAAGAGCACCCAGGACGTGGGCAAGACGGCCGACAAGCTCCTGGCCGACGTGCTGGAGCTGCAGAAGCGCCTGGGCGCGCTGACCTTCCCGCCCGAGAAGGTGGTCGGCGGTGCCGCCGTGCTGATGGAGGAGGTGGCCGCCACCAAGATCTCCGGCGAGGAGAACCGCTACAGCCACACCGACCTGTGGGACTTCCAGGCCAACTTCGAGGGCGCCTACAAGATCGTGGAACTGCTGCGCCCGCTGGTGGTGAAGGAGAACAAGGCCTTCTCGGACAAGACCGACGCGAACTTCAAGGTCGTCTTCGACACGCTGGCCAAGTACCGCACGCCGGACGGCGGCTTCGAGACCTATTCGAAGCTCACGGAGCGCGACCGCAAGCTGCTGGCCGGCCGCGTCAACACGCTGGCCGAGGACCTGTCCAAGCTGCGGGGCATGCTGGGCCTGAACTGACCGCCGGCCGACCGGCTGCAGGGTGATGGGGGCAATGGTTCGCGCAGCGTAGTGCGAATTGTTAGCATTCGGGTTTTGTATCCAGGCGTTCCGCCCAGGCGGGGCGCGATTCCCCGTGCATTCACCCGACCCGGGCAGCCGCCTGCCTTCCTCCGCCCTGCGGCTCGACCAGCTGCCCGACCGCCAGTGGGCCACGGTGCTGGACGTGGCGCGCAGCAGCGCGCCCGAAGACCAGGAGATCGTGCTGCGGCTGACCGAGATCGGCTTCATCCCCGGCGAGGCGGTGCGCATCGTCGCCAGCGGCGTGCCGGGGCGCGAGCCGCTGGCCGTGCGCCTGGGCCACACCACCTTCGCGCTGCGCCGCCACGAGGCGGCGCTGATCCACGTCGTGCCGGGGGCCGCCGACCATGGTTGAGGCGACCCTTCATTTCCAGGCGCTCGCCGGTGCCGCGCCGCCGGGGCGCATCGCGCTGCTGGGCAACCCCAACTGCGGCAAGACCGCGCTCTTCAACCTGCTGACCGGCAGCCGCCAGAAGGTGGCCAACTACGCCGGCGTGACCGTCGAGCGCAAGGAAGGCGAACTGCGCACGCCCTCGGGCCGCAGCGTCTTCGTGCTCGACCTGCCGGGCGCCTACAGCCTGAACGCGCTCTCGGCCGACGAGGCCGTGACGCGCGACGTCGTGACCGGCAAGAGCCGCGAGCCGCTGCCCGACCTGATCGTGGCCGTGACCGACGCCACCAACCTGCGGCTGAACCTGCGCCTCGTGCTCGAGGCCAGGAAGCTCGGCCTGCCGATGGTGGTGGCGCTGAACATGACCGACATGGCGCGCCGCCAGGGCATCGAGGTGGACGTCGACGTGCTCTCGCGCGAGCTGGGCATGCCCGTGATCCGCACCGTGGGCGTGCAGCGCCAGGGCGCCCAGGAACTGCTGGCCGCGCTCGATGCGCCGGTGGCGCCGGCCACGCCGCTGCCCTGGGAGGCCCCGGGCCTGGACGACGTGCTGGCCACCCAGCGCGAGGTGCGGCGCATCCTGTCGCTGGCCGTGCGCGAGCCGCGCGGCAGCCTGGCCACCAGCGACCGCATCGACCGCGTGGTGCTGCACCCGCTGTGGGGCATGGTGGTGCTGGCCGTCACGCTGTTCCTCATGTTCCAGGCCGTGTTCAGCTGGGCCAACGTGCCCATGGACGCCATCAAGGCCGGCACCGAGGCGGCCGGCAACCTGGTCAAGAGTGTGATGCCCGAGGGGCTGCTGCAGAGCCTGCTGGTCGACGGCGTGATCGCCGGTGCGGGCGGCGTGGTCGTGTTCCTGCCGCAGATCCTGATCCTCTTCCTCTTCATCCTCGCGCTGGAGGATTCGGGCTACCTGCCGCGCGCGGCCTTCCTGCTCGACCGCGTGATGGGCACGGTGGGGCTGTCGGGCCGCTCCTTCATCCCGCTGCTGTCGAGCTTCGCCTGCGCCATCCCCGGCGTGATGGCCACGCGCACCATCGGCAACTGGCGCGACCGGCTCACCACCATCATGATCGCGCCGCTCATGACCTGCTCGGCGCGGCTGCCGGTGTATGCGCTGCTGATCGCGGCCTTCATTCCGCAGCGCGAGATCGGCGGCGTGTTCAACCTGCAGGGGCTGGTGCTCTTCGGGCTGTACGTGTTCGGCATCGTCTCGGCGATGGCCGTGGCCTGGGTCATGAAGCGCTTTCGCACGCAGCAGGGGCACTCGCCGCTGATGATGGAGCTGCCGGCGTACCGCTGGCCCAACCTGCGCAACCTGCTGCTGGGGCTGTGGGAGCGGGCGTGGATCTTCCTGCAGCGCGTGGGCACGATCATCCTCACGCTGACCATCCTGCTGTGGTTCCTGGCCACCTTCCCGTCGCCGCCCGAGGGCGCCACCGGCCCGGCCATCGAGTACAGCCTGGCCGGCATGCTGGGGCGCGGGCTGCAGACCATCTTCGCGCCCATCGGCTTCAACTGGCAGATCAGCATCGCGCTGGTGCCGGGCATGGCCGCGCGCGAAGTCGCGGTGGGCGCGCTGGGCACCGTCTACGCGCTGTCGGCCTCGGGCGAAGAGGTGGCGGGCGCGCTGGAGCCGTTGATCGCCGGCAGCTGGTCGCTGGCCACGGCGCTGTCGCTGCTGGTGTGGTTCGTCTTCGCGCCGCAGTGCATCTCGACGCTGGCCACCGTCAAGCGCGAGACCAACTCGTGGAAGTACGTCTGGATCATGGCCGCCTACCTGTTCGGTCTGGCGTACGTCGCCTGCTTCGTCACCTACCGCGTGACGCTGGCGCTCACCGGAGGATGAATCCCATGTGGCAGAACGTCATCGTCTTCCTGATCGTGGCCGGTGCCGCGCTGTATGCCGCCTGGCGCTGGATGCCCGCCGGCTGGCGCCGGGGTGCCGCGCGGCAGGTGGCGGCGGGCTCGCAGCGAGCGGGGCTGGTGGATGCGCAGCAGGCGCAGAAGCTGGCCGCGTCGCTGGCCAAGACGTCGGGCTGCGGCAGTTGCGACAGCTGCGGGAGCTGCGCCACGCCGCGCACGGGCGGTGCGGCCGATCCGCCGCAAGCCTGATCCGCCACCCCCCGACCCGCCGCGCGGCAGGGCATCATCGCGCGCCATGACTTTGCAGATCCTGATCGCCGGCGGCGGCATCGGCGGACTGGCCGCGGCACTGGCCCTGGCGCAGCAGGGGCACCGCGCCGAGGTGCTGGAGCAGGCCGCGGCCTTTCGCGAGGTGGGCGCGGGCATCCAGCTCGGCCCCAACGTGACGCGGCGGCTGCGGGCACTGGGCCTGCACGAAGGCCTGGCCCGCATCACCGCACGCCCCGAGATGCTGCGCGTGCGCAGCGCGCATGACGGCCTCGAACTGGCGCGGCTGCCTTTCGGCGATGCCTTCCGTCGTCGCTACGGCGCGCCCTACCTGTGCGTGCACCGTGCCGACCTGCACACGCTGCTGCTCGAGGCCGTGCGCAACGGCGCGGTGGCTGCGCAGGTGGGCCTGCACACCGATGCGCGCGTGCTGCGCGTGTCCACCCGCGGCGGCGAGGCGGTGTGCGCCGAGAGCTCGCGCGCCCGTGCCTGGGAAGGCGATGCGCTGGTCGGCGCCGACGGGCTGTGGAGCCATGTGCGCAGCGCGCTCGCCGAGAACGACCCCCCGGCGCTGCCCACCGGCCACACGGCCTGGCGGGCGCTGGTGCCGCAGGCGGACCTGCCGGCCGCCTCGCGCAGCACGCGCGTCGAGGTGTGGCTGGGGGCGCGGCTGCACGCCGTGGCCTATCCGGTGCGCGGCGGCGACTGGCTCAACGTCGTCGTGCTGGCCGAGACGGCGCCGCCGGGCGACGCGCAGCGCGCGCAGGACTGGGACCAGGCCGCCAGCCTGGCCAGCCTGCAGCAGGCCACGGGCCGCACCAGCCCGCAGCTGCAGGCCCTGCTCGAGGCCATGCCCGGCTGGCGCGCGTGGAGCCTGCACGACCGCCCGCCGCTGACGGGCGCGGGGCAGATGGCCAACGAACGCATCGCGCTGCTGGGCGACGCGGCGCACCCGATGCTGCCGTACCTCGCGCAGGGCGCGGGCATGGCCATCGAGGACGCGCTGGCCCTGGCCGAGGCCCTGAAGGGCGTCGCCCGCGCCGAGGTGCCGGCCGCCCTGGCGCGCTACGCCGACGCGCGCTGGGCGCGCAACGCGCGCGTGCAGGCCCGTGCGCGGCGCAACGGCGAGATCTTCCACGCCACCGGGCCGATGCGCGTGGGGCGCGACCTGGCGCTGCGCCTGGGCGGCGCGAAGGTGCTGGACGTGCCCTGGCTCTACGCCGGCTGACGCCCGGCTTTGCTATCGAATTCGTAGCTGCTCGCGCAGGCTGGGCGGGCGCTGCAGGCCGATTGGGCTTGCAACCGGCCCACGCTCACCATTCGAAGGCGCGCAGGTGCTCGGCGCGCTGCATCAGGCCCTCGGCGCCCAGGTAGTGGCTGAGCCGGCCCTCGCGCACCTGGGCCAGCGAGCCTTCGAGGTCGTCCAGCAGCGTGGCGCGCGCGGCGTCGAAGACGCGCGGCACGTCCTCGCCGCGCGCCTGCAGGGCCTGGCCGATCACGCGCGCGCTGGCCGGGGCGCCGCAGGCCACGCACTGCGCCATGGCGTCGGCGTCCGGCTGCGCGCCGGCGGCGAGGAGCCGGGTCGTGAGCTCGGGCGCCAGCGCGTGGTCGATGCTGTCCAGGACGTCGGCCGCCACCGGCGCACCGGCGTCGAGCAACGCCGCCGCGGCCGCCCAGGCGCCGTGGCCCACCGCCAGGTCGACCGCGTTGGCGCTGCCCTGCAGCGGCGCGCCGAGCGCGACGCCGGCGTCCGCCAGCGCGCGCACCAACGCCGCGTCGTCGGTCTGGACCGCATGGCGCAGCGCAATGTGGGCCAGCCCGGCGTCCTGCGCCAGCGTGCCGGCCTGCAAGGCGCCGCGCCAGTCGCGCATGGCGCGGCGATAGAAGGCGACCAGCCTGTCGGACAGTTCCAGCGCGAGACCATGCGACTCGTGGCGCTCGTCGAGGTACTCGAGCAGCGCCTGGCCGGTGAAGTGATCGCCCGTGGGCGCCAGCGGGTCCTCGTCGAGGTGCAGCGCGGCGAAGGCGCCTTCCACGCTGTCGGCGAGGCTGGCCAGGCTGTCCTCGTGCAGCCGGTGCTGCCAGGCCGCCGGCAGGCCCTTCTTCCAGGCCAGCACGTGGCCGTTGGCGGGATGCAGGGCATCGACGATCACGTAGATGCGGTCCAGGTACTCGAAGCCGCCGATGGGCAGGTAGCTCAGCCGGCCGGTCCACGGCACGCCGTCCTCCTCGGCGGCTTCCTGCGCCAGCGCCAGTTCATGGTCGATCCAGCCCTGCAGGTCGTGGTAGCCGTCGCTGCCGTTCCAGAACAGTTCGCTCCAGCTGATGGCCTCGTCGTTGCCGCCCATGCGCAGGCGCAGGTCGTAGTCGAGTTGGCCGCCGGCCGTCTCGCGCCACAGCGCCAGCAGGCCCGGCGGCAGCGGCCCGGCGCACAGGGCCTGCACGGCGTCGATCTGCGCCTGCGGCATCGGCGGCCGCGCATCGAAGACGACGCGCTGCGCGAAGAGCACGATGCCGTGCGCGCGCAGCGTGGCGCGCTCGTCGGCGGTGAAGAAATCGTGTGCGTCCATGGCCTGCCTCCTGGGTCTTGTGGCGGACCATGCTAGCCAAGCCGGCGGCACAGGCGTCGGGAGAAACATCAAGGCCCGCAGGCCCATCGTGCGCGCATGCTCGCCGGTGGTGCCGGCGGCGTGCTCACAGGTCGGTGCGCAGCTTCCAGAGTTCGGGGAACAGCACCACGTCGAGCATCTTGCGCAGGTAGCTCACGCCGCCCGTGCCGCCGGTGCCGCGCTTGAAGCCGATCACGCGTTCCACCGTGGTCACGTGGCGAAAGCGCCAGAGGCGGAAGGCGTCCTCGATGTCGGTGAGCTTCTCGCCGAGCTGGTAGGCGTCCCAGTTCGCGTGCGGGTCGCGGTAGACGGCGAGCCACGCAGCCTCGACGGCGTCGCTCGTGACGTAGGGCTGCGTCCAGTCGCGCGCCAGGTGGTCGGCCGGCACCGGCAGGCCGCGCCGTGCCAGCAGGCGCAGCGCCTCGTCGTACAGCGAGGGCGCACGCCAGGCGGCCTCCACCTGCGCCAGCAGGTCGGGCCGGTGCGCATGGGGCTTGAGCATGGCGGCGTTCTTGTTGCCCAGCGCGAACTCGATGCAGCGGTACTGCGCGCTCTGGAAGCCGCTGGAGCTCGCGAGGTAGGGGCGCATCGCGCTGTACTCGGGCGGCGTCATGGTCGAGAGCACGGTCCATGCACCCACCAGCTGCTCCATGATGCGCGTCACGCGCGCCAGCATCTTGAAGGCATCGGGCAGCCGGTCGCCGGCGATGGCGCCGATGGCGGCGCGCAGCTCGTGCAGCATGAGCTTCATCCACAGCTCGCTGGTCTGGTGTTGCACGATGAAGAGCATCTCGTCGTGCGCGGGCGAGAGCGGGTGCTGCGCGTTGAGGATCTCGTCCAGGTGCAGGTAGTCGCCGTAGCTCATCGACTGGCTGAAGTCGAGCTGGGCCTTTTCTTCATGGACGATGGCTTCGGGCGCCGGCGGTTGCGACGGGGCGGGGGGCGTGGGGTTCATGGCGTGGTCCGGGATCTCGATGGCAAGGGCTCGTGTTTCACAGGCAGGCTTCGGCCCGGTCCACGGCGTCGCGGCGGCCCCAGGCGAGATGGCCGATGCGCGCGTCGGGCGCCCATTCGGCGCGCACCGCCAGGTGCGCGGCGTGCCAGACGAGGTGGCGGGTCTCGCCGAAGCGGTCGCCACGCTCGAGCATGGCACCTGCGGGCATCCTGCGGCGGGCCTCGGCGGCCGTGTGGCCCACGCGCAGGCCGAAGGGAGCGGCGGCGCGCGCCGGCAGGCCGGCCAGCAGGCCCAGCAGCACGCAGGCCGGCCAGAGCTTGGCGTTCGTCACGGCCTCAGGTCACCGCGTTGCGGGTGTTGAATTCGGGGCGGCGGTACTCCTCTTCCTCCAGCACCTGCGCGAGGTTGCCGACGGCGTTCCACACGTCCTCGAAGCCGAGGTACAGCGGCGTGAAGCCGAAACGCAGGATGTCGGGCAGACCCCGGCCCCCAGGGCTCGGCGTACCGAGCCCGTCCCCCGAGGGGCGCTCGGCCGCCCGTGACCGGCCCGGCGCGGCTTCGGGTTCATCCCCGGCCCTGAAGTCGCCGATCACGCCGCGTGCAATGAGGGCCTGCACGATCGCGTAGGCCGGCCCGCCGATGCGCTGGCCCGGATCGGCCATGCGCAGGCACACCTGCGAGCCGCGCTGCGCATGCTCGCGCGGCGTGACCAGCGCGAAGTGCCCGGGGCAGCGCTGCTCCACCAGCGCGATGAAGGCGTCGGTGAGCGCGAGCGACTTGGTGCGCAGCGCCTGCATGCCGCCCAGCGGCTCGGCCGCCAGCATCGCATCGAGCCCGCAGCCCAGCGCGGTGAGGCTGAGGATGGGTTGCGTGCCGCACAGGTAGCGGCCCACCCCCGGGGCGGGGCGGTAGCCGGGCGTGAAGGCGAAGGGCGCCGCATGGCCCCACCAGCCCGACAGCGGCTGTTCCCAGGCGTCGGCGTGGCGTGCGTTCACCCACGCGAAGGCCGGCGCACCGGGGCCGCCGTTGAGGTACTTGTAGCCGCAGCCGATGGCGAAGTCGGCGTCGGCATCGTTGAGCGCCACCGGCACGGCGCCGGCGCTGTGCGCGAGGTCCCACACCGCGAGCGCGCCGGCCTCGTGCGCCCGCTTCGTCAGCGCCGCCATGTCGTGCATGGCGCCGGTGCGGTAGTTCACGTGCGTGAGCATCAGCACCGCCACCTCGGCCGTGAGCGCCGCGGGAATCTCCGACGGGTCGTCCACCAGCTTCAGCGTCAGGCCGCGCTCGCGGCACAGCGACTCGGCGATGTAGAGGTCGGTCGGGAAGTTGCTGCGCTCGGAGACGACGATCGTGCGACCTTTGTCCTTCTTCTGCGCCGACAGCGCCGCGAACAGCACCTTGTACAGGTTGACCGAGGTGCTGTCGGTGCACACCACCTCGCCCGGCGCGGCGCCGATGAGGCGTGCCACCTGGTCGCCCAGGCGCTGCGGCAGGTCGAACCAGCGCGCCTCGTTCCACGAGCGGATGAGGCCGGTGCCCCATTCCTGCGTCACCGCCTCGGCGATCCGTGCGGGTGCGGCCTTGGGCAGCACGCCCAGCGAGTTGCCGTCGAGGTAGATCACGCCCTCGGGCAGGATGAACAGGTCGCGCAGCGCGCGCAGCGGGTCTTGGGCGTCGAGGCGCCGGCAGTCGTCGAGGGTGAGGGAAGTGGTCATGGTGAGGGTCTTCGAAATCCGGGCTGCCGTACGCGAAGGGCGCGAAGATTCCGCGAAGGTCGCAAAGGGAACAGCCAACTTCTATTTCTGCTTTCGCGTCCTTCGCGTGACCTTCGCGGCCTTCGCGTACGAATGTTCCTGTGTGCTTCTACGTGGCGAGCTCGCGCAGCACCGCGCGCACCGGCGAGGCATCGGCGGTCACCAGCTTGAGGGGCAGGGCGATGAGTTC
Source organism: Pseudomonadota bacterium (assembly GCA_031119395.1). GTDB lineage: Bacteria > Pseudomonadota > Gammaproteobacteria > Burkholderiales > Burkholderiaceae_C > Xenophilus. The sequence continues at coordinate 41,782 of JAVHYA010000015.1, forward strand.
GTAGTCGCCTTCGGGCACGTCGTCGAGCACGAGGTTCTCGAGCACGCGCATGCCGTGGCGGCGGATGGTCTGGTGGCTGTCCAGGGTCTTGCTGTCGGCGGGGTCGATGCTGGCGGTGTCGATGCCGATGAGCTGCACGCCGCGGGCGGCCAACTGCTCGACGGTGTCGGGCGCGTAGGCGGCGAGCTGCGGGTCCCAGCGGTCGACCGGCATGCGTTCGTAGGTGCGCACCAGCACGCGCGCGGGCAGGCTGTCGTCGATCGCATGCGCGATGTCCGCCCAGGTGACGAGCGGGCCGCGCCCGATGGCGTGGATCACGCGGCACGGGCCGAGGAAGGGCGCGAGGTCGGTGTCGCCGATGCTGGCGCCCCCGGCGTCGTAGTGCAGCGGTGCGTCGGCATGCGCGCCGACGTGGGGCGAGAGCGTGATCTCGCTGACGTTGACGGGGCAGCCGGGGCCGATCGAGGCGGCCCAGCGCTGGCGGTAGGGCGTGTCGCCCGGGAACACCGGTGCGCCGGCATGCACGGGCGGCGAGATGTCCCACACGCGCAGCGTGCGCTGCGCAGCGGCCGTGGGGGCGGGGTCGGAAAGCATGCGGCGAAGTTAGCGCCGCGCGCGGGGTCGTGGTGTCGGTTATTTCCAACGGATGCCGAAACGAGCCGCACGTGGCGCCGGCGTGGCCGGCCGGATGCTATCGAAATCGTAGCTGCTCGCACAGGCGCGGCGGGCGCTGCAGCCCGATTCGATTCAGAAGCCGGCGACCGGCGCGAGACCGTGCCGCGCCCGCGCGCGCTGGCAGGCGTCGCTGCCCGCCTCGAGTTCCTGGCAGGGGCCGGGCCGCCATTCGTAGATGCCGCAGCTCACGCGCTCGCCGATACGGCCCGTCAGCGCGGCGCAGCGCGGCGGCGTGTGGTCGGTGCCGCGCAGGCGGCACAGCGTGTCGTTCAGCGCCACCGCCAGGCCCGCGGGCACGCGGCCGCCCTCGCCGTCCAGTTCGTGGACGCTGAAATCGACGCGGAAGGCGGCGCAGCAGGCGCCGCAGGACTGGCAGGGGTTCATCGGGGAGGGCGCGCCGCGGCGATGCGGCGTGCCCGATTCTCGCGCCGCGCGGCCCGCTGTCAGGCCGGCAGGTACACCGCGTGCAGCCCCAGCGGCATGACGCGCGGCAGCACGCCCTGCGCGACGGGGCCGGCGGCCAGCTGGCGCGCGTCGAAGACCGAGAACAGCATGGCGCGGCGGCGGACGTCGAGCGCGGTGCCCAGCAGCCAGCCCTCGCCTTCGCGCGCACCGCGTCCGGTGCGCGGGACGAAGACGTGCTCCTCCGCCATCACGTCCGGCCCGTAGCGGTAGCGGTCGACGCGGCCGCTGGCGACATCCACCCGGGCGACGGCGTCGAACATCGGCTGGTTGCCGGTGCCCACGCGCTGTGCCACGAAGACCTCGCGGTGGCGCTGCGAGACGCGGCGCGGGTCGACGCGCGGGAACTCCACCCGCGCGGCCAGCGCGTCCTGCCGCGCGCGGCCGCTGCGCAGGTCCAGCGCGAGCACGGTGAGCCAGGTGGGCGGCGGCACGTCGTGCTCGCCGCGCATGACCTGGCGCAGGCCGTGCGTGGCGTAGGAGGCGTCGTCCGAGCGGACGTAGTCGAGGTGGATCGTTTCGCCCTTGGCGTCCTCCCAGGCGTTGCCGACGTGGAAGACGAAGCCGGCCGGCAGCTCGAACCAGCGCGGTGCGTCGAGCCGGTCCTTCGGCAGCACCAGCACGCGCATGCCCAGCTCGGGCCGCCACACGTGGCTGTCCAGGAAGGTCGCGCCCGCGTCGGAGCGCGCCACGTCGAAGACCAGCGAGGGCAGCAGGAACACGAGGTGCCGCTCGGTCACTGCGAAGTCGTGGACCATGGCGATGTCGGGCACCTTCATGCTGGTGGCCTGCACGTCGCGCCCATCGGGCGAGATGCGGTAGATCGACAGCACGCCCTGCCGGCTGCTGACGCCGAAGTTCCACAGCACGCCGCCGGGCCCGATCTTGGGATGGGCCGAGAAGGGCATGCCGGCGTAGTCGGCGTTCAGCGTCTTCACGCCCAGGGTGTCGAGGCTGGCCGGGTCGACGCGCGTGGCCGAGCCGCCCTCCCACAGCGCGAGGAACTCCCCGCCGTGGCTCACCAGGCTGGTGTTGGCGACGTTGATGGCGTCGGGCGAGGTGATCGGCTCCATGCCCGGCGGGAAGGTGCCGAAGGCCGCGCGCACCGGGTGGCCGGCGGCCGTGTCGGCCGCGAACTTCTCGGTGCGCACGAAGCGGCCGCGGTGCACGATGCCGCCGGCGCCGATCTCGTACTTCTGCACCATGCCGTCGCCGTCGAACCAGTGGTGGTAGCGCTGGCCGCCGAGCGTGTGGCGGGCCGGGCCGTTGCGCAGGAAGGCGCCGCGCAGGTCGGGCGGCAGGCGGCCGTGCAGCTTCAGCGGCATCGGCGCCACGTCGGCCTGCAGGCCCTCGAAGCCCATCTGCCAGGGGTGTTCGGCGCGGTGGCGGTCGAAGGCGGCCTGCCAGTCGTCGGGCTGGAAGGCGCTGGGCGCTGCCGGGTCGGCGGCCGGGGTGCGCGCCTGCGCGCCGCCAGGCAGGAAGGGCAGGCCGGCGGTGCCGGCCAGGCCTCGCAGGAAATCGCGGCGTTCCATGGTGGGACTCCTTCGCGGCGGGCGGGTCAGCGCAGCGTGATGGCGGTGGTCATGTCGCCCTGGACGTCGATCACGGCGTCGTCGAAGGCGGCCGGGCCCATGCGGCCGCGCGCGTCGCGGCTGAAGCCGGTGGGCTCGGTGGGCATGCCGACCACGTTGGTGTCGACCTTCTCGTTGCCGTTCTCGTCATGGAAGGCCGAGAGCGCATAGCGGCCCGGCGGGAGGTTCCTGAAGACCAGCACGGTGACGGGTTGCGCGGCCGGCGCGCGTGCGCCCTGGAGCTTCTGCGGCTCCTTGAGCCAGGTGTCGGCGCTGCCGTAGAGCGCGGCGCTCACGGTGCCCTGCGTCGATTTGGCGCCGCTCACCTCGACGGTGAGGTCGGCGGCCTGGCTGGTGCCGGCGATCAGCGCGAGGCTGAACGCGGCCAGGATGGCGTGGTGCGGGCGCGGAAGCAGAGGCATGGCGGTTCTCCTGGGCGGCGGGCGGCGAATGCCGTCCCTGGTGCGCACTGTGGGCGATCCGGATGACGATGACCAGCGGCCTGCGACGGAATGCCCCAGCGCGGCGCGAGATGCAGGGCCGCGGCGGCGGCCTGCGGGCGGGCGCCGCCGCCGCGGCTCAGGCGGTGCGCCCGGGCCGCAGGAACCCCGTCAGCGCCTGCCGGACGTGCTTGCGGTTGCAGCGTCGGCCGCAGCCTGCGGCTGCGCCACGTCCGCTGCACGGGCAGGGGCCGGCGCCGGAACCGGTCGGGGGCACGCCGCGCAGCGGCGTGCATGTCATGCGATCCGGCCGAGCAAGAGGTACTCCATGAGTGCCTTCTGCACGTGCATCCTGTTCTCGGCCTCGTCCCACACCACCGACTGCGGCCCGTCGATCACTTCGGCCTGCACCTCCTCGCCGCGGTGCGCGGGCAGGCAGTGCATGAAGAGGGCGTCGGGCTGGGCGGCGCGCATCATCTCCTCGTCGACGCACCAGTCGGCGAAGGCCTTGCGGCGGGCCTCGTTCTCGGCCTCGTAGCCCATGCTGGTCCACACGTCGGTGGTCACCAGGTCGGCGCCGCGGCAGGCGTCCATCGGGTCCTTGAAGACCTTGTAGCTGTCGGCCGAGCGGATGCCGGCGACGTTCTGGTCCACCTCGTAGCCCGAGGGGGTGCTCACGTGCACGGTGAAGTCCAGGATCTCGGCCGCCTGCAGCCAGGTGTTGGCCATGTTGTTGCCGTCGCCGACCCAGGCCACCGTCTTGCCCCGGATCGAACCGCGGTGCTCGATGAAGGTGAAGAGGTCGGCCAGGATCTGGCAGGGATGGAACTCGTTGGTCAGGCCGTTGATGACCGGCACGCGCGAGGCGGCGGCGAAGGCCTCGATCTTGGCCTGCTCGAAGGTGCGGATCATCACCAGGTCGACCATGCGGCTGATGACCTTGGCGCTGTCGTCGATCGGCTCGGAGCGGCCGAGCTGGCTGTCGCCGGTGGTCAGGTGCACCACGCTGCCGCCGAGCTGGTACATGCCGGCCTCGAAGCTCACCCGGGTGCGGGTGCTGGCCTTCTCGAAGATCAGGGCCAGGGTGCGGTCGGTCAGGGGCTGGTGCTTCTCGTAGGCCTTGAACTTGGCCTTGATGAGGGCGGCGCGCTCGAACAGGTAGGCGTACTCGTCGGCCGTGAAATCGCTGAACTGGAGGTAATGGCGGATCGCGGGTGCGGTCATGGCAGAAGGGGCGGGCACGGCATGCCCGGTGCGCTCAAAGGTGCATTGTGGCAGGCGTTGCGCGCGCGGCTCAGCCTGCGGGGGCTTCGTGCGCGGCCAGTTCGGCCGCCACCTCGGCCACCAGCGAACGCAGCCAGCGATGCGCCGGATCGTGGCGGTGCCGCACGTGCCAGGCCATCTCGACCGGGAAGCGGCCCAGGTCGACCGGCGTGGGCAGCACCTTCAGCCGCGGGTCGCCGGCCAGGCGCCGGCAGATCTGGCGGGGGAGGGTGGCGCAGTAGTCGGTGACGGCCACCATCTCCGGAATGGCCAGGAAATGCGTCACCGACACCGCCACCTCGCGCCTGAGGCCCTGGCGCTCCAGCGCCTGGAAGAGGCCGGCGCGCAGGCGGCCGGGCGGCAGCACGTTGACGTGCTTCAGGGACTCGTACTGCTTCTTCGTCAGGCGCCCGCCCACCAGCGGATGGTCGGCGCGCAGCACGCAGGCCAGGCCGTCGTCCATCAGCCGCTGCACGACCAGGTTGTCGGGCGGGTCGACGAAGCGGCCCAGTGCCATCGCGGTGGTGCCGGTGGCCACGCCGGTCTCGGCCAGGTCGGCGCCGTAGGGCGTGAGCCGCAGCCGCATGCCGGGCGCGCGCTCGCGCAGCCGGGCGGCGAGCGCCGGCACCAGCACGAATTCGACATAGCTGTTGGGCGCCAGGGTGACGAGCTGCTGCGCCTGGGCGGGGTCGAAGTCCTGCTGGCCCAGCACCACCTCGTCCAGCTGCGCCAGCGCGGCGGCGATCACCGGTGCCAGCGCCTCGGCCTGCGGCGTGGGCTGCATGCCGTAGCGTGCCCGCACGAACAGCGGGTCGCGCAGCATCGTGCGCAGCCGCGCCAGAGCGTTCGACAGCGCCGGCTGTGTGATGCCCAGGCGCCCGGCGGCGCGGGTCACGTTGCGCTCCTCCATGAGGGCCAGGAAGACGGGCAGCAGGTTCAGGTCGTAGCGCATCCAGATATGTTGATTGGTGAATGACTGGAATTCAATGAATAAATTGGATGAATGCGAGGCCGCGCCCCAAACTTCGCTTCACCCGGGACCCGTCACCCACCACTTTCGAGGACAGCACCATGACCACCGACACCCTCTTCACCCCGACCCGCCTGGGCGCCATCGCCGTCAAGAACCGCATCGCCATGGCCCCGCTCACGCGCTCGCGCGCCGGCATGGACGGCGTGCCCTCGCCGCTGGCGGCCCGCTACTACGCCCAGCGCGCCTCCGCCGGCCTGCTGATCGCCGAGGCCACCAACATCTCGCCCCAGGCCCGCGGCTACGCCTACACGCCCGGCCTCTACACCGATGCGCAGGTCGCGGGGTGGAAGCAGGTCACCGAAGCCGTGCACGCGGCGGGCGGCCGCATCGTCGTGCAGCTGTGGCACGTGGGCCGCATGTCGCACACCAGCCTGCAGGCGCATGGCGCCGCGCCCGTCGCGCCCTCCGCGCTGCAGGCCGGCGGCAACGTCTTCACCGAGGCCGGCTTCGAAACGCCCTCGATGCCGCGCGCGCTGGAACTGCACGAGATCGCCGCCATCGTCGAGGATTACCGTGTGGCGGCTATGCGCGCCAAGGAGGCCGGCTTCGACGGTGTCGAGGTGCATGCCGCCAACGGCTACCTGCTGGAACAGTTCCTGCGCGACAGCACCAACCGGCGCACCGACCTGTACGGCGGCTCGGTCGAGAACCGTGCCCGGCTCACGCTGGACGTGGTCGAGGCCGTGGCCGGCGTCTGGGGGGCCGACCGCGTCGGCGTGCGCCTGTCGCCGCTGTCCACCGCGATCGGCGACACGCCGCTGGACAGCCAGCCGCAGGAAACGCACGCCTACCTCGCCGGCCGCCTCGGCGCGCTGGGCCTGGCCTACCTGCATGTGGTGGAAGGCCAGATGCACGGCGAGGACGGCACGAGCCGCTTCGACAACCAGGCCTTGCGCCGGGCCTTCGGGGGCGCCTACATTGCCAACAACGGCTACGACCGCCAGCGCGCCATCGACGCCACGGCCTCGGGCCATGCCGACATGGTCGCCTTCGGCCGCGACTTCATCGGCAACCCGGACCTGGTCGAGCGGCTGCAGCACCGCCTGCCGCTGTTCGACGCCCCGGCGTCGGGCTACTTCGGCGGCGGCGCCGAGGGCTACACCGAATTCACGCTGGCGCAGGCCGCCTGAATCACCGCACACACGAGAGGAGCACACCATGGCACTCAAGGACCTGCTGCCCGGCCGGCTCGGCTTCGGCACCGCCCCGCTGGGCAACATGTTCCGCGACATCCCCGAGGCCGAGGCGCGCGCCACGGTCGACGCGGCGTGGAACGACGGCATCCGCTACTTCGACAACGCGCCCTTCTACGGCGCCGGCCTGGCCGAGATCCGCATGGGCGAGGCGCTGGCCGGCCGGCCGCGCGACGAGTACGTGATCAGCACCAAGGTCGGCCGGCTGGTGCTGGACGAGGTCGAGGACGTCGCGGCGCGCGACAACGGCGAGAAGGGCGAGGTGTTCAAGCACGGGCGCCCCAACCGCGTCGTCAACGACTACTCCGAGGACGCCACGCTGCGCTCCATCGAGGACAGCCTCAAGCGCCTGAAGACCGACCGCATCGAGATCGCCTGGGTGCACGACGTGGCGCAGGACTTCTATGGCGACGAGTGGCTGTCGGTCTTCGAGAGCGCGCGCAAGGGCGCCTTCAAGGCCCTGGATCGCCTGCGCGACGAAGGCGTGATCCGGGCCTGGGGCCTGGGCGTGAACCGCGTGGAACCGATCGAACTGCTGCTGGACCTGCAGGGCCCGCGGCCCGACGGCTTCCTGCTGGCCGGCCGCTACACGCTGCTGGACCATGGCCGCGCCTTGCAGCGCGTGATGCCGAAGGTGGCCGAGCGCGGCCTGGGCATCGTGGTGGGCGGGCCCTACAGCTCGGGCGCGCTGGTCGGGGGGCCGAACTTCGAGTACGCACCCATCCAGCCGCCGATGCGCGCACGCATCGATGCCATCCGCGCGATCGCGCAGCGCCATGGCGTCAGCATGAAGGCGGCGGGGCTGCAGTTCTCGCTTGCCCATCCGGCCGTGGCGGCCGTCATCCCCGGCGCAAGCCAGCCGGGCCGCATCGCGGAGGACCGCGCCGCGCTGCAGGAGAAGGTGCCCGCCGATTTCTGGCGCGAGCTGCGCGCGGCGGGACTGGTCGATCCCGCCGCGCCTTTGCCCGGCGGCGGCTGAGCGGGGCTTATTCCTCCAGGAAGGCCTTCACGATCGGCGCCAGGATGGCGACGATCTCGTCGGCCTCGGCCGTCGTGAGGATCAGCGGCGGCACCAGGCGGATCACGGAATCGGCCGTCACCGACAGCAGCAGGCCGGCGTCGCAGGCCCGGCCCAGGATGGCACCGGCCGGGCGGTCGAGCTCGATGCCCAGCATCAGGCCCTGGCCGCGCACTTCCTTCACGCCGGCCACGCCCTCGAAGGCGGCCTGCAGCGCGGACTTGAGGTGCGTGCCGACCTTCTCCACATGGGCCAGCAGTTGCTGCTCTTCCATGATGCGGATGGTCTCGATGCCGGCGCGCATCGCCAGCGGGTTGCCGCCGAAGGTGGTGCCGTGGTTGCCCGGCTGGAAGATGTTGGCCGCCCTCGGGCCGGCCACCACCGCGCCGATCGGCACGCCCGAGCCCAGGCCCTTGGCCAGCGGCATGACGTCCGGCACGATGCCGGCCCACTGGTGCGCGAACCACTTGCCCGTGCGGCCCATGCCGCACTGGACCTCGTCGATCATCATCAGCCAGTCCTTCTGGTCGCACAGGGCACGGACCTGCTTGAGGTAGTCCCAGCGCATCGGATGGATGCCGCCTTCGCCCTGGATGGTCTCGAAGAACACGGCCACCACGTTCGGGTTGCCTTCGGTCGCCTTCTTCAGGGCCTCGATGTCGTTGAGCGGCACGCGGATGAAGCCTTCCACCAGCGGGCCGAAGCCGGCCTGGATCTTCGGGTTGCCGGTGGCCGACAGCGTCGCGATGCTGCGGCCGTGGAAGGCCTTCTCGTAGACCACGATCTGCGGCTTCTCGATGCCCTTGTCGTGGCCGAACTTGCGCGCCAGCTTGATGGCCGCCTCGTTGGCCTCCAGCCCGGTGCAGCAGAAGAACGCGTTGGTCATGCCCGACAGCTCGGTGAGCTTCTTGGCCAGGATCTCCTGGCCGGGCACGTGGTAGTAGTTGGAGCTGTGGATGATCTTCGTCAGCTGGTCCTGCAGCGCCGGCACGAGCTGCGGATGGTTGTGGCCCAGCGTGTTGACGGCGATGCCGCCCAGGCCGTCGAGGTAGGCCTTGCCGTTGGTGTCCCACACGCGGCAGCCCTGGCCGTGCGACAGCGCGATCGGCAGCCGGCCGTAGGTGTTCATGACGTGGGGCGAGGTGGGTTCGGCAACGGCGCTCATCGGCTCTCCAGAAGGTGCTTCGTCAAAGGAAGGGAAATTCTAGGGGCCGCCCATGACCCCTTCGTTGAGGATTCCGCATCACAGCCATGCCCGCGGGCACGGTGTGTGCAAGGCACAGCCGGTAGAATCCTTGTGCACTGCAGCACCTCGCCTGCAGGCGCTTTGCAAGCATGGCTTCCCCCCCCGGTAAAGAGATCTTCATTCAGGGCATCACGAGCACCGGCCGCACCTTCCGGCCGAGCGACTGGGCCGAACGTCTCGCGGGCGTGATGTGCCAGTTCCGCCCCGGCGGCGCCACCCGCGACAGCTACCTCAGCTACTCGCCCTGGTGCGTCCCCACCGTGATCGGCGGCGTGAAATGCGTGGTGGTGCACGAAGACCTGCGCGACGCCGAGCCCATGGCCTGGGACTTCGTCATGAACTTCGCCAAGGACAACGACCTCCAGGTGGGCGAGGCCTGCCTGATGCCCGAGGCACGGCCGGCGACCTGAGCCCGCTCCCTCGCGATTCGATTGATTTCCCCGCGCCCAAGAAAAAACCGCCCGAAGGCGGTTTTTCTTTTTTGCTTGCTGCAGCGCACCCGATCAAACGGCGGGGCGCTCTTCAGCGACCCGGGCTGACCTGAAACGTCAGGCGGCGGCCTTCTCGGCGGTGGCCAGGGCTTTCACCTTGGCGGCCAGGCGGCTCTTGTCGCGCGAGGCCTTGTTCTTGTGGAAGATGCCCTTGTCGGCCACGATGTCCACCACGCTCTGGGCCTTGGCGAACAGTTCGGCGGCCTTCGTCTTGTCGCCGGCGGCCACGGCCTTCTCGACGTTCTTGACGGCGGTGCGGTACTTCGAGCGCAGCGAGCTGTTGGCTGCGTTCAGCTTGGTGTCCTGGCGGACGCGCTTGCGGCCCGACGCGAGGCGCGGGTTCTTCTTCTTGGGCTTGGCGGATGCCATGTGTAGGTTCCTTAGAGGGTCTGTGGATGTTGCAGCAAAGCTCTCTAGTATAGCCCACCCCCAGTCTGCGCGCACTTCGTGTCGCTCCGCCAACCCCCTGCAAGGGGGCACGCCCTGCGGCCCGGCAAAGCCGGTTCCGCGGGCGTCGCTGAGACGGCCTGCTCCGCGGCCACCAGACCGGACGGCCGGATCGGCCGCCTACACTCCCGCCCCGTGTCCCTGTTCAAGTCCGCCTCCACCGTCTCCCTGCTGACCCTTTCCTCGCGCATCACGGGACTGGTGCGCGACGTGCTGTTCAGCTCGGTGTTCGGGGTCAGCGCGCTGACCGACGCCTTCAACGTCGCCTTCCGCATCCCCAACCTGTTCCGCCGCGTGCTGGGCGAGGGCGCCTTCGCGCAGGCCTTCGTGCCCGTGCTGGCGGCCACCCGCACCGAGCGCGGCGACGCGGGCGCCAAGGAACTGGTCGACCACGTGGGCACCCTCCTGACCTGGACGCTGGTGCTGCTGTGCATCGTGGGCGTGATCGCCGCCCCGGCCATGGTCTGGGCGATGGCCAGCGGCCTCGCGAAATCCGGCGGCTTCGACGCCAGCGTGGTCATGACGCGCTGGATGTTCCCGTACATCGGCTTCATGTCGCTGGTGGCCTTCGCGGGCGGCATCCTCAATACCTGGAAGCAGTTCGCGGTGCCGGCCGCCTCGCCGGTGCTGCTGAACGTCGCGCTCATCACCTCGATCGTGGTCGGCGCGCCCCTGTTCCGGCGCTGGGGCATCGAGCCGATCTACGCGCAGTGCGTGGGCGTGATGGTCGGCGGGCTGCTGCAGCTGGCCATCCAGCTTCCCGCGCTGCGTCGCCTGGGCATGCTGCCGCGCATCGGCGTCCGGCTGGCGGCGCTGCGCCAGGCATGGAAGGACCCGACCACGCGCAAGATCACCCAGCTCATGCTGCCCGCGCTGATCGGCGTGAGCGGCGCGCAGCTGTCGCTGCTCATCAACACCCAGATCGCCTCGCACCTGGCCACGGGCAGCGTCACCTGGCTCAACATGGCCGACCGGCTGATGGAGTTCCCCAGCGCGATGCTGGGCGTGGCGCTGGGCGTGGTGCTGATGCCGCAGCTGGCCGCGGCGCGCGCCGCGCAGGACCAGGCCCGCTACTCGGCCATGCTCGACTGGGGCCTGCGCCTGATCGTGCTGCTCACCGTGCCCTGTGCGCTGGCGCTGCTGGTGTTCCCACTGCCGCTGGTGGCGGTGCTCTTCCACAACGGCGCGGTGACCGCGCTGGACGTGCAGCGCACCACCACCGCGCTGATGGGCTACGGCACCGGCCTGCTGGGCATCGTGTCGATCAAGGTGCTGGCCGCCGGCTTCTATGCCCGCCACGACATGAAGACGCCGATGCGCGTCAGTCTGGCCACGCTGGCGCTCACGCAGGCGCTCAACATCGCCTTCGTGCCGTTCCTGCAGCACGCCGGGCTCACGCTGTCGATCGGGCTGGCGCAGCTGGTCAACGCGCTGGCGCTGGTGGTGCTGCTGCGCCGCGCGGGAGGCTTCCAGCCGGCCCCCGGGTGGTGGCGCTTCATCGCCCAGGTCGCGTTCGCCACCGCGGTGCTGGGCGTGCTGCTGGCCTGGGGCGCGCACCGCATCGACTGGGTCGCGCTGCGCGACGCCCGCCTGCTGCGCGCCGGGCTGTTGGCCGCCTTCATCGGCGGCGCGGCCGTGCTGTATTTCGGCGTCCTCGCGCTCACCGGTGTCAAGCTGCGCACCCTGATCCGCCGCTGACGGCGCACCGCCGGCGGTGCCTTGACGCTCGCCGGCACCTCCACTACAAAGACCCATGCCATTCAGCTTCGAGCCGCCGACGCCGCTCGCGTACTTCACCGCGCTGGTGCAGAGCGACGACCATTTCCCGCTGCTGGAGGCCGCCGCCAGCCTGGCGCAGGACGAGTACCCCGACCTCGACGTCCAGCAGGTGCTGGGCGACGTCGACCAGCTGCTCGCGCGGCTGAAGCGCCGCCTGCCGGCCGATGCGGCGCCACTCGCACGGCTGCGCGCCCTCAACCAGTTCTTCTTCCACGACCTCTCGTTCGGCGGCAACGTCAACGACTACTACGACCCCGACAACAGCTACCTCAGCGCCGTGCTGCGCACGCGCCGCGGCATCCCGATCTCGCTGGCGGTGCTGTGGATGGAGCTGGCGCAGGGGCTGGGGCTGCATGCGCGCGGCGTGAGCTTCCCCGGCCACTTCATGCTCAAGGTCACGCTGCCCAAGGGGCAGGTCGTGATCGACCCGTTCACCGGCAAGTCGCTCTCGCGCGAGGAGCTCAGCGAGCGGCTCGATCCCTACAAGCGCAGCAGCGGCCTGGTGGGCGACTTCGACGTGCCGCTGGGCCTGTACCTGCAGCCGGCCATGCCGCGCGAGATCGTCGGGCGCATGCTGCGCAACCTCAAGGAGATCCACCGCACGCAGGAAGACTGGGTGCGGCTGATCGCGGTGCAGGACCGCCTGGTCGTGCTGCTGCCCGAGGCCTGGGCCGAGTACCGCGACCGGGGCCTGGCCCACGCCGAGCAGGGCCACACCGAACTGGCCGTGCGCGACCTCGAGACCTACCTCGCGCATGCCGAGGACGCGCTCGACGTCGATGCCGTCGCCGAGCGCGTGGCGGCGCTGCGCCGCGAGCGAAGCTGAAGGACCTGCCCGCATGGACACCGCGCCGACCCGTCCGCAAGGCACGCCGGTGCCGGGACGGGCGGCACCCCTGGCCGAGCGCCACGCCTTCCACGGCCTGCAACCGGTGCTGCCCGTGGCCGACGTGCAGCGCGCCGCGCGCTGGTTCTGCGAGGTGCTGGGCTTCCAGCTGGACTTCGTCGCCGGCGAACCCCCCAGCTACGCGCGGGTGCGACATGTGCCGACGGCGGCCGGCGCGGGCTGGCAGGGCGCCTGCGATGGCGGCGAGCCGATGTACATCCGCCTGTGGCAGTGCGCGCCGCAGGCGATGCCGCCGTGGCGTGGCGAGCTGGTGCTGCACGTCGGCCACGACATCGACGGCCTGCACGCGTCCTACCTCGCGCGCGGCGTGACGGTGCTGGAGCCGCCCATCTCGCAGCCCTGGGGCGTTCGCGAGTTCGCGATCCGCGAGCCCGACGGCCATGTGCTGCGCTTCTGCGCGGCTGCCTGAGCGACCGGCGCCCGTGTGGCCCGAAGGCGTGGCCGCCGCATCGGCCGCGCGTCAGCGTCGGCATGCCAGAATGCGTCCCCCGCGGCACCGGGCCCCTCTGCAGGCTTCCGAGTCGAATCGCCCTGCAGCGCCCGTCCAGCGGGCGCGAGCAGCTATCGAAATGAGAGCAGAATGGGCGCCCGGCGCTTGCCGCCCCGGCGGTGGCACGCATCCTGCGCCGCATCGGCCGACATGAACTTCCTTCCCCTCGACACCCTGCGCCTGCACTGGCAGGCCCTGGCCGCGCGCGCCCAGCCGTTGCGCGTGCTGCTGGTGCTCGGCGGCCTCATGGCGGCCTGCCGCGCGACCGGCAGCCAGGAGGCGGTGATCCCGCTCTTCCTCGGCGCCATCGCCAGCGCGCTGGCCGAGACCGACGACAGCTGGCAGGGCCGCCTGCGTGCGCAGCTCGTCACGCTGGCCTGCTTCGCGGTCGCGGCCTTCTCGGTCGAGGCGCTGTTCGGCCGGCCGCTGCTCTTCATCGTCGCGCTCTCGCTCGCGGCCTTCGCGCTCACCATGCTCGGCGCGGTGGGCGCGCGCTACAAGGCCATCGCCTATGCCACGCTGATCCTGGGCATGTACACCACGCTCTCGGCCGACCATGCGCAGGCCATGCCGGTGCCGCCGCCGCGCTGGCACGAGCCGGCGCTGCTGCTGGCCGGCGCGGCCTGCTTCGGCGTGGTGTCGGTGCTGTGGTGCGCGCTCTTTCCCGCGCAGCCCGTGAAGGCGCAGCTCGAACGGCTGTTCCACGTGCTGGGCGACTACGTGCAGTACAAGGCCTCGCTCTTCGAGCCGCTGCGCGACCTGGACATCGAGCGCAAGCGGCTCGCGCTGGCCCAGCTCAACGCGGCCGTGGTGTCGGAGCTCAACGCGACGAAGGAGGCCATCTTCAGCCGCGTCGGCCCGCGCACGCCGACCGGCCGCATCGCGCGCTACCGCGGCCTGTACCTGATCGCGCAGGACGTGCACGAACGCGCCAGTTCGTCGCACGACGACTACCGCGCGCTGGCCGACGCCTTCTTCCACAGCGACCTGCTCTACCGCTGCCAGCGCGTGCTCGCGCTGCAGGGCGAGGCCTGCCATCGCCTGGCGCAGTCGATCGGCCGGCGCGAACCCTTCGTCGCCGGCAGCCAGAGCGTGCAGGCCCTGGCCGAGCTGCGCAGCGCCATCGCCCATGCGCGCAGCCAGGCCGTGCCCGAAGGCCCGATGCAGCGCGCCGCGCTGCTGCGCTCCATCGAGGCGCTGGCGCGCAACCTGGCCCAGCTCGACGGCCAGCTGGCCGGCGCCAGCCACACCGCGCACCCGGCGGCGCGGCTGGGCCGCACCGACATGAGCCTGTTCGACCGCTCGCCGCAATCCTGGCGCGACGCGGCCGCGCGCGTGCGGCGCCAGCTCACGCCGCGCTCGCCGCTGTTCCGGCACGCGGTCCGGCTGGCGGTGGCGCTGGCGGTGGGCTACGCGGTGATGCGCAGCATCCACGCGAAGCAGGGCTACTGGATCCTGCTGACCACGCTCTTCGTCTGCCAGCAGGGCTACGGCGACACCATCGCGCGCATGGGCCAGCGCATCGCCGGCACGGCGGTGGGCGTGGTGGCGGGCTGGGCGCTGATCGAGCTGTTCCCGCAGCCCCTGGTGCAATCGGCGCTGGCGGTGGCGGCGGGCGTGGTGTTCTTCGCCACGCGCGGCAGCCGCTACCTGGTGGCCACCGCCTGCATGACGCTGCTGGTGCTGCTGTGCTTCAACCAGGTGATCGACAGCGGCGTGCTGATCGTGCCGCGGCTGGTCGACACGGCCATCGGCAGCGTGATCGCCGGGCTGGCGGTGCTGCTGGTGCTGCCGCACTGGCAGTCGCGCCGCATCCACGAGGTCGCGGGTGCCGCGCTGCGCAACGAGGCGAGCTACCTGCGCGCCATCGCCGCGCAGTACCGCGAGGGGGCGGGCGACACGCTGGCCTACCGCCTGGCGCGCCGCAACGCCCACAACGCCGACGCGGCCCTCACCACGGCCGTGTCGGAGATGTTCCGCGAGCCGGGCTTCGTGCGCCCGCGCGCCGGCGTGGCGCTGCGCTTCCTGATCCAGGCGCACACACTGCTGAGCTACCTGTCGGCGCTGGGCGCCCACCGCATGCAGGTGCCCGAGGGCCCGCGCCGCGCGGTGCTCGAGACCGCCGCGGAGCAGCTGGCGCAGGCGCTGGAGCGGCTCGCGCAGGGGCTCGAAGCGGGCACTGTCGACGTTCAGGACAGCGCCGAGGCCGTGCAGGCCCGCCGGGCGCTGTCGGCCCTGGGCGAAGCCGAGGGCGCGCCCGACGACGAGGCCGAGGCCGCGCTGCGGCTGGTGCGCACGCAGCTGTCGCTGCTGTGGCTGCAGCTCGATGCGCTGCGCGAGCATGCGCAGGCCTGGCTGGCGCCGCAGGCCGGCCCGGCACCGGAGCCGGGCGTGGTGCAGGCGCCGTGAGCGGCAGCGCCGCGACGCGTCTGCCCTTCGCGTTCTCCCGGGCTGCCTTCTCGTTCCCGTTCTCTCCGAACCGTTCACGCAGAGCCCGTTGATGCGCTGCGCAGGGGCTTCGACCCTTCGACACGCTCAGGGCAGGCCAAGCTCAGCCCGAACGGGTGTTCGCGATCAAAAATGGCTGCAGCGCCCGTCCCACCTGCACGAGCAGCTATGGTTTCGATAGCATTTCGGGCGTGAGTCAGCGCACCGGCACCGCCTCCGACGGCGAGCCCGGCAGCCCGAACTGCCGCCACGCGCGGCGCAGCTGCGTGTCCGAGCCGAAGCCCGACTGTTCCGCCGCGCGCGTGACGCTGGCGCCCGCGGCCAGCGCCGCCTGCGCGGTCGCCAGCCGCAGCTGCCGCAGCCAGGCCAGCGGCGCGATGCCGGCGTGCTCGACGAACAGGCGCGTCAGGTGCCGCGGCGAGGTGTGCGCCACCTCGGCCATGCGCGGCACGTTCCAGTCGGCCTGGGGCTGTTCGCTCACCGCGTCCTGCACGCGGTGCAGCGCGGCGTGCAGGTGGTTGCGGTGCGCCAGGAAGGGCGACAGCTCCGGGTCGTGCGGCCCGCGGCGCAGCGCCACCACCATGCTCTGCGCCACCTGGGCGGCCAGCGCCTCGCCGCACAGGGCGGCGATGCGGTGCAGCACCAGGTCGATGCCCGTCGTCACGCCGGCACTGCTGTAGAGCGGCGGATCGAGCACGAACACGCGGTTGGCCACCACGTCGCAGTGCGGCTCCAGCTCGGCCAGCTCCTGCAGGTGGTGGTGGTGCGTGGTGGCCCGGCGGCCGGCCAGCACGCCCGCATGCGCGGCCAGCACCGCACCTGCACAGACGGTGATCAGCTCCAGCCGCCCGGCGGCGAAGCGCTGGCCGCGCAGCCAGTGCAGCAGCGCGCGCGCCTCGGGCGTGCCCACGTCGATGCGCCGGCCGGGCTGTCCGACGAGCACGATCCACGCCGGCTCCGGCCCCCACTGCGTGGGCAGGGGCGCGAGGCCCGCGATCTGCACCCCGACCGAGCTGCGCGCGCTGGGGCTCGGCCCGGCGAACTCCACGCGGAAGCGCTCGGGCTGGCCGGCCGCAACCCGCAGCTGGTTGGCGATGCGCAGCGCCTCGGCCGGGCCTGCCCAGTCGAGCACGAGGCTGTCGGGCAGCAGCACGAAGACGACGCGCACCGGCAGGATGGCGTCGCTCATGCGTCGGCCCACCGGTAGTCCATCTGCCGGGCCGTGGCCACGGCCAGCGCCCGGCCCGCGAGCCGCGCCACCAGGTGCAGGCTCATGTCGATGCCCGCGCTGATGCCGGCCGAGGTGACGATGCGCCCCTGGTCCACCCAGCGGCGGGACCGGTCCACCCGAAGCGCCGGAAAGCGCGCCTGCAGGTCGTCGGCGTCTTCCCAGTGC
The DNA here is from genome assembly GCA_031119395.1 of Pseudomonadota bacterium. Taxonomy (GTDB): domain Bacteria; phylum Pseudomonadota; class Gammaproteobacteria; order Burkholderiales; family Burkholderiaceae_C; genus Xenophilus. The sequence continues at coordinate 58,641 of JAVHYA010000015.1, forward strand.
GTGGTCGCCGGACCGCCGGCGAGCACGCCGGCCGCGGCCAGCACGAAGGCGCCGGTGCAGACCGAGGCCGTGAGTTGCGCCGCCGCATGCGCCTGCGCGACCCAGCGCAGCAGCCGCGCATCGTCCAGGCAGGCGTCGACCACGCCGCCGGGAACCAGCAGCAGCTCGGCCGCCGGCGCGTCGTCCAGCGTGTTGTCGGGCAGCATCGCGAGGCCGGCGCGGGCGCGCACCGGACCCGGCCGCGGGGCGACGCTGTGGACGGCGAAGGGCGGCGCCGCGCCGGGGCGCTGCCGCCCGTGCACGCGGCTGGCCGTGGTGAAGACCTCGAAGGGCCCGGCGAAATCCAGCACCTCCATGCCGTCGAAGGCGAGGATCGCGACACGGTGCGATGGCATGGTGCGGATCACCGCCGCTCGGGCGGCAGGCCGCACTGCGCCGCCACCAGCGCCGCATGGGCCGCCAGGTCCGCGGGCCGGTGCTTCGTGCTCGTCGAGGCGGGCCGGCTTGCGAGGCTCACGCCCGGCACCCAGGCGCGTGCCGGCCGGATCGGCCGCGGCGCGAAACCGCCGCCGCAGTTGGGGCAGACGTTGCCGAGCAGCCCCTCGGCGCAGGACGCGCAGAAGGTGCATTCGAAGCTGCAGATCCGCGCTTCGGTCGAGGCCGGCGGCAGGGCGGTGTTGCAGTGCTCGCAGGTCGGGCGGAGTTCGAGCATCGGCTGCCTCCGGGGCTCTCAGGCGGGCGCGAGCGCACCCGCGCGGGCCAGCGCCTCGTCGACGGTGCACACGGTGGCGAAGCGGCCCTGCAGCACGGTGGCGGTGCGGGCCTTGATGTCGGCGGCCGCGAGCGGCCGGCCGTCGGGCTGCGTCATGTCGAAGGTGAGCGTGGCGTCGAGCACGTAGTCGACCTCCCAGCCCAGGTCCGAGGCGTGGCGCGTGGTGGTCTCGCAGCACTGCTCGGTGCGGATGCCGCTCACGATCAGGCGGCCGATGCCATGGCGCGTGAGCCAGACCTCGAGCCCGCTGCCCACGAGGGCGCTGTGGCGGTGCTTGACGAAGGTGGCGGCCGCCGCGAAGTCGACCAGGCCGGCGATGGGCCGCACGAGCCCGGATTCCTCGGCGAAAGGGTTCGAGGCCTCGGCCGGCGCGTCGACATGGAACACGCGCACCACCGGCACGCCGGCGGCCACGCAACCCTCGATCAACGCGTTCTGCGCCGCCAGGTAGGCGGGCACATCGTCGGGTCGGAAGTAGGGGCGGTGGCGGAACGACTCCTGGGCGTCGATCACAATCAGACAGGTTTTCATGGCGGGTGCTCCGGGCATCTGGGTGGGTGGTGCGCCTGATTCTTCTGTACTGGCGGCCGTTCGTCCGTCGGCGGACGGACGAGATGCGATCAGTTTAGGACATGACCTGCGGGCCAGCTACCCGAAGCACAGGTCCAGCCGCACGAGCGCGCCGGCGCGGTCGATGCGCTCGGCACGGAAGTAGTGCCGCCCGCGGTACGCGTCCAGCCGCAGCGGCAGCGCGACCGGGTCGCTCCAGCTGCGCAGCGAGAAGCCGCGCCGCGCCAGGCTCTGCAGCAGCGCGTCGAGCTCGGCGTCGTTGGGCGCGACGCGCAGGTCGGCGTCCGCCGGGACACCCGAGGCGGGGTCCTGCAGCCAGCGCGCGAAGCTGCCGAAGACCGTGAAGCGGTGGCCCTCGGCGCGAAGGGCATCCAGCAGCGCGGCGGTGGCGGCCAGATCGACGGTCTCGCGCCGCTTGCGGGCGATGAGGGCGTACTCGTGGCTGCGGTTGCTGCGCGCGTCCATCGGCGCCGCCGGGCCGACGGCGCGGTCGTAGACGATCACGCGCTCCTCCTCGAGCACGAAAAGGCTGCCCAGGATGCGCGCGAGGTCGAAGGCCAGCGGCAGCGTGCGATCGCCCAGGCGCAGGTTCTCGGCCATGGCGATGCAGAACCCGCCGTCGGCCAGCACGTCGCGCACGCGGTGGAACACCTCGCGCAGCCCGGTCAGGTGCGCCTCGTAGGTGGCGCTGCCGTAGAGCTGGTCCGGCGCCGGCTCGCCGCGCCAGCGGCAGCCGAAATAGGGCACGTTGGTCAGGCACAGGTCGATCGGCGGCATCGCGCCATCGGCCAGCGTGTCGCAGGAGGCCGCGAACACCGTCGGCGGGGCCAGGCCCAGGCGCGCGAAGCGCTCGCCGATCGTCGCGGCGCGCGCGGCGTCGATCTCGCAGCCGACCGCCTCGCGCCCCTCCAGCCGCGCCGCCAGCAGCGTGCTGCCCAGGCCGGCGAAGGGGTCGAGCACGCGGCCGCCCGCCGGGCAGAACTGGCGCACGAAGGGGCGCATCTGCGTGACCCAGCCGATGTCGCGCCCCGCCAGGGGATCGCGCGCGGCGACGTCGGCCGGCAGGGCGTGCTCGGCCGGCTCGGCCGCGAGCCGCATCCAGCTGCGGTCATCCATGCGCGGGCTCCGCGGCGCGGGTGTCGAGCAGCACGTCGTGGCCCGGCTCCCATCCGGCGCACAGCTGGCCGTTGGCGAAGTAGACGAGCTTGTAGACATCGCCGCTCGCGTGGCGCCGGTGCATGGCGGCGTAGTCGGAGCGCTCGAACACCACCTGCAGCCCGCCGCGCGTGCGCAGGCGCAGGTTCCAGAAGTAGTAGCCCTCGGTGAGCGACTCGATCTCCCATCCGGCACGGGTCGCCGCGTCGGCCAGGCAGGCCTGCAGCAGCGCTGCCATCGGCACGCGGGCCGCGCCCAGGTAGCGTGCGGTGGCGTTGTCGCGGTAGCCCGCGTCCAGTTCGGAGAACTCGCGCAGGATCACCGTGCCCGCGCCGTGCGCGCGCGCCCAGCCGAGGTAGGCCGCCACGTCCTGCGGCGTGCGCACGCCGCCCTGCTGCAGCAGGCAGACCAGGCGCACCGGGAAGGTGTCGGCAAGCCCCGCCAGCACGCGCTCGAACACGGCCTGTTCGGCGATCGGCTCGCCGGCGCGAAAGCGCATCAGCGCCTGGTTGGCGGCGCCGTCCTGGTGGTGGCGCGACAGCTCGATCCAGCTGAGCCCGAAGCGCAGCAGCGCGTCGCGCAGCGCCTGGCCCTGCGGGTGTGCGAAGCCGGCCCCGTTCGAATAGAGCACGCGGTCCTCGGCCACGACCCCGTCGCGCTCGGCCGCCCGCAGCGTGTCCAGCAACTGGCGCAGCCAGGCGGCGTCGTCGGTGTTTTCCAGCCCCGACAGCGACCACGAGAGCGGCACGCCGCGCAGCGCGGCCAGGGCCCGGCGCAGCCCTGCGAAGTAGGCGGCGTCGGGCCGCAGGCGCGCGGCCGGCATGCCGCCGCGCGCGGTGCGCAGGTTCTCGGAGCAGAAGGCGCAGCGGGCCGAGCAGGGCCGGCTGGAGGCATAGGGCGTGAAGGTGATCGGCCGCGCCAGGCGCCAGTCGCGCCCGCCGATGCGCAGCGTGTGCCAGCGGGTGTCGTCATCGGCGTCCGGCGCACGGTGGACGATCCGCGGCGCGCGGGCCCGCAGGGCGTCGAGCAGGGCGGCCTCGTCGCTCGCCGGCGCCGGGGGGTGGAAGCGCACGGGGGCGTCCATGGCTCGGGCGGCGCCCTCAGACCAGCCGGGCGGCCTGCAGCTCTTTCTTGAGGTACGCGTAGAAGAGCGGCGCCGCCACCAGTCCCGCCGGCCCGAACACCGCCTCGGCCGCGAACATCACGGCCAGCAGCTCCCACACGGCGATGTGCGTGCGGCTGCCCACCACCTTGGCGTTGATGACGTATTCGGCCTTGTGGATCAGGATGAGGAAGGCCAGGCAGGCGGCGGCCGTGAGCGGCGACACCGACAGCCCCACCAGCGTGATCACGACGTTGCACAGCAGGTTGCCGACGATCGGGATCAGCCCGGCCAGGAAGGTGAGCGTGATGAGCGCCGGTGTGTAGGGCAGGCTGAGGTTCCAGACCGGCAGGATGAACAGCAGGAACACGGCCGTCAGCGCCGTGTTGAAGGTCGCGATCCAGAACTGCGCCGCCACGATCTGCCGGAAGGCCTGGCCGAAGACGCTGATGCGCCGGTGCATCTGCGCGGCCAGCGGCTGGCGCAGCGCGGGCGGACGCGCCACGGCGGCCAGTCCGCCGACGATCAGGCCCACGTAGGCGAACAGCAGGGCGGTGAGCCAGGCGCGGCCGGCCAGGGCGAGCGAGCCGGCCTGGGTGCGCAGATAGTTGGCGACCATGTGCTGAACGTCGCCGGCGGCGGCGGGCAGCGAGGCGGCCAGGTCGGGCGGCAGCTTCTCGCGCAGGTCGAGGATGGTGCGGGCCACGTAGTCGAGCAGCTCGCGGTACTGCTGCGGCGCGTCGACCACGAATTCGCGCGCCTGCGACAGCCCCACGCCCAGCAGGGCCAGCGGACCCGCCACCACGACCACGATGGTCAGCGCCTGGATCAGGCTCTGGATGCGCGCGGGCAGGCTGCGGCCGGCGGACTGGGGCCAGAAACGCGCGATCACGCGCTCGGCCAGCCGGATCACGCCCCGCACGAAGGTCCGCGTGGCGAGGAAACCCACGCACACCGCCAGCAGCCCCACCAGCAGGTGGTTGAGCAGCATGCCCAGCAAGGCCGTGCCCATCAGCACGTAGCTGGCACCGACGACCCAGCGCGAGGCCGGGGCCTCGTGGGTGGCGGCGGCTGCGGCGGGATCGGTGGTGCTCATGACGAGCGCGGGATCGAATCTGGACGGAGGGGGGCTGCGTGGGCGACTACGGCGCAAAGGCCAGCGGGGTTCATCCCGAAAAACTTCTGCGCCCTCTGCGAACCCTCTGCGCCCTCTGCGTTCGGCTGCCCGTATTCCACACGTCAGCCCACGACCACCGCAGCACCGTCGCCACGCTCGGCGATGGCGCCGATCTCGTACACCGTCTCGCCTTCGGCACGCAGCGTGGCGGCACAGGCCGCCGCCTCGGCCGCGTCGATCACCACCACCATGCCGATGCCGTTGTTGAAGGTGCGGTTCATCTCGATGTCGTCGATGCCCGCGACCTTCTGCAGCCAGGCGAAGAGTTCGGTCTGCGGCCAGCTGCCCTTCTTCAGGTGCGCGGCGGTGCCTTCGGGCAGCACGCGGGGGATGTTTTCCAGCAGGCCGCCGCCGGTGATGTGGGCCAGGGCCTTGATCGGGTGTTTCTGCAGCGCCGCCAGCACCGGCTTGACGTACAGGCGCGTCGGCGCCATCACCGCCTCGCGGAAGGGCTTGCCGTCCAGGGTGGCGGGCAGCTCGGCGCCGGCGCGCTCGATCACCTTGCGCACCAGCGAGAAGCCGTTGGAATGCACGCCGTGCGAGGCCAGCCCCAGCACCACGTCGCCGGGCCTGACGTTCTGGCCGGTGAGGATCTTCGACTTCTCCACGGCACCGACCGCGAAGCCCGCCAGGTCGTACTCGCCGGCCGGGTACATGCCGGGCATCTCGGCCGTCTCGCCGCCGATCAGGGCGCAGCCCGACAGCTCGCAGCCCCGGGCGATGCCGCCGACCACGCGGGCGGCGGTGTCGACGTCGAGCTTGCCGCAGGCGAAGTAATCGAGGAAGAACAGCGGCTCGGCGCCCTGCACCAGCACGTCGTTCACGCTCATGGCCACCAGGTCGATGCCCACGGTGTCGTGCATCTGCCACTCGAAGGCCAGCTTGAGCTTGGTGCCCACCCCGTCGGTGCCGGAGACCAGCACCGGCTCCTGGTAGCGCTTGGGCACCTCGAACAGGGCGCCGAAGCCGCCGATGCCGGCCAGCACGCCCTCGCGCATCGTCTTCTTCGCCAGCGGTTTGATGCGGTCGACCAGCGCGTCGCCGGCATCGATGTCGACACCGGCGTCCTTGTAGCTGAGCGGGGTGGAAGAGGGCGAAGTCATGGTCGGCAGGCGGGAGGGGTGGAAGAGGCGCCGCCGCTCGATGCGGGCGGGCCGATAGAATTTCGGGTGATTTTAAGGGCCGTCCCCTGGCGTTCCCGGCCGATCCCCCTCCCTTTCTCCCTTCCCATCCATGGCATGAAGCAGCTCGCGCTCGACATCGGTCTGCAGGCCGGGCCGACCCTCGCCAGCTTCTTCGCCGGCCCCAACGAGGCCGCCCTGCGGCACCTGCAACTGTGGGTGGGCGCCGGTCGCGGGGCGGTGCATTCGCCGGTGCCGACCTACCTGTGGGGCGAAGGCGGGAGCGGCAAGACGCACCTGCTCGAATCGGTGCGCACCGCGCTGCGCGAGCAGGGCGCCGAGGTCGGCTGGCTGCACCCGGGCCTGTTCGAGCCGCCGCCCTTCGACGAGCGCTGGAGCGCCGTGGTGATGGACGACGTGCACCTGTACACCGCCGTGCAGCAGCATGCGGCCTTCAACTGGTTCGTCAACGCCCAGACGCTGCAGCGCGGCGTGGTGGCGGCCGGCAGCCTGCCGCCGGCCGACCTGCCGCTTCGCGAGGACCTGCGCACGCGCCTGGGCTGGGGCCACGTGTTCCAGCTGCAGGTGCTCAGCGAGGCCGAGCGTCGCGCCGTGCTGCGCCAGGCCGCCGACGCGCGCGGCGTGATGCTGTCGGACGATGTGATCGACTACGTGCTGCACCGCTTCAGCCGCGACCTGGGCAGCCTGATGGAGCTGCTGGAGCACCTGGACGGCTACGCGCTGCGCACCCAGCGGGCGGTGACCATCCCCCTGATCCGCTCCATGCTGGAAAACGAATGAGGCGCCGCCAGGCGCCCACTGACTGAATTCATGATCAAGACCTTCATCGACAAACTCCTGGGCAAGTCCAAGGCCGGCACCAAGTCGCGCTTCGGCAAGCGCGAGGAGGTCGACGCCAGCGTGCACGGCATCAACCCCGACCTGGTCGACGAGCGGGCGAAGAACGTCGTCACCACGCTGCAGCAGGCCGGTTTCGAGGCCTACATCGTGGGCGGCGCGGTGCGCGACCTGCTGCTGGGCCTGCGGCCCAAGGATTTCGACGTCGCGACCAACGCCACGCCGGAGGAGGTCAAGGGGCTGTTCCGCCGCGCCTTCATCATCGGGCGGCGCTTTCGCATCGTGCACGTGGTGTACGGCCGAGGGCGCGAGCACGAGGTGATCGAGGTCTCGACCTTCCGCGCCTACATGGACAACACGGCCGCCGAGCAGGTGGCGGGCAACGAGCGCACCAGCAAGAGCGAGCTGGCGGCCATGAAGCACGCGGTGGACGCCAGCGGCCGCGTGCTGCGCGACAACGTCTGGGGCCCGCAGGACGAGGATGCCGCGCGGCGCGACTTCAGCGTCAATGCGATGTACTACGACCCGGCGCGGCAGATCGTGGTCGACTACCACCACGGCATCCGCGACGCCAAGAAGCTGACGCTGCGCATGATCGGCGACCCGGCCACGCGCTACCGCGAAGACCCGGTGCGCGTGATCCGGGCGATCCGCTTCTCCGCCAAGCTGGCGGCGCTGGGCTTCAAGATGGAAGCCAAGACGGCGGCGCCGCTGGTGGAGTCGGCCAGGCTGCTGGCCGACGTGCCGCAGAGCCGGCTCTTCGACGAGATGCTCAAGCTGCTGCAGACGGGGCACGCCATCGCCACCATCGAGCAGCTGCGCAAGCTGGGGCTGGCCAGCGGCATCTACCCGCTGCTGGACGTGGTGGTCGAGCGCGCCGACCAGCCCTTCGTGAAGGCCGCCCTGGCCGACACCGACCGCCGCGTGGGCGAGGGCAAGCCGGTGGCGGCCAGCTTCCTCTTGGCCTGCGTGCTGTGGAACGACGTGCGCGAGGGCTGGCAATCGCGCATGCAGGACCACGGCGGCCAGCGCGGCCAGGCCCCGTTCCCCGCGCTGCAGGACGCGATCGACGACGTGTTCAACGCCCGCATCGGCGACGTCTCGGGCCGCGGCAAGCTCGCGGCCGACATGCGCGAGATCTGGATGATGCAGCCGCGCTTCGACAAGCGCAGCGGATCCACCCCCTACAGCCTGGTGGAGCAGGCGCGCTTTCGCGCCGCCTTCGACTTCATGCGCCTGCGCGCCGACGTGGGCGAGGTCGACGAGGCCATCGCCGAATGGTGGCAGGAGTTCAGCACGGCCGACGACCTGCGCCGCCAGGACCTGATGGACCAGGTGCGGGCCGAGCAGCGCAAGGGCCAGCGGCAGCCGGGCCCGCGCGTGCATGTGCGCGCACCCGCGCCCCGTGCCCCGCGGGAACCGCAGGAGGCCGCGGCCGATGCGGCCGACGACCTGGTGGCCGAGACGGAGGCGGCGGGCGAGGTGACGCCCGGTGCGCCGCGCAAGCGCCGCCGGCGCCGCAAGCCCCGTGCGGGTGGCGGCGCAGCGCCGGCGGCCGGCGGCGACACGGGCGGCGGCACCGGCGAATGAGCGTTGCGCGTGCCCCGGTCCTGGCCTACGTGGGGATCGGCGGCAACCTGGGCGACGCGCAGGCCACCGTGCGTCGCGCCATCGCGGCGCTCGGGCAGCTGCCCGGCACCCGTCGCGTCGCCTGCTCGTCGCTCTACCGCAGCGCGCCGGTCGATGCGGGCGGGCCGGATTTCATCAACGCCGTGGCCGCGCTGGAGACGACCCTGACGGCGCCCGCCCTGCTGGCCGCCCTGCAGCGCATCGAGCAGGCCGAAGGCCGCGAGCGCCCGTACCGCAACGCGCCGCGCACGCTCGATCTGGACCTGCTGCTGTACGGCGACGGCCGCATCGACAGCACCGCCCTCGTCGTGCCGCACCCGCGCATGCAGGCGCGGGCCTTCGTCCTGCAACCGCTGGCCGAGATCGCGCCGGCGCGCGTGTCCGATGCGGCGCTGGCGGCGGTGGCCGGCCAGCCGATCGAACGGCTCTGACGCCGCCTCGGCGGCCGCGCAGGTCGGCCATTTACACTCGCGGGCTGCCCGGGTGTCATCACCCTGTCGCACACACCGTGTAAGGAACCCGTCGCCATGCTTGGCAAGCTGCTGCCCCGTGAGGGCAATTTTTTCGAGATGTTCAACCAGCACGCCGAGCGCATCGTCGAGGCCGCGCGCGCCTTCGAGCAGCTCGTCGCCAACTACAACGACCTGCACCTGCGCGAGCAGTACAACCGCGACGTCGACAACGCCGAGCGTGCCGCCGACCGCGTGACGCACGAGGTCAACCGCGTGTTGCACAAGACCTTCATCACGCCCATCGACCGCGAGCAGATCCACAAGCTCATCAACACCATGGACGACGTGGCCGACCTGATCCAGGACTGCGCCGAGACCATGGCGCTGTACGACGTGCGGCACATGACCGAGGAGATCACGCGCCTGACCACGCTGAGCGTCAAGTGCTGCGATCGCCTCAAGGACGCCGTGAAGTACCTGGGCAAGATCGCCGATCCGGCGATCGCCGAGGCCACGCTCAAGACCTGCGAGGAGATCGACCGCCTGGAGTCGGATGCCGACCGCGTGATGCGCAGCGCCATGAGCAAGCTCTTCCGCGAGGAGCCCGACGTGCGCGAGGTGATCAAGCTCAAGGCCATCTACGAGCTGCTGGAGACCATCACCGACAAGTGCGAGGACGTGGCCAACGTGATCGAGGGCATCATCCTCGAGAACTCCTGAGCAGGGCGTTCCGATGGCAACGGTTCAGGTCGCCCTCTGGGTGGTGGTGCTGCTGGTCGCGCTGGCGATCGCCTTCGACTTCATGAACGGTTTCCACGACGCGGCGAACTCCATCGCCACCGTCGTGTCCACCGGCGTGCTGCGGCCCGGGCAGGCGGTGCTCTTCGCCGCCTTCTTCAACCTCATCGCGATCTTCGTGTTCCACCTCAGCGTGGCCGCGACGGTGGGCAAGGGCATCGCGCAGCCCGGGGTGGTCGACACGCACGTGGTCTTCGGCGCGCTGGTCGGCGCCATCAGCTGGAACCTGGTCACCTGGTACTACGGCATTCCCAGCAGCTCGTCGCACGCGCTCATCGGCGGCATCGTCGGCGCCGTCATGGCCAAGACGGGCGCCTCGGGCCTCGTGGCCGCCGGCATCTGGAAGACGGTGGCCTTCATCTTCGTGTCGCCGCTGCTGGGCTTCCTGCTGGGTTCGCTCATGATGGTCGCGGTGGCCTGGGTGTTCCGCCGCTCGACGCCCTCGCGGGTGGACCGCTGGTTCCGGCGGCTGCAGCTGGTCTCGGCCGGCGCCTACAGCCTGGGCCACGGCGGCAACGACGCGCAGAAGACCATCGGCATCATCTGGATGCTGCTGATCGCCACCGGCTACGCCTCGGCCGGCGAGGCCGAACCGCCGCTGTGGACGATCGTCAGCTGCTACACCGCCATCGCCCTGGGCACCATGTTCGGCGGCTGGCGCATCGTGCGCACCATGGGCCAGAAGATCACCAAGCTCAAGCCCGTGGGCGGCTTCTGCGCCGAGACGGGCGGGGCGCTGACGCTGTTCATCGCCACGGCGCTGGGCATCCCGGTGTCGACCACGCACACCATCACCGGCGCCATCGTCGGCGTGGGCGCCACGCAGCGCATGAGCGCGGTGCGCTGGGGCGTGGCGGGCAACATCGTGTGGGCCTGGATCTTCACCATCCCGGCGGCGGCCTTCGTGGCCGCGATCGCCTACTGGGTCAGCCTGCAGATCTTCTGATCGCTATCTTTTCGATAGCTGCTCGCGTAAGCGGGGCGGGCGCTGCGGGCCGATTTCACTGTGAAATCTTGCGGCCCTCCTCGATCTGGTGCTCGAAGTAGCGCTGGAAGCTGAACACGATGCTCGACATGAGCACGGTGGTGCCGAACAGCAGCGCGAACACGACGGCGCCGATGGTGAACCAGTTGGTGCGGCCCGGTGCCGCGTCGGGCGCCAGCGCGGGGTTGTGGCGGGCGTTCCATTTCTCCGGCGTCGCCAGGCCGTAGATGATCGCCATCAGTGCGCAGCCGGCGATGGTGAAGCCCACGAAGGGAATCAGCACCCAGCTCCAGCCGTCGTCCAGGCCGTAGAGGCGCGCGCGCTCGATGCCGTACAGGCCCAGCGCCGTGGGAATGGGCAGCAGCCAGCCGAGCAGGTCGCCCGGCCCGTGCAGGTAGAAGCGGTGCAGGCCCAGCGGCCCGCCGAGGAAGGCGAGCCAGGCGGCGAGCGTCTTGCTCTTGGGCGAACGGGCGATCGCGGCGGGGGTGGTGGCGTCGGCGGTCATGGGTGAGATCTCATTCGGGGGCGGTGCCGCTGCCTTCGCCCAGCACCTTGTCCATCAGCACCACGTCGCGCCACTGGCCGAACTTCCAGCCGCAGTCCTTGAGCACGCCGACGTGCGCGAAGCCCTGCTTGCGGTGCACGCCGATGGAGCCCGCGTTGGCCGAGTCGCCGATCACCGCGATCAGCTTGCGCACACCCGCTGCCTGTGCCGCGTCGGCCAGCGCGGCCAGCAACTGCGTCCCCACGCCGCGGCCCCGCGCCGCCTCCGCCAGGTAGATCGAGTCCTCGGCCGAGTAGCGGTAGGCCGGGCGGGGCTTGAACCAGTTGCAGTAGGCGAAGCCCAGCAATCGGCCGGCCTCGTCCTCGGCAACGAGGTAGGGCAGGCCCTTGCCCAGCACGTCGGCACGCCGCGCGGCCATGTCCGCCTCGCCAGGCGGCTCGGTCTCGAAGGTGCCGGTGCCGTGCAGCACGTGGTGCGCATAGATGGCGGTGACGGCCGGAACGTCCTCGTCGCGGCTCGGGCGGATGTGCAGGCTCATGGGGGCTGGAAAAAGAATGGGGGGACAGGCGCTCGGGCTATAATGGAAGGCTTTTCAGCGTGTCGCTGGCCGGGTGGCCATGTCGCGTGTCTCAACGCTGGAGGAAATTCGGCAGCCTCTCGATCTTCTTGTAGAGGCGCCGGCTCCACCCGAAGGATAAATCATGGTCGTCATTCGACTCTCCCGCGGCGGTTCCAAGCACCGTCCGTTCTTCAACATCGTCGTGGCCGACAAGCGCACCCGTCGCGACGGCCGTTTCATCGAGCGCCTGGGTTTCTACAACCCCGCCGCCAAGGAAAACGAGGAAAGCATCCGCATCGCGCAGGATCGCCTGACCTACTGGAAGAGCGTCGGCGCCCAGGCTTCGCCCACCGTCGTTCGCCTGATCAAGCAAGCCGCTGCCGCGGCGCCCAAGGCCGCCGCCTGAGCGGTTTGTCCGCGATGCTGCCCACGCTCGAAGCCGCCGAACTGCCGGCGGACGCGATCGAGGTGGGGCGCATCGCCGATGCCTGGGGGATCAAGGGCTGGTTCAAGGTCCTCCCCCACAGCGCCCAGCCCGAGGCGCTTTTTTCTTCCAAGCGCTGGTTCCTGCAGGCCCCGGGCGACAGCTCGCAGGTCTTCCGCCTGCCCGTGCGCGAGGCGAAGGAGCACTCCGATTGCATCGTGGCCGCGTCGGCCGAGGTGCCCGACCGCACGGCGGCCGAAGCCTTGCGCGGCGCCCGCGTGTTCGTGCCGCGCTCGAGCTTTCCCACGCCCGGTGACGACGAGTACTACTGGGTCGACCTGATCGGCCTGTCGGTCGTCAACCGCGAAGGCGTGGCCCTGGGCACGGTGCGCGAACTGATGGCCAACGGTCCGCAGACCACGCTGGTGCTCGCGACCGAGCAGGACGGCAAGGCGGTCGAGCGCCTGATTCCCTTCGTGGCAGCCTTCGTCGACAAGGTCGACCTCGCCGGTCGCCTCATCACCGTCGACTGGCAAGCCGATTACTGAGCGGCCGCCTCGCCAGGTCGCCTGCATCGATGCGTTTCGACGTCATCACCCTGTTCCCCGAACTGTTCAAGCCCTTCCTCGAAAGCGGCGTGACGCGGCGTGCCTACGCCTCGGGCCAGGTCGAGGTGGTGCTCTGGAACCCGCGCGACTTCGCCGAGGGCAACTACCGCCGTGTCGATGACCGCCCCTTCGGTGGCGGCCCGGGCATGGTCATGATGGCCGAGCCGCTGGCGGCCTGCCTCGACGCGGCGCTGGCGGCGCGCGGGCAGGCGGAAGGCGTGCCGGTGGTGCTGTTCTCGCCGATCGGCGAGGCGCTGCGCCACGAGGGCGTGGCCGGCTGGGCGGCGGGCGAGGGCGCGGTGCTGGTGTGCGGCCGCTACGAGGGCATCGACCAGCGCTTCATCGACCGGCGTGTCACCCACCAGATCAGCCTGGGCGACTTCGTGCTCTCGGGCGGCGAGATCCCGGCCATGGCGCTGCTCGACGCCGTCGCCCGGCTGCAGCCGGGCGTGCTGGGCGACGAGGGCAGCCATGTGCAGGACAGCTTCAATCCGGCGCTGGACGGACTGCTCGACTGTCCCCACTACACGCGCCCCGAGGTGTGGCAGGGCGAGGCGGTGCCTGCGCCCTTGCTGTCGGGCCACCACGCGCAGATCGAGCGCTGGCGGCGCGACCAGCGTCTGCGGATCACGGCCGATCGGCGCCCGGACCTGGTCGAGGCGGCACGCTCGCAGGGACGCCTGAGCCGCGCGGACGAGACAGCCCTGGCGAAAAAGCTATAATCGAGGGCTTTTCGATCCTCTGCCCGGCCGCGGCTTACGACTGGCTTGCCGTCCGGACCCTCTCCAGACGACTGCCGTGCCCCTCTTCAAGACGGGCGCCGCCTTCTGTGTAGCGCGGGCACGATCCATTGCAGGAAACCATGAACCTCATCCAGACCCTCGAGCAAGAGGAAATCGCCCGCCTGGGCAAGAAGATCCCCGAGTTCGCCCCCGGCGACACCGTGATCGTCAGCGTCAACGTCGTCGAAGGCACCCGCAAGCGCGTGCAGGCCTACGAAGGCGTCGTGATCGCCAAGCGCAACCGCGGCCTGAACAGCGCCTTCACGGTGCGCAAGATCTCCAGCGGCGAAGGCGTGGAGCGGACCTTCCAGACCTACAGCCCGCTGATCGCCGGCGTGGAAGTCAAGCGCCGCGGCGACGTGCGCCGTGCCAAGCTGTACTACCTGCGCGAGCGCAGCGGCCGTTCGGCACGCATCAAGGAAAAGCTGCCGGGCAAGTCGGCCGCCGCCGCAGCAGCCCAGTGAGGCCTGCTGCTGGGTGCCGACAGGCGCCCGGCGCCGAGAAAAAGCCGCCCGCCTGGGCGGCTTTTTGCTTTTTTCGCCACATCCTTGCGGGTCCAGTCCACTTTTGTGACTTATGGCCCTCGATGCCCGCTGCGGCGGTGCACGGCCGGCCCGCTTGTTCGTTATCTTGAAGAACCTTCCACACCCTTGACCGATTCCCTGTCCTGCGAACCCGCCATGCACGCCGCCCCCGAAGTGATCAACGTCGTGCCGCAGATGGTGCCGATCACCGACCCGCGCGCCGTGCCCGTGAGCGCGGTCGACAGCGACCTGCCTGCGGTGCCGGTCGATCGCCTGAGCGCGCAGGCGCTGCGCCGGCGTTTCGCCTCGCCGCCGGTGTGGACGCCCGAACTGCGCCGCGAGCCGCGCATGACCGAGCGCCAGCCTGCGCAGGCCGCGGTGCTGGTGCCCATCGTGCAGCGCGACGAGCCGATGGTGCTGCTCACCGAACGGGCCACGCGCATGTCCACCCATTCGGGGCAGATCGCCTTCCCCGGCGGGCGGGTCGATCCGGAGGACGCCAACATCGCCGCCGCGGCCCTGCGCGAGGCATGGGAAGAGGTCGGCCTGTCGGCGCGCTTCATCGAGGTGCTCGGGCAGCTGCCCACCTACACCACGGTGACCTCCTTCATCGTGACGCCGGTGGTGGCGCTGGTGGAGCCGGGCTTCGATCTGGTGCCCAATCCCGCCGAGGTGGCCGATGTCTTCGAGGTGCCGCTGGCCTTCCTCATGGACCCGGCCCACCACCGCCGGCACCTGGCGGACCCGGGTGGGCCCTCGGCGCGGCACTGGTTCTCCATGCCCTACCAGGACGGCCCGCACGAGCGTTTCGTGTGGGGCGCCACGGCCGGCATGCTGCGCAACCTCTATCGCTTCCTGATCGCAGATTGAGGCCGCCCCCAGGCCGCGCGCACTTCGTGTTGCTCCGCCGCCCGCCTGCGAGGGCACATCCTGCGGCGCGGCAAAGCCGGTTGCGTGGATGTTCCCGCGTGGCCGGCTGCGCGGCCTTCGGCTTCCTGAGGGGCTGGTGCAACCGGCACTCGGACGGCCCAGCGGATGCCCCGGCCCCGAGACGGCCGTCGCTATCATCGAAGGATGAGCTTCTTCGCCATCCTGTGCGCGTTGTTGATCGAGCAGGTGCGTCCGCTCGCGCATCACAACCCCGTGTATGGCGCCGTGCTGGCCTGGACGCGCTGGACCAGTCGCAATTTCGATGCCGGCAAGCCGCACCACGGCTGGGTGGCCTGGGCGCTGGCGGTCGGCGTGCCCACGCTGCTGGCCCTGGGCATCCACTGGCTGCTGCTGCTCACCCTGCCGCTGCCCTTCGCGGTGCTGTGGAGCATCGCGGTGCTCTACGTCACGCTGGGCTTCCGCCAGTTCAGCCACCACTTCACCGGCATCCGCGACGCGCTGGACATCGGCGACGAAGCCCTCGCGCGCTCGCTGCTCGCGCACTGGAAGCGCGTCGACGCGGCCGACCTGCCGCGCAGCGAGATCGTGCGCCACGTCATCGAATACTCGGTGATCGCCGCGCATCGCCACGTGTTCGGCGTGCTGGCCTGGTTTTCGGTGCTGGCGGCCCTGGGCCTGGGCCCCGCGGGTGCGGTGTTCTACCGCATGAGCGAGTTCGTGGCGCGCTACTGGGCGCACAAGAACAACGCCTCCATCCAGCCCGCCAGCGTGTGGGTGCAGGAGGCCGCCGACCGCGCCTGGGCCACCATCGACTGGCTGCCCGCACGCATCACCGCGCTGGGCTTTGCGGTGGTCGGCAGCTTCGAAGAGGCGATCGACTGCTGGCGCAACGACGCGCGGCGCTTTCCCGACCCGAACGACGGCGTCATCCTCGCCGCCACCTCGGGCGCGCTCAACGTGCGCCTGGGCGGCGGGCAACTGCGTGCCATCGCCGTGCCCGACGCGCTGCCGCATGCGCAGGCCGGCGATCCGGTCAGCGGCATGGCGGTGCTCGACAGCGGCAGCACGCCGGGCCGCGAGCCGGAACCCGGCCATCTGCGCAGCGTGGTCGGCCTGGTGTGGCGCTCGGTCGTGATGTGGATGGTGCTGCTGGCCCTGCTGACGCTGGCGCGTCTGCTGGGCTGAATCTCCATCAAGCCAAACCGGCCGCCGGCGCCCGCGAAAAGACGGGCGCCAGCAGCCACGAATCCATAGCATGACGACGCCGATCCCCTCGTTCTGGAGCCCGCGCATCGCGGCCCTCGAGCCCTACGTGCCGGGCGAGCAGCCGCGCATTCCGGGACTCGTGAAGCTCAACACCAACGAGAACCCCTGCCCACCCTCGCCGCGCGCGCTGCAGGCCATCGCGCGCGCCGCGCAGGAGGGGCTGGAGCGCTATCCCGACCCGGCGTCCACCGCGTTGCGC
Source organism: Pseudomonadota bacterium (assembly GCA_031119395.1). Lineage (GTDB taxonomy): Bacteria > Pseudomonadota > Gammaproteobacteria > Burkholderiales > Burkholderiaceae_C > Xenophilus. The sequence goes on from JAVHYA010000015.1 coordinate 75,018, forward strand.
GAGGCCATCGCCCGCCGGCACGGCCTGCAGCCGGGCGAGGTCTTCGTCGGCAACGGCTCCGACGAGGTGCTCGCGCACGCGTTCTTCGCCTTCTTCCAGCAGCCGGGCCAGGCCCTGCTGTTCGCCGACGTGACCTACAGCTTCTACAAGGTCTACGCGCAGCTCTACGGCATCGAGGCCGCGCTGATGCCGGTCGACGAGGGCCTGGGCATCGACGTCGACGCGCTGGCGGCGCGTGCGGCGCAAGGCTGCGCGGGCATCGTCGTCGCCAACCCGAATGCGCCGACCGGCATCGGCCTGCCGCTCGCCGCCATCGAGCGGCTGCTGGCCGCGGCGCCGCAACGCGTGGTGCTGGTCGACGAGGCGTACGTGGATTTCGGCGGCGAGAGCGCCGTGCCGTTGATCGCGCGCCATCCCAACCTGCTGGTGGTGCACACGCTGTCCAAGTCCCGCTCGCTGGCCGGCCTGCGCGTCGGCTATGCGATGGGGCAGGCGCCGCTGGTCGAGGCGCTCGACCGGGTGAAGAACAGCTTCAACTCCTATCCGCTCGACCGCTTGGCCGAGGCCGGCGCCATCGGTGCGCTGGAGGACGAGGCCTACTTCGAGCGCACCCGCCGCGACGTCATGGACACGCGCGAGGGCCTGGCGCTGCAACTGGAAGACCTCGGCTTCGAGGTGCTGCCCTCGCAGGCCAACTTCGTGTTCGCACGCCATGCGCAACACGATGCCGGCGAGCTGGCGGCCGCGTTGCGCGCGCGTGCCGTGCTCGTGCGGCATTTCCGCCAGCCGCGCATCGACGCATGGCTGCGCATCAGCATCGGCACGCGGGACCAGTGCGGGCTGCTGGTGCAGCGGCTGCAGGAGATCCTCGCGTAGCGCTCGGTACCTCAGTACTTGGGCGCGCTCAGTTCGGCGAACAGGTCGCTATAGATCTTGTAGCGCGTCGCGCTGATCTGGCCTGCGTTGGCGGCCGATTCGACCTGTGAAATCACGCCGCAGCCCGGTTCGTGCAGGTGGGTGCAGTTGTAGAACCTGCACTCGCCCGCGTGGGCCGCGATGTCGGGCATCAGCGCGGCAAGCTGCATCGGCTCGATGTGGTGCAGGCCGAACTCCTGGAACCCCGGCGAGTCGATGAGTGCGGTCTGCCGCTCAGCGTCGACCCAGTACCAGGTGGTGGTCGTCGTCGTGTGCTTGCCCGAGTTGAGCGCCTGCGAGATCTCGCCCGTCAGCGCGGTGGCGCCGGGAACGAGCAGGTTGATCAGCGTGCTCTTGCCCGCGCCCGAGGGGCCGAGCACCAGCGTGGTCTTGCCGGCGAGCTGGTGCATCAGCGCCTCGCGGTCGACCTCGCCCGACGCCGTGAGGGACAGCGGCAGCACGCCGTAGTGCATGTGCCGGTAGGGCGCCAGGCGCGCCCACGCGCGCGCGAATGGCTCGACCAGGTCGCTCTTGTTGAGCGCGATGACGGGGCGGATGCGTTCGGCCTCGGCCGCGATCAGCGCGCGTGCCAGCTGGTGCTCCGAAAACTCGGGCTCGGCCGCCACGAGGATCAGCACCTGGTCGAGGTTGGCCGCGAAGGACTTGGTGCGGATCTCGTCCTGCCGGTAGAACAGGTTGCGCCGCTCCAGCACGCGCTCGATCGTGCCTTCGTCCTCGCTGGCCTGCCATTGCACGCGGTCGCCGACCACGGCCTGGCTCTTCTTGCCGCGCGGGTGGCAGATGCGGCGTTCGCCGTCGGGCGTCTCCACCACGCAGTGCCGGCCGTGGCTGCCGACGACCAGGCCGTCCTGGAGCGTCGCACCGCCGGGGGTGGGGCCGGCGCTGCGCCCCCGCTGCCTGGACGAAGCCATGTGCGAATCAGCCGCTGCTGGGCTCGCCCAGCAGCGCGTCGGCCTGCCGGGCGCAGTCGAGGTCGGTGGCCGAGATGCCGCCGACGTCGTGCGTGTTGAAGCGGACCACGCAGCGGTTGTAGTGCACCGACAGGTCGGGATGGTGGTCCTGCCGGTGCGCGACCATGGCCAGCGCATTCACGAAGGCGATGGTCTCGAAGTAGTTCGCGAAGGTGTAGGTCTTCTCGATCGCGACATCGGCGCCGTCGCCCGCGAGCTTCCAGCCCGACAGGCGCGCAAGGCCGCTCACGATGTCGCTCGGCCCCAGCGCCTTGCGGGGTGGCGCGGACTTCCAGTCGGTGATGGTCAGCATGCTGTGGCTCATGGTCGGGCTCTCCGTTCAGGCGGCCGCGGGGCCGGCGCCCATGCGGGCCAGCCGTTCGGACGCGGGGGGGTGCGAGTAGTAGAACTTGACGAAGACCGGGTCGGGCGTGAGCGTCGACGCGTTGTCCTGGTAGAGCTTGAGCAGCGCGGCGGACAGGTCCCGCCCGCTGGTCTGCGCGACGGCATAGGCGTCGGCCTCGAACTCGTCGCGGCGCGACAGCCGGGCCAGCAGCGGCGACACGAACACGGTGAACACCGGCACGGCCAGCATGAAGAGCAGCAGCGCCAACGCATCGTTCGGCCCCGTCATGTTCGGCTGCACGCCCAGGCCGGTGTAGAACCAGGTGTGGCGCGAAACCCAGCCGAGCACGGCGAAGGCGGCCAGGCTCAGCGTGAACATCGTCGCCATGCGCTTGACGATGTGGCGGTGCTTGAAATGGCCGAGCTCGTGCGCGAGCACGGCCTCCACTTCGCCCGCGCTGAGCTGCTTGAGCAGCGTGTCGAAGAACACCACGCGCTTGTTGCGGCCGAAGCCGGTGAAGTAGGCGTTGGCATGCGCGCTGCGGCGGCTGCCGTCCATCACGAACAGGCCCTTGGCCGCGAAGCCGCAGCGCGCCATGAGCGCGTTCACGCGCTGCTTGAGGGTCAGGTCCTCGAGCGGCTCGAACTTGTTGAACAGCGGTGCGATCCAGGTCGGCAGGATGAACTGCAGCAGCAGCATCCAGGCCGTGAGCGCGGCCCAGGCCCAGAGCCACCAGCTGTCGCCGGCCCGGCCCATCAGCCAGAGCACGAGCGCGGCCAGCGGCAGACCGATGACGGCGCCCAGCAGCGTGCCCTTGACGGCATCGGCCAGCCACAGCTTCCAGGTCATCTTGTTGAAGCCGTAACGCTGCTCCAGGCGGAAGGTCTGCCACAGCGTGAAGGGCAGGTCGAGCAGCCCGCCGATGAGGCTGAAGGCGACCAGCAGGGCGAGCTGCTGCAGCATGCCGCTGCCCATCCAGGCCAGCAGGGCCTTGTTGAGCAGGTCGAGGCCGCCGAGCAGCGTCCAGCCGAGCAGCACCGCGGCGCCCCAGGCCAGTTCCAGCACGCCGAAGCGCGCCTTGGCGATGGTGTAGTCGGCGGCCTTCTGGTGCGCCGCGAGGCTGATGGTCTGCGCGAAGGCGGCAGGCACGCGGTCACGGTGCCGCGCCACGTGGCGCACCTGGCGCGTGGCCAGCCAGAACTTCACGACGAGGCCCAGCACGAGCGCGGCCGAGAAGGCGAGGGTGAAGGCGAGGGAGGCGGACATTCGTGGGCGGTCGGGGAAGGGCGGAAGTGTAGTTCCGGCCCCCGGCCGCGGCGCCGGCCGGCCCCGCGCCCCGCAAGGCCTCGTGGACAATGGCCGCATGTCCGAGTCCACCGCTTCCGAACCGATCCCCGCCACCCCGATCCCCGAGCTGCGCAAGAGCGACCAGAACCTGGTCTGGCTCGACTGCGAGATGAGCGGGCTGGACCCGGAGAAGGAGCGGCTGCTCGAGATCGCCGTCGTCGTCACCGGCCCCGACCTCACGCCGCGCATCGACGGCCCGGTGCTCGTGATCCATCAGGGCGATGCGCTGCTCGACGCCATGGACGCCTGGAACAAGGGCACCCACGGCCGCAGCGGCCTGATCGACAAGGTGAAAGCCTCCACGCTCGACGAGGCGACGGCCGAGCAGCAGCTGATCGACTTCATCTCGCGCTACGTGCCGAAGAACGGCTCGCCCATGTGCGGCAACACCATCGGCCAGGACCGGCGCTTCCTCGTCAAGTACATGCCGAAGCTGGAAGCCTTCTTCCACTACCGCAACCTCGACGTCAGCACGCTCAAGGAACTGGCCAAGCGCTGGAAGCCCGCCGCCTACAGCGCCTTCAAGAAGCAGCAGGCCCACACGGCTCTGGCCGACGTGCACGAGTCCATCGAGGAGCTGGCGCACTACCGAGACACCTTCCTGCGCCTGCAGGATTAGGTAAAAACCCCGACCCGTGTCATAATCGTGGGCTTGCCTGAGGGCGCCAACGTGTTTGGCAGTGCTTTTCAGGCGTGATCCTGCATCTCCCTTCTCGCACATCGGCTGGCCGTCGGGCGCCCCTCCAGGGCGCCGTCTGAACGGCAGAGGAAAGCCAAGACGGCACTGCCGCCGTCTCATGTCGTTGGATGGTTGATGTTTTTTGACCCTCCAACGCGCGCATCCGCCTCGGGTGCGTTGCGTGCGAAAAATTGAGTTCTCTCATGACCGACTCCCTGCAAGACGTGCAGGGCGCTGCTGCGCCTGCGTCCCTTTCCAACGAAGTTTTCAACGAATCCTTCACGCCCGTCGTGCCTGCCACGCCGGACACCGGCGCGCCCCAGGCGCCCGTCCAGGCCGACGCGCAAGCGTTTGCCGAACTGGGCCTGGCGCCCGAGCTCGTCGCCGCCGTGCGCGACCTCGGCTACACCGAGCCCACCGCCGTGCAGCACAAGGCCATTCCCCTGGCCATGGGCGACGCCAACACCGCCATGGTCGACCTGATGGTGTCGAGCCAGACCGGCAGCGGCAAGACCGCGGCCTTCCTGCTGCCCGTGCTGCACACCCTGCTGGCCCAGCAGAACGCAGCGCACGCCCAGGCCGAAGCCGACTTCGCCCGCCAGTGCGCCGAGGCCGCCGAGCGCGGCGAGCCCGCGCCCAAGCGCCCGCGTCGCCAGAATCCGACCAACCCGCGCCAGTTCAAGGCCGCGACCCCCGGCGCGCTCGTGCTGTGCCCCACGCGCGAGCTCGCGCAGCAGGTCGCGCACGACGCCATCGGCCTGGTGCAGCACTGCCGCGGCCTGCGCATCGCCAACGTGGTGGGCGGCATGCCCTACCAGCTGCAGATCGCGCGCCTGCAGAACGCCAACCTCGTCGTCGCCACGCCGGGCCGCCTGCTCGACCTGCAGCGCTCGATGCAGATCAAGCTCGACCAGGTGCAGTTCCTCGTCGTCGACGAGGCCGACCGCATGCTCGACCTCGGCTTTGCCGACGACCTGGCCGAGATCAACCAGCTGACCATCCAGCGCAAGCAGACCATGATGTTCAGCGCCACCTTCGCGCCGCGCATCCAGCAACTGGCTGCCCGCGTGATGCGCGAGCCGCGCAAGCTGCAGATCGACTCGCCGCAGGAAAAGCACGCCAACATCAAGCAGATCCTGCACTGGGCCGACCACTTCGACCACAAGCGCGCGCTGCTCGACCACTGGCTGCGCGACTCGTCGATCCAGCAGGCCATCGTCTTCGCCAGCACGCAGGTCGAATGCGACGGCCTGGCCAACGACCTGCAGCAGGCCGGCTTCTCGGCCGTGGCGCTGCACGGTGCACTGAGCCAGGGCCTGCGCAACCGCCGCCTCATGGCGCTGCGCAACGGCCAGGTGCAGATCCTCGTGGCCACCGACGTCGCCGCCCGCGGCATCGACGTGCCCAGCATCAGCCACGTCTTCAACTTCGGCCTGCCGATGAAGGCCGAGGACTACACCCACCGCATCGGCCGCACCGGCCGGGCGGGCCGCGACGGCATCGCCGTCACCTTTGCCGAGTTCCGCGACCAGCGCCGCGTGTTCGACATCGAGGCCTTCACCCGCCAGCAGTTCAACGCCGAGATGATCCCCGGCATGGAACCCACGCGCCGTGCGCCCACCGCCCAGCCGCCGCGCGGCTTCGGTGGCGGCAAGGGCCGCGGCCGGCCGGGCGAGGGCGGTGGTGCCCGCGGTCCGCGTCGTGACCACGGCGGTTTCCATGGCGGCCGTGCGCCGGGTTGGGGCGAGGCCGCAGCGCCGTCGCACCCGCGCAGCCATGCGCGCGACGGTTTCCAAGGCAAACCGGCCCATCACGCAGACGGGGCGGGCGCGAAGCGCTATCAGAAAGATAGCGGTGCGTTTGCCGGCCAAGGCAAGAGCGCCGGTGCCACGCGCACCTGGTCGCCCGATCGCGACGCACGCGGTGGCTTCGGCGGCAAGGGTGGCGGCAAGCCGGCCGGGCGCCCGCAAGGCGGCCGGGTTTTCGTGCCGCGCGATCGCTGAGCGCGTCATCGCCAGACACAACGATGAAAGCGGCCCTTCGGGGTCGCTTTTTTTTGCGTGCTCGCCGTCGCCTCCTGTCACGGGTCGGCCACGGCGTGCGACGCAGCGGCCCCGTGTCAGCCGATCACTTGCACGCGCACGCGAATTCCGCCGGTGGTTCGAGCCCGGTGCGGTGGCGATCCTTCGGGTCCTGACACAAGGAGATTGCTGTGAACCCGTCCTCGCCTGCCTCTGAACCCATCGTCGTGCCACGTTCCGTCGTGGACGTCACACGCGCGGAAGAAATCGCCTACTGGATGGCGACGCTCGGTGTGTCGGAAATGGATCTGCGTCGTGCCGTCGCTGCCAGTGGCGAAGCGGCGGGCGACGTGCGGGACTACCTCGGCGTCAAATGAGCGTCGGCGCGGCCGACTCCTGATCAGAGGCCGAAAAAGAAAAATGCCCCGCATGCGGACATGCGGGGCATTTCGTGTTTTGGTGGGCCCTGAGTGACTCGAACACTCGACCTACGGATTAAGAGTC
>JAVHYA010000062.1 GCA_031119395.1 Pseudomonadota bacterium
GCCAGGCCGGCTTCCTGCTCGACGAGGGCGCCACCCCGCAGCAGGTGGACAAGGCCATCGAGAAGTTCGGCTTCGCGATGGGCCCGTTCCGCATGGGCGACCTGGCCGGCAACGACATCGGCTGGGCGATCCGCAAGCGCCGCGCCACCGAGCGGGCCGACATGAAGTACAGCAAGACGGCCGACAAGCTGTGCGAGCTGGGCCGCTTCGGCCAGAAGACCGGGGCGGGGTGGTACGACTACCAGCCCGGCAAGCGCGACGCGATCCCGAGCGAGCTCGTGAACAAGATGATCGAGGACCACCGCAAGGAGCTGGGCATCACCCCGCGCAAGATCAGCGACGAGGAGATCGTGCAGCGGCTGGTGTATGCGCTGGTCAACGAGGGTGCGCACATCCTGGAGGACGGCATCGCCAGCAAGTCCGGCGACATCGACATGGTGTACCTCACGGGCTACGGCTTCCCGATGCACCGCGGCGGGCCGATGCACTACGCCAGCCAGGTGGGCCTGTACAACGTGGCCGAGACGATGAAGCGCTTTGCGAAGAACCCGCGCGACGATGCGGCCTTCTGGCAGCCGGCGCCGCTGATCCGGAAGCTGGTGGCCGAGGGCCGGCCGTTCGCCTGAACGCAGGTCGTAACGGATGTGACGAGTTCGGCGCCAGCGCCCGCCCCGTGGGCGCTGGCGGCCGATTGCACTTTCCGTTCTTCGGGGTTCAGCGCGCGGCTTGCCGCACGCGCAGGCCGGCAGCGATCCACGAACCGTCGTCTTCCACCGGCAGACCGTGCGCCGCCGCGCGCTGCGCGGTGGACAGGGCGTCGGGGTCGGCGAGCACCAGCGCATCGACGCCCGCGCCATCGAAGGCCGAGGCGGGCACGAAGCGCACCGGCACCGGCCCGACCTCCAGGCGCGGCACGCCGTCGGTGTCGCGGCCCAGGGGCGCGCCGAGCAGTCGCGCCCAGTGCACGGCCACGCTTTCGGGCGCGCGCACCCGCAGGTCGATGGCCGCCAGCCGGGGGCCGGACACGGGCGGTGCCAGGGCGACGTCCTGCGGTTCGCGCAGTTCGACCGCGCAGGCGCCGGTGTCCACGGCCTCCAGGCGCAGCCCGGCGCCGCAGCCGAAGTCGGCGCCGTCCAGCGCCGCGAGGCCCAGGGTGGCGAGGTGCCGCCGTCGGTGGGCCAGGTCGCCCTGGCGCCATTGCAGGGCATCGACGCCGGCGGGGCGACCCGCTCCGGTGTCCCGCACATCGGGCGCGAGGGGTGCGCTGCGCACCTCCAGGCGCAAGCCGCCGAGCGCATAGTGGCGGCGTGCGGGCCGGCCCGCTGCCGCGGGCGGCACGACCGGGATGGGCACGAGGCCGAGCACCCGCTCCATCACCGCCGCAGCGGGCTCCAGCGCCGCGAAGCCGAGCCGCAGCCCGTGCAGGGCCGGGGCGATGGGAGGATGTGCCGCGCCCACCGCGTCTCAGCCCGCGGCGCGCGCGTGCCGCCAGCCCAGTTCCGCCAGCTGGCGCGCCTGGCGGCCGGCGTCCAGCGCATGCGGGTTGGACGCATTGCCGGCCAGCGCGCGCCCCATGATCCCCTGCGCGATCGCCGCCGCCCGAAAGAGGTTGAAGGCGCCGTAGAACTGCCAGGTGGCCGCGTCGATGGCCGGCAGGCCGCGCCGTGCGAGGTAGCGGTGCAGGTAGTCGGGCACCGTGGGCAGGCCCAGGGCGCGCAGGCCCGCGTCGTCCAGGTCGCCCAGGCCCCGGAACGGCGGCGGCAGCTGCCAGGCCATGCAGTGGTAGGCGAAGTCGGCCAGCGGGTCGCCCAGGGTCGAGAGTTCCCAGTCGAGCACCGCGACCACGCGCGGCGCGTCGGTGGCGAACACCAGGTTGTCGAGGCGGTAGTCGCCGTGGACCAGGCGGGTCGCGCTGTCGGGCGGCTGGCGCGCGGGCAGCCAGTCCATGAGCTGCTCCATGGCCTCGATGCGCTCGGTCTCGCTGGCGCGGTACTGGCGGCTCCAGCGGTCGATCTGGCGTGCCACGTAGCGGCCGCTGCGGCCGTAGTCGGCGAGGCCCGCAGCCTGCACGTCCACCTCGTGCAGCGCGGCGATCACGCGGTTCATGTCGTCGCAGACCGCGGCGCGCTCGGCGTTCGAAACGCCCGGCAGCTTCGGGTCCCAGAGGATGCGGCCCTCGACGAAATCCATGACGTAGAAGGCCGAACCGATCACCGCCTCGTCCTCGCACAGCGCATGCATGCGCGGCACCGGCACGCCGGTGCCCTCGAGCGCGCGCATCACGCGGAACTCGCGGTCCACCGCATGGGCCGAGGGCAGCAGCTCGCCCATCGGCTTGCGCCGCAGCACGTAGCGACGCTCGGCCGTGGCGACCAGGAAGGTCGGGTTGGACTGGCCGCCCTTGAACTGCGACAGCGCGAAGGCGCGGCGGGCGGTGTCGTCGACATGACGGGCGAACCAGTCGCGCAGGGCGGTCTCGTCGAAGCGGTGGCCCTCGCGGACGGGCGTGGTGCCGGTGAAGGATTCGGACATGGCGGGGCGCCCGGGCGGGCGTGTCTCGTCGGGGAATGCGCAGGCTGCCGCGTGCAGGCATGATCGCGGCTCGAGCCGGCGAGGCTAAACGCGTCCGCCAGCGCCGGCCAATGAATGCGCGGCATGCGCCCGGATACAGCCCATGCATATCTCGAGGGTCGACCTCAACCTCCTCGTCGTCCTGGACACCATCTACACCGAAGGTGGCATCACCAAGGCGGCCGAGAAGCTGCACCTCACGCAGCCGGCGATCAGTCACGCCCTGGGCCGCCTGCGCGACCTCTTCAACGACCCGCTGTTCGAGCGCCAGGGCCACAAGATGGTGCCCACGGCGCTGACCAAGCGCATGATCGACCCGCTGCGCGGCTCGCTGCAGTCGCTGGGTGCGCTGCTCAACGACACGCAGAGCTTCGAGCCGGCCAGCACCAAGAAGCGCTTCGTCATCGGCCTGCGCGACTTCATGGAATCGACCGTCATGCCGCCGCTCATGCGCACGCTGGCGCGCGAGGCGCCCGAGGTCGAGATCGCGAGCGTGCGCGCCAACCGCCGCAGCCTCGAAGGTGAACTGGCCGCCGGCACCCTCGACCTGGCGGTGGACGTGCTGCTGCCCCTGTCGGACGCGGTGAAGTTCACGCGCATCAGCGTCGACGGCGTGGCCGTGGTCGCACGCAGGGACCATCCGGCCATCCGCGGCAGCATCGACCTGGACACCTACCTGGCGCAGCGGCACATCCTCGTCACCACCCGGCGCCAGGGGCCCGGCTTCGAGGACATCGAACTGCGCCGCCTGGGTGTGCAGCGGCAGATCGCGCTGCGCTGCCAGTACTACTTCGCCGCCTGCCGCACCGTGTCGCAGACCGACCTCGTGCTGACCATGCCCGAGAGCTATGCGCACATGGCGAACCAGCAGTTCGGCAACCAGGTGCTGCCGATGCCGGCACCGGTGTCCTCCATGGACGCCTACATGTACTGGCACGCCAGCACCGACAACGACGCCGCCAACCGCTGGCTGCGCTCGGTGATGCTGAGCTGCTACGCGCGCTGAGCGCGGCGGCGCCGTCGTCCTCCTTCCCTCCAACGCTCGCCTCGCCCACCTGTGCGGCGCGCCCTTGCGCGTGCCGGCGCAAAGCCGCGTCTACGGGTTTGTGCCAGTGACAGCCGGGGGCCAGGTCTTCACCATCTGCAATCTGTTATAACAAATCACGCAATGGCAACACATGCCGGCGTGGGCAGGAGACAAGAGCCATGCAGATGAAGCGACGTCAGTTCCTCCATGGCACCGCGGCCGCCGCGGTGCTCGGTGCGGTCGGCACGCGCCCCGCCTTCGCCCAGGGCGGACCCATCCGCATCGGGCTGATGCTGCCGATGAGCGGCATCGGCGCCGAGGCCGGCGCGGCCTGGCTGGCCGGCGCCAAGGTGGCGGTGGGCCAGTGGAACGAGAAGGGCGGCGTGCTCAAGCGGCAGGTCGAGCTGGTGGTGCGCGACGACAAGTTCACCAGCGCCGGGGCCGTCGCCGCGGCGCGCGAACTGGCCGGCAGCGGCGTCAACCTGCTGATCGGCGGTTCGCAGTCGCCCATGGCGCTGGCCACCGCACCCATCCTGCCCGAGCTGAAGGCCGCGATGGTCGCCCCCTGCCCCACGGTGATGTCGCTCACGCACGAGGGCTTCCAGAAGAACTTCTTCCGCCTCTCCTGGAACGCCTACATCGCCTTCGCCGGCATCGGCAACATGCTGACCGACCGCTTCAAGGAGGTGCAGACCTGGTCGTGCATCGTGCCCGACAGCGAGAACGGCCGCGACATGGCGCGCTTCTTCACCATCGGCGTGCAGCGCGCGGCGCAGAAGGCCGGCCGCCAGGTCAAGGTGCTCGACCCGGTGTTCGCGAGCCTCAACAAGGCCGACTACAAGGTGGAGATCAACAGCCTCATGAACGCGCCCTCGCAGGGCCTGTTCGTCGGGCTCACGGCGGCGCCGTGCATCAGCCTGCTGCAGCAGGGGCGTGCGGTGGGCATGGACAAGAAGTTCAAGGTCATCGGCGACGCCGGCACCGAACTGATGATCGCCAAGGCGATGCAGAAGTCGACGCCGGCCAACCTCTGGAGCATCAGCTACTGGGTGCCCGGCACCGAGGCCGGCAGGAAGCACGCGATGAGTGCGGCGCTGTACGACGGCTACGTCAAGCTCACCAACGACAAGAACCCGCCCAGCATCGTGCAGTCGAGCCACCGCTGTGCGCTGGCGCTGTTCAACGCGATCGAGAAGGCGAAGTCCACCGAGACCGATGCCGTGATCGCGGCGCTGGAGGGCCTGGACTTCGAGACCGCGACCGGCAAGTACCACATCCGCAAGGAAGACCACCAGGGCCTGGGCGAGGCCTACATCGCCAAGGTGGGTGCGCGCGACGCCGACCCGGGCTACGGCATCGTCGATGCCATCGCCTACAGCGAGGCCGAGGTGGCCGAGCCGCCCAGCCCCGGCAAGCCGGTCGCCCTGTGAGCACGCGGAGGACCTCGACATGAGCATCCACAGACGCTCCCTCCTGCGCGGCGCCGGCGCGGCGGCCGTGCTCGGCGCCACCGGTGCACGCTTCGCGCATGCCCAGGGCGGCCCAGTGCGCATCGGTGCCATGCTGCCGATGAGCGGCATCGGTGCCGAAGCCGGCGCCGCCTGGCTCAACGGCATCAAGGCCGCGCAACTGCAATGGAACGAGAACGGCGGCCTGCTCGGACGCCAGATCGAGATCGTGGTGCGCGACGACAAGTTCAGCAGCGCCGGCGCCGTGGCCGCGGCGCGCGAACTGGCAGGCGAGGGCGTCAACGTGTCCATCGGTGCGGGGCAGTCCCCGATGGCGCTGGCCATCGCGCCGATCCTGCGCGAGCTCAACGCGGTGGTGGTCGCGCCCGCCCCGACCGTGATGTCGGTCACCCACGAGAATTTCAGCCCCAACTTCTTCCGCGCGGCGTCGAACGCGCTGATGCTCTACGGCGGCATCGGCAGCCTCATGGCCACGCGCTTCGCCGACGTGAAGACCTGGGCGGTGATCGCGCCGGACAGCGAGAACGGCCGCGACGTGGTGCGCTTCTTCAACAAGGGCGTGACCGACGCGTCGAGCAAGGCCGGCCGGCAGGCGAAGTTCGTCGAGCCGGTCTACGCCTCGCTCAACAAGGCGGACTACAAGGTCGAGATCAACAGCCTCATGAACTCGGGCGCCGACGGCCTGTTCATCGGCATCACGGCCGCGCCGTGCGTGAGCCTGCTGCAGCAGGGCCGCAGCGTCGGCATGGACAGGAAGTTCAAGGTGATCGGCGAGGCCGGCACCGAGCTCATGATCGCCAAGGCCATGGGCAAATCCACGCCCCACAACCTCTGGGGCACGACCTTCTGGGCGCCGGAACTCGAGCCGTTCAAGAGCCAGTTCCCGGTCAGCAAGCAACTCTCGACCTACATCCAGAAGGTGGCCGGCACCCCCTGGGTGCCGGGCATCGTGCAGGCCTCGCACCGCTCGGCGCTGGCCATCTTCCATGCGGTCAAGAAGGCGAACTCCACCGAGACGCCGGCCGTGATCCAGGCGCTGGAAGGCCTGCAGTTCGACAGCGCCGCCGGCCCCTACCGCATCCGCAAGGAAGACCACCAGGGCATCGGCTCGTGCTACTTCGCCAAGATCGGCGCGCGCGACGCGGCCCCGGGCTACGGCCTCGAGGAGGTGGTGCGGCTGGACGAGAACCTGATCGCCGAACCCCCGGCGCCCGGCAGGAAGTACGAACTCTGATGGCCAACGAAATCCTCTTCGCGTTCTTCAACGCGGCTGCCTTCGGGATGGCGATCTTCGTGGTCGCCGCCGGGCTCACGCTGATCTTCGGCCTGCTGCGCCTGCTGAACATGGCACAGGGCGGCTTCTTCATGATCGGCGCCTACGTGGCCTACTCGGTCATGGGGCGCGACGTGCAGTCGCTGGGCATGTTCCTGCTCGCGGCACTCGCCGGCGGCGTGGTGACGGCGCTGCTGGGCCTGGTCACCGACCGGCTGGTGCTGCGGCGGCTGCGCAACGTCGATCCGCACTACGTGCTCATCGCCACCTTCGCGCTGATGATGGTGTGCACCGGCGTCACCAAGCTGATCTGGGGCGTGGACTTCTTCTCGGTCAACCCGCCGCCGGGGCTGGACCAGCCGCTCAACCCCTTCGGCCTGTTCTTCTCGGCCTACCAGATCTTCGTGATCGCCGCGGGCGTGGTGGTGTACATCGTGCTGGAGGTCGCCATCCACCGCATGTGGTTCGGCAAGCTGATGCAGGCGCTGGCGGCCGACCCGTGGATGTCGGGCGTGCTGGGACTGAACGTGTCCTTCGGCATCGCCCTCAGCGTGATGGCGAGCTTCCTGCTCGCCGGCCTCGCGGGTGGGCTGCTGCTGCCCAACCAGAGCCTGTCGACCGGCCTGGGCGACTCGTACCTCATGTACGCCTTCTTCGCCGTCATCATCGGCGGCCTGGGCAACATCCGCGGCGCCTTCATCGGCTCGCTGGTGCTGGGGCTGGTGCAGAGCCTGAACACCGTGCTGCTGCCCTCGGTGCCGGGGCTGGCGATCTACGTGGTGCTCGCGGCCTTCCTGCTGTGGAAGCCCAACGGCCTCTTCCCGGCGGTGGGCATGCAGGCCGAGGGCGCGCACGAGTCGCACGGCGGCGGCGCCCTGCACCGGCCGCGCGTGCCGCGGCGCGTGTGGCAGGGCCTGGGCGTGCTGCTGGTCGCCGTGCTGGCGTCGCTGCCGCTGTGGGTCGGGGCCGGTCCGCTGTATGTCGTGGGCACGGTGCTCGTGCAGGTGATCTTCGCGCTGTCGTGGAACATCCTGTTCGGCTACACCGGGCTGGTGTCCTTCGGGCATGCGGGCTTCTTCGCCATCGGCGCCTACCTCACGGCGCTGGCGCTGCGCCACGTGGAGGGCGTGCCCTTCCTGGGCGTGCTGGCGGCGGCCGCGCTCTTCGGCGCGGTGGCGGCCTGGGGCATCGGCGCGCTCGCGCTGCGCCGCATGACGGGCGTGTTCCTGGCCGTGCTCACCGTGGCGCTGGCCGAGGCGCTGCGGCTCATCATCGGCTTCAGCTCCTTCCTGGGCCGCGAGGACGGCATCACCGACATCCCGCGCCCGAAGCTGGGCCTGGGCGTCGTCCAGTTCGACCTCACGAATTCGAATGCCTACTACCTGTTCCTGCTCGCGGCCTGCGTGCTCATCACGGCACTGCTGTGGTGGGTGCTGCACAGCCGTTTCGGCCGCACGCTGCAGACCATCCGCCAGGACCCGGAGCGTGCCGCCTTCATGGGCACGAACGTGGCGCGATATCGCCTGGCCGCGTTCGTGATCTCGGGCTCGGTCGCGGCCGTGGCCGGCGCGCTCTATGCGCCCTGGTCGCGCATCGTCACGGTGGAGGAGGTGCACTGGCTGGCCTCGGCGCAGCCGATGCTCAACACCCTGCTCGGCGGCGTGAGCTCGTTCTGGGGCCCGGTCGTGGGGGCGGGGCTGTTCGCGGCCATCACCTACGCCACGCGCACGCTGGTCGGCCTGTCGGAACTCATCGTCGGCTGCGGCCTGCTGGCCATCATCCTGCTCGCGCCGAACGGTGCCGTGGGGCTGTGGCGCAGCCTCGAGGCGCGCCTGTGGGGGCCGCGCCCGGCGCGCGAGCCGCACAGTCCGCCCCGCCCGGTGGCCACGGGCGAAGTGCAGCCGGCCGGGGGCGTGCGATGACCGGCCCGCTGCTCCAGGTCCACGACGTGCGCAAGAACTACGGCCCGATCGAGGTGCTGCACGGCGTGAGCCTGTCGGTCGACCGGGGCGAGGTGTTCGCCATCATCGGGCCCAACGGCGCCGGCAAGACCACCATGTTCCGGGTGATGACCGGGGAAGTCGGCAGCAACGGCGGCACCATCCGCTTCGGCGGCGAGGACGTCACCCGCCTGCCCGCGCACGAGCGCGTGCGCCGCGGCTTCGGCCGCACCTTCCAGGTGGCGCGGGTGTTCCACGACTTCACGGTGCTGGACAACGTCATCGTCGCCATCGAGGCGCGGCGCCGCCACACGAAGGAGGCGCTGGGCCCGTGGCGGCGCTGCGCGCCCTCGGACGAGGTGCAGGCCGAGGCGATGGCGCTGCTGGCCGACCTCAAGCTGGACGGCCAGGCGGGGCAGGGCGCGCGCTTCCTCTCGCACGGCGACAAGAAGCGGCTCGAGTTCGCCATCGCGCTGGCGGGGCGGCCCACCATCCTGATGCTCGACGAGCCGACGGCCGGCATGTCGCCCAGCGACCGCACCGACATCGCGAAGCTGGTGGCCCGCATCCAGCAGGAGCGCGGGATCACGGTGGTCATGACCGAGCACGACATGGACGTGGTGTTCGGCCTGGCGCACCGCATCATGGTGATGAACTACGGCGAGGTGGTGGCCACCGGCACCGTCGACGAGGTGCGGGCCGACCCCAGGGTGCGCGAGGTCTACCTCGGCAAGGAGATGGTCGGTGCTTGACGTCCGCGACCTCGACGCCTTCTACGGCGACAGCCACATCCTGTTCAACCTGCGCCTGGCCGTGGGCGCCGGCCAGCGCGTCGCGCTGCTGGGGCGCAACGGGGCCGGCAAGTCGACCCTCCTCAAGAGCGTGATGAACGCCGGCCCGCGCGTGCGCGGCACGGTGCGCTTCGACAACCAGGACATCGGCGGGCTGCCCACGCACCGCCGCACGCGGCTGGGCCTGTCGCTGGTGCCGGAGGACCGGCGCATCTTCACCCACCTCACGGTGGCCGAGAACATCGCGATGGCGCGCTACGGCGCGAGCGCGCAGCGGCCCGCCGTGCCGGTGCCCGAGATCATGCAGCGCTTTCCCATGCTGGCGCCGCTGCAGCAGCGCTACGGCGGACAGCTCAGCGGCGGCCAGCAGCAGCTGCTGGCCGTGGCGCGCGCGATGGCCGCCAGCCCGAGCCTGCTGCTGCTCGACGAACCGACCGAGGGCCTGGCGCCCATCATCGTCGAGGAGATGGCGCACGACGTGGTGCGCAGCTGCAACGAGCGCAACGTGGCGCTGCTGCTGTGCGAGCAGAACATCTGGTTCGCCCGCCGCTGCACCCAGTACGTGTACGTCATCGACACCGGCCGCATCGTCTTCGAGGGCGACTGGGCCACCTTCGATGCCAACCCCCAGATCCAGCAGCGCTACCTGGCGCTATGAACCACCCCCCGTTCCTTGCATACCGCGTGCTCGAACTGATTTGATATGGACCTTCAATACACCCCCGAACAGACCCAGCTGCGCGAGAGCGTGGAGCGTTTCGTGCGCGAGGCCTACGACTTCGCCCACCGCCGCAAGCTGGCTGCCAGCGAACTCGGCCACGACGAGGGCTGCTGGCGCCAGTACGCCGACTTCGGCTGGCTGGCCATTCCCTTCAGCGAGGAGGAGGGGGGCATCGGCGGCGACGCGACCGACACCGGCATCGTGATGGAAGGTGTCGGTCGCGGCCTGCTGCTGGAGCCCTACCTGGCCAGCGTGGTGCTGGGCGGCGGCATGCTCAGCGCGCTGGGCAGCGCAGCGCAGAAGGCCGAGTGGCTGCAGCCCATGATGAGCGGCGAGCGCAAGCTGGCGCTGGCCTTTGCCGAGCCGGGCTCGCGCTACGAGACCACGCACTGCGAGACCACCGCGCGCCGCGAGGGCGGCGGCTACGTGCTCGACGGCGCCAAGACGCTGGTGTACGGCGGTCCCACCGCCGACCAGTTCGTCGTCGTCGCCCGCACCGGGGGCGCCGCGGGCGATCGCGACGGGCTGAGCGCCTTCGTGGTCGATGCCGGCACGGCCGGGCTGTCGCTCACGCCCTATGCGACCCACGACGGCCAGCGCGCGGCCGATCTCGCGCTCACGCAGGTGCGCGTCGATGCGGCGCGCCGGCTGGGCGAGGAGGGCGCGGCCGGCGAGGCGCTGGAGCGGGTGATCGACCAGGGCATCGCAGCCCTCGCGTCCGAAGCCGTGGGGGCCATGGCGGTGCTGGTCGACAGCACGCTGGAGTACCTCAAGACCCGCCAGCAGTTCGGCCGTCCCATCGGCACCAACCAGGCGTTGCAGCACCGCATGGTCGACATGTACATCGCGCTCGACGAAGCCCGTTCGATGGCGCTGTACGGCGCGCTGATGCTGCGCGAACCCGATGCGGCGGCGCGGCGCAAGGCGCTCTCGGCCACCAAGATCGAGATCGACCGCACCGCCAAGCGCGTGGGCCAGGAGGCGGTGCAGATGCACGGTGCCATGGGCGTCACCGAGGAGCTGGCCGTGGGCCACTACTTCAAGCGCCTCTCGATGATCGCCACCACCTTCGGCGACAGCGACTGGCACGTCGAGCGCTACATGGCGAGCTGAGCCGCACGATGGACCTGACCCTTTCCCCGGCCGAGCAGGCCTTCGAGGCCGAGGTGCGCGCCTTCATCGGCGAGCAGCTGCCGGCCGACATCCGCGAGAAGGTGCGGCTGGACCGCTTCCTGGACCGCGACGACTTCATGCGCTGGCAGCAGATCCTCGGCCGCCAGGGCTGGTTCACCGGCGCCTGGCCGCGGGAGCACGGCGGCCAGGCCTGGTCGGCCATGCAGACCATCATCTTCAACCGCGTGGCCGGCGAGATGCACTGCCCCGAGCTGCAGGTCTTCGGCCCGGCCATGGTCGGCCCGGTGATCTACACCTTCGGCACCGAGGCGCAGAAGGCGAAGCACCTGCCGGCGATCCGCGATTCGTCGGTGTGGTGGTGCCAGGGCTACTCGGAGCCCGGCGCGGGTTCGGACCTGGCCTCGCTCAAGACCCAGGCCGACGACCATGGCGATCACTTCGTCGTCAACGGGCAGAAGATCTGGACCTCCTACGCGCACTTCGCCGACTGGATGTTCTGCCTCGTGCGCACCGGCCGCGAGGGCCGCAAGCAGGAGGGCATCTCCTTCCTGCTGATCGACATGAAGACGCCGGGCGTGCAGGTGCAGCCGATCCGGATGCTGGACGGCCGGCACTACCTGAACGCCGTCTTCTTCGACGACGTGAGGGTGCCGCGCGAGAACCTCATCGGCGAGGCCGGCCGCGGCTGGACCTATGCCAAGTTCCTGCTGGAGCACGAGCGGGTGGAGAACGCCAACCTGCGCTTCATCACGCAGGAGTTGCAGAAGCTGCGGCGCGTGGCCGGCGAGGTGCGCAGCGGCGGGCGGCGCCTGATCGACGACCCCGCCTTCGCGGCCGAGGTGGCGAGCGTCGAGGTGCAGTTCAAGGCGCTGGAGATCGGCCTCCTGCGCATGCTGTCGGACATGCACGCCGGTGCACCGGCCGGCCCCGGCAAGTCCTCCTTCATCAAGATCCGCGGCACCGAGATCGCGCAGCGCATCACCGAACTGCTGGTGCAGGCCGCCGGCCCCGACGGCCAGCGCTACCAGCCCGGCCCGCTGCTGGGTCTGGGCGACGCGCCGCTGGTCGGGCCCGAGCACGCGCTCGGCCCGGTGCCGAGCTACCAGTTCTGCCGCGCCATGACCATCTACGGCGGCAGCACCGAGGTGCAGAAGAACATCATGGCCAAGCACGCGCTGGGTCTTTGATGGAAAGACTTCGATCGTCCTGACCGGTCGCACCGAGCCTGTCGAACGCCTGCGCGGCGCTTCGACAGGCTCGGCGTGAACGGGTGGGAGCATTGCCCTGGATGCCACTCATGAGCCACGTCAACATCGACTACCCCTTCGGCGAGCAGCCGCTGCACGAGTACCTGCGCGAGCACGCGCGCCGCCAGCCCGGCAAGGCCGCGCTCGTGTGGTACGGCCGCGAAATCAGCTACGCCGAGCTCGACCGCCTGAGCGACGCCTTCGCGCAGACCCTGCACCGCATCGGCGTGGGCAAGGGCGACCGCGTGGCGCTCTTCCTGCAGAACTGCCCGCAGTACCTCGTCGCCCACTTCGGCATCCAGAAGCTGGGCGCGATCGTGAGCCCGTGCAGCCCGATGTTCAAGGCGCACGAGTTCGCCTACCAGGTCGGCGACCTGGGCGCCAAGGCGATCGTCGCGGCCGACCACCTGGTGCCCATCGTGCAGTCGGTGCGCGACCGGGTGGACGTCTCGCACGTCTACAGCGTGCGCTACAGCGACTTCCTGCCGCAGGATCCGCCCATCCGCGTGCCCGAGGAGGTGGCGGCGCGCCGGCCGGTGCCCGAAGGCACGGTCGACTTTGCCGAGGCCGTGGCCGACCCGGCGCCGAATCCGCCGCGGCCCGCGCTGTCGATGGACGACGTCGCCCTCATGACCTACACCTCGGGCACCACCGGCATGCCCAAGGGCGCGATGCTCAGCTACCGCAACGCGCTCTACAAGACGGCGGTCGGGGCGCAGATGTTCCGCATCCGCAACGACGACACGATGCTGGCCGTGGCGCCGGTCTATCACATCGCCGGGATGATCTGCGGCGTCACGCTGCTGGCCTTCACGGGGGCGACCATCGTGCTGCTCAACCGCCTGGACGCGCTGGCCGCGCTGCAGTCCATCGAGCGCTTCCGCGTCACCTGGTGGTACGCCATGGCGCCGATGCTGGTGGCGGCGATGAACGAGCCGGGTGCGGACCGCTTCGACCTCTCGAGCCTGCACACCACCATGGGCACCAGCTTCGGCATCAAGCTCACCGAGGACCTGGCGAGGAAGTGGAGCGCCTTCGCCAACGGCTGCCTGGTGTACGAGGCGGGCTACGGCCTGTCGGAGACGCACACCAACGACGTGCTGATGCCGCGCGATGCGGTGCGCTGGGGCACCAACGGCGTGCCCGGGCCGGGCGTGGAGCTCCGGATCCTCGGCGAGGACGGTCAGTCCCTGCCGGTGGGCGAGACGGGACAGATCGTGGTGCGCAGCGCCGGCGTCTTCCACGGCTACTGGAACCGGCCCGAGGCCACGGCCGAGGTGCTGAAGGACGGCTGGGTGCACACCGGCGACATCGGCAAGCTGGACGATGACGGCTACCTCACCTTCATCGGCCGGGTGAAGGAGATGATCAAGGTCTCGGGTTTCAGCGTCTTCCCCGAAGAGGTGGAGTCCATCCTCATCCTGCACCCCTCCGTCAAGCAGGTGGCGGTGATCGGCGTGCCCGACGCCGACAAGGGCGAGGTGGTGAAGGCCTTCGTGGTGCCCAATGGCGACGCGGCCAACGCGCCCGCCTTCGACCGCGACGGCCTCATCGCCTGGGCGAAGGAGAACATGTCGCACTACAAGGTGCCGCGGCAGCTGGAATTGCTCGACGCGCTGCCCGCTACCGGCACGGGCAAGGTGCTGCGGCGCCTGCTGCGCGGCTGAATCGCCGATTCGAGGGAATTCGGCCCCTGGCGCCCGCCCGGCGGGCGCGGCGTGCTATCGAAATGTGAGCGATCGGCTGCTCAGCGCAGGAAGGCGTCGTAGCCGGTCTTGAGGATCAGTGCGCCGACCACCAGCATGAACACGCCGCGCACGAAGCCCGCGCCGTGCTTGAGCGCCACGCGCGCGCCGATCAGGCTGCCCGCGATGTTGGCAACGGCCATCAGCAGTCCGTAGTGCCACCAGACGTGCCCCTTCAGGCCGAAGAGCAGCAGGGCGCCCAGGTTGGTCATCACGTTGAGGACCTTGGCCGAGGCCGATGCATGGAGGAAGTCGTAGCCCAGCCAGCGCACGAACAGAAAGATGAAGAAGCTGCCGGTGCCGGGCCCGAAGAAGCCGTCGTAGATGCCGATCAGCACGCCCACCGCGCCGGTGGCGGCCATTTCGGCGCTTCCGGTGAACCGTGGCGCGTGGTGCTGACCGAGCTGCTTCTTGGCGATGGTGTAGAGCAGCAGGCCCAGCAGGATGAAGGGCAGGAGTTTGCGCAGGAAGTCGGCCGAGACCAGCGTCACGGCCCAGGCACCGGCCAGCGAGCCGCCGAATGCCAGTGCCGCCGCCGGCAGGAGCGCGCGCCAACGCAGGTCGACGCGGCGCGCGAACTGCACGCCGGCGGCCGCCGTGCCCCAGACCGAGGCGCTCTTGTTGGTGCCCAGCAGGGTGGCCGCCGGCGCGCCCGGAAAGGCGGAGAACAGCGCGGGAACGAGCACCAGCCCGCCACCGCCCACGATCGAATCCACGAAGCCCGCGAAGAGCGAGGCCAACCCCACGATCACCCAATCCATCGCCGGAATTCTCGCATCGGAAACGCTACTGTTTTGATAGCTGATGAGGCCCGCTGCACGGGCGCTGGGAGCCGATTTCCCTTGAGGCTGCAGCAGGGGGTGTTCAGACGAAGCGGCCAAGAAAAAAGCGCCGACCAGCGGCGCTTTGAAATCGACTGGCACCTCGTGTGGCGGGCGCCTTGTTCTGTCTGTTCTGGTTCTTCGAAGGGGTTTGTCTCCTCGGTCCCTCGCGTGCCACGGGCGGGCCCGTTGCGAGTGCGCTGACTGTAGGGGGTGCACCGGGGCAGTGCATTGGTACTAACCCCCTGCACCACGCATCCATTTGCAGCAGGATGTTCCAAAGGTGACAGAAAGTTAATGCATGGCACGGCTCGTGCTCGCACCGGCGTCTTCAGCACCTCCACCGCAAAGGACGCCCGGATGGCCCTCGTTCCCCAGACTTCCATCAACGGCGCCGACACCGCCTGGCTCATGACCTCGACGGCGCTGGTGCTGCTCATGACGCTGCCGGGCGTGGCGCTGTTCTATGCCGGCATGGTGCGCAAGAAAAGCGTGCTCAACACCATGGCCAACGTCGTCGGCGTGGCCGCCGTGGTGTCGATCGTGTGGTTCGCGCTGGCCTACTCGCTGGCCTTCGGTGCCGGTTCGCGCTGGATCGGCAATTTCGACCGCGCCTGGTTCGCGGGGCTGGACTATGTGAAGGACGCGGGCACGCTCGCGGTGAGCCATGTGGCGCCCAACGTGCCCGAATCGGTGTACGCGATGTTCCAGCTCAGCTTCGCCATCATCACGGCCGCGCTGGTGGTGGGCGCCGTCGTCGAGCGCATGCGCTTCTCGGCGGTGCTCTGGTTCGCTGCATTGTGGAGCGTGCTGGTCTATGCCCCGGTCGCGCACTGGGTGTGGGAGCCGGGCGGCTGGTTGGCCGAACTCGGTGCACTGGACTTCGCGGGCGGCTCGGTGGTGCACGTCAACGCCGGCGTGGCCGGCCTGGTCTGCGCCTATGCACTGGGCCGGCGCACCGGTTACGGGCGCGAGCCCTTCGAGCCCTACAGCCTGGCCTTCACGATGGTGGGCGCCGGGCTGCTGTGGGTGGGCTGGTTCGGCTTCAATGCCGGCTCGGCCGTGGCGGCCGACGGGCGCGCCGGCCTGGCGCTGGCGGTGACGCACATCGCGGCCGCCGCCGGCGCGCTGGGCTGGATGGTCGCCGAATGGACGGTGCGCCGGCGCCCCTCGCTGCTGGGCCTGTGCTCGGGCCTGGTCGGCGGGCTGGTGGCCATCACGCCGGCCGCCGGTTTCGTGCGGCCCGGCTCGGCGGCGCTGATCGGCCTGATCGCCGGGCTGGCCTGCTATTGGGGCGCGACCGCGCTCAAGCGCCTGCTGCAGGCCGACGATTCGCTCGACGTCTTCGGCGTGCACGGCATCGGCGGCATCGTCGGTTCGCTGCTCACGGGCGTGTTCGCCGACAAGCGCATCTCGGGCGTGAGCGGCGACGTGATCACCCAGGCGACCGCCGTGGGCGCGGTGGCGCTGTACAGCGCCGTCGGCACGGCGGTGGTGCTCGTCATCGTGCGCGTGCTGGTCGGCTTGCGCGTCGACGACGAGGCCGAGCGACTGGGCCTCGATCTTGCTGAGCACCGGGAGCGCCTGGGCCACTGAAAAGGCCGCTGCAGGCGTGCAGTACTACAAAAGGATGAGTCGTCATGACCGAGAGCGAACGCGTTGCCATCGCCGCTCGCCTGCATGTCGCCCTGCGACGCAAGACCGGCCGCGTGACCGACACCGAGTGGATGGCCGTCAACGTCGAGTACGCGGCCGAAATGGTGCGCTTCGCCCGCGCCCACGCCGCCGAGACGAAGGACGCCGAACTGGCCGAGATCGCGACACGCCTCGAGGAGGTGATGGCGCCCGTCGCCGCCGAGCAGCGCGTGCGCGCCGCCACCCAGCAGAGCGTGGCCGCCGGCACCGCCACCGCACCGCAGCGCACCCTGGCGCGCTACATCGGCGGGCTGCGCTGAAGCTCCCGGGCGCGCGTCAGCGCAGCAGCGCCATGGCGTGCACGTCGTGGTAGATGCCGTCGATGCAGCTGCCGCGACGCCGGACCCCCTCGTGTGCGAAGCCCAGGCTGTCGTAGAGCGCCCGGGCCCGGTGGTTGTCTTCCCGCACCGTGAGCTCGACGCGTGTGAAGCCGCAGTCCCACGCGCGCGCGAGCGCCGCCTGCAGCAAGGCCCGGCCCAGCCCCTGCCCGCGTGCCTGCGGTCGCAGTCCCATGCCCACCGTGCCGATGTGCGCGCGCGATTCCCCCGTCAGCGGCGCGATGTCGCACCAGCCCAGCACGAGGCCGTCCGCGGCCACGGCGACCACGTGCGGCAGCCCCTGTGCAAGCAGGTCCCTGTAGAAGGCCTGCGATTGCTCCCACGGCGGCGCGGCGGTGAAGGCGAGGTACAGCCGCTCGCGCGCGACGATGTCCAGCGCCTCGTGCAGCGAGCGCAGGTGGGCCTCGGTGGTCGGAACGACGCGCGCGCCGCAGCTCATGCGCCGGTCCGGATCCACCCGGCGGCCTTCTCGGCCATCATCAATGTCGGGCTGTTGGTGTTGCCGCTGGTGATGGTGGGCATGGCGCTGGCGTCCACCACGCGCAGGCCCTGCACGCCGCGCACGCGCAGGCGCGAATCGAGCACCGCCAAGGGGTCGTCGGCCGCGCCCATCTTGGCCGTGCCCACCGGGTGGAAGATGGTGGTGGCGATGTCGCCCGCCAGGCGCGCCAGGTCCTCGTCGCTTTCGTACTGCGGGCCGGGCTTCCATTCCTGCGGCTGGTACTTGGCCAGCGCGGGCTGCGCGGCGATGCGGCGCGTCACGCGCAGCGAGTCGGCCGCCACCTGGCGGTCCTCGTCGGTCGACAGGTAGTTGGGCGCGATGGCCGGCGCGTCCTCGTGCCGAGCGCTCTTGATGCGCACCGTGCCGCGGCTCGTCGGATTGAGGTTGCACACGCTGGCGGTGAAGGCCGGGAAGCTGTGCAGCGGGTCGCCGAAGGCGTCGAGCGACAGCGGCTGCACGTGGTACTCGATGTTCGGCCACACCCGATCCGCCGAGCTGCGCGTGAAGGCGCCCAGCTGCGAGGGCGCCATGCTCATCGGCCCGCTGCGCCTGAGCACGTACTCCAGCCCGATCTTCGCCTTGCCCATGAGCGACGACGCCAGCACGTTGAGGGTCGGCGCGCCGTTGATCTTGTAGACCGCGCGGATCTGCAGGTGGTCCTGCAGGTTGGCGCCCACGCCGGGCAGGTCGGCCAGCACCGGGATGCCGTGCCGTTGCAGCAGGTCGGCCGGCCCGATGCCCGACAGCTGCAGCAGCTGCGGCGAGCCGATGGCACCCGCACAGAGGATCACCTCCCGCGTGGCGTGCGCGGCCACCAGCTCGCTGCCGTTCCACACCGTCGCGCCGGTGCAGCGCTGCGCGCCGTCGGCGCCGCGTTCGAGCGTCAGGCGCGTGACCTGCGCGCCGGTCCACAGCTCGAAGTTCGGCCGGCCGTAGCAGGTGGGCCGCAGGAAGGCCTTGGCCGTGTTCCAGCGCCAGCCGGCCTTCTGGTTGACCTGGAAGTAGCCCACGCCCTCGTTGCTGCCGCGGTTGAAGTCGGTGGTGTGGGGCACGCCGGCCTCCTGCGCGGCCTGCGCGAAGGCGTCCAGGATGTCCCAGCGCAGGCGCTGCTTCTCCACGCGCCACTCGCCGCCATGGCCGTGGAAGCGCGAGAAGTCGGGGTCGCGCCGCGCGGCCTCGGCCGCGTCGCCGAGGTAGTGGTCCTCGTGCTTCATGAAGGCCGGGAGCACCTCGTCCCAGCGCCAGGTGTCGTCGCCCGTGAGCCGGGCCCACTGGTCGTAGTCGCGCGACTGGCCGCGCATGTAGATCATGCCGTTGATGCTGGAGCAGCCGCCCAGCGTCTTGCCGCGCGGGTAGCGCAGCACGCGGCCGTTCAGGCCCGCATCGGGCTCGGTCTGGTAGAGCCAGTCGGTGCGCGGGTTGCCGATGCAGTAGAGATACCCCACCGGGATGTGGATCCAGTGGTAGTCGTCCTTGCGGCCGGCCTCGATCAGCAGCACCCGCAGGCTCTTGTCCGCGCTCAGCCGGTTGGCCATCAAGGCGCCGGCGGTACCGGCGCCGATGACGATGTAGTCGAAGGTGGTGTCGCTGCTCAACGCGTTGTCTCCGGTGGTTCTTCTTTGGTGCCGCAAGGGTCAGCCTCTGAGGGCCGTTGTACCAGGGCTCCCGCGGAACCGGCTTTGCCGGGCCGCTGGGAGCGCCCCCTTGAGGGGGGATGCGAGCGACACGAAGTGCGCGAGAGTCGGGGGTGGGCTCACTTTGCCGTGGGCATCACGAACTCCGCGCCCTTGCCGATGCTCTCGGGCCAGCGCTGCATGATGGACTTCTGCTTGGTGTAGAAGCGCACGCCCTCTTCGCCGTAGGCGTGCATGTCGCCGAACAGCGAGCGCTTCCAGCCGCCGAAGCCGTGCCAGGCCATGGGCACCGGGATCGGCACGTTGATGCCCACCATGCCCACCTGGATGCGGCGGCCGAACTCGCGCGCCACGTTGCCGTCGCGCGTGAAGCAGCTCACGCCGTTGCCGAACTCGTGGGCGTTGATGAGGTCCACGGCCTCCTTCAGGTCGGGCACGCGCACGCAGCTGAGCACCGGCCCGAAGATCTCTTCCTTGTAGATGCGCATCTCGGGCGTCACGTGGTCGAACAGCGTGCCGCCCATCCAGAAGCCGTTGTCGCAGCCGCTGCCGGCCTTCGCGCCGTCGAACACGCGACCGTCGGCCAGCAGCGTGGCGCCTTCCTTCACGCCGAGGTCGATGTAGCCGCTGATGCGCTCGTGCGCGGCCTTCGTCACGATCGGGCCCATCTCGGCCTCGAGGTTCTCGCCGTCGAGCACCTTGAGCGTCCTGGTGCGCTCGATCAGCTTGGGCAGCAGCCGGTCGGCCACGTCGCCCACCAGCACCGCCACGCTGATCGCCATGCAGCGCTCGCCGGCCGAGCCGTAGCCGGCGCCGATCAGGGCATCGACCGCCTGGTCGATGTCGGCGTCGGGCATCACCACCATGTGGTTCTTGGCGCCGCCCAGGGCCTGCACGCGCTTGCCGTGGCGGGCCCCGGTCTCGTAGATGTAGTTGGCGATCGGCGTCGAGCCGACGAAGCTGATCGCCTTGACGTCGGGGTGCTCCAGCAGCGCATCGACCGCCACCTTGTCGCCCTGCACCACGTTGAACACGCCGTCGGGCAGGCCGGCTTCCTTCAGCAGCTCGGCCATGCGCAGCGACGCGCTGGGGTCGGTCGGGCTGGGCTTGAGCACGAAGGTGTTGCCCGCCGCGATGGCGACCGGGAACATCCACATCGGCACCATCACCGGGAAGTTGAAGGGCGTGATGCCCGCCACCACGCCCAGCGGCTGGCGCAGGGTCCAGTTGTCGATGCCCGTGGACACCTGCTCGGTGAAGTCGCCCTTGAGCAGTTGCGGGATGCCGCAGGCGAACTCGACGATGTCGATGCCGCGCGTGACCTCGCCCTGTGCGTCGGTGAACACCTTGCCGTGCTCGGCGGTGATCAGGTGGGCCAGCTCGTCGCGATGCTTGTTCAGCAGTTCGAGGAACTTGAACATCACGCGCGCGCGGCGGATCGGCGGGGTGTCGGCCCAGGCCGGGAACGCGGCGGCCGCGGCCTTCACGGCTGCGTCCACCTCGGCGGCCGAAGCCAGGCCCACCGCACCGGTCACGGCGCCGGTGGCGGGGTTGGTCACATCCTGCGTGCGGCCCGAGGCGTTGGGCACCACGCGGCCGGCGATGTAGTGGTCGATGGGGGTCTTGGTGATCTGCATGGCGGAGGATTTCCAGCGAAAGGAGGGTGGCGCCGCGCGCGCGGCAATGGGCGGAGTTTAGGAAGCGCGGCGCCCCGCGCCTAGGCGCGGCGCTTGAATTGATTGTTCAAGCCGATGAACAATCGGCGCATGGATCGCCAAAAGATCGAATCGCTCTGGCCGCACCTGCACTGGCTCACGGTGCTGGCGCAGCTGGGCAGCTTCACGGCCGCGGCGCAGCGCCTGGGCGTGAGCAAGGCAGGCGTGAGCCAGCGCATCGCCGAACTGGAGCGCGAGGCCGGCGTGCCGCTGGTGCAGCGCACCACCCGCAGCGTGCGCCTCACCGAGGCGGGCCAGCGCCTGGTCGACGAGACCCGCGCGCCCTTCGAGGCCATCGCCCACAGCTTCGCGCGGGTGCGCGACCTGGCCGCGCTGCCCAGCGGCCAGCTGCGCGTGACGGCGCCGGTCGCACTCGCACGCCAGCAGATCGTGCCGCGCCTGCCCGACTTCCTGCGCGCGCACCCGGAGGTGCATGTCGAACTCGACCTGTCGGACCGCCTGGCCTCGCTGGCGGTGGAAGGCTTCGACCTCGCGATCCGCCACACCGCCGCGCCGCCCGACACGCACGTGGCGTGGACGCTGTGCCGCACACGCACCGTGCTGGTGGCCAGCCGGGCCTACCTGCGCCGGCGCGGCGTGCCCGCCGACCCGCAGGCGCTCACGGCCCACGACTGCCTCTACTACCCGCGTGCGCAGGCCACGCCGGCCTGGCACTTCCGTGCGCCCGATGCGCGCGGCACGGCGCCGCGCATCACGGTGCCCGTGCGCGGCCCCTTCGCCGCCAACAACAGCGAGGCCCTGCGCGACGCGGCGCTGGGCGGGCTGGGCATCGCGCTGCTGCCGGACTTCAGCGCACAGGCGGCGCTGCAGGCGGGGCGGCTGGTCGAGGTGCTGCCGCAATGGGCCTCGGTCGGCGCCTTCGGCGAACACCTGTATGCCATCCGCCCCTACGCGGCGCATGTGCCGCGGGCGGTGTCCGTCTTCGTGGCCTGGCTGCGCGAGGCGCTGGCCGAGGGCTTCCCGGCGGGTGCCGTGCGGGCCCGAGTCCCTGTCGGAGATCGGCGCGATCCACGCGGACAGTCGTAACCACCGGTTAGGATGCCCGGTCGATCAGCCCCGGGTCAGCCATCGCCTCCATGCCGTCCGCCGCGCCGCCTCCCGCGTTCACGGAACGCCGTGACGATGCGTCGCCGCGCGTGGAGCGCGCGCAGGCCGAGGAACACGGCCCCTGGGCGCCGCGCGGCCGCTGGACCGCGCTCGCCTTCTCCTCCCCGCGGCAGTGGGCCGCCCTCGAGAAATCGCTGGACGAAGCGGTCGGCCCGCAGGCCGGCGGCTCCACCGCCTGGGACCTGCGCGGCATCGAGGCGCTCGACCACATCGGCGCCCAACTGCTGTGGAACCACTGGGGGCGTGCGTGGCCGGCGCAGATCGAGATGACGCCGACGCAGAAGGCCGTGCTCGACCAGGTGGCCCGCTACAGCACCGCGCCGCCCAAGGCGCCGCACTTCACCTTCTGGGACGAGATCCGGCGCCATTTCGCCAAGGGGCCCGCCCTGCTGCGCCTGGCGCGCGACGCGATGCTGCTGGTCGGCCAGCTGACGCTGGACCTGCTCAAGCTGCTGCGCGCGCCGCACCGCGGGCCGTGGCGCGACCTGTCGGGCCACCTCTACCAGATGGGCACCACGGCACTGCCCATCACGGCGCTGGTGGGCATGCTCATCGGCGTCGTGCTGGCGTACCTCACCTCCAACCAGCTGCGCAACTACGGCGCCGAGAGCTTCATCGTCAACATCCTGGGGCTGTCGCTGATCCGCGAGCTGGGGCCGGTGCTGGCCGCGGTGCTGGTGGCCGGCCGCTCGGGCTCGGCCATCACGGCGCAGATCGGCGTGATGCGCGTCACCGAGGAGCTCGACGCGATGCGCGTGATGGGCATTCCGCACGGCTTCCGGCTCGTCATGCCGCGCGTGCTGGCCCTGGCCATCGCCATGCCGCTGATCAGCATCTGGACCTCGATCGCCGCGCTGCTGGGCGGCATGCTGGCGGCCGACTCCACGCTGAACATCTCGCCCGTGTTCTTCCTGCAGCAGCTGCCGCGCGCCGTGCCCTTCAGCAACATCGTGCTCGCGGTGGCCAAGTCGGCCGTCTTCGGCGTGCTCATCGCGCTCATCGCCTGCCACTACGGCATGCGGGTCAAACCCAACACGGAGAGCCTGGGGCGCGGCACCACGGCCTCGGTCGTCACCTCGATCACCATGGTGATCCTGGTCGATGCGCTGTTCGCCGTGCTGTTCCGCGGCATCGGATTCCGCGCCGGGACATGAGCACCTCGGCCTGGCAACACCTGGACCACCGCGATGCGCCGGTGGTCGACATCCACGGACTCTGGACCGTGTTCGCCAACGACAAGGGCGAGCAGGTCGTGCACCGCGACCTGCAGTTGACCATCGAACGCGGCGAGATCCTGTCGCTCGTCGGCGGCTCGGGCACCGGCAAGACGGTGCTGCTGCGCCAGATCCTCGGGCTCGAGCACCCCACGCGCGGCGAGGTGCGGGTGCTCGGCACGCCGCCGAACGCGCTCAGCGCCAAGGGCGCGGCGGTGGTGGGCATGCTGTTCCAGCACGGCGCGCTGTTCTCGGCCTTCAACGTCATCGACAACATCGCCTTCCCGCTGCGCGAGCTCAAGCTGCTGCCCGAGGAACTGGTGATCGACGCCGCGCTGGTCAAGCTGCAGATGGTGGGCCTGGCGCCCGAGCATGCCTACAAGATGCCGGCCGACCTCTCGGGCGGCATGATCAAGCGCGTGGCGCTGGCCCGCGCGCTCATCATGGACCCGCCGCTGCTGCTGCTCGACGAGCCCACCGCGGGCCTGGACCCGGCCGCGTCGGACAGCTTCTGCGACCTGCTGCGCGGCCTGCACCGCGAGCTGGGGCTGACGGTGGTGATGGTCACGCACGACCTCGACACGCTGCTCGACCTGTCGACCCGCATCGCCGTGCTGGCCGACCAGAAGGTGATCGTCGCCGGCACGGCCGACGAAGTGACCCGCTTCGACCACCCCTTCATCCACGACTACTTCCTCGGCGGCCGCGGCCAGCGCGCCATGCTCGCCCTGAAAGACCATCGGCAGGCGCCCGCGGCGGGCGCTGCCCACGGCTGAAAAAGGATCCTGCCCATGGAGAACAAAGCCCATGCCCTCGCCGCCGGCGCCTTCGTGCTCGGCCTGGTGGCGGTGCTGGTCGCGCTGATCCTCTGGTTCACGCGCGACACGACGGTGCGCAACACCTACGAGCTGTCCACCCGCGACGCCGTCAGCGGCCTGCAGCCGCAGGCCGCGGTGCGCTACCGCGGCATCATGGTCGGCAAGGTGACGGGCATCGACTTCGACCCCAAGCAGCGCGGCAACGTGCGCGTGCGCATCAGCGTCGACGAGCGCGTGCCCCTCACCACCTCCAGCTACGCCACGCTGGCCTACCAGGGCGTCACCGGCCTGGCCTTCATCGCGCTGGACGACAAGGGCAAGGGCGACGAGAAGCCGCTCGTGCCCAACAACGACGACCCGCCGCGCATCCCGCTGCGGCCGTCGGCGCTCGCGTCGCTGCAGGACCATGGCGAAGAGATCCTTTCGCAGGTCGAGGAGATCACGCGGCGCGCCAACCGGCTGCTCAACGACCAGAACCAGCAGCGCATCGCCGACGCGCTGGAGAACATCGCCCAGGTGGCCGCCAGCGCCAACCGCGTGACCCAGGCCTTCGACAACACCCTGAAGACCCGCATCGACCCGGCGCTCGCGGCCATCCCGCCGCTGGCCGGCAGCGTGCGCAGCACGGCCGCCGACTTCGCGCGCGTGGCGCAGTCGCTCAACACCACCATCGCGCGCCTGAACGCCGAGGGCGGCACCATGGACCGCCTGGGCAGCGGCACGGCGGCGCTGCAGCAGACGCTCGAATCCATCAACAACGGCACGCTGCCGCGCCTGAACCGCGCGGCCGACGACACCTCGCTGGCGGCGCGCCGCGTGGGCCGGCTGGCCGACACCATCGCCGACAGCCCGCAATCGCTGGTCTATGGCACCGGCACGCCGGCGCCGGGCCCGGGCGAGGCGGGCTTCGTCGCGCCCACGGCCGCGGGCCGGTGAGAAGGAGAGTCCGAAGATGGGACGATTTGCTATGAAATCAGGAGCTGATCGCGCAGGCGGGACGGGCGCTCTGGCCGTTTTTTGCTTGAGCTTTCTGCTGCTCGCCGGCTGCAGCGCGCTGCCCGACAAGCCGCACCGCACCGTGCTCTACGACTTCGGCCCCGGGCCGCTGGCCGTCAGCGCACCGCCTGCGGTCGGCACCGCCGCGCTCCCGCCCATCACGCTGGCCGACCTGGACACGGCGGCGTCGCGCCTGGAGGGCACCGCGCTCAACTACCGCCTCGGCTATGCCGACGCGAACGAGTTGCGGCCCTACGCCGGCTCGCGCTGGACGCAGCCGCCGCTCCAACTCTTCCGCCAGCGCCTGCGCGACGGCCTCACCCCCAGCCGCACCGTGCTCGGCACGCTGGAAGCCGCCAACCTCAGCCGCGAGGGCCGCAGCACCGACGTGCTGCGCATCTCGCTCGACGAGTTCAGCCATTACTTCGAATCGGCCACCGCCAGCGTGGGCCTGGTGCGCGTGCGCGCCACGCTCGTGCGCGGCTCGCCGGCCGGCGAGCGCGTGCTGGGCCAGCGCGTGTTCACCGTGCGCCAGGCCGCGCCGACGAACGACGCCGCCGGCGGCGTGAAGGC
>JAVHYA010000016.1:0-6465 GCA_031119395.1 Pseudomonadota bacterium
ACCTGCGCCCGCCCAGACGCCAGCGCCCGCGCCCGTCGCCGCCCCGCCGGTGCCCGTGGCCGCGCCGCCGTCGCGCGCTCCCGCGCCGGCCCCGGTGCCCGCCCCGGCCCCCGAGCGCCAGGGCTGGATGAACCGGCTCAAGTCGGGCCTGAAGAAGACCGGCAGCGGCATCCAGGCGGTGTTCGTCAACGCCACCATCGACGACGAGCTGTACGAGCAGCTCGAGGACGCGCTGCTGATGGCCGACACCGGCATCCCGGCAGCCGCCCACATCCTGCAGGACCTGCGCGATCGCGTCTGGGCCGCCAGCGCGACCCGGCCCGAGCAGGTGCGGGCCCTGCTGGTCGACGCCGTGGCCGAGGTGCTCAAGCCCCTCGAGAAGCCGCTCGAGGTCGGCCGCTACACGCCGACGGTGATCATGGTCGCGGGCGTGAACGGTGCCGGCAAGACGACGTCCATCGGCAAGCTGACCAAGCACCTGGCCAACGAGGGCTGCACGGTGCTGCTGGCCGCGGCCGACACCTTCCGCGCCGCGGCGCGCGAACAGCTCGCCGTGTGGGCCGACCGCAACCTGGTCGAGATCGTGAGCCAGGAAGGCGGCGACCCGGCCGCCGTGAGCTTCGACGCCGTGAACGCCGGCAAGGCGCGCGGCAAGGACGTGGTGCTGGTCGACACCGCCGGGCGCCTGCCGACGCAGCTGCACCTGATGGACGAGCTGAAGAAGATCAAGCGCGTGGTGACCAAGGCGGACGCCACGGCGCCGCACGAGGTGCTGCTCGTCATCGATGGCAACACGGGGCAGAACGCCTTGCAGCAGGTCAAGGCCTTCGACGAGGCGCTGGATCTCACGGGGCTGGTCGTGACCAAGCTCGACGGCACGGCCAAGGGAGGCGTGCTGTGCGCCATCGCGCAATGGGGCGTGGAGCGGGCCAAGGCCCAGCCGGGCAAGAAGCCGGTGCCGGTCTACTTCATCGGCGTGGGCGAGAAGCTGGAAGACCTGGAAACCTTCGATGCGCGCGAGTTCGCGCAGGCGCTGGTGGGCTGAAAGAGAAGAAAAAAGAAGAAGTGCGGAGCCGCGCAGGCGCGCGGCGCGGCGGCGGCTCAGATCGCCGGGGCGACCGTCGTCTCGCGCTGGGGTTCGACGTTGCCGTCGATGTAGCGGATGTCCCAATCGCCAACGCGGATCACGTCGCGGTGGCGCAGCAGGTGCCGCTCGATCTTGCGGCCATTGACGAAGGTGCCGTTGCTGCTGTCCAGGTCGCTCACGTAGACGCCGTCGCTGCGCGCCGACAGCAACGCATGCACGCGGCTGGCCAGGGGCGTTTCGACCGCCAGGTCGCTGCCCGCCGCACGGCCGATGGTCATGCGGGGCCGATCCAGGTCGATCAGCTTGCGGCCGCCCCGGCGGCTGGTGACGATCAATTTGTCCATGAAGGCTTCCACTCCCTCGCTCCTTAAGAGTTGCCGGCGGTCGAGGACTTGTGTCCGGTGCCGGCGAGGCGTACTGTGCGCTTGGCAGCCCGAGGCCGCGAGTGAAAAGTCGACAAAATGTTGCCTTTTGTTTCACATTTGACCCAGGACGTGACGAATTGGCGGCCGACGCGCCGCATCTTCATCAGGACAAGCCCATGGACACCATCGCCGCCCCGCTGGAAACCGCCGCCCCGAGTCGCCGCGTCGACCGCCTGCTGGCCCACTACGCCGAAAGCCATCGTCATCCGACCAACGAGTTGATCCACGTCGTGGCCATCCCGGCCATCATGCTCAGCATCGTCGGGCTGCTGTTCGCCATCCACCCCTGGGTGGCCTATGCCTTCGTCGCAGCCAGCCTCGTCTACTACGCGCTGCTGCGCTCGCCGGTGTTCTTCGCGGTGATGCTGGCCTGGACCGGCGTGCTGCTGGCGGCCGTCCACGCGCTGGGCAGCCTGGTGCTGCCGGTGTCCGCGGCGATCTTCGTGGTCGGCTGGATCTTCCAGTTCGTCGGCCACAAGATCGAGGGCAGGAAACCTTCCTTCTTCGAGGACCTCCAATACCTCTACGTCGGCCCGCTGTTCGTGGCCGGGCTGGGGCTGGCGAAGCTGGGGATCCGGCCCTGACCGAGGGGAACGGCAAAAACTATCGACCCGATACGTTTTATTGGGAACTCCCGCTTTAGCACTCCCTCTAACCGAGTGCTAATATGAATGCCAACCAAGGAGTTTCCCCTATGACAACCCTGTCTGGATCTTCTGCCAACCAGTTGGCCGTGGCCAATCCGTGGGCCATGGTGCCTTCGCTTGGCAATCTGGACGCCTACATTTCTGCCGCCAACCGGCTGCCGCTGCTCACCCTCGAGGAAGAGCAGGGCTTCGCACGCCGGCTGCGTGACCACAACGACCTGGAAGCCGCCGGGGCGCTGATCCTGTCGCACCTGCGCCTGGTCATCTCGATCTCGCGCCAATACCTGGGCTACGGGCTGCCGCACGGCGACCTGATCCAGGAAGGCAACGTCGGCCTGATGAAGGCCGTGAAGCGCTTCGACCCCGACCAGGGCGTGCGTCTGGTCAGCTACGCCATGCACTGGATCAAGGCCGAGATCCACGAGTACATCCTGAAGAACTGGCGCATGGTCAAGGTCGCGACGACCAAGGCCCAGCGCAAACTGTTCTTCAACCTGCGCTCGATGAAGCAGGGCTTCAAGGCCGACGCCGCCGCGGCGGATGCCGAGACGCACCGCGAGACGCTGAACACCGACGAGATCGGCGAGGTGGCGCGCAAGCTGAACGTCAAGCCCGAGGAAGTGATCGAGATGGAGACCCGCCTGTCGGGCGGCGACGTGGTGCTCGACCCCGGTCCGGCCGACGACGGCGAGGACACCTATGGCCCGATCGCCTACCTGGCGGACGCTTCGCAGGAGCCGACCGCCCAGCTCGAATCGCGCCAGCGCGACCGGCTGTCGAGCGACGGCATCGCCACCGCCCTCGAAGCGCTGGACGACCGCAGCCGCCGCATCGTCGAGGAGCGCTGGCTCAAGGTGAACGACGACGGCTCGGGCGGCATGACGCTGCACGAACTGGCGGCCGACTACGGCGTCTCGGCCGAGCGCATCCGCCAGATCGAGTCGGCGGCGATGAAGAAGATGAAGAAGGCGCTGGCGGCGTACGCCTGATCGCCCTTCACCACGCTGCGACGAAGCCCGGCCCTGTGCCGGGCTTTTTCAATTCGGACTCCCGTACGCGAAGGGCGCGAAAGTCACGCGAAGGACGCAAAAGGAAATCCGAAAAAGGATGATTCTTCGCGTCCTTCGCGACACCTTTGCGCCCTTCGCGTATGGGAGTCCGCGTTCAAGCCCAAATCACGCCACAACGCCCACCGATAGGGCGCACCCAGCTATGGTTTCGATAGCGTCCGCAGCGCCCGTTTGACGATGTAGCGGGTGGCCGGCGTGTCGCTCTCGGCCAGCCAGCGGTCGGCCACGGCCTGCACCCACGGGCCCTGGCTCTTGCTGGCGTCGTTGAGCCAGTTCGCGACCGAGTTCTGCACGTAGCGGCTGCCGTCCGCGCGCAGCGGCTCCAGCAGCGGCACGGCCCGCCAGGGTTCGCGCTGCAGCGCGGGGATGGGCGCGCACCAGACGCCGCGCGGACGCGTGAGTTCGCTGGCGAAGCGCCGGATGTTCTGGTCGGCATCGGCCGTCCAGGGCACGAGCGCGGCCACGGCAGCGTCGACGTCGGCGATCACGGCATCGCGCACGGCCATCCACGCGAACTCGCGCACGCCGAAGTGCGGGTCGGCGGCGAAGCGCCGCACGGCCCGCAGGCGCGCCGCCAGCGGCAGGCCGGCGAACTGCACCCACTGCACGGCCCAGCTGCGCGCCACGTCGCTGGCGTGCGTGGCCAGGCGATGGGCGACGGCGTCGCGCTCGGGGTGCGCGGCGGTCAGGTCGTACAGCGCCCGGGCGATGTGCGTGTGGCGCTGCATGGGCTTGAAGGCGTCGAGCATGGCCAGCGTGTCGGCCAGCCGTTCGTGCGCGGGGTCGAGGCCGATCTGTCCGGCAACGGCGCGTGCCAGGCGCGGGGTGTCCAGCGCCAGGAACTCGTTGAGGTTGACGGTCTCGAGCAGGCCGTCGTTCAGCGCAGCCAGCACCTCGGGCGGGATCAGCGCGATGCGGAACGCGCCCTTGCGCGTGCGCAGGTGCTCGACCGACACGGCGCGGCTGACGCGGGCCGATCAGGCCGCGCTGGAGGCCAGCAGCGCCTTGATGTCGGCGACCATCGGGTCGACCCCGGCGCCGTAGCGCGCATACAGGCGCAGGCGGCCCTGCGGG
Organism: Pseudomonadota bacterium; assembly: GCA_031119395.1. GTDB lineage: Bacteria > Pseudomonadota > Gammaproteobacteria > Burkholderiales > Burkholderiaceae_C > Xenophilus. The sequence continues at coordinate 4,304 of JAVHYA010000016.1, forward strand.
TCGTAGATGTACTGCGCGGCCGAGTGGTCCATCGAGTAGCTGGTGGGCGTCTTGCCGTCGACCTTCTTGTAGTAGACCTTGAAGTCCTTCGCCACGGCAGCCAGCTGCTCGGGCGTCGGGATCAGGGCGACGAAGGCCGGGTCGAAGGCACCCATGTACGCCTTCATGATCTCGGGCGTGTCGCGCTCCGGGTCGACGGTGATGAACACGACCTGCAGCTTGTCGCCGTCCTTGCCCAGCTTCTGCTTGACCTGCGCCATCTCGGTCATGGTGGTGGGACACACGTCGGGGCACTGGGCGTACCCGAAGAAGACCACGACCACCTTGCCCTTGAAGTCGCCCAGGGTGCGCACCTGGCCGTTCATGTCGGTGAGCTTGAAGTCACGGGCGTATTCGGCGCCGGTGAGGTCGACGGCGTTGAAGGTGGGCTTGGACTCGGTGCAGCCCGAAAGGCTCAAGCCAAAAAGGCCTGCAGCGCCCGCCCAGCCTGCGCCACCAGCTATCAATTTAAGAGCATTTCGCTTGTGCATGGAAGTGTCAGCGCAGGTAGTGGTCGATCAGCAGCGCGGCGAAGAGCACGCTCAGGTGGATCAGCGAGAAGCGAAAGGTCTTGCGGGCCAGCGTGTCCGAGTAGCGGCGCCACAGCGCGACGCCGTAGCCGCAGAAGCCGATGCTCACGGCGAAGGCCACGACCAGGTACAGCCAGCCACTCATGCCGTAGATGAAGGGCATGAGGCAGGCGGCGAACAGGATCAGCGTGTAGAGCAGGATCTGCAGCCGCGTGAACTCGTTGCCGTGCGTGACCGGCAGCATGGGCAGCCCGGCCTTGCGGTAGTCCTCGACGCGGTACAGCGCCAGCGCCCAGAAGTGCGGCGGCGTCCACAGGAAGATGATGAGGAACAGGATCAGCGCCTCGGGGCCGACCTCGCCGGTCATCGCCGCCCAGCCCAGCACCGGCGGCATCGCGCCCGAGGCGCCGCCGATCACGATGTTCTGCGGCGTCAGCGGCTTGAGCACGACGGTGTAGATGACGGCGTAGCCGACGAAGGTGGCGAAGGTCAGCCACATGGTCAGCGGGTTGACGGCGAACCAGAGGATGGCCGAGCCGACCAGGCACAGGCCAGCCGAGAACAGCAGGGTCTGGCGGTCGCTGAGTTCGCCGCGCGCCGTGGGGCGCCAGGCGGTGCGCTTCATCTTGGCGTCGATGCCCTTCTCGACCAGGCAGTTGAAGGCCGCGGCCGCACCCGCCACCAGCCAGATGCCGAAGCAGGCGATGAAGGCGCGCCAGACGTCGTCCATCGACGGCACGCCGGGCACGGCGAGCACCATGCCGATGAGCGCGCAGAAGACGATGAGCTGCACCACGCGGGGCTTGGTGAGCGCGTAGAACTGGCGCAGCACGTTGGCCATGGGGGTGCTGTGGGCGATGGGGGCGCTCATCGGGCGGCCTCCAGCCGGCGCGTGGGTGGCGGCACGTGGGCGAGCGGCGAGCGTGCGCCCGCGGCTTCGCGCCGGCTCTCGCACAGCGTCCAGGTCAGCACCACCGCCATGGCGGCGGCGCCGCCGGTGTGCAGCACGGCGGCGACCAGCGGCCAGCCCAGCAGCACGTTGCCCAGGCCGGTGGCCAGCTGCAGCAGCGCCAGCCCGGCCAGCCAGCGGCCCTGCGCACGCAGCGCGGGCAGGCGCATCAGCCGCACCGCCAACACACCCAGCACGGCGAACACCAGGTAGGCCGCCAGCCGGTGCGTGTAGTGGATGGCCGTGAGCGCCGCGAACTCCAGCGGCACGCCGGCCTGGGTCTCGCCCAACTCGCGCCAGATCTCGAAGGCCTGCGAGAAGTTCATGGGCGGCCACCAGCTGCCCTGGCAGGTCGGGAACTGGGTGCAGGCCAGCACGGCGTAGTTGGTGCTGACCCAGCCGCCCAGGGCGATCTGCAGCAGCAGCAGTGCGGCGCCGGCCCACAGCAGGTTGCGCAGGCCGTTGGGCACCGCGGTGGGCAAGCGCCCCTCGGCCGCCTGCCGGTAGCGCACGGCCTGGATGCACAGCAGCGCCAGCAGCACCACCGCGCCCAGCAGGTGCAGCGTGACGATGGCCGGGTAGAGGCGCCAGGTGACGGTCAGTGCCCCGAAGGCGCCCTGCAGGCAGACCCAGACCAGTGTGGC
>JAVHYA010000016.1:6565-64536 GCA_031119395.1 Pseudomonadota bacterium
AGGTGACGGTCAGTGCCCCGAAGGCGCCCTGCAGGCAGACCCAGACCAGTGTGGCTGTGGGCCACCAAGCCGACAAGGTCGCCTGTGCATGACTGACGGGCGCCGCCCGCTGGCGCCGCCGTGCCAAGGCCGTGGCCACGGCCAGCACAAGGATCAGCGCGCCGACGCCGGTGGCCAGGTAGCGGTGCACCATCTCCACCCAGGCCTTGGAATGCGTGACGGGCCCGGTCGGTTGCGCGGCCTGCGCCATGGCAATCTCGTGCCGCGCGCCCAGCGGGCTGGCATTGCCGTAGCAGCCCGGCCAGTCGGGGCAGCCCAGGCCCGAGTCGGTGAGCCGGGTGAAGGCGCCGAAGAGCGTGAGGTCGAAGGTCAGGAAGAGCGTGAGCACCGTCAGCGCATGGAGCCGCCGCGCCGGACCATGGCCCGCATGGCGCCACCACACCCACGCCACGGGCCCCACGGCCAGCAGCACGCCCACGGCCAGCAGCCAGGCGATCGGCGCGAGGTCGTAGAGGGGCTGGGTGCTGGTCATCGGCGGCACCGATCGGTCAACGCCCGGCCTCGTCCCAGGAGGACGAGGCGCGCAGCAGGCGGTCGAGGTCGCGCTTGGCCTTGGCGGCGCCGGCCATGTCCATGCGGGCGGGGAAACGCATCATCCAGTTGCCCATGGGATCGACCACGTAGAGGTGCTCGCCAACCGCGTGGCCGGCCTGCGGTGCCAGCCACTGCGCGATCTGCGCCGCCGGCACCCGCAGCACCGTGGCGCCGTGCAGGCCGTTGGCCAGGCGGTCGGGGATCGGCGCCGCATCGGACACCAGCCAGACGCGATCGACGCGGTCCTTCTCGCGGCCCAGGGTTTCGCGCAACTGGCGCTGCAGGTAGAGCTGCTGCTCGCACAGCGCGTCGCACGAGGCATCGGCCACGGCGACGAGCAGCCACTGGCCCTTCAGGCTCTGCAGGTTGACCTCGGCACCGTCGGGTGCACGGGCCACGAACGAGGGCACGGACCGCTGCGGATCGATGAGCTGGCCATAGACGCTGCGCCCCTCGGGCCGCACGACGTAGTAGGTGAAGTACGAGGCGATCACCGGCGCCGCGCAGCACAGCAGCACCGCCACCATCTTCCACCGGCCCAGCACCGTCCGGCGGCCGGCATCGCGCTCGCCCATCGCCTCGCGCGGCGTGGGCATCGAATGCACCGTCAGGCCGAGCGGTTCGTCAGCCACGGCGGCGGCGGGGAGCGATGAGTTGGAACCAGACATAGAGGATGACCAGGAGGGCCGCGAGGCCGAACCACTGGAAGGCGTAGCCGTAGTGCTTCTCGATGCCCAGCGCGGGCGCCGGCCACTCGCGCTGCAACCCTTCCGAGGGCGCACCCACCTGCTGCAGCGAGATGTCGGTCCGCAGCGGCAGGCCGGTCTCGGCCTTGAAGGCGGCGAGGTCCAGATTCTGCCGGATGCGCGATGCCCCTACATCGGCCGCCTTGGCCGGCCCGGGCGCGGCGGTCGAAGCCGGCTGAGCCGGTGGATCGGCGCCCAGTTGCAGCAGGTGCGCGGGCGGCGGCTCGATGCGCGCCTCCACATCGACCAGGCCCGCGGGCGTGTCGATGGCCGGCACCTGCGTGCGGTCGATGAAGTTGCGCTGCACCCAGCCGCGCTGGACCATGACCGTCTGCTCGGTGCCCTCGAGTGCCAGCGGCGTCAGCACGTAGAAGCCCGGCGTCCCATGCATCTGGCGGTTGTCCAGCAGCACCGTCTGTGTGGGCAGCCACAGGCCGCGCAGCTTCACGCGCCGGTGCAGTTCGCTGGGCATGTCCTCGACCGACAGGAAGGCGGACGCGTCGAGGGGCGGAAAGGCCTCCTGCGCCGCGGTGCGCGCCTGCAGCGCTTCCTTCTGCGCGGCCCGCGAAAGCTGCCAGCGCCCGAGCGACAGCGTCAGCGCGACCATCGCCAGCGTGGCCAGCGTCATGATCCAGAAGCGCGCGCGGCTGCGGCGGCGCGCCGGGCGGGTGTGCGACGGGGTCAGCGGCACGTCGCGCATGGGGTCTGCCGGCGGCTGCGGCCGATAATGGGGGTCATGAAATACCTTGTCGCCCTGGCCTTCGTCGGCATCCTGGCGAGCCTGGGCTGGGCGCTGTTCTACATGCTGAAGGACGGGCGCGACGGCCGCGCCAAGTCGGGCGGCATGGCGCGCGCCCTCACGGTTCGGATCGGCCTGTCGGTGCTTTTGTTCCTGTGCATCCTGCTGGCGTGGAAGTTCGGGTACATCCAGCCAGGGGGCCTGCCGGTCGGCAAGTGAGGCCAACCGACGGGCATCGGCATCGCCGCCACCCATACCGAGCCATGAAAAAAAGCGCCTTGCGGCGCTTTTTTCTTTGTGAGTCATGCGCTTGGCTTACATCCAGTAGACGAGGACATACAAGCCCAGCCACACCACGTCGACGAAGTGCCAGTACCAGGCCGCCCCCTCGAAGCCGAAGTGGCGCTCGGGCGTGAAGTGGCCCTTCATCAGCCGCAGCGTGATGAACAGCAGCATCAGCATGCCCACGAACACGTGCAGGCCGTGGAAGCCCGTGAGCATGAAGAAGGTGGAGCCGTAGGTGCCGGAGCTGAGCTTGAGGTTCAGCTCGGTGTACAGGTGGTGGTACTCGTAGATCTGCACGCCGAGGAAGACCACGCCCAGCAGCACCGTGAGCCACATGAAGCGGATGCACTGGGCGCGGTGGTCGGCGCGCAGCGCATGGTGCGCGATGGTGAGCGTCACGCCCGAGGTCAGCAGCAGCGCGGTGTTGATGGTCGGCAGCCAGAACGGGCCGACCGTCTGGAACGGCTCGACGATGCCCGCGGGCGAACCGGTCGCGCCAGCCTGCATGCTGGGCCACACGGCCTTGAAGTCGGGCCACAGCAGCGCGTTGTCCAGGCTGCCGAGGTTGGGCAGCGCATGCGTGCGGGCCCACCACAGGGCGGTGAAGAAGGCGCCGAAGAACATCACCTCCGAGAAGATGAACCAGCTCATGCTCCAGCGGAACGAGAGGTCGATCTTGTGGCCGTAGCGGCCGCTCTCGCTCTCGCGCACGGCCTCGCCGAACCACTGGTACAGCACCATCCACCACCACAGCAGGCCGAAGCCCAGCGAATAGGCGCCCCAGGTGTGGCCATTGATCCACTGCCCGGCACCGAGGATGACGAAGAACAGGCCGATGGCCGCCATCACCGGGTGCCGCGAAGGCCCGGGCACGAAGTAGTAAGGCGTGGCGCCGTGGGTGGTCGAACTCATTTCAGCTCCTGGGCTTTCTCTTCTCTTCTGACTCAATCAAACCATTGCGGACACGTGCACCGGCTCAGGCCACGGCGAACTTGACCAGCGCCACCAGCACGCCGATGAAGACCAGCACCGCGACGAAGCCCACCGCCACGATGTGCAGGGGCGACAGGCTCGCGATGTCCTTCTGGTATTCGCTGTTCTTGCGCACGCCGAAGAAGCCCCAGGCCACCGCCTTCACGGTGCGCCACAGGGAAGCCTTCTTTTCCGGGCTGCCGTCGACCTGCGTCATGAGCGCGGCTCCACGGACAGTTGCGCGGCACCGGCGGTCGGCGCCGCAGGGGTCTTGCCGCCCACCTCGAAGAAGGTGTACGACAGCGTGATCGTCTTCACGTCCTTGGAAATCTTGGGGTCGATCACGAAGGCGACCGGCCACTGCTTCTTCTCCCCGGCATCCAGCGTGTACTGGTTGAAGCAGAAGCACTCGAGCTTGTTGAAGTACGGCGCCGCCTGCTGCGGGGCGTAGCTCGGGATCGCCTGCGCCGCCATGCGCCGGTTCTGGGTGTTCTGGAACTCGTACATCACGGTGTGCAGTTCACCGGGATGCACCTGCATCGAGCGCTGGGCCGGGGCGAACTCCCACAGGCCGCGCGCATTGGCATCGAACTCCACCGTGATCGTGCGCGAGGTGTCGACCTGCGTGTTCGCCGGCAGCTTGACCTGCGCGCCACCCTTGGCACCGCCGGGCACTTCCAGCTCGGAACGGGCCAGCACGTTGATGCCCGTCACCTCGCAGATGGCACGGTACAGCGGCACCAGCGCATAGCCGAAGGCGAACATGCCAGCCGCCACGACGGCCAGCTTGCCGACCATGCGGACGTTGGCACGGCGCAGGCGAGACATCAATGGCCCACCCAGACCATGCGGACGATGAAACCGATGAAGAACATCAGCGCGATGGAGGCCAGCGTGAGCCCCATTCGGCGGTTGTTCCTCTTCTGTTCGGGCGTCATGGACGTCTCGTTTTCCGGCTCAGCCGATCACCTTGGTGGCGGTCGCGTCGAGCTTGGGCGGGTTCTCGAAGGTGTGGAAGGGCGCCGGCGACGGCACTTCCCATTCCAGGCCCTCGGCCGCTTCCCAGGGCTTCTGCGGCGCCGGTTCGCCCTTGCCGCGCATCGTGGGCAGCACGACGAACAGGAAGAAGTACACCTGGGCGAGGCCGAAGCCGAAGGCGCCCACGGTGGCGATGGCGTTGAAGTCGGCGAACTGCATGGGGTAGTCGGCATAGCGACGCGGCATGCCGGCCAGACCCAGGAAGTGCATCGGGAAGAAGGTGATGTTGAAGGAGATCAGCGACCACCAGAAGTGGATCTTGCCGCGCGTCTCGTTGTACATCACGCCCGTCCACTTGGGCGCCCAGTAGTAGTAGCCCGCGAACATGGCGTAGAGCGAACCGGCCACCAGCACGTAGTGGAAGTGGGCCACCACGTAGTAGGTGTCCTGCAGCTGGATGTCGATCGGGGCCACGGCCAGGATCAGGCCGGTGAAGCCGCCCATCGTGAACACGAAGATGAAGCCGACGGCGAACAGCATCGGGGTCTCGAAGGTCATCGAGCCCTGCCACATGGTCGCGATCCAGTTGAAGATCTTCACCGCCGTGGGCACCGCGATCAGCATGGTCGCGTACATGAAGAAGAGCTGGCCCGTCACCGGCATGCCGGTGGTGAACATGTGGTGGGCCCACACGATGAAGCTCAGGATGGCGATGGAGCTGGTGGCGTACACCATGGAGGCGTAGCCGAAGAGCTTCTTGCGCGCGAAGGCCGGCACGATCTGGCTGATGATCCCGAAGGCGGGCAGGATCATGATGTAGACCTCGGGGTGGCCGAAGAACCAGAAGATGTGCTGGTACATCACCGGGTCGCCGCCGCCGGCGGGGTTGAAGAAGCTGGTGCCGAAGTGGCGGTCGGTCAGCGTCATGGTGATGGCGCCGGCCAGCACGGGCATGACGGCGATCAGCAGGTAGGCGGTGATGAGCCAGGTCCAGCAGAACATCGGCATCTTCATCAGCGTCATGCCGGGGGCGCGCATGTTGAGGATGGTGACGATGATGTTGATCGAGCCCATGATCGAGCTCGCGCCCAGGATGTGCATCGCGAAGATGCCGGCATCCATCGAGGGGCCCATCTGCAGCGTGAGCGGCGCGTAGAGCGTCCAGCCTGCAGCGGGCGCGCCGCCGGGCATGAAGAACGAGCCCACGAGCATCAGGGCCGCGGGGATCATCAGCCAGAAGCTGAAGTTGTTCATCCGCGCGAAGGCCATGTCCGAGGCGCCGATCTGCAGCGGGATCATCCAGTTCGCGAAGCCCACGAAGGCCGGCATGATGGCGCCGAACACCATGATCAGGCCGTGCATGGTGGTGAACTGGTTGAACAGCTCCGGGTTCACCAGCTGGAGGCCGGGCTGGAACAGCTCGGCGCGGATCAGCAGGGCCAGCACGCCGCCCACCATGAGCATGGTGAACGAGAACAGCAGGTACAGCGTGCCGATGTCCTTGTGGTTGGTCGCGAACACCCAGCGGCGCCAGCCGTGCGGATGGTCGTGGTGCTCGTCGTGGACGTGTTCGCCGTGGCCGGCGTGGCCGTGGGGATCGAGGACTGCGCTCATGGGGACTGTCTTCCTAGGCTATTCGTCGTCGGCGGCGGCTTACTTGCCGCGCTGGGCCAGCACTTCGGCGGGCTGGACGATCTGGCCGGTCTTGTTCGACCAGCTGTTCTTGGTGTAGCTGGCCACGGCGGCGAGGTCGGTGTCGCTCAGCTGCTTCCAGGACGGCATCGCACCGTTGTTCTGGCCGTTGAGCAGCACGTGGATCTGCTTGGCATGGTCGGTGTCGAGCACCACGGGCGAGCCGTCGAGCGCCTTGATCGGGCCACCGCCCTTGCCGTTGGCCTGGTGGCAGGCCGCGCAGTTGGCCGCGTACACCTTCTCGCCACGCGCCAGGATGTCCGGCAGGGTCCAGACCTTGGTCGGATCGTCGAGCTTGGCCGCGGCTTCCTTCTTCTTGGTGTCGACCCAGGCCTTGTAGTCGGCGGCCGAGACCACCTTCACGTGGATCGGCATGTAGGCGTGTTCCTTGCCGCACAGCTCCTGGCACTGGCCGTAGTAGTCGCCGACCTTCTCGGCGCGGAACCAGGTGTCGCGCACGAAGCCGGGAATCGCGTCCTGCTTGATGCCGAACTGCGGCACGGCGAAGGCGTGGATCACGTCGTTGGCCGTGGTGATGATGCGGATCTTCTGCTTCTCGGGCACGACCAGCGGGTTGTCGACCTTGAGCAGGTAGTCGGCGGGCACGTCGCCCTTGGCGCCGGCATCGGACAGGGCGCGGTGCGAGCTGTCCAGCGTGGAGATGAAGGACAGGCCCTCGCCCTCGCCCTTGATGTAGTCGTAGCCCCACTTCCACTGGTAGCCGGTCACCTTGATCGTGAGGTCGGCGTTGGTGGTGTCCTTCTGGGCCACCAGCACCTTGGTGGCGGGCAGGGCCATGAGGATCACGATGATGAAGGGCACGATGGTCCAGATCACCTCGACCACCACCGACTCGTGGAAGTTGGCGGCCTTGTGGCCCACCGACTTGCGGTGCTTCCAGATCGAATAGAACATCACCGCGAACACGGCGACGAAGATGACGCTGCACAGCACCAGCAGGGCGTTGTGCAGGAAATGCTGTTCCTCGGAGATCTTGGTCACGCCCACCGGAAGGTTGAGCTGACGCACGGCCGGGCCGCCGGGCAGGTCGTTCACCGCATGTGCCGCACTGCTGAACGCTGCGCCGGCCACCAGCAGAAGCGCTGCCGGTTGGGTCCAAATGCTCTTCATCGTGTTCACTTCTTCAAGGCTTCCAATCAATCCACCGGCTCCGCCGCTCGCCGGCCCCCGGGCGCTTCACGCGCCGCGCAGGGCCATGCGAATCTCCCTCGCCAGCGCAGCACGCAATTCGGGGCGCACATAGCGCCCCACCCGTACCGACCGCCCCTGGCCCGAGACCTCGATCAGCGAACGGTCGCTGGCCTGAGGTTCCACCCGGACCTGGTGCTGCAGAAATTCGGCGCGCTCCACGGTGCCGCCGTTCTCGAGCTCGACGACCAGGCGTCCCTGCTCGAGGGCGATGCGTTCGCCATCGGTGGCGTGGCGCGCGTAAAGGATGAAGGCCAGCCCGACCGCAGCCAGTTCGAGCCAGGCGAAAGGAAGCACGAGGCGGGCACCATGCACCCAGAACACGAGCCCGATGCCCATCGACACCACGCACAACGACGCGTACAGCCAGCCCAGCTGGCTCGGCGTGATCGAGCAGTTGCGCCTCAGGAACCAGTGGACGTTCTGGCCCGAGACGGTGGCGAAGCGAAACACGGAATTCGGCACGTGCGAGTTCAGCAGATCGGGTGGTGCGCCAAGCCGGGCCGGACGGGAATCCGGGGACTTTGGTCAGGGGACCATCCCCCGAGGTTCACGCAACGAAGGATTGTAGCGCGGGCATCCCGCGATCCCGGCGCTCGCGCACCGGCGCGGGGCGCGTGTGAGTCCGCTGCGCGACGCTCAGCGCGCGGGGGCGCGGCCGCTCTCGGGGATTTCCCTGTGCCCGCGGGCCGCGCGGCTCAGCCGGGCCGGCCGCGGCCCAGCATCGCCTTCATGTCGCGCAGCGAGACCGCGCTCTCGTTCGCCACCGACACCCGGGCGGCCGGCCGGAAGGCGTGGCCGTAGATCACCTCGAAGGTCAGCGCGATGCGGCCGTCGTGCTCGCCCGGCGCGGCGAGGCCGCCCAGTGCCTCCATCAGCGCGCCCTTCCACCCGCGGCCGCGCAGCGCCGGGAAGCGCGCCGGGTGCAGGTTGCGGCCCAGGGTGCGCAGTTCCGCGAGCGCGGCCTCGGGCGAGCCCCAGGTGAGCACGATGCGCTCCATGTCCATCACCGGCTCGGCGAAGCCGGCGTGCACCAGCATGTCGCCCCAGTCGTGCATGTCGGTGAAGTCGTGGCCGGCGGGCTGGCCGCCCAGGCGGGCATGGACGGCGCGCAGTTCGCGCACCGTGTCGGGCCCCAGGCAGGAGAACATCAGGAAGCCATCCACCGCGACCTGCCGATGCCACTGGCCGATGAGCGCTTCGGGGTCGGCCGCCATGTGCAGCGCCATGTTGGCCCAGAGCAGGTCGACGCCGCCCTCGGGCAGCGGCTCGAACAGGTGCGTGCGGCCGCCGCGCCAGCGCCTGGCGGTCCACCAGGGCGACGCCAGCGCCTGCGCGGTGGCTGGTTGCAGTGCCGGCTCGGGCTCGACGACCCAGGCCTGCGCGTCGGGATAGCGTTGGGCGACCAGGCCATGCGCCTGCAGACCGCCGCGCAGGGGCGACCAGTCGGCCCACTGGCGCGGCCGTGCCTTGATCCATTGCAGCCGGTCTTCCATGCGCCGACCCACCTCCTCGTGCAGCCAGGGCGAGCCCTCGGCCGGCACACGCCGGGACCAGCGCTGCGCCGCCACGGGGTCGATGGTCGGCGGGCGCCGGTGGGATTCGGTGGACATGGGGCAAAAAGGTCACGAATGCCGGGCGCAAGCCCCCGGGGCGGGGAGGCCGGCATCGCGAAAGCGCGCCAGTATAGGAAGGCATGCCCACCCTTACTCCCGCACGGCTGTTCCGTTCCTGGCTCGGCGGCTTGCCCAGCCAGTGCGCCGTCTGCCACGCCTGGCCGGCGCGCGCCCTGTGCGATGCCTGCGTGACCCGCTTCGCCCAGCCGGTGCCGCGCTGCCGCACCTGCGCGCTGCGCGTGCCCGCGGGCGTGGCGCAGTGCGGCGCCTGCCTGCGCCACCCGCCGCCGCTGGACAGCTGTCTGGCCGCCTGCGACTACGCCTGGCCCTGGACCGACTGCATCGCCCGCTTCAAGTTCCAGGGCGAGGCCGGCTGGGCCGCACCGCTGGCGACGCTGATGCGCGCCACGCCCTGGGCCGAGCCCGCCCTGGAGGCCGCCGACCGCGTGCTGCCCATGCCGCTGCACGCGCAGCGCCTGCGCGAACGCGGCTTCAACCAGGCCCTGCAGCTCGCGCGGCGGCTGGCGCCCGAACGCTGCGACGCCACCCTGCTCCTGCGCGTGCGCGACACGCCCTCGCAGGCCGGCCTGCCGCGCGCACAGCGCCTGCGCAACCTGCGCGGCGCCTTCGCCCTCGAGCCGCTGCGCCGGGCCGAGGTCGACGGACGCCGCGTGCTGCTGGTGGACGACGTGATGACCACCGGCGCCTCGCTCGCCGCCGCCGCGCAGGTGCTGCGCGAGGCCGGCGCGCGGCACGTCGACGCCCTGGTGCTGGCGCGCACGCCGGCGCCGTGACGGCTCGACCGGCCGGGGCGGCTATCCTTCGCGCCCCACCCTCCCGCACCCATTCATGTTCCACATCGTCCTGGTGGAGCCCGAGATCCCGCCCAACACCGGCAACGTGATCCGGCTCGCCGCCAACACCGGCTGCGACCTGCACCTGATCGAGCCCCTGGGCTTCTCGATGGACGACCGCCTGCTGCGCCGTGCCGGGCTCGACTACCACGAGTACGCCGAGGTGCGCCGCCATGCGGACTGGGAGGCCTTCCTCGACGCCTGCCGGCCCGATCCGGCCCGGCTCTTCGGCCTGAGCACGCGCGGCACCGGGAGCGTGCATGGCACGGCCTTCCGACCCGGCGACTGGCTGGTCTTCGGGGCCGAGACGCGCGGTCTCGCGCCCGAACTGCGCGAGCGCTTCCCGCCGGCGCGGCTGCTGCGCCTGCCGATGCGGCCCGGCCAGCGCAGCCTGAACCTGTCGAACGCCGTCGCGGTCACGGTGTTCGAGGCCTGGCGGCAGAACGGCTTCGGCGATTCGCTATCGAATTCATAGCTGCCCGCGCAGGCAGGGCGGGCGCTGCGGGCCGATTCGGCTTGGAAAGCTGAGCACCAGCTGAATCCGCGCCGGCGCCGGCGGCGTATAGACACGTGTGGCGCGCTGTGCGCCACGCCCCGTCGTCCAACCCTTCCAGGAGTCCGCCATGACGCGCATGTCCCTCAGCCTCGCCGCCCTCGCCCTCGTCGCCGCCACCGGGGCCCAGGCCTTCCAGGGCGAGCAGAACCCCAACCCGCCCGCACCCTTCCAGTCGACGCTCTCGCGCGCCGAGGTGCAGGCCCAGGCCCGCCAGGCGCAGCCGATCGGCAACGGCGGCACCGGTGTCCATCGCCCGACCGCCGGCAACGTCGACCGCGAGGCCGTGCGCGCCGGCGCGGTGGCCGCAGCCCGCCGCGGCTCGGCCAACTACGGCACCATCGGCATGCCGATGTGAGCCGGCGCGGCGCCCGTCCTCACGGGTAGCGGCGCACCACCGACTCGGCCACGCAGGCCGGTTTGCCCGCCCCTTCGAGCTCGATGGTGGTCTCCCACACCATCTGCACGCCGCCGCCGTCGATCGGCTCGCTCGACAGCAGCTTCATGTGGCCGCGCAGCCGGCTGCCCACCGGCACCGGCGACATGAAGCGCACGCGGTTGAGCCCGTAGTTCACGCCCATGCGCGACTCGACCACTTCCACCCCGCCCTCGAAGATCTTCGGCAGCAGCGACAGGGTCAGGAAGCCGTGCGCGATGGGCGCGCCGAAGGGCCCGGCCTTGGCCCGCTCGACGTCCACGTGGATCCACTGGTGGTCGCCCGTGGCCTCGGCGAACTGGTTCACCTGCGCCTGCGTCACGGTGATCCAGTCGCTGGTCGCCACCTGCTGGCCGACGCAGGCGGCCAGGTCCTGAAGGGTCTGGAAGGTCTTCTTCGTCATGCGGCGCATTCTGGCGCCGGCGGTGCAGGCCGCGATGTCGGCGCCGCGACAAGCCGGCTCAGGGATTCACCTCAGCGCGCGTCCAGCCAAGCCGTCAGCGGCTCCCACTGCGCCAGGTCGCGCTGCACGCGGCCCGGCGCGATGTCGTAGAGCGTGAGCCCGCGCGCGGCCAGCTGCACATAGTTCTGCGTGTCGCGCAGCTCGGCGACCACGGGCAGGCCGAGCTGGCCGACGAACTCGCGCAGCCGCTCGGCCGCGAGCGTCCGCGCATCCACCCGCATGCCGACCAGCCCGACCCGCGTGCGCGTGCCCGCCGTGCGCTCGGCCAGCCGGTCGAGGAATTCGCGCGTGGCGTAGATGTCGAAGATGCTCGGCTGCAGCGGCACGACCACCGCGTCGGCCAGCGCCAGCACCTCCTTGAGTCGCCTGCCGTGCAGCCCGGCCGGGGAATCGAGCACCGCGTGGGTGGTGCCGGGCGGTGGCTTGAGGAGGTCGCCGTCGGCATTCGCATCCCAGCTGCGGATCGGCGCGGCGGCCGGCGGCCGCAGCCCCAGCCACAGGCGCGAGGACTGCTGGCGGTCGATGTCGCCCAGCATCACGGCGTGCCCCTGGCTGGCGAAATAGCCCGCGATGTTCGTCGCGAGCGTGGACTTGCCCACGCCGCCCTTGGGATTGGCGACCAGAACGACCGGCATGGCAGCGACTCCTGCGATGTGCGATGGGTCTCGATGGTAGGGGCAAGTCCGCGACGCTGTCCCGCGCGCGGCGCGGCCGGCCGGCTTGCGCTATGTTCGCGGCCATGACGACAACAACACAGACCCCAGGGAGCGGTGCGTCCATCTATCTGCTGGCCGCCCACCCGCGCTGGCGCGACTCGCGCGTGAACCGCCGGCTGCTGGCCGCCGCCCGCGAGGTGCCGGGCGTGGACATCAACGACCTGTACGCCACCTATCCCGACTACACCATCGACGTCGAGGCCGAGCAGGAACGGCTGGCGCGGGCCGACCTGCTGGTGATGCTGCACCCGATCCAGTGGTACTCGATGCCGCCGCTGCAGAAGCTCTGGCTCGACGACGTGCTCGCCTACGGATGGGCCTACGGCCAGGGCGGCCAGGCACTGCGCGGCAAGGACCTGTGGCTGGTCGCCACCACCGGCGGCCCCGAGGCCAGCTACCACCCCACCAGCTACAACCGCTACTTCTTCGACGCCTTCCTGCCGCCCTACGAGCAGACCGCGGCCCTGTGCGGCATGCGCTTCCTGCCGCCGCTGGTGCTGCATGGCGCGCGCAGCGTGCCCGAGGCCGAGGTCGCCGCGCACGTGAAAACCTTCGCCGACCGGCTCGCCAGCTACCCGCACTGGCCCGAGATGGACGAGCTGGGCGTCTGCCCGACCTGCGAGGTGCCGGACTCCGACCGCCCGGCCGATGCCACGCGCACCGGCGACCACCCCTCCGGCCGCGCCTTCTTCACGGCGCTGCAGGACACGCTGGGCCGCGTGAACGCGTCGGGTGCCGCCACGGCACCGGGCGCCCGGGCACCGGAGGCGCACTGATGGAACACGCGCCTGCCTGGCTGACCAACAGCCTCATCTACCTCAGCGCGGCCGTCATCGTGGTGCCGCTGTCGCGCGCCCTCGGGCTGGGCGCCATCATCGGCTACCTGGTGGCCGGCATCGCGATCGGGCCCTCGGGCCTGGGGCTCGTCTCGAGCGTGGAGGACGTGCTGCACTTCGCAGAGTTCGGCGTCGTGCTGATGCTGTTCCTGGTCGGCCTGGAGCTCGAGCCCAGGCGGCTGTGGAACCTGCGGCGGCCCATCTTCGGCTGGGGCACGGCGCAGGTGGTCAGTTGCGCCGCGGTGCTCTTCGCCATCGGCTGCGCGCTGGGCGCGGACTGGCGCGTGTCGCTGGTGGCCTCGCTGGGACTGGCGTTGTCGTCCACCGCCATCGCGCTGCAGGTGTTCGGCGAACGCAACCTGCTCAAGACGGCCAGCGGCCAGGCCGGCTTCTCGATCCTGCTGTTCCAGGACGTCGCGGCCATCCCGATCCTGGCCCTGCTGCCGCTGCTGGCCGGAAGCACCGACCATGCGCCCATCGCCGCGGCGGACCGCGCCATCGAGGCGGCCAAGATCGTCGGCGTGATCGCCGGCATCATCCTCGGCGGCCGCCTGCTGCTGCGCCCGCTGCTGCGCTGGATCGCGCGCAGCAACACGCCCGAGATCTTCACCGCCACCGCGCTGCTGCTGGTGGTGGCGATCGCGGCGTTGATGCAGTTCGTGGGCCTGTCGATGGCGCTGGGCGCCTTCCTGGCCGGCGTGCTGCTGGCCGAGAGCGAGTACCGCCGCGAGCTGGAGACCGACATCGAGCCCTTCAAGGGGCTGCTGCTGGGGCTGTTCTTCATCGCCGTGGGCATGACGATCGACTTCGCCGTGGTGCTCGCGCACCCGCTGCTCATTGCCGGCCTGGTGCTCGGCTTCATGGCGGTGAAGTTCGTCGTCATCTACCTGCTGGCCAAGGCCATGGACATCCCCAAGGTGCAGCGGCCGGTGTTCACGCTGCTGCTGGCGCAGGGCGGCGAGTTCGCCTTCGTCGTGTTCCAGGCGGCGGGGCCGCAGGTGCTGCCGGCCGAGACCACCTCGCTGCTGATCGGCGCGGTGGCGCTGTCGATGCTGGTGTCGCCGCTGCTGCTGGTGGCCATCGACCGCTACGTGCTGGCGCGCTACCGCGAGAAGCCCCGCACCGAGATGGAGGAGATCGCCGAGCAGCAGGACGCCAAGGTGCTGATCTGCGGCTTCGGCCGCTATGGCCAGATCGTCGGCCGCGTGCTGCTGTCGCAGGGCATGGGCGTGACGGTGCTGGACCACGACCCCGACACGGTGGAAGGCCTGCGGGAGTTCGGCTTCCGCGTCTTCTACGGCGACGCGACGCGCCTGGACCTGCTGCGCGTCGCAGGCGGCGCCACGGCGAAGGTGATCGTGGTGGCGGTGGACGAGATCGAGACCTCGCTGGAGATCGTCGACCTGGTCCGGGAGAACTTCCCGCAGGCGAGGATCGTCGCGCGGGCACGCAACCTGGGCCACTACTACCAGTTGCGCGACCGCGGCGTGGAGATGGCCGAGCGCGAGGTGTTCGAGTCCTCGCTGCGCAGCGCGCGCTCGGTGCTCGAATCGCTGGGCTGGCCCGCGCACGAGGCGCGCGAGGCGGCGATGCGCTTCCGGTCGCGGAACATCAAGATCGCCGAGGCGAGCTACCCGCACTACAAGGACCGCGCGAAGCTCATCGCGGTGGCCAAGGAGGGGCGCCAGCAGTTCGAGGAGCAGATGGCCCGCGAGCGCGAGGAGCGCCGCCAGCGCACGCAGCGCGACTGGGGCACCGACCGCAGCGACGATTCCTCGAGCGAAATCACCCGCTGACGGCCGACCAGCCTGCGCAAGCAGCTATCGTTTCGATAGCATTGACTGCGTCAGGCGGCCGCCGCGCCCAGCTTGAGCAGCCGCATCGCGTTGCCCTTGAGGATGCCGGGCATCACCTCGGGCTTGAAGCCGGCGTCCTCGAAGTCCTTCATCCAGCGGTCGGGCGTGATGAGCGGGTAGTCGCTGCCGAAGAGGATGCGGTCCTTGAGCAGCGTGTTGGCGTACTGCACCAGCTGCTTCGGGAAGTACTTGGGGCTCCAGCCCGAGAGGTCGATCCACACGTTGGGCTTGTGCGTGGCGACCGACAGCGCCTCGTCCTGCCACGGGAAGCTGGGGTGGGCCATGATGATCTGCATGTCGGGGAAGTCGATCGCCACGTCGTCCAGGTGCATCGGGTTGCTGTACTCCAGCCTGAGGCCGCCGCCGCAGCGCATGCCCGAGCCGATGCCGCTGTGGCCGGTGTGGAAGACGGCCGGCAGGTTGTATTCGGCGATCACCTCGTAGATGGGCCAGGCCATGCGGTCGTAGGGGTGGTAGCCCTGCACCGTGGGGTGGAACTTGAAGCCCTTGACGCCGTGCTCCTCGATCAGCCGGCGCGCCTCGCGCGCGCCCATCTTGCCCTTGTGCGGATCGATGCTGCCGAAGGCGATCATGACGTCGCTGTTCTTCTGCGCCGCCTCGGCGATCTCCTCGTTGGGGATGCGCCGGCGGCCCATGTTGGACTCGGCATCGACCATGAACATCACCAGCCCGATCCTGCGTTCGCGGTAGTAGTCGATGCTCTCCTGGATGGTCGGGCGGCGGCCCGACTTGAAGTACTTGTCGGCCGCGCGGTCGTACTCCTCGCCGTAGTTGTCGAAGGGGTTCCAGCAGCTCACCTCGGCATGGGTGTGCATGTCGATGGCGATGAGGTTGTCGATGTCCATGGGTCGTCTCCGGGCAAGGGTAAACACTGAGTCGGCAAGGCTGCGCCGCGCTTGAATTGATTATTTTCCATAACCATAATCGATTCACTCCCAGACCGCAATGATGACGCCCCCATGAGCACTTCCGCCGACCTCCAACTCGACCTCCAGGGCGACATCGCCATCGTGCGCCTGACCCGCGCGAGCAAGCGCAACGCCTTGAACGACGCGCTCATCCTCGCACTGCGCGACACCTTCCAGAACCTGCCTTCGTCGGTGCGTGCCGTCGTCATCGACGGCGACGGCCCGCACTTCTGCGCCGGGCTCGACCTGTCGGAGATCAAGGAGCGCGACGCCGGCCAGGGCATGATGCATTCGCGCATGTGGCACCAGGCGCTGGCCTGCATCGAGCAGGGCCCGGTGCCCGTGGTGGCCGCGCTGCACGGCGCCGTGGTCGGCGGCGGGCTGGAGCTGGCGAGCGCCTGCCATATCCGCGTGGCCGACGCCTCCACCTTCTATGCGCTGCCCGAGGGCTCGCGCGGCATCTTCGTGGGCGGCGGCGGCTCGGTGCGCATCCCCAAGCTCATCGGCGTGGCCCGCATGACCGACATGATGATGACGGGCCGCGTCTACAACGCCGAGGACGGCGAGCGCGCCAACTTCGCCCAGTACCTGGTGCCCGAGGGCGCGGCGCTCGACAAGGCGATCGAGATCGCCCGCCGCGTCGCCACCAACGCGCCGCTGACCAACTACGCGCTGATGCACGCGCTGCCGCGCATCGCCGAGCAGCCGGCCGACCACGGCTTCTTCACCGAGGCGCTGATTTCCGGCATCGTGCAGGACGCGCCCGACGCCAAGGAGCGCGTGCGCGCCTTCCTCGAAGGCAAGGCCGGCAAGGTCACCAAGAGCTGAGACGCTGACGCGCCCCCACACCCACTCGACGGAGATCGACATGACGGAGACAACGATGGCGGCCGCCGGCCGCACGCAGGCGGCTGCGCCCAAATACCGGCCCCTGGCCTTCGGCGTGACGCGCGGCGTGCTGCGCGAGGGCGAAGCCGGCGTCCAGTACCTGGCGGCCGAGACGCCGCTCGGCCCGCATGCCCACCGCATGACCGACCGCCTCGTGTACTGGGCCGCCATGGCGCCGGAGCGCACCTTCATCGCCCGCCGCGCGCGCAATGCCGACGGCAGCACCGGCGACTGGGTGCGCATCAGCTACCGCGAGGCGCTGGCCAAGGCGCGCGCCATCGGCCAGGCGCTGCTGGACCGCGGGCTCTCGGCCGAGCGCCCGGTGGCGATCCTGAGCGAGAACGGCATCGAGCACGCGCTGCTGGCGCTGGGCTGCCTCTACGTGGGCATCCCGCACTGCCCGGTCTCGCCGCCCTATTCGCTGGTGAGCAAGGACTACGAGAAGCTGCGCCATGTCATGGCCACGCTCACGCCGGGACTCGTGTTCGCGGCCGACACGCGCTATGCGGCCGCCATCGCCGCCACCGTGCCGGCCGACACCGAGGTGGTGCTGGGCGGCGGCGCGCTCGAGGGCCGCCGCGTGACGCCGCTGTCGGAACTGCTGGCGGCCGAGCCGACCTCCGCGGTCGAGACGGCGATGCACGCCACGCACCCCGGCACGATCACCAAGTTCCTCTTCACCTCGGGCTCCACCAAGAACCCGAAGGCGGTCGTCAACACGCACCGCATGTGGTGCGCCAACCAGGCGCAGCTGCGCGCCTCCATTCCCGCGCTGGGCGAGGAGCCGCCGGTGCTGGTCGACTGGCTGCCCTGGAACCACACCTTCGGCGGCAACCACAACGTGGGCATCGTGCTGGACAACGGCGGCACGCTGTACATCGACGACGGCAAGCCCACGCCCGCCGGCATCGCCGAGACGCTGCGCAACCTGCGCGAGATCGCGCCCACCGTGTACTTCAACGTGCCCACCGGCTTCGAGTACGTGGCGCAGGCCATGGAAGAGGACGCGGTGCTGCGCAGGAAGCTGCTGTCGCGCTGCCGCATGTTCTTCTACGCCGGCGCCGCGCTGCCGCAGGCCGTGTGGGACCAGCTGCACCGCATCCAGGAGGCCGAGGTCGGCGAGCGCCTGGTCATGGGCACCGGCCTGGGCATGACCGAATCGGGCCCCTTCGGCCTGTACATCACGCGGCCCGAGGTGCAGACCGGCGACCTGGGCCTGCCCACGCCGGGCATGGAGGTCAAGCTGGTCCCCACCGACGGCAAGGTCGAGATCCGCTACCGCGGGCCGAACGTCACGCCCGGCTACTGGCGCATGCCCGAGGCCACGCACGATGCCTTCGACGAGGAAGGCTTCTTCAAGACCGGCGACGCCGTGACCTGGATCGACCCGGACAACATCCACCTGGGCCTGCGCTTCGACGGCCGCATCGCCGAGGACTTCAAGCTCGCCACCGGCACCTTCGTCAGCGTGGGCCCCTTGCGCGCCAAGGTGATCGCCTTCGGTGCCCCGTACATCCAGGACGTGGTGCTCACCGGCCTGAACCTGAAGGAGGTCGGCGCGCTGATCTTCCCGACGCAGGCGGTGCGCGAGCTGTCGCGCCTGCCCGCCGGCGCGCCGCTGAACGAAGTGCTCGAGAGCGCCGAGGTGCAGGAGCACTTCCAGAAGGTGATCGACCGCCTGGCCGGCGACGCCACCGGCAGCGCCAACCGCATCGCCCGCGCCGTGCTGGTGTCGCAGCCACCGTCCATCGACAAGGGCGAAGTCACCGACAAGGGCTCGATCAACCAGCGCGCCGTGCTCAAGCACCGCGATGCGCAGGTGCAGGCCCTGCATGGCGACACCCTGCCCTTCACGCTCAAGCCGCAGTGGCAATGACCCCCACCATTCCGAGGAGACGAACCCCATGAAGATCGAAGGACAAAGCGCCCTGGTGACGGGCGGCGCGTCGGGCCTGGGCGAGGCCACCGCACGCGAACTGGCGCGCCTGGGCGCCAAGGTGGCGGTGCTCGACCGCAACATCGAGCAGGCCAGGAAGGTCGCCGCCGACATCGGCGGCGCGGCCTTCGCCTGCGACATCACCGACACCGCCAGCGTGGAAGCGGCGCTGGCCGGTGCCGAAGCCGCGCACGGCCCGGCGCGCATCCTGATGAACGTGGCCGGCATCGGCAGCGCCAGGCGCATCGTCGGCAAGGACGGCAGCGCGGCGCCGCTGGAGGACTTCGAGCGCGTCATCCGCGTCAACCTGCTGGGCACCTACAACATGAGCCGCCTGTTCGCGGCGCGCTGCGCGAAGCTGGACCCGCTCGAGGGCGGCGAGCGCGGCGTGATGATGTTCACCGCCTCGGTCGCGGCCTTCGACGGCCAGGTGGGCCAGCAGGCCTACAGCGCCTCCAAGGGCGGGCTGGTGGGCATGACGCTGCCGATGGCGCGCGACCTGGCGCAGCACGGCATCCGCGTGTGCACGGTGGCGCCCGGCATCTTCGCCACGCCGCTGCTGCTGGAGCTGCCCGAGCCGGTGCAGCAGTCGCTGGCGGCGTCGATCCCCTTCCCGCCGCGCCTGGGCAAGCCCTCGGAGTTCGCCGAGCTGGCCTGCCACATCGTGACCAACGGCCACCTCAACGGCGAAGTCATCCGGCTGGACGGCGCGCTGCGGATGGCCCCGCGCTGACCCCACCCGATCACAAGGAGACCACCATGCAACACCGTCGTCAGTTCCTCCACACCCTGGGCGGCGCGGCCGCCCTGGGCGCGCTCTCGCCCCTGAGCGCCTTCGCGCAGGCCATCGAGCAGGTCAAGATCATGTACGGCTTTCCGGCCGGCAGCGCCGGCGACAGCGTGGCGCGCCGCGTGGCCGAGAAGATCGCCGGCACGCCCTACGCCAAGGGCGCCTTCGTCGAGAACAAGCCCGGCGCGGGCGGCCGCATCGCGGTCGAGACGCTGAAGAACTCGCCCGCCGACGGCTCGGTGCTCACGCTGGCGCCGGTGTCGGCCCTTTCGGTCTACCCCTACATCTACCCCAAGCTCACGTACAAGCCCGAAGACGTGACGCAGGTCTCCATCGGCGCCATCATGTTCCACGGCCTGGCCGTGGGCCCGGCGGTGCCGGCCGAGGTGAAGACGCTGAAGGACTTCCTCGCCTGGGCCAAGGCCAACCCGGGCCAGGCCAGCTACGGCTCGCCCGGTGCCGGCTCGATGCCGCACCTGCTGGGCGCGCTGCTGGGGCTGCGCTCGGGCGTGGAACTCAAGCACGTGCCCTACCGCGGCACCGTGCCCAGCATCACCGACCTGGTGGGCGGCCAGATCGCCGCCGCGATGAACCCCAGCGGCGACTACCTGCAGTACATGAAGAACGGCCGCGTGCGCGTGCTCGCCACCTCGGGCAAGAAGCGCTCGCCCTACCTGCCCGACGTGCCCACCTTCACCGAGCTGGGCTACCCCGACGTGACCTCGGAGGAATGGTTCGGCTTCTACGCGCCGGCCAGGACGCCGGCGGCCACCATCGCCTCGGCCAACGCGGCGATCACCGCGGCGCTGAAGGACAAGTCGGTCATCGATTCGCTGGCGCTGGTGGGCCTGGTGGCGCACGGCAGCACGCCGCAGGAGATGGCGGCCGACCAGAAGGCCGAATACGAG
Organism: Pseudomonadota bacterium; assembly: GCA_031119395.1. Lineage (GTDB taxonomy): Bacteria > Pseudomonadota > Gammaproteobacteria > Burkholderiales > Burkholderiaceae_C > Xenophilus. The sequence continues at coordinate 26,562 of JAVHYA010000016.1, forward strand.
CGCTGGGGCCCCCTGGTCAAGCAGATCGGTTTCACGGCCGAGTCCTGATCGGCGTCCCTCCATGGCCCGGCTCGTCCTCGGCACCCTGGCGGCTGCGGCCGCACTGGCGGGCTGCGGCTCGCGGCCCACGGAGCCTGCACCGCCGCTCGCCGCGGCGCGGCCGGGCACCCTGGCGCAGTGCGCGGAGCTCGCGCGTGGTGCGCTGCCGCCGCGCACCACGCTCAAGCGCGCCGAGCCGATCGCGGCCGCGAGCGTCGTGCCGCCGACCGGCGGGGGTGCCGTCACGGTGCCCGACCACTGCCTGGTGCAGGGCGAGCTGAACGCGCGCACCAGCCCCGTCGACGGCCAGCGCTACGCGATCCGCTTCGAACTGCGCCTGCCCGTGGCGTGGAACGGCCGCTTCTTCCACCAGGTCAATGGCGGGCTGGACGGCCAGGTGGTGCCTGCCCTGGGCCAGATCGGCGGCGGCGCACCGACGCACACCGCGTTGCAGCAGGGCTTTGCCGTCGTCAGCTCCGACGCCGGGCACAACGGCGAACAGAACCCGCGCTTCGGCCTCGACCCGCAGGCACGCCTGGACTACGGCTACGACGCCGTCGCCCAGCTCACGCCCGTGGCCAAGCAGCTCATCGCCCTGGCCTACGGCCGCGGGCCCGACCGCTCGTACATCGGCGGCTGCTCCAACGGCGGACGCCATGCCATGGTCGCCGCGGCACGCCTGCCGGGCGAATACGACGGCATCCTGGCCGGCAACCCGGGCTTCCAGCTGCCGCGCGCCGCCGTGGCCCAGCTGTGGGGCGCGCAGCAGTACGCGAAGATCGCGACGAGCCGCACCCCGGCCGGGCAGCCCGACCTGCAGACCGCGTTCACGCCGCAGGAGCTCACGCTGGTGGCCGATCGCATCCGCGCACGCTGCGACGCCCTCGACGGATTGGCCGACGGCATCGTCGGCGACGTGCAGGCCTGCCAGAAGCAGTTCGACTTCTCGCGCGACGTGCCGGCCTGCACCGGCGAGCGCAACGGCCGGTGCCTCACGCCGGCGCAGCAGGACACCCTCACCCGCGTGTTCGCCGGCGCACGCGACAGCCGCGGCCAGGCGCTCTACAGCGCCTTCCCGGTCGACCCGGGCCTCGCGGGCCAGGACTGGCGCGACTGGAAGTTCGCCTCGCCCGGCACGCGCGACGCGGCCGCCGTGGCCTTCATCTTCAGCACCCCGCCGCTGGCGGACCGGGCGCAGGGCCTGCCCTTCGCGCTGGGCTTCGACATGGACCGCGACGCCCCGCGCATCGCCGCCACCGACGGCCCCTACCGCACGTCGGCGCTCGATTTCATGCGCCCCCCGGCCGGCGACCTGTCGGCGCTGCGCCACCGCGGCGCCAGGATGATCGTCTACCACGGCACCGGCGACGGCGTCTTCTCCGCTTCCGACACCGCACGCTGGTGGAGCGAGCTGGACGCCGCGCAGCGCGGCGGGGCCGCGGGCTTCGTGCGCTACTACCCCGTGCCCGCCATGAACCACTGCCGCGGCGGCCCGGCCACCGACCAGTTCGACCTGCTCTCGCCCCTGGTCGCCTGGGTCGAACAGGGGCAGGCGCCCGTCGCGGTGACCGCCCGCGCGCGCGGCGCCGGCACGCCCGTGCCCAACCCCGAGGTGCCGCCCGGCTGGTCGCCCCAGCGCAGCCGGCCCCTGTGCCCCTTCCCGCAGGTGGCGCGCTACCGGGGCGGCGACATCGAGCGGGCCGAGAGCTTCGCCTGCACGTCTCCCTAGTTTTTCTCGAGCCGAATCGGCCTGCAGCGCCCGCCGGACGGGCGCGCGCAGCTATCCAATCAGTAGCATTCCATGGACTACCAACCCCGCCCCGACGACATCCTGCCCCTGCTCCACGGCGTGCTCGGTGCGCCGGCGCAGCTGCAGGCGCTGCCGCCCTTCGCCGAGGCCGATGCCGACCTGCAGGCCCAGGTGCTCGAAGAAGCCGGCAAGTTCGTCGCCGAGGTGATCGCGCCGCTGAACCGCGAGGGCGACGAGACCGGCTGCCGCTTCGAGGCCGGCCGCGTCGCCACGCCGCCCGGTTTCGCCGACGCGTATCGCGCCTTCTGGCAGGCCGGCTGGCCCGCGCTCTCGGCCGCACCCGAAGACGGCGGCCAGGGCCTGCCGGCCGTGCTCGAGGCGGTGCTCTACGAATGGCTGGCCGCGGCCAACCACGGCTTCACCATGGCGCCCGGGCTGCTGCACGGCGCCTACGAATGCCTGCGCCACCACGGCAGCGACGCCCTCAAGGCCCGCTACCTGCCCAAGATCGCCAGCGGCGAATGGCTGGCCACGATGTGCCTGACCGAGGCGCATGCGGGCAGCGACCTGGGCCGCGTGCGGACCAAGGCCGTGCCGCAAGCGGATGGCAGCGTGCGCCTCGAGGGCAGCAAGATCTTCATCTCCGGCGGCGAGCACGACCTCACCGACAACATCGTGCACCTGGTGCTGTGCCGCATGCCCGATGCACCGCCCGGACCCAAGGGCCTGTCGCTGGTGCTGGCGCCCAGGGTGCTGGACGACGGCACGCGCAACGCCATCCACTGCGAACGCATCGAGGAGAAGATGGGCCTGCACGGCAGCCCCACCTGCGTGATGCGCTTCGACGGGGCGACCGGCTGGATCGTGGGCGAGCCGGGCCAGGGCCTTTCGGCCATGTTCGTGATGATGAACTCGGCCCGCCTGCACGTGGCGCTTCAGGGCATCGGGCTGCTCGATGCCGCGTGGCAGAAGGCGCGCGCCTATGCCGACGAGCGTCGTCAAATGAGAGCGCCCGGCGCCACGGGTCATGAGGCCAGCCTGATCGCCGAACACCCCGCGATCGCCCGCATCCTCGACACCCAGCGTGCCTGGATCGACGGCGCGCGCCTTATCGCCTACCGCACGGGCCTGCAGCTCGACGTGGCGCGGCACCATCCCGACGCCAAGGCGCGCGCGGCCGCGCAGCAGTGGTGCAGCTATGTCACGCCGGTCCTCAAGGCCGCCTGCACGCAGCAGGCCTTCGAGGGTGCGAGCGCCTGCCTGCAGGTCTTCGGCGGCCACGGCTACGTGCGCGAGTGGGGCATCGAGCAGATCGTGCGCGACGCCCGCGTGACCATGATCTACGAGGGCACCAACGAGATCCAGGCCATCGACCTGCTGGTGCGCAAGGTCCTGCCCGATGCGGGTGCCGGATTCGCGCGCACGCTGCTGGCCCTGCGCGACGAGCTGGACGCCTCGCGCGAGAGCGACGCCGACGCGCAGCGCCGATTCGCGCAGCTGCGCTACCTCACCACGCAGCTGGCCATGGCCGCACAGGCCGCGCCGCGCCTGCCCTACGAGGTGGCCGACGACTACCTGCGCATCGTGATGCTGGCGATGCTGGCCTGGGCCTGGTGCCGCATCGAGGCTACGCCCGGCGCCACCGCTGCGCAGGCCGCCAGCGCCGCGGCCTTCCGGCGCTGGGTGCTGCCGGAGTTCGAGATGCGCGCGGGCATCGTCAAGAAGGCCTGCGAGGCGGTCATCGCGCCCGTGGCGGCATGAACCGGCCCACAGGGAACGTCCCTGCGCCCGGCCGTGCCGCGCTGGGGTAGGCTAGGCGCCAATGGCCTCGACGTCCCCTCGCCCCCGCGCCCGCAGCAAGCCCGCTTCCGCCGAACCCGGCAACGACCGCCTCGACAGCCACGTGCTCGAAAGCCTGGTCGGCTACAACACGCGGCGCGCCTTCCTCGTCATCGGCGCCGTGTTCGCCGAGCGCATGGCGGCCTACGGGCTCAAGCCGGTGGACTTCTCGGTGCTCTCGCTGCTGGCCCACAACCCCGGTGCCACCTCGCGCCAGCTGTGCGCCAAGCTCGACATCCTGCCGCCCAACTTCGTCAACATCGTCGCCGCCATGGACCGCCGCGGTTTGATCGAGCGCAAGCCCCACCCTTTCGACGGCCGCGCGGTGGGGCTGCACCTCACGCCCGCGGGCGAAGCGCTGGTCAAGGAAGCCGAGCGCGCCGTGATCGAGCTGGAGGCGGAGGCGAGCAGCAAGCTCTCGGCACGGGAGCGGGAAACGCTGATCCGGCTGCTGCAGAAGATCTACCTGTAGCGGCTGGTTCCGCGCCGGAGCCGGGGTTCGTGCCGGCCGCGCAACGGGTCGGGTGCCTCGCCATTTTTGTGCACCCGCTTTGAATACGAACGTATTAGACTGAGCCGATGGCCACGACGGTGCTGTCGGAGCGTGAGAACGAGTCCTGGGACTTGGGCGATCAGCTCTGGTCGCGCGACCCGGCCACGGGTGCGTTCGAACTGCTGGCCTATCGCCAGCTCGGCACCGCCGGCGCCGCGGCCGATCCGCTGGACTGGGCCGGCCTGGTGGGCGCCCGGCTCAGCCACGACCCCGCGGACTGCGCCGGCCGGTCCGTGGCGCTCTTTCCCGGCCAGTTCCGCTATTCGCCCACCACCGGCCACCCGCTCGCGCCTGCGCCTCATCGGGGCACCGAGGTCTGGCTGCCTCCCTTCGGGGGCGAGCGCGACGGCGCGCAGCGGCTGCAGGGCCTGCGGCTCACCTCCGCGCGGCTGTCGCTGCCCGGCGGCCTCAGCCCCGACGCGGGCCCCGACGACGAACTGCCCCCGCCCTGCGAAGGCCCGTGCCACTTCATGGTCGCGGCGTTCTCGACCTGCGAATCACGCCTGGTGGCCCTGGAGGTCGCGCGCGGGGTGCTGTGCCAATGGCTGCCGCACTCGCGCCGCTGGGCCGAACTCGCGCCCGTCGGCGATGCACGGCTGAGCCCCAGCTCGCTCGGCGACGACGCCTGGTCCCTCGCGGCGCTGGAGCAACAGGGCACGCTGCGGCTGTTCCTGCCCAGCGACGACGGCCTGGCCGTCGTCGGCATCAACCTCCTGGCGGGGCGCTGCGAGGTGCACACGCTGGGCTCGACCTGTGTCGGCGCGCCGGTGCTGTGGCGCGGGCGGGTGCACGTGCCCATGCTCGATCGAGAAGGGGTGGTGTTCGTGCAGGCAGTCCGGCCCGACGACCTCGCCCTGGAGCGGATGCCGGTGAGCGGGCTCGACCCGGCGGCGCACCGCTGGCTGCGGCCGGTGGCGGACCCGCAGCGCATCGTCTGGATGGGCTCGCGCGGCCAGTTGTTGGTGCGGGCCGAGGCCGCCGGCCCGGCGGGCGCGGCGTCCTTCCTGCCCTGGCCCGCGGGCATTGCGCCGCGCTTCGACCTCGGTGGCCCGAGCCTCGCGGCCGGCCATCTGTGGCAGCCGTGCTTCCTGCGCGACGCGCAGGGCGGGCGGGTCGTGTCGGTGCAGTTGGGCGCGTCCGACCCGGCCCTGCGGGATCCGGCCGGCGACGGCCCCGAAGACGACGACGACGGCGGCACGGCCAGGGAGCGCAGCACGACCCTGCTGGCCTCGACCACCAGTTCCGTGACGCTGCGTGCGCGCCTGGACGATGCGCGCCGCGTGAGCAGCGGCTTCGGGTCGAAGGAAAGCTACCTGACCACGTTCGAGCTGGCCGGAGAAGACACCCTGGCCTTCTTCGCGGCGCGCCTGAGCCGCCCCTGGACGACGCAGGCCTTCCTCTATGCAGGGCGGCTGTACCTGCACCATCCCGAACTTCCCGTGCTGCCAGGCTGGCAGTGCGCCGCCTAGTCATGGCCGCGCTGCCGCTGGACCTCGACACCGCGCACAGGCCGATGACGCGGGCGTGCGGCCATTGCCTGCACCTGCTGCACGGGCCCGTCGCGTTCTGCCCCTACTGCGGCACGCCGCGGGATTCGGCGCAGGCGCCGGCCGGGCGCGCGCCGGTGTCTTCCGCGGCCGCGCCGATGGCCGCGCGCGTGTCGCCGCCCGAGGCCGAGGAGGCCAAGGTGGCCGAGGTGGCCGAAGAGGCCGCCGCGCTGCCTGCGGAATCCGCCCCCCCGCCCCTGCCCGCACCCGCCTCACGGCCCGAAGATCCGCAGGCGCCGGCACGACGGCTGGTGATCGCCCTCACGGCGCTGGTGGTGGCACTTGCCGCGGTCATCGTGTACCTCGCCTTGTTCGACGCACCGCCCGAGCCCGTCTCGGCGCAGGGCGCGAGCGGGCCGACGCAGGCGCGCGGTGCCCAGGCGCCCCCCGCCGCCCTGCCACGCGCCTCGCCACCTGCGACCGAGCCCCCGCCGCTGGTGCCGCTCACGCCCGCGCGGGCGCGCGCGCCATCGCCATCGTCATCGCCATCGCCGCCCCCGTCGGCCGAGCCGGCCCCGCTAGCCGCTGCGGCGGACCCGGTGCCGCCCGCCGCCCCCCCTCCAGCGCCCGTTGCGCCCTCGCTCCCCGCCACCGCGCCGGAGCCGCCGCCCGGTGCCGACACCTTCGCGGGCTCGCCCAGGCCGGCGCCCGCCGCCGCCTGCCCCGGTGCGCTGGCCGCGCTGTCGCTGTGCTCGCCGCCCGGCCGTTGAACGAGAGAACAGGAGACCGCCATGCGAACCGACTTCCTCCTCGCCGGCCTGCTGCTGCTCGCAGCCACCTCGCTGGCGGCTGCCGCGCCCCCCCGGCCGCAGTACAAGATCGTGACGGCGTCCAAGACCGGCACGTACATCCAGATCGGCCGCGATCTCGCGCGCTTCGTGGCGGAGCCGGCCGGTTTCGACCTGGAGGTGCTGGAGTCCAAGGGGTCGGCCGAGAACGTGAACCGCATGCGCTTCGAGCCGGGCGTCAAGCTGGCGCTGGTGCAGTCCGACGTCTACCAGGCCTTCCTGGACGAAGCCAAGGCCGGCAACGCCGACGCGGCCAACATCATCCGGCCGCTGCGCCTGCTGCTGCCGCTGTACGACGAGGAGATCTACTTCGTCGCCCGCGCCGATTCGCCGCTCGAATCGATCCACCAGATCAAGGGCAAGGCGTTGGGCGTCGGGCCGCTGGGCAGCGGCACCGCGCTGAGTGCGCGCACCCTCTACCAGCTCATGTTCGGCGAGCCGCTGGCGCCTTCGAATGCGCACTACCTCAGCAACGAGGAAGCGCTGGCCAAGCTCACCGTGGACAAGAGCATCGACGTCGCGATCGTCGTCGCCGGCCAGCCGGCCAAGCTCTTCGCGGACATGAAGCCCGAGGCGCGCAACTACATCAAGATCCTGCGGCTCGACGAGAGCGCACCTGAAACCGCGCGTGCCAAGCGGACCTACTTCCCCGGCACGCTGCGCGCGTCGAGCTACCCCTCATGGCTCGCCAGCGACATCCCCACGCTCACCGTGAAGGCCTACCTCGTGTCGTACGACTACGCCCTGCAGTCCACCGTGGGCAGCCTGCGGCGATTCGCCGACTCGCTGTGCGCCAACTTCGACCGCCTGCAGGCCGAGGGACACCCGAAGTGGAAGCAGGTCAAGCTCGAACTGCCGGCCCTGCAGCGCGGCTGGCTGTACTACCCGCCGGTGGAGAGGCAACTGCGCGCCTGCATCGCCGAGCGCAGCGCACGGGCGTCATCGGCGTCCCTGCCGCCCGCGGCCACGCCGAGCCTGCGCGCCTGCACCGAGCAGGAGCGGGTGCTGGGCATCTGCCGGCGCTGAGCGAGCGGCGGGCGCGGCTCACAGCCCCTCGCCGGCCACGCCGGCATCGACCTCGCTGTCGGCCGTTCGCAGGCACTCGAGCATCGCCGCCACCGCGGCACGGTTCGCGCCCGCCACGTTCCAGTACATCGACACCGAGCCGAAGCCCGACAGCCGCAGCGGGAGGACGCGCATGGCCCCCAGCCGCGCGAAGCGCTGCGCGGTGCGGTGCGAGGCGACGCCGATCATCGGGCTGCTGTTGAGCAGGGTGAGGTTCACCGCCACCGAATTCGATTCGACGTGGTCGCGCGGCAGGTGGTGGCCGGCCTCCGCGAGGGCCGCTTCCAGCGCGTTGCGGATCGGTGTGCCGCGCGGCCACACGACCCAGCGGTAGTCCATGAGGTCGGCCCAGTCCAGCGCCGCGCGCTTGAACAGCGGGTGCTGCGGCCGCGCGACGAAATGCAGCGGCTCCATGTAGAGCATCTCGGCGCGCACCTGCTCGTGGTGATGCTCGCTCGTCGTGCGTCCGACGACGATGTCGAGCTCGCCGTGCGCGAGGCGGTTCATCAGCAGGTCCATCGTGCTCTCGACCAGCCGCAGCTGCGCGCGCGGCACCTGCTGCAGCAGCTTGAGCGTGGCCAGCGGCACGGTGTCCGAGGCCGAGGCCCCCGAGGTGCCGACCACGACGAGGCCGCTGCCGCCCGCGCGCAGCGCCGCCATGTCGTCGCGCGCGGTGTCGAGCTGCGCCTCGATGCGGCGGGCATGGGCGATGAGCGCCTCGCCGTGCGCGGTGGGGTGCAGTCCACGCGCATGGCGCTCGAAGAGCGGCAGGCCGATGTCCTCCTCGAGTTCCCTGAGCCATTTCGACAGGCCAGGCTGCGTGGTGTGCAGTTCCTGCGCCGACTGGCTCATGTTGCCGGTGCGCGCCAGGCTCAGGAGCAACTGCAGGTGCCGCAGGCGAAGGCGCTGGGTCCAATCCACGGGTTAACCCTTAGAGCAATACGTTTTGGCGTATGGACGAGAAGAAATGATGATTTTACGGAGCATGGCTCGCGTCGAATAATGGCCGCACGCCCGGCAACCTCGGCCGGCACCCCGAACCGCTGGAGACTGAACATGTCCGCCCTTCCCGTTGCCGACAACGGCCGCGCCGCGTACTACGAGCGCATCGGCCGCCAGAACATGGCGCCGCTGTGGGAGTCGCTGCACGCCCTGGTGCCGCCGCATCCGCGCCCCAAGGCCGTCGCGGCCCTGTGGAAGTGGAACGACGTGCGCCCGCTGGTGATGCAGGCCGGCCAGGTGATCAGCGCCGAGGAAGCGGTGCGACGCGTGCTGATCCTCGAGAACCCGGGGCTGCCGGGCAGTTCGAGCATCACTTCCACCCTCTACGCCGGCCTGCAACTCATCCTGCCGGGCGAGATCGCGCCCAGCCACCGCCACACGCAGTCGGCGCTGCGCTTCATCGTCGAGGGCCAGGGCGCGTGGACGGCGGTGAACGGCGAACGCACCACCATGCATCCGGGCGACTTCATCATCACGCCGTCGTGGAACTGGCACGACCACGGCAACGCCACGGTGGAAGAAGGCGGCGAGCCCGTGGTGTGGCTCGACGGCCTGGACATCCCGCTGATCCAGCACCTGGACGCCGGATTCGCCGAGAACCACGGCGCCTCCACGCAGGCGGTGGTGCGGCCCGAAGGCAGCAGCTGGGCCCGCTTCGGCCACAACATGGCGCCCGTGCGGCACCGCGTCACCGACCCCAGCTCGCCGATCTTCAGCTACCCGTATGCCCGCACGCGCGAGGCGCTCGACGCGCTGTACCAGCGTGGCGAGATCGACGCGTGGGATGGGGTGAAGCTGCGCTACGTGAACCCCGCCACCGGCGGCTGGCCGATGCCGACGATGGCGACCTTCATGCAGTTCCTGCCCAAGGGCTTCCAGGGCAAGACCTACCGCACCAGCGACGCGACCGTGTTCAGCGTGGTCGAAGGCCACGGCACGGCGCGCATCGGCGAGCAGCAGTTCCGATTCGAACCGCGCGACGTGTTCGTCGTGCCCTCCTGGCAGCCGGTGCAGCTCGCCTCGGTCGACGACGCGGTGCTCTTCAGCTACTCGGACCGGCCGGTGCAGGCCGCGCTGAACCTGCTGCGCGAAGAGCGGCTGTAGCCGCAGCGCCGGCCGTGCACGCCGGGCCCGTCGACGCGCCGCGCAGGGCGTCGACCGGCTCGGCCCGAACGGCGGGATGAGGCGACTCATCCCATCCTCTTTCACCCCCCGTTTCTTCATCGACCGGCAGTCACTGCCAGGACATCCCATGGCCCTCGTCTTCCCCGCCCCCGCCCCCGTCACCCTTCCCGTCGCCGGCAGCGACGACCGCTTCGCCGTGCGCCGCGTGTACTGCGTCGGCCGCAACTACGCGGCGCATGCGCGCGAGATGGGTTTCGACCCGGACCGCGAGCCGCCCTTCTTCTTCTGCAAGCCGGCCGACGCGGTGGTGCCCGTGGCGCAGGGCCAGACACTGGAACTCCCCTACCCCGCGCAGACCGCCAACTACCACTACGAGGCCGAGCTGGTCGTGGCGATCGGCCAGGCCGGCTCGGACATCCCGGTCGAACGCGCGCTCGACCACGCCTGGGGCTACGCCGTGGGCCTGGACATGACCCGCCGCGACCTGCAGATGAAGATGCGCGAGATGGGCCGCCCCTGGGAGATCGGCAAGGCCTTCGACGCCTCCGCGCCCACGGGCCCGCTGCACAGGGCGAGCGAGGTCGGCCACTTCACCGATGCCGCGATCTGGCTCACGGTCAACGGCGGCGACCGGCAGCGCAGCAACGTGTCGCACCTGATCTGGTCGGTGGCCGAGACGATTGCCGACCTGTCGCGCTATTTCCGCCTCGAGCCCGGCGACCTCATCTTCACGGGCACGCCCGAAGGCGTGGGTGCGGTGAAGGCCGGCGACCTGATGAAGGTGGGCATCGACCGCCTGGGCGAACTCGCGGTGCGCGTGGTGTGATGCAGCTGCACAGCTTCTTCAACAGCTCCACCTCGTACCGGGTGCGCATCGCGCTCGCCCTCAAGGGGCTGCCGTACGACTACCTGCCGGTCGATATCCGCAAGGGTGCGCACCGCGCGCCGGACTACGTGGCCGGCGTCAACGCCTCGGCATCGGTCCCGGCCATCGCCGAGGGGGACTTCCAGCTGGGCCAGTCGATGGCCATCATCGACTGGCTCGATCAGGTGCATCCCGAACCGCGGCTGATCCCGCTTCAGACCCAGGCGCGCGCCCGCGTGCTGGAACTCTCGAACGTGATCGCCTGCGACATCCACCCGGTGAACAACCTGCGCGTGCTGCGCTACCTGCAGGACGTGCTGAAGGTCACGCCCGAGCAGAAGGACGCCTGGTACGCCCACTGGGTGGCCGATGGCCTGGCCATGGTCGAGCGCCTGCTCGAACGACATGGCCACGGCGCCTGGTGCTTCGGCGATGCGCCCACGCTGGCCGACTGCTGCCTGGTGCCGCAGGTGGCGAACGCGCGCCGCATGGGCTGCGACACGGACGGCTTCGAGCGCATCACGCGCGTGGTCGCGCACGCAATGGCCCAGCCGGCCTTCCAGGCCGCCGAGCCGAAGCGCCAGCCGGATGCGGCCTGAGCGCGCAGCCACCACGGCGGGGGCGATCCATTGCTACGAAATCGATAGCTGCCCGCGCCCGTCCCGCGGGCGCCGGCGGCCGATTTCGTTCATGAAACTCAGGTCCCGAGCTCTTCGATCAGCCGCGTGGTGAGCTGCGCCGCCATCTCCAGGCGACGCAGGTCGCGCTGGCCCAGGTCCTCGTTGGGCGCGAAGCTGAAGCAGCACAGCACGCCGTAGATGCGGCCGCCCTGCAGGCGCAGCGGCACGCTGAGGTAGCTGCCGATCGGGAAGTCGAAGGTGGGCAGGCGCGAGAAGTCCTCGCGCGCCGGGACGTTGCGCTCCAGCGGCGGCAGGCGGCCATCGACCACCCGCTGGCAGTAGCTGCGCTCGCGGGCGCACGCTTCGCCGACGGCCATCACGCGGCGGCCCGGTCGCGCCTCGACATGGCGAAAGACGCTGTCGTCGCCCACGAACTGGGCGACGAAGACGACGTCCATGCCGAGGTGCTCGCGCACCAGCCGGAGCACCGGCGACAGCAGCATCGACAGCCCGCCGCTGCCGCCATCGGCGGTGGCGACCTGCAGGCGGGCGAGTTCGGCCTCGAAGTCCTGGCCAGCGGGTCGTTCGGGTCGGGATGCGCGCGCCATTCGTTGTTCTCCTGCGAGGTTCAACGCCGGGCGGGAGGACGGGGTGGACAGTGCGCAGGCTCGCCCGCGTAGGCCGCCACCGCGTCAGGGCTGGCGGACATCGCCCACAGGCTGGGCACCGAAATCGGGCCGCTCCAGCCACGCCAGCACCTTGCGCGCCGCCGCTTCGGGCGAATCGAGCAGGCCATCGGCCTTGAGCTTCTCGAAGCGGCCGCGGTCGGGGAAGAGCGCCGCATCGGTGCCGCGCAACTGCACCTGCATGTCGGTGTCGATCACGCCCGGCGCCAGCGAAACGATCCGCGCGCCGCCCTCGCCCTGCTCCTCGAGCGCGACGGCGCGCGAGAAGTGGTCCATGCCGGCCTTGGCCGCGCAGTACGGCGCCTGGCTGCCCAGTGCGTTGCGGCCCAGGCCCGAGGAGACGTTCAGAACCTGGCGTCGCCCAGGCCAGCCCGCCGTGGCACCGAGGAAGGCTGCCGTGAGCAGCAAGGCCGCCTCCAGGCCCACGCGCAGCGACTGCGACAGTTCGGCCAGCGAGGCCTTGGCCAGCGGCGCCGGGTGGCCCACCGTGCCCGCGTTGTTGATCAGCGTGGCCGAGCGAAAGCCCGCGCCGTCCAGGCCCGCGAGCCAGTCCCGCACGCGCTCGGCGGCCGCAAGCGGATCGGCCAGGTCGACCTGCCATTGCTCGGCATGGCTGCCGGCGCCGGCGGGGCCGCTCTCCAGCGAGGCGTCGCGCCCGCGCGAGAGGCACAGGAGCCGCACGCCGTCGCGCTGCAGCAGTTGCGCGGCCATGGCGCGGCCCATGCCGCGGGAAGCGCCCGTGAGGATGAAGAGGTCGGACATCGGAGACTCCTGATGAAGAAGCGGGTGAGGGGCGCGTCAGGCCGCGAAGCCATCCCACACGAGCTTGAGCCCGGTGAGCAGCATGCCGGCGTAGACGCAGCGGTAGAACCAGGTGGGGTCGATGCGCCGTGCCACGCGCACGCCGATCCACACGCCCAGCGGCGCCAGCGGCATGAGCACCAGCGAGGTCGCGAGGTTGCGCATGTCCAGCAGGCCCAGCCAGGCATAGGGCACCCACTTGCTGAGGTTCACGACGAAGAACAGGTAGGCCACCGTGGCCGTGAACACGACGGGCGACAGGCGCAGCGGGATCAGGTAGGCATTGAGCGGCGGCCCGCCCGCATGCGAGATGAAGCTGGTGAAGCCCGACACCACCGTCAGCAGGGCGCCCAGCGGCTTCGGCGGCGGCGCATCGTCGGGCCGCGGCGGGCGCAGGAGCCGCTGGGCCAGGAACAGCAGCGTGAACACCCCCACGATGCCCGCCACCGTGTGCGCGGGCAGCGCGCGGAAGAGCAAGGTGCCGGCCACCGTGCCGACCAGCGCCCAGGGCACCAGGAAGCGCAGCAGCGCCGCATCGAAGTCGCGGCGGAAGGCGGCGAGCCCGAGCAGGTCCATCACCAGCAGCAGCGGCATCATGATCGCGGCGGCCTGCGGCACCGACACGGCCAGCGACATGAGCGGCACCGCCAGCGAGCCGAAGCCGGCGCCGAAGCCGCTCTTGCTGATGCCCAGCAGCAGCACCGCCGGCACGGCGACGGCATAGAAGGCGGGGTCGGTGATGAGCGGGAAACCGGGGATCAAGGCGGGATCGAAAAACGGGCGCGGGACGGGCAGGGCGTGCGCGTCGCCCGGGTCCGCATTGTCGCGGGCGGACGCGACCTGCGTGCGCGTGTGCGTAAACGCACTTCCACGCGCGGTGGTGATGCCCAGAATTCCTCCCATCGGCCCGGCAGATCGGTCGTCCGATCCACCCGCCGGGCATCTCCCTCAACCCTCGCCACAGGAGCCTTCCCATGAACAGATCCATCGCCCTGGCCGCCGCCGCGCTGGCCGCCGCACTGGGTGCCGCACCCGCCCTCGCCGAATCGCAGGCCGACTACGTCCAGCAGAACCGCACGCCCTTCGGCGGCACGCTGTCGCGTGCCGACGTGCAGGCCGGGCTGGCGCAGGCTGCACAACGCGGCGAACTGCTCGGCGCCGGCGAAGCGCTGGGCAACGAGAACCGTGTGCCCGCGCTGGCCGCCAGCCGCGACCGCGCGAGCGTGCGTGCCGAGGCGGTGGCCGCCGCCCATGCGCCCAACCAGAACCTGGACCGCAAGGCCTTCTTCAACAGCACGGTGCCGCCCGAGTACACGCGCGGCAGCGTCGGCGAGCGCGCCGCGCAGGCCGCCACGCCGGCCGCCGCAGCCGACCGCCTGTGAGCCCGGCCATGACGAGCGCCACCACGCTGCCCGCCACCCCTACCGCGCAGGACCACGGCACCGCCTTCACGCGCGACGACGCCGGCAAGCTCGTGCTGCGCCTGTCGGTGGGCCTGCTCGTGCTGCTGCACGGCATCTTCAAGCTGGGCACGGGCCCGGGCTTCGTCGTCAAGATGCTCGGGGCCGCCGGGCTGCCCGGCGCACTGGGCTACCTCGTCTACGTGGGCGAGATCGTGGCGCCGGTGCTGATGATCGTCGGCCTGTGGACGCGCGCCGCGGCCGGCGTGGTGGTCATCAACATGCTCTTCGCCTTCGGCCTCGTCCACATGGGCCAGCTGTTCACGATGACGGGCCAGGGCGGCTGGGCCCTGGAACTGCAGGGGCTGTACCTCTTCGGTGCGCTGGCGGTCGCCCTGCTGGGCGCGGGCCGCATCGGCATCGGCGGCGCCCGCGGGCGCTTCAACTGAGCTGGCCGCCCGCGGCCGTGGGGGCGCTCTCGCCGCGCACCTCGGCCACCATGCGGGCGAGCCGGTCGACATCGACGACCACGAGCGCGCCGGCCTCCTTGCGCAGGAGCCCGGCGCGTGCCAGCGCATTCAGCTCGCGCGTGACCTGCTCGCGGTTGGTGCTGATCTGTCCGGCCAGGTCCACGTGGCGTGGCGAGGGCGCCAGGCGCGCGGTGTTGCCCGACACGCCGGCCGCACGCGCCATGCGCAGCAGCTCGGCGTGCAGCCGGTTCTGCACGCCGAGCGTGCTCAGGTCGATGACGCGCTCGGACAGCTGGCGGACCAGCTGCGCCAGCCGCTGCATGACGCGCAGCGCCAGTTCGGGCACCTCGCGCAGCAGTGCGAGGAAGGTGGCGCGGTCGAGCACGGCGACCACGCTGTCCTCCAGCGTGACCACGTCCGCCGAGCGCGGCTGGCCGTCGATCGCCGCGATGTCGCCCACCAGTTCGCCGGCCGCGGTGTCGCGGAAGGTCACCTGCCGGCCGTTTGCCGCATAGGTGGTGATCCGCACGCGGCCGTCCACGAGAAAGAAGACCTCGCCACGGTCCTGCGCGCGCAGCAGCAGGGGCTGGTCCGCCGCCACCCGGTGCCATGCGCAGGCCTGAGCGATGCGATCCAGGCGTGCGTCGTCCAGGCCTTCGAGCAGGGCGATGCGACGCAGGGCGAGGCTGGAGCGGACCGGGGCGTTCATGGGGTCGTGGGCGGCGGATTATGCTCGGCCGCACATGATTGCCGGCCCACGTCCACGCCTGTCCGCATGGCCTTCGCGCCGCAACCTGCGATGGGGCAGCGGACTGGTGCTGATGGCCTATGTGGGCCTGCACCTGCTCAACCACGCGGTGGGACTGGTGTCGCTCGCGGCCGCCGAGGCGGTGCTGGCGGTGGCGCGCGCCGCCTGGCACAGCCTGCCGGGCACGGTGCTGCTGTATGGCGCGGCGTCGGTGCACATCGGCATGGCCGTGGCCGCGCTGTGGGAGCGACGCACCCTGCGCATGCCCTGGATCGAGGCGGTGCGCCTGGTCCTGGGGTTCTCGCTGCCGCTGCTGCTGGCATCGCACCTGACGGCGATGCGCTGGGCGCACGAGGCCCATGGCATCGACGGCTCCTACCTGCGCGTGGTGGGCGGACTGTGGGACACGCCCGGCGCGGTGTTCCAGCTCTCGATGATGGCCGCGGCCTGGGCCCACGGCTGTCTCGGGCTGCACCTGGCCCTGCGGGCGCGCGCCCCGTGGCGCCGCGCCGCGCCGGTGCTGTTCGCCCTGGCGCTGCTGCTGCCGCTGGCGGCCGCTGCGGGCTTCATGGCCATGGGACGCGAGATCGCGTGGACGGCGGCGTCCGCGCCGTCGCACGGACACGGGGAGGCACTCGATGCCATCGCCCAGCGCGCGCGCTGGGCGTACGCCGCGGCACTGGCGGCCCTGCTGCTCGCCCGCGCCGCCCGCGGCCTGAGCGGCCGGCTGGCAGGCACGCCGATGCTCACCTTCCGCTACCCGGGCCGCACGGTGCCGGTACCGCGGGGCTGGTCGGTGCTGGAGGCCAGCCGCGCGCACCGCATCGCGCACCTGTCCGTCTGTGGCGGACGTGCGCGCTGCTCCACCTGCCGGGTGCGCGTGCGCGCGGCCCCGGGGACCCTGCCCGCACCGTCGGCCGAGGAGGCCCGCACGCTCGCGCGCGTCCAGGCGCCGGCCGATGTGCGGCTGGCCTGCCAGTTGCGCCCGCGCGCCGACATCGAGGTGCTGCCGCTCTTCGCGCCCCCGTCGACCCTGCCCCCGCGGCGCTTCGGCACGGAGCGCGAGGTGGCCGTCCTGTTCGTCGACCTGCGGCGCTGGTCGGGCCTGGCCGAGCGGCAATGGCCCTTCGACCTGGTGTATGTGCTCGACCGGTATTTCTCGCTGGTGGGCGAGGCCGTCAGGGCCAGCGGCGGCGTGCCCAACCAGTTCGTCGGCGACAGCGTGATGGCCATCTTCGGCCTGCAGACCGACCTGCCGGCGGCCTGCCGCGCCGCGGTCGATGCGGCCCTGCGCATCGATGCCGAACTGGGCGCCTGGGGCGCGGGGTTCGCCTCCGAGTTCGGGCAGCAGCTGGACTTCGGCATGGGCCTGCACGCCGGGCGGGCGGCCGTGGGCGAGGTGGGCTACCTCGACACGACCACCCTCACCGCCGTCGGCGAAGTGGTGAACACGGCGAGCCGCCTGCAGGACCACAGCAAGACGGCGGCGGCGCGGCTGGTGCTCTCGGAGTTCGCCGCCGCGCAGGCGGGCCTGGCCCTGGAAGGCCGACCCCGGGCCGATCTGTCGATCCGCGGCCGCACGCAGCCGCTCAGGGTCTGCACGCTCGGGGCCGACGCGCTCGCCGAGCTGCGTCCGGAGCCGACATCGGCCGCGTGAAAGGCCTCAGCCCGGGCTGACCAACTCGACATCGAGCTCGCGCTCGAGCTCCTCGATGTCCAGCGGCCGGCCGAACAGGTAGCCCTGGAACAGGCGACAACCATGCTGCTCCAGGAAGACCAGCTGTTCCGCCGTCTCGACGCCTTCGGCCACCACCTCGAGGTCGAGGCTGCGCGCCATGCCGATGATGGTCTGGATCAGCAGCTCGATCTTGGGATTGCTGCCGATGCCGCCGACGAAGAACTTGTCGATCTTGACCTGGTGCAGCGGCAGCTGCGCCATGTACGACAGCGAGGAATAGCCGGTCCCGAAGTCGTCCATCGCGAAGCGGACGCCGATGGCCGCCAGCGACTTCATCTTGCGGATGGTTTCCTCGACCTTGTCCTGCAGGAGGCTCTCGGTCAGCTCGAGCTTCAGCCGCGAAGGATCGGCACCGGTGCGGATGAAGACCTCCCGCACCTGGTCGGCGAAGTCCTCGCGCTGGAACTGGCGCGCGCTCACGTTCACGGCCAGCTGCAGGTGCCGGCGACGCGGGTGGTGGCTCCATTGCTCCAGCTGCCGGCAGGCCTGCTCCAGCACCCAGATGCCGATGGGCACGATGAGGCCGGTGTCCTCGGCCACGTCGATGAACGCGGCCGGCGGAATCAGGCCGCGGTGCGGATGGCGCCAGCGGATCAGCACCTCGGCGCCGGTGATCTCGCCGGCGGCGCCGACCTGCCGCTGGTAGTGCAGCGTGAACTGGTGGCCCTTGAGGGCCGCGTGCAGTTCGTTCTCGAGCGTGGCGCGCGCGGTGATGGTGGTCTGCATCGGCGCCTCGAAGAAGCGCAGTCCGTTGCCCCCGGCCTCCTTGGCGTGGAACATGGCGATGTCGGCCTGCTTGAGCAGCTCGTCCAGCGACTGCGGCCGGTCGCCGAACACCGTCGCGCCGATGCTGGTGGTGCCGTGGTAGGTGTAGTTGCCCAGCTGGTAGGGCCGTCCCAGGTCGGCCAGCACCCCTTCGCCGAAGGCCTGCGTCTGCACGGCTGCGCGGACCGGGTCGATGCCGAGGTTGTCGATCAGGATCACGAACTCGTCGCCGCCCAGCCGCGCCACCGTGTCGCCCACGCCGAGCACGGAGCGCAGGCGATCGGCGACCTGCCGCAGCAGCACGTCGCCCATGGCCTGGCCCTGCGCGTCGTTGAGGGTCTTGAAGTGGTCCAGGTCGAGGAACAGCAAGGCACCCTGCCGCCCGCGGTGCGCGTTGTTCTCGACCACGGCCTGCAGCCGGTGCAGCAGCAGGCGCCGGTTGGGCAGGCCGGTGAGCGGGTCGTAGAAGGCGAGGTGCTCGATCTCCTGGGCGGCGGCCTTGTGCTCGGTGATGTCGCGCAACATGACGATGAAGCGCGCGTCCTGCCCTTCGCCCACGTCCATGCGCGACACCGAGAGCTCGAACCACGAGGTGCCCTGCTCGGCGCGGCGCTCGATCTGCTGGCCCGCCGACAGGCCCTGCTGGTAGGCCTCGCGCAGCGCGTTCATGATCTGGCTCGCCGCGTCGGGCGTGAACAGCTCGGCCAGGGTGCGCCCGACGGGGTCGTCAGGAAACGGGGCCGTCACCGATGCCGTGCGCGGCGGGTGGTAGCGGTGGCATCTGCCGTCCAGCCCCACCTCCAGCATCGCGTCGGGCACGGCATCGAGCGTGGCCTGCAACTGGGCA
Organism: Pseudomonadota bacterium; assembly: GCA_031119395.1. GTDB lineage: Bacteria > Pseudomonadota > Gammaproteobacteria > Burkholderiales > Burkholderiaceae_C > Xenophilus. The sequence goes on from JAVHYA010000016.1 coordinate 45,210, forward strand.
CGCCCCTCCACCACTTCGGCGATCTGGCGCAGCCGCTCCGTCACGTCGCGGAACACGCACACCTGCCCGCCATCGGGCGTGGGACTGCGCATCGCCACGATGCGGCGGCCGTCGGCAAGCCGCAGCTCGTGCTCGCCGTCCGCCAATCCCACCGCACCGCCGCCCGCGCGCGCGGGATCGTCGCCCGGCAACTGGAACACCTCCGCACTGCCGACGAGCGGCTCCACGCCCGGGAACAGGTCGAGCAGCCGCTGGTTCCACACCTGGGCACGGCCCTGCGCATCGAGCAGCACGAAGCCATCGCTCATCGCATCGAGCGCCTGGTCCAGCGTGGCCTTCGACCGCTGCAGGCTGGCGCGATGCCACCACTGCCGGCGCAGCTGGTGCAGCGCGAAGGCCGCCACGGCCAGCACCATGAGCACGAGCACGACGGCCACGCCGATGATGAAGTCGCGCTGCACCTGCCAGTCGGCCAGCGCCACGTCCAGCGGGATGCCGGCGACCACCAGCAGGTTGCGGTGCAGCGTGGGCCGGTAGACCACCACGGCCGGCACGCCGGTCAGGCGCGAGGCCATGAACTTCGGATGGCCGTCGGCCTCGCGTTCGTCCAGCGGCCGACGCGCCGCCCGGACCGCGGGGTCGTCGCGCGGCGGCATGCTGGCGAGCACGGCGCCACCGCTGCGTTCCAGCGTCACTTCCAGCCCGGCGATGTCGGCGCCCTGCGTGAGGATGGTGGTGAAGGTGGACACCGGCACTTCGGCCACCGCCACCAGCCGCGTGCCGTCCTGCAGGGCCAGGGCGCGCGCCAGGTAGAGCACGCGCTGGCTGCTCACCGGGCTCACGCGCGGCTCGCTCACCTGCAGGCTCGATACCGGCTGCGCCAGCACTTCGCGCACGAAGCCCTCGGGCAGTTCCAGCGGTGTCGCCATGCCCTGCGCCGTGGCGGGGGCGAGGATGTGGCCATCGGCCCGCACCAGCGCGAACTGCCGCACCAGCAGGCTCTGGCGCGCCATCTCGCGCATCACCGCCGTGACCCGGCCGCGCATCGCCTCGCCCTGCGCCTGCTCGGCGCTGCTGTCGCCGAGGAGCGCGCCCAGGCTGGCGAGCAAGACGTCGGCCCCCACCAGGCTGCGGTTGATCGCGGCTTCGGCGCCGCTGGCGAAGCGGGTGGCCTGGCCCTCGGTGTCGGCGAGCGCGCTCTCGCGCATCTGCCAGATCATCGCCACCGCGGCCACGACCACGGCCACCACGAGCGCGGCCGCGCCGCCATACAGCGCCGCGCTGACACGCAGGGGCAGATTGCGACTCATCGGATTATTCGGGTCCCTGGGCACGCACGCCGGCCTGTGCGGCGAGCGAGCTGTTCCACAACGTGACGCAACTGGCGCCGCATCGCTTCATCCATGCAGGCACCACGCGGCGCGCGAAGATCTCGCGCCGGCGCGCCTCGTCGTCCGCCGTCGGCCGGCTCGCGACCATGCTGCCCTTGCGCTTGCGGTCGCAGCCCTCCGCGCCCGTGTTGCAGGCCACGCCGACCTCCGTCTCGCGGGCCGACTCGGCCCACACGGCGGCCTCGAGCTTGGGCATCTGTTCCTCGATCAGCTCCTGAAGTGCCGGGGGATAGGAGTTCCAGCTCTGCTCGTTCACCACCGACAGCGCGAGGCCCCATGAGATCGGCATGGTGAAGAGCGAGCGCGTCACCCGGTCCAGCCCCAGGGTGTGCCCGGACATCGAGCCGGTCACCGCGCATTCCGCGTTGCCGGCCTTCACATTGGCCACGATGTCGGCGAACTCGGTGAACACGGGGGTCGCCTTCAGCGCCTGCACGAAATCGGCCTGGCTCATGCCCGACACCCGCACGCGCCGGCCGGCGAGGTCGGCCAGGTGCACCACGGGACGTTGGCAGAAGAGCATCTGCGCCGGATAGATGTAGACGGCCAGCAGGCGCGCGCCGAAGCGTTCGTGCAGGATCTGGGCCATCGACGGCCGCAGGGCCTCGACCGTCCGGCGAAGGGACGCGACGTCGGGGTTCTGGCCTGCCATGTCGGCCATGCCGAGGTCCGGGTCCTCCACGGCCGCCTGACTCAGCAGCACGGTGCCGATCGGGATCACGCCGAGGCGGATGAGGTTGAGCATGTCCTGCGCCGCCAGGCCCGCTTCGTTGAAGGGCACGATGCTGGCGCTGTAGCGACCGCCGCTGAGCCGGGCCAGGTCCTCGGCCCAGAAACGCCGCTCGTGCCGCGTGTACTGGCTGATGCCCGCCAGACCGCCCACGACGCGCAGGCGCAGTTCCGGTGCCGGCGACGCCGCCTGCGCCATGCCGGCAGCCAGCAGCGGCGCGCACAGCGTCAGGGTCCGTAGGAACGGCCGAACGAGTCTGCGCAAGGTCGGGATCATGGGCCTGGTGGCACTTTCTGGTGGCGGCACACCACGTGCCGGCCATCGTGATTGTCGCGGCAACCGGACGCTCCGTCCGCGTGGCCGATGCAGGGCGCCAACATCAGATGAAAGTACTCATTCGGCAACCAGCGAGCGACCGGCGGGGCGCCGGCCTGCGGCGCTGCGCGCCGCACTGCTAGCATCCCGCGTTACCAGGGAGTCACGATCCGGCCGCAGGCCGGCCCACGGCGCGGCGCCGAGCACGCGCCTGGGATGCACGTCCGCCACCGCCATGCTGCCCTCCGACGACCACCGTTCCATGTTCGACCTCGCGCCGGTCTCGCTGTGGCTCGAGGACTGGAGCGGCCTGAAGGCCCTGTTCGACCGCTGGCGCGCCGAGGGGGTGGACGACCTCCGTGCGCACCTGGAGGCCGACCCTGCACGCGTCGCCCGGTGCATGGGCGAACTCAAGGTGGTGCAGGTCAACCGCCAGACCCTGCGGCTGCTGGGCGCAGCGAGCCAGGACGAACTGGTGGGCCGGCTCGGCGAAGTGTTCCGCGACGAGATGGCCGAACCGGTGCTCTACGAGCTGACGCAGCTGTGGCAAGGCAACCTCGATTTCGACAACCAGACGGTCAACTACTCGCTCGACGGCCGGCGGCTCGACGTGCACGTGCGCATCCGGGTGCTGCCCGGCCACGAGTCGAACTGGGACCGCGTGCTGGTCTCGCTGGACGACATCTCGGAGCGCGTGCGCGCCGAGGCCGCACGCGACGCCACGGCCAACTATGCCCGCGGGCTGTTCGAGCGCTCGCCCGTGTCGCTGTGGGTGGAGGACTTCAGCGCCATCAAACAGCTGCTCGCCGGCGTGCGCGCGCAGGGCATCCAGGACTTCGGCACCTTCCTGAAGGTCCATCCGGAATTCGTCAACCGCTGCATGCAGGAAATCCGCGTGCTCGACGTGAACGAGGAAACGCTGCGCATGTTCGGTGCCACCGACAAGCAGCACCTCCTGCGCCACCTGCCGCACATCTTCCGCGACGAGATGGAAGACTCCTTCGCCGAACAGCTGCGCGACCTGTGGGACGGCAAGACCCTGCAACAGCGCGAGGTGCTGAACTACAGCCTGAGCGGCGAGCCGATCCACATCTACATGCAGTTCGCGGTGCTCAAGGAGCATCTCGCCGAATGGGACCTGGTGCTGGTCTCGCTGGTCGACATCACGGCCCGCAAGCGCGCCGAGGCCTACCTGGAGTACCTGGGCACCCACGACGTGCTGACCCAGCTGCGCAACCGCACCTACTACTCCGAAGAGATCAAGCGCCTTGCGCGCAAGGGCCCCTGGCCGGTGTCGGTGCTGGCGATCGACATGAACGGACTCAAGCGTGTCAACGACGAGGTCGGCCACGCCGCGGGCGACGCCCTGCTGCGCCGTGCCGGGGAGGTGCTCTCGAAGGTGGTCGACGCCCCGGCGTGCGCGGCCCGCGTGGGCGGGGACGAATTCGCCGTGCTGCTGCCCGGCACCGAGGAGCGCGGCGCCGCCGCCGTGCGCGAACGCCTGCAGTCCCTGCTCGACATGAACAACCAGTTCTACGTCGGCACCAGCGGGCACCACCTGAGCTTCGCCGTCGGCGCGGCCACCTGCCAGGCCGGCGAGTCGCTCGAGGCCGCGCTGCAACGTGCCGACCGCGCCATGTACGTGGACAAGGCGCGGCACTACGACATGCCCGCCGGCGCGCGCAGCCTTCCATGAGCGCAGGCCGCGCCCGGACCGGCCTGCGCGACGAACTCGCGCAGGCGCTGGGGCGCGGCGAGCTGTTCCTGCTGTTCCAGCCGCAGGTCGACCTGCGTCGCGGCCGAGTGGTGGGCGCCGAGGCCCTGTGCCGCTGGCAGCACCCCCGCCATGGCCTGTTGCAGCCCGAGGACTTCCTGGGCGCACTCGATGGCGACGCGGCAACCGCCCTGGCGCTGGCCGACTGGGCCCTCGGCCAGGCCGTGCGGTGCGCGGTCGCGTGGCACGCACAGGGGCACGGGCTGCGTGTCGGCGTCAATGTCGACGCGACGCAACTGCTCGACGCACAGTGGCCGGCGCGCCTCGATGCGCATTTGCAGGTGCTGGCACGGGCGCCCTCCGCCCGACTCGAACTCGAACTGCTCGAGTCCAGCGTCATCGCCGATTTCGACCTGGCGGCGCAGCGCATCGAGGCTTGCCGCCGTGCGGGCGTCCAGGTGGCCCTGGACGACTTCGGCGCGGGCCACAGCGCACTGGCCTGGCTCAGCCGGCTGCCGGTGGCCTCCCTCAAGCTCGACCGCGCCTTCGTGGCCGGTCTGCCGCACCGCGCCGCGGACACCGCCATCGTGCGCCACCTGGTCGCGCTGGCGAAGGAATTGCGCCTGGAGGTGGTGGCCGAAGGGGTGGAATCGCCGGCCCAGGGCGAGTGCCTGCTCGCCCTGGGCTGCGAGATCGTGCAGGGCTTCGCGATCGCGCCGCCGCTGCGGCCGGGCGAGTTCCTGCCCTGGCTCGAAGGCTACGAAGAGTCGCCGCTGTGCCCGCGGCGCGACCGCGACGCCGACTGAGCCATCGCCCCGCGCAACGCGCTCACACGTTGCTCGTGGCGCGCACTTCCTCGATCGTGGTCTGGCCGGCGAGCACCTTCCCGATGCCATCCTGGCGCAAGGTGCGCATGCCTTCGCGCAGGGCCGTCGCCTGCAGGACCTCGGCGCGGGCGCCGGTCTGGATCAGGTGGCGCAGTTCGCGCGAGACGAGCATCAGCTCGTGCAGGCCCACGCGGCCCCGGAACCCGGTGTCGGCGCAGGCCGCGCAGCCGGTGCTCGAATGCATCTGCAGGCGGCCGCCCTGGGCATGCTGGCCCATCCAGCGTGCGAGCACCTCCTCGCGCGACTCGGGCGCGCCGTCCGCCGGGTAGGCGTGCACATAGTCGTCCAGCAGTTCGGCGACCTCCTCGTCGGTGGCCGGTCGATGCGTGAGGCAGTCCGGGCACAGGCGCCGCACGAGCCGCTGCGCCAGCACGGCCAGCAGCGAATCCGCGAAGTTGAACGGGTCCATGCCCATGTCCAGCAGGCGCGTCACCGTCTCGGGCGCGCTGTTGGTGTGCAGCGTCGACATCACCAGGTGGCCCGTGAGCGAGGCCTCGATGGCGACCTTGGCCGTTTCCTCGTCACGGATCTCGCCGACCATGACCACGTCCGGATCGGCGCGCAGGAAGGACCGCAGGGCCTTGGCGAAGGTCCACTCGATGCGCGGGTTGACCTGCACCTGGCGCAGGCCCGACTGCGTGATCTCGATCGGGTCCTCGGCCGTCCAGATCTTGCGCTCCGGCGTGTTCAGGTGGCTCAGCGCCGAATGCAGCGTCGTGGTCTTGCCCGAGCCGGTCGGGCCCACGCACAGCACCATGCCGTAGGGCCGCTCGATCGCGGCTCGCAGCCGCTCGAAGTTGGCCGGCGTCAGCCCCAGCCGGTCCAGCGGCAGCGGCCGCGCCGAGGCCAGGATGCGCATCACCACGTCCTCGAGCCCGTTGTTGGTGGGGATCGAGGCCACCCGCAGCTCGATGCGATGCTGCGGCGAGAAGCGTGCGAAGTTGATCTTCCCGTCCTGGGGCTTGCGCCGCTCGCTGATGTCCAGCTCCGCCATGATCTTGATGCGCGCGATCATCGCGTTGCGGTAGTTCGACGGCAGCTCCAGGTAGGTGCGCAGGATGCCGTCCTTGCGAAAGCGGATGCGGATCTTCTCGCGCCCGGGGTAGCTCTCGATGTGGATGTCCGACACGCCCTCGGCATGCGCTTCCACCACCATGCGATTGATCATGCGCACGAGCGAGTTGTCGGACTGCTCGATCTGCGCGTCGTCCGACATGTCGCGCTCGTGCTGGCCTTCCTTCTCCAGCGTCTGCAGCAGCGCGCTGGTGTCGCCCGGGTCGAAATCGATCGGGGCCAGCGCCGCGGCGCCGCGGCCATCGCCGGCCGCGCCGATCTTGTCGTAGGCCTGGTGCAGCACGCGGTCGAGATCGCGGGACTGGCCCAGCACCGGCGCGAGCTTCATCTGCGCGCTGAATTCGACCTCGTCCAGCGCCGTGCGCCGGTTGGCCGGGTCGTCGAGCGCCACGACCAGACGGCCGTCCACGATGGCCAGCGGCATGACCTGCAGGCGCTGCGCCGCCACGTAGCTGAGCTTGCGCAGCGCCTCGGCCTCGGGCTCGTAGCGCTCGAGGTCGACGAGCGGGTAGCCCATCTTGCGCGTCAGTGCCGTCTGCAGGTCGGCGCGCGAGACCACGCCGCGGCGCACCAGCACCTCGCCCAGGGGCAGGCCGCCCTCCTCGCGCTGCTGCACGAGCGCGTCCTCGAGCTCCTGCGCGCTGACCATGCCGAGCGCCTGCAGCGCCTCGCCGATGCGCACGATGGGCATGCGCGCCTGGAAGTCCAGCGCGTCCACCAGGGCCTCGCGCGTGAGCACCGTCTGCGACAGCCGCGGTGCATCGATGCCGCCTGCCGGGGCCGGCACCGGCGATGACGCCTCGTCGACCGCCGCACCGGCGGCAGGGCCATCCCCGGCCTCCGGCGCCAGCGCCTCGCGCTCGATGTGGTCGTAGGCCACCCGCGGCACGAAGGTGCAGTGAACCGCGCCGGCATCGCCCACGGTCGGGAACAGGAACAGGCCGTAGGGCGTCTCCACCTGCCCCACCGTGCGGCAGTTCAGCACCGCCGTCTTGCCGAGCCTGACCCGGACCTTCGCGGTGCCGGGCATGAGCCGCTCGCCGTCGGCCGACACGAAAGCGGGCGCCGACAGCGGCTCGACCCGCTCCACCAGCGTGAGCGCGCGGAACTGGTCGAAACGCAGGGTCAGCGCGCTGCGGCCACGCTGCAATTGCACGTCCACCGTCGCTGCCGCGGGGTCGAAGGCGCTGATGCGGCCTTCGACGCGGGTGCCGTTGAGGCCGATGATCTCGCACGCCCGGGCTTCCACGAGCGGCCGCACAGGGGGGTACAGACCGCCGGGCGGCCCGGGCCATTCGAAGGCCCGGGACGGTGCGCCGGCAGGTGGGGTGACGGCCTCGAGGGTCCAGTCGGGCGACGAAGGAGTCGGCATGGCAAAGACGGTGGCGGGGCCTACCCGCTCGGTGGTGGCGCATTGACGCGCGCGGACTCCCTGGGCTCGGCACTGTATCAACGGCAGCACCACTATGGGCACCGATGGCCCCGGCGAGTGCAGGACAACAACGCAATGCGGCCCCTGCAGGACGTGCACGCCGGATGCAATGGATACGAAAGTGCCAATCCTCCGGGCGGCCACCGGCGCCTGCCTACACTGGCGGCCCCGCCTCCCTTCTTCAACGGCCGAGCCTGCCATGGAATTTCTTGCCCTGATGGCCTTCGCCATCCTCGGTGCCTACATCGTCAAGAACCGCGAGCAGCAGCGGCGCATCGCCCTGCTCGGCAGCGCGCTGGGCAAATACCAGATCGAGCAGTTGATGGAGAACCTCACCGAAGGCTACCTGCGCTGGCTGGACGAGAAGGACCCGGAGCGCCGCGAGCAGGTCTGGGGCGTGTTGCAGGGCACCGAGCAGGCGCTGGCGAAGCAGTTCAACAGCTTCGTGGCCGACTTCTCGACGATCGAGGCCCCGCTGGCGCAGGTGAGCAAGCTGCCTGTGGCCATCCCCTATGCGCAGCCGCTGCTGCCCGGCTACCGCCTCTTCGATGCGCGCAAGGTCTTCGCCGTGCACGCCCGCGGCATCGAGGCCAGCGCCAACAACGCCCTGGACCTGCCGCCCAAGTCCAAGGCCTACATGATGACCGCCGAGCTGTACCTGATGCAGCACACCTGCCATTGGTTCTGCCGCTCCAAGACGGTCGCCTCCGCGCGTCTGCTGGCACGGCACCAGACGCCCTACGCACAGGTCCTGGACTCGGTGTCGCCGCACACGCGGGCGGCCTACGAGGCCCTGGTGCGCTGACGCGCACCGCCCCAGGAAAAAGGGCCGGACGCCCCAGGCGCCGGCCCTCTCGGATCGCAGTCGGATGTCGGCTCAGTGCGCGTCGGCCAGCGGCGGCGCGACGGCCGCCTCCGGCGCATTGCGGCGCTTGCGTGCGGCCAGCACGAAGGCCACGACCTGCCACACGATGAACACGGCGATCAGGCCCAGCAGGCTGCCGCTGATGGGACGCGACACGAAGACGCCGAAGCTGCCGCGGCTGATGAGCAGCGCCCGGCGGAAGTTCTCCTCCAGCATCGGCCCGAGGATGAAGCCCAGCATCAGCGGCGCCGCATCGAGCTTGAGCCGCATGAACGCGAAGCCCAGGATGCCGAACACGGCCGTGATGTAGATGTCGTCGAGGCTGTTGTTCACGCTGTACGTGCCGATGCAGCAGAAGAACAGGATGGCCGGGAACAGCACGTTGTACGGGATCTTGAACACCGACAGCCAGTAGCGCACCAGCGGCACGTTCAGGATCAGCAGGAAGCAGCCGCCCACCCACATGCTCGCCACCAGGCCCCAGAAGAGCTCGGGATGGCCGGCGATCATGTTCGGGCCGGGCTGGATGCCCTTGATGATGAAGGCCGCCATCATCAGCGCCATCACCGGGTTCTCGGGGATGCCGATGCTCATCAGCGGGATGAAGCTGGTGCGCGATGCCGCCTCGTCGGCCGCGGCCTGGCCGGCCACGCCCTCGATGCAGCCGGTGCCGATCTCGTGCTTGTACTTGCTCAGCTTCTTGTCGGCGGCATAGGCCGCGAACTGCGCGATGGCCGGGCCGCCGCCGGGCAGGATGCCCAGGAACGAACCGATGATGCTGCCGCGCAGTGCGCTGGGCCAGATGCGCTTGAACTCGGGCCACGTGGGCATGAGGTGGATCTTGCCGTTGAAGGGCGAGCGCTCCTCGCGCGCATCGAGGTTCTTGGTGATCTCGGCGATGCCGAAGCAGCCCAGCGCGATGCTCACCAGCCCGACGCCGTCGGCCAGGAAGGGCAGGTCCATCGTGTAGCGCTGCATGCCGCTGTTCACGTCGGTGCCGATCTGGCCCAGCAGGATGCCGACCATGCACATCGCCAGGCCGTTGACCAGGCTGCCGGTGGTCACGAAGCTCACGCAGACGAAGCCGACCAGCATCAGCGCGCAGTAGTCGGCCGGGCCGAAGAGGAAGGCCACCTCGCCCAGCTTGGGCGCCAGGAAGGTGAGCACCACGATGGCCACCGTGCCGCCGATGAAGCTGGAGAAGCCCGCCGTGAAGAGCGCCAGGCCCGTCTTGCCCTTGAGCGTCATCGCGTACCCGTCGATGCAGGCCACGATGGAGCTGGCATGCGGGATCTTCATCGTGATGGCCGACACGCTGTCGCCGTACTGCGCCCCGTAGTAGATGCCGGCCAGCATGATCAGCGCGCCGGTGGTGTCGATGGAATAGGTCAGCGGCAGCAGCAGGCTGATCGTGGCCAGCGGGCCGAGGCCGGGCAGCAGCCCGACCAGGGTGCCCACCACGCAGCCGATCGCGCAGTACATCAGGTTGTGGATGGTCAGCGCGTGCTCGAAGCCGAACGCGAGGTTGTGGAGTGCTTCCATGGCGCAGGCCTCAATACAGGGGAAGGTTCAGGCCCAGCAGGCGCTGGAAGCCGAAGGCGAACAGCACCAGCACCGCCGCCACCTTGACGTTGCGCCACCACGAATAGTTGGTGCCTGCCAGCGCGGCGATGAAGACCATCAGCACGATGCCGGCGATCATGTTCACGTGCTCGGACACCACCGCGAAAGCCACCAGGCTGCCGACGATGATGCCGATGTTCTTGAGGTTGATCTCCAGCCGCTCGGGCTTGGTGAAGCGCGAGCGGACGATCATCGCGATGCCGATGAGGCCGAGGATGCACGACACCATCGTCGGGAACAGGCCCGGGCCGCCGCGCGCGAAATTGCCGATGGGGTAGTGGAGGACTGCGGGCACGCCGAAGAGGATGGCGAGCAGCAGGACGAAGATGCCTCGTGCCAGGTTTTTGTCGATCATGGGAGAAATGCGGCCGGTGAAGGACTCGCGCGATGGAAAGTCTGCTGATGGTCAGCTTCCATGCCTGATCGCCGTCTGACCGCGGCGCCGTGGGTTGTACGTAGGGGTTGTCCCTAGCACGACCTGGCCGGCGCCCGGGTGCCGGTGCCCGGAAAAGGTCAAAGTGCAATCGGCCTGCAGCGCAGGCGGGGCGGGCGCTGCAGCCGAATTGGTAACACCCGTGACGACCGGCGCGCCACGTTCTCGTCCGGCGCCATCGCCAGGCGCGCGCACAGGCGGCCGGCCGGGCCCAGGCCGCGGCCATACTCGGCCCATGCAGATCTTCGACGCCGCCACCACCCGCGCCGCCCTGCCCTTCGACGCCCTGGTGCCGGCGCTGCGCGCCGCCTTCGCGGCAACTGCGACCGGTGTGCCGCCGCGCCACGTGCACGCGCTCGGCGAGGGCACGGCCAGCCCGGGCACCGTGCTCATCATGCCGGCGTGGAGCGAGGCCTTCCTCGGCATCAAGACCATCAACATCTTCCCGGCCAATGGGGCGCGCGGCCTGCCGGGCCTGCACGCGACCTATGTGCTGTACGACGCCGCGACCGGCGTGCCGCTGGCGCTGATGGACGGCAACGAGATCACGGCGCGGCGCACCGCCGGTGCGGCCGCGCTCGGAGCCGCCTTCCTGGCGCGGCCGGATGCGCGGCGGCTGCTGGTGCTGGGCAGCGGGCGCGTCGCGCGCCTGCTGCCGCAGGCCCTGCGCAGCGTGCGCCCCGGCATCGACGCGGTGCAGGTCTGGAACCACCGGCCCGAGGGTGCGCAGGCCCTGGCCGCGCAGTGGCGGGCCGAAGGCCTGGCGGCGCAGGCCGTCACCGACCTGGAAGCCGCCGTGCGCGCCGCCGACATCGTGAGCTGCGCGACGCTGGCCACCACGCCGCTGGTGCAAGGCGCGTGGCTCGCGCCGGGCGCCCACCTGGACCTGATCGGCAGCTTCACGCCGCAGATGAAGGAGGCCGACCCACCCTGCTTCGGCGGCGGCGCGCGCGTGTGCGTCGACACCGACGAGGCCCTGCGCAAGGCCGGCGATCTGCTCGACGCGTTCGCGGCCGGCACGCTTGCGCCGCACGGGGTGCACGCCACGCTGGCGCAGCTATGCCGGGGCGAGCGCGAAGGACGGCGGGACGCGCGCGAGCGCACCGTGTTCAAGGCCGTGGGCACCGCGCTGGAAGACCTCGCGGCGGCCACGCTGGCGTGGCAATCGCGTTCGGCCTGACCGCCGGATGCCGCCATGGGCGGTGATGGCAGCGGCCCGCGCGGCCGTCATTCCGCAGCGATCTTCTGCTCCCGGATCAGGGTGGCCAGCTGTTGGCCCTCGCGCTCGAGCAGGGCCCGGAACTCGGCCGTCTCCATCGACACCGGCTCGGCACCCAGGTCGCCATAGCGCTGCCGGGTCGACGGTTGTGCCAGCGCCTTGGCCAGCTCGCGGTTCATGCGCGCCACCACCTCCGGCGGCGTGCCCTTGGGCGCCCACATGCCGAACCAGATGTCCAGGTCGGCGCCCCGCACGCCCTGCTCGCCGACCGTGGGCACCTCGGGGAAGAAGGGCGAGCGCTTGGCACTGACCACGCCCAGCAGCTTGACCTTGCCGCTGCGGATGTGCGGGAAGGCGATGCCGGGGTCGCAGACGAAGTCGGCCTGGCCCGCCATCACGTCCTGCAGCGCCGGCGCCGCGCCGCGGTAGGGGATGTGGGTGATGTAGGTCCCGCTGGCCTGCTTGAAGAGTTCGCAGGCCAGGTGCGGCGGCGTGCCGCTGCCGGCCGAGGCGTACGAGAGCGACCCCGGCCTGGCCTTGGCCAGCGCCACCAGCTCGCGCACGTCGGCGGCCTGGATCTGCGGCTTGGCCACCAGGTACATCTGGGTCTTGCCGATGCTGCCCACCGGCGCGAGGTCGCGCGAGGGCAGCACGCTGGCCTTGAACAGCCACGGGTTGGCGGTCTCCACGGAGGTCGGCGCGATGAGGAAGGTGTGGCCGTCGGCCGCCGCGCGCGCCACTTCCGCGGCCGCGATGTTGCCGCTGGCGCCAGGCTTGTTGTCGATGAGCACCGGCTGGCCCAGCGACTCGGTGAGCGACTGGGCGGCGATGCGCGCCATCACGTCGGTGCTGCCACCGGGGGCGAAGCCCACCACCACGCGGATGGGCCTGGCGGGCCAGGCGTTCTGGGCCGCGGCCGGGCCCGCGAGGGCGCCGATCGCGGCGCCGAGGAGGCCGGCGCACAGCGCGCGGCGAGGGATGCTTGCGATCATGGTGTCGTCTCCTGCTGGTTGTGGACCACTGCCTGCCACCGTCCTCAGCCCGCGGCGATGAGCTCGCGCAGCTTGAACTTCTGGATCTTTCCGGACGGCGTGGCCGGCATGCTCTCGCGCACCACGAGGCGCTCGGGGATGTACTGCACTGCCACCTTCTGGTCCTTGAGGAAGCGCACCAGGTCCGGCAGGTCGATGGACTGGCCGGCCCTGGGCACCACCACCGCGCAGGCACGCTCGCCCAGGCGCTCGTCGGGGTAGGCGACGATGGCCACCTGCGCGATGGCCGGGTGCCGGTAGAGCAGCGACTCGATCTCGAAGACGGGGATGTTCTCCCCGCCACGGATGATCACGTCCTTGCTGCGCCCGCTGATGCGGATGTAGCCGGCGGCGTCCATGCGCGCCAGGTCGCCGGTGTCGAACCAGCCCTCGGCGTCGGTGCCGTTCCACTGCGAACGCTTGAGGTAGCCGCCGAAGTTGGAGGCGGCGCGCACCAGCAGGCGGCCCGATTCGCCGCGCGGCAGCTCGGCGCCGGTCTCGTCGGCGATCTTCAGCTCCACCCCGCGCAGCGGGCAGCCGTCGGTGGTGAAGGCGCGCTCGTCGTCGTCTTCGAGGCGGATCAGCGTGACGGCACCGTTCTCGGTCATGCCCCATGCCGAGACGATCTTGGTGCCCAGCGCCGCGCGGGCCTGCTCGACCACGGGGCCCGGGATGGGCGCGCCCGCGCACAGGAAGGTGCGCAGCGTCGGCACCGGATCGCCGCTCTCGCGCACCTGGCGCGTGAGGTCGGTGAGGAAGGGCGTGGAGGCCATCGTGAAGGTGGCGCCCTCCTCGCGCACGATCTGCGCGGCGCGCGCGGCATCCCACACGTCCAGCAGCACGGCCGAGGCGCGCAGCATGATCGGCATCAGCAGGCCGTACATGAAGCCCGTCTGGTGGGCCATGGGCGAGGCCATGAGCACCACGTCGTCCGCTCCCAGGTGCAGGCGGTCCGCATAGGGCCGGATGTTGGCCATCAGCGTGTTGGCGCTGTGCATGACGCCCTTGGGCTCGCCGGTGGTGCCGGAGGTGTAGATCAGCTGGGTGACGTCGTCCGGCCCCGGCCGGCTGGCCGAGAGGATGGCGGCCGCGTCGGCCTCGCCGTCCCACGCCGGCGCGGTGAGCAGCGCATCGAAATCGTCCGCGCCGCCGCCGCCCACCACGAGCACGTGCTGCAGCGCCGGCAGATCCTTCTGCAGGGCCCGCGCCATGGCCTCGTGATCGAAGCCGCGAAAGACCTTCGGCACCACCAGCACCTTGGCCTCGCCATGCCGCAGCATGAAGCCCAGTTCGCGGTCGCGGAAGATCGGCATCAGCGGATTGAGCACGGCACCGATGCGCGAACAGGCCAGGTACAGCGCCGTGAACGGCCAGCCGTTGGGCAGCTGCATGGCGACCACGTCGTTGCGGCGCACGCCCAGGCGATGCAGGCCCACGGCCATGCGGTCGGCCAGCTGCGCCAGCGCCCGGTAGCTCAGGCGCCGGCCGGGCGTGCCATCGGCGTGCAGCGCGGTGAGCGCCGTCTTGTCGGGGCATTCGGCCAGGCAGGCATCGAGCTCGTCGTTGATGGTGCGGTCGGCCCACAGCCCTTGCGCGATGCTCGCGTCACGCCGGGGCGGCAGCAGGATGGCGTCGAATTCCATGGTCTCTTGTCTCCTCGTTCTTGTCGCGGCGGCGTTCGGCGGCGTTCAGAGCGGCACGGCCTGTCGTCCGGCGCGCGCGCGGGCGATGACGGTCTTCATGATCTGCGCGGTGCCGTCGCCGATCTGGAAGCCCAGCACGTCGCGCAGGCGCTGCTCCATCGGGCCGCGGTCGTAGCCGCCGTGGCCGAAGGACAGCAGGCACTGGTGCACCGCGTCGTAGGCCAGCTTGGGCGCCCACCACTTGCACATGGCGGCCTGCGCGCTGTGAGGCAGCCCCCTGTCCTTGAGCCACAGGGCCTGCAGGCACAGCAGCCGTGCGGCCTCCACCTGCGTGTCGAAGTCGGCCAGCGTGTGCGACACGCCCTGGAAGGCCGACAGCGGCTTGCCGAAGGCTTCGCGCTGCGCGACGTAGGCCCAGGCTTCCTCCAGGGCCACCCGCGCCACGGCCAGCACCTGCAGGCCGATCAGGGCGCGCGAGAAGTCGAAGCCCTGCATCACCTGCACGAAGCCCTTGTTCTCCTCGCCCAGCCGGTGGTCCGCCGGCACGCGGACGTTCTCGAAGAAGAGCGAACCGCGGCCGATGGCGCGCTGGCCGTGGCAGTCGAAGCGGTTGCGCGTGATGCCGGGCAGGTCCATCGGCACCAGCAGCGCGGTCACGCCGTGCGCCTGCGACTCGACCGGGCCGGTGCGGCCGAAGACCACCGCCGCGTCGCACTGGTCGGCGGCGGAGATCGAGGTCTTCTCGCCGTTGAGCACGTAGTGATCGCCGACCCGTTCCACCCTCAGCCGCAGGTTGGCCGCGTCGGAGCCGCCGCGCGGCTCGGTCAGCGCGATGGCGAAGAGGGCCTCGCCGCGGATGAGCCTGTGCAGCCAGGGCCGCGCCACCTCGGGCCGGCCGTGCTCGGCGAGGATCTGGCCGTTGAGCGAGGCCAGCAGGTTGATGTAGCTGATCGACAGGTCGGCACGCGCGATCTCCTCGTGGATCACGCCGGCCGCCAGGCAGCCCAGGCCCTGCCCGCCGGCCTCCTCGGGCAGTTCGGGCGCGATGAAGCCCATCTCGCCCATCTCGCGCATCAGCGCGCGGTCGAGCACGCGGGTGCGGTCGCGCTCCTGGAAGCCGGGCGCCACGCGGTCGCAAGCAAAGCGGCGCGCCTGGTCGGCGACGGCCACCAGGTCCTCGTCGATGTACGGGTTCATCGCGGCCCCGTGCTCACTTCGCGTACTTGCGGAACTCGGGCTTGCGCTTTTCCTTGAGCGCGGCCACCCCTTCGCGCGATTCGTCCGTGTCGTAGTAGAGCTTGAGCGCGTACATGCCCATGCCGGCGATGCCCGCCTGGTGCGCCGTGTCCATGTTGAAGCTGCGCTTGGCGATGGCGATGGCGGTGGGGCTGCGCTCGCAGATGGTCTCGGCCCATTCCTGCACCGTCGCGTCCAGCTGCTCGGGCGGCACGCAGACGTTGGCCAGCCCCATGGCCACGGCCTCCTGGCCGCCATAGCGCTTGTTCAGGTACCAGATCTCGCGCGCCTTCTTCTCGCCCACCACGCGCGCCAGGAAGGCGGTGCCGTAGCCCGGATCGACCGAGCCCATCTTGGGGCCGACCTGGCCGAAGATGGCCTTCTCGGAACAGATGGTCAGGTCGCAGATCGTGGCGAGCACGTTGCCGCCGCCGATGGCGTAGCCCTGCACGCGGGCGATCACGGGCTTGGGCACGTCGCGGATGGCGGTGTGCAGTTCCTCCATCGGCAGGCCGATGGTGCCGCGGCCGTCGTAGTTGCCGTCGTGGGCCGACTGGTCGCCGCCGGTGCAGAAGGCCCGGTCGCCCGCGCCGGCCAGCACGATGCAGCCGACGTCGCGGTCGTAGCCGGCCTTGTTCAAGGCCCGGATGAGCTCGTCGCAGGTGGTGCCGCGAAAGGCGTTCATCTTGTCGGGCCGGTTGATGGTGATCCAGGCCACGCCGTTGCGCACCTCGTAGAGGATGTCTTCGAAACCCATGCTTGTCTCCTTGTGATGCGGAAAGGAATGGCTCAACCGGCCATCGTCAGGCCGCCCGAGACCGACAGCACCTGCCCGGTCACGAAGGCCGCGTCGTCGCTGGCGAAGAAGGCGATGGCGCCCGGCAGGTCGTCGGGCTGGCCGATGCGGCCCAGCGGGATGGAACGCGTGAAGGCCTCCATCAGCTTTTCGGGATTGCCGGCGCCTTCCCGGTAGTCGGCGAACAGCGCCGTGTCGGTCGGGCCGGGACACACCACGTTGACGGTGATGCCGTGGCGCGCATGCTCGCGCGCCAATGTCTTGCTCAGCGCCACCAGGCCACCCTTGCAGGCCGCGTACACCGCCTCGCCCGAGGAGCCCACGCGTGCCGCGTCGGAGGCGATGTTGACGATGCGCCCCGCCTTGCGCGCCGCCATGGCCGGCAGCACCGCGTGGTGCATGTGCAGCGCGCCGGTGAGGTTGATGGCGATGAGCCGCTCCCAGTCGGCCGGGGCGGTTTTGGTGAAGGGCTTGAACACGTCCCAGCCGGCGTTGTTGACCAGCACGTCGATGGGGCCCAGCGCCTCCACCGTGCGGGCCACGGCGGCATCGACGCTGGCACGGTCGGTGATGTCGCACCGCACGGCCTCGGCCCGGCCGCCTTCCTCGCGGATCTGCGCGGCCACCCGGGCGGCGGCCTCCTCGTTCAGGTCGAACGCCGCGACGCGGGCGCCCTCGCGGGCGAAGCGGCGGCAGGCGGCGCCGCCGATGCCGCCGCCTCCGCCGGTGACGATCACGGTCTTGTCCTGGAAACGTTGCATCGAATGGTCCTTGGGGTGCTTGCTATCGTCAGGGCACCGGCTCCATCGCCTCGCCCTCATTTATGACAATATATTGTCTTGTTTTTCTTCCCGCAAGATGTTCATCCCTGCAAATCATCTAGGCCTTGTCCATGGTTAACCCTAGTGAAAATGACGAGAAGGCGCGCATGGCCCTGGCCAATCGCCTTTTCTTTCGCCTGTACCAATGCGCAAATATGTTGCATAAAACAGGCACGCGCGCCGTGGAGGCGGAAGGCCTCACCACGCAGCAGTGGGCGGTGCTGGGGGCACTCTCGCGGGAAGAGGCGGGGGACGGGATGAGCGTGGGCGAACTGGCGCGCTACCTGAAGGTCAGCCGCCAGAACCTCTCGGGCCTGATCGGCCGCATGGAACGCGACGGCCGCGTGCGCATGGCGCAGGACGCGCACGACCGGCGTGCGCGCATCGTGTCGATGACGCCCGAAGGCCGGACCCTGTGGCAGGCCGAGGCGCTGCCCAAGATCCACGGCTACTACGCGCAGGTGCTGGAGGGCTTCTCGATCAACGACACCACCCACAGCCTGCACTACCTGCTCAGGCTGCTCGAGAACATGCAGAAGGTGGATGCGCTGCAGGGCGGTGGCGAGCCCGCAGACGAAGGCTGAGCGGGCGCAGCCCTGAAAGTGCAATCGGCCGCCAGCGCCCGTGCAGCGGGCGTTGCGGCCGAATTCGTCACGAACGTGACGATCTGGGGAGGCGGTGGATCAGACCTTCTCGAGGATGACGGCGATGCCCTGCCCCACGCCGATGCACATGGTGCACAGCGCATAGCGGCCGCCGCCGCTGTGCAGCTGGTTCACCGCCGTGGTGGCCAGGCGCGCACCGCTGGCGCCCAGCGGGTGGCCCAGCGCGATGGCGCCGCCGTTGATGTTGACGCGGGCGTCGTCGTCCTTCAGGCCCAGCATGCGCAGCACGGCCAGGCCCTGCGCGGCGAAGGCTTCGTTCAACTCGATGACGTCGATCTGGTCGAGCCGCAGCCCGGTGAGCGCCAGCACCTTCTCGGTGGCCGGCGCCGGGCCGATGCCCATCACGCGCGGCGCCACGCCGGCGGTGGCCATGCCAACGATGCGGGCGCGCGGCGTGAGGCCGTGCTTCGCAGCCGCGGCCTCGCCGGCGATCAGCAGCGCGCAGGCGCCGTCGTTCACGCCGCTGGCGTTGCCGGCCGTCACGGTGCCGTCGGGACGCACCACGCCCTTGAGTTTGGCCAGCGACTCGAGGCTGGTGTCGCGCGGATGCTCGTCCTTGGCGACGATCAGCGGATCGCCCTTCTTCTGCGCGATGGTCACGGGCACGATCTCCGCATCGAAGAAGCCGCGCTTCTGTGCCGCGACGGCGCGCTGCTGGCTGGCCAGGGCCATGCGGTCCTGCGCCTCGCGCTCGATCTTGTAGTCGGTGGCCACGTTCTCGGCCGTCTCGGGCATGGAGTCGACGCCGTACTGCGCCTTCATGAGCTTGTTGACGAAGCGCCAGCCGATGGTGGTGTCGTAGACCGCGTTGGCGCGGCTGAAGGCCGACTCGGCCTTGGGCATGACGAAGGGCGCGCGGCTCATGCTCTCCACGCCGCCGGCGATCATGAGCTGGGCCTCGCCGGCCTTGATCGCGCGTGCAGCCGTGCCCACGGCATCGAGCCCCGAACCGCACAGCCGGTTGACCGTGGCGCCCGGCACCTCGATCGGCAGGCCGGCCAGCAGCGCGGCCATGCGCGCCACGTTGCGGTTGTCCTCGCCGGCCTGGTTGGCGCAGCCGTAGATCACGTCGGTCACCGCCTGCCAGTCGACCCCCTTGTTGCGCTCCATCAGCGCCCGGATCGGGATCGCGCCGAGGTCGTCGGTGCGCACGCTGCTCAGGGCGCCGCCATAGCGGCCGAAGGGGGTGCGGATGGCGTCGCAGATGAAGGCTTGGGTGGTCATGTCAGTTGTCTCGGGTGAGGGATTTGAATACGGACTTCCGTACGCGAAGGACGCGAAAACTACGCGAAGGTCGCGAAAGAGTCAGAAGAAATATTTTGGATGCTTGTTTCGCGTCCTTCGCGAAACCTTCGCGTACGGATGTCCGCTCTCATGCAGCGATCGGCAGGCCGACAAGCCTTTCCAGCTCGGCATGGTCCAGCCCGTCGACCTTGTCGATGAGCTTCAGGC
>JAVHYA010000016.1:64636-81591 GCA_031119395.1 Pseudomonadota bacterium
AGCCTTTCCAGCTCGGCATGGTCCAGCCCGTCGACCTTGTCGATGAGCTTCAGGCCCTGCGGCGTGCATTCGAGTGTCGCCAGGTCGGAATAGACGCGCTTGACGCAGCCGATGCCGGTGAGCGGATAGCTGCAGCGCTCGACGACCTTGCTCTGGCCGGTCTTGGTGAGCAGGTCCATCATGACCCAGGTCTGCTTGGCGCCGATCGCCAGATCCATCGCGCCGCCGACGGCCGGGATGGCGCCGGCCTCGCCGGTGCTCCAGTTGGCCAGGTCGCCGGTGGCGGAGACCTGGAAGGCGCCCAGCACGCAGATGTCGAGGTGGCCGCCGCGCATCATCGCGAAGCTGTCGGCATGGTGGAAGTACGCGCCGCCGGGCAGCAGCGTCACGGGCTGCTTGCCGGCGTTGATGAGGTCGTAGTCCTCGGCGCCCTCGGCCGGCGCCGGGCCCATGCCGAGGATGCCGTTCTCGCTGTGCAGGATCACCTCGCGGCCCGCCGGCAGGTGGTTGGCCACCAGCGTGGGCTGGCCGATGCCGAGGTTGACGACGGCGCCGTCGAAGATGTCCTGCGCCACGCGGGCGGCGAGCTGGTCCTTGGTGCGGCGTTGGTAGCCCATGGTCATGCTGCCTTCTTGAAACCGCCCGCCTGCGTGGCGACGCGCTCGATCTTCACGATGCGGCTCACGAAGATGCCGGGCGTGACGATGGCCTCGGGGTCCAGGCTGCCGAGTTCGGCGATCTCGTGCACCGTGGCCACGGTCTTGCTCGCCGCCATCGCCATCACCGGGCCGAAGTTGCGCGCGGCCTTGCGGTAGACCAGGTTGCCCCAGCGGTCGCCGCGCTCGGCCTTGACGAGTGCCAGGTCGCCGTGGATGGGGTACTCGAGCACGTAGTGCCTGCCGTCGATCACGCGCGTCTCGCGATCGCCCGCGAGTTCGGTGCCATAGCCCGTGGGGCAGAAGAAGGCGCCGATGCCGGCGCCGGCGGCGCGGATGCGTTCGGCCAGGTTGCCCTGCGGCACGAGTTCGAGTTCGAGCTTGCCGCTGCGGTACAGGCCGTCGAACACGTGGCTGTCGGCCTGGCGCGGGAAGCTGCAGATGATCTTGCGCACGCGCCCCGCCTTGAGCAGCGCCGCCAGGCCGGCATCGCCGTTGCCGGCGTTGTTGTTGACGACCGTGAGGTCCTTCGCGCCCTGCTCGATCAGGCCGTCGATCAGTTCGTTGGGGATGCCCGCCGTGCCGAAGCCGCCGATGAGCACGGTGGCGCCGTCGGGCGTGCCGGCCAGCGCGTCGGCCACCGAGCGCGCAATCTTGTCGATCATGGGAAGCGGCCTCCAGGCAAGGGAATCGCAGGGCAGGCGGACTGAGGCGATGCGTGATGCAGCGTGCGCAGGCGCCGCGCCTTGAGCGCCGAGTCCGCCCAAATGTTCGTATATCGAACATGTGTTCGTATAATGAATTCTAGACCCAGGACCTACCCCATGGCAACCCGCAGCAAGACGCCGCGCGACAGCGCCCCACCGCCCGAGCGCCCCATCCCCGGGGACAGCTACGTGCAGTCCTTCGCACGCGGCCTGCAGGTGATCCGGTCGTTCAGTGCGCAGGCACCGAGGCAGACGCTGAGCGACGTGGCCGCGGCGACCGGCCTCACGCGTGCGGGCGCCCGCCGCATCCTGCTCACGCTGCAGACGCTGGGCTATGTGGAAAGCGACGGCCGGCTCTTCGCCCTCACGCCGCGCATCCTCGACCTGGGCTTCGCGTACCTCTCGTCGATGCCGATCTGGAGCCTCGCCGAACCGGAGCTCGAGGCGCTCGCGCGGCAGGTGCAGGAGTCGTGCTCCATCGCCGTGCTCGACGGCACGGACGTGGTCTACGTGATGCGGGTGCCGGTGCAGAAGATCATGCGCGTCACGCTGGGCGTGGGTTCGCGCCTGCCGGCCTGGTGCACCTCGATGGGCCGGCTGCTGCTGGGCGGCCTGCCGCCGCAGCAGGCGCGCGAGCGCCTCGCGGCGTCGCAGATCCAGGCCTTCACCCGCCACACGCTGACCGACCCGGCCGCGATCGAGGCGCGCATCGCCCAGGCGCGCCGCCAGGGCTGGACGCTGACCAACCAGGAATTGGAGGAAGGCATGATCTCCATCGCCGCGCCGATCGTCGACCGCGCGGGGCGGGTGGTCGCGGCACTCAACATCAGCGGCCAGGCCAACCGCACCAGCGCCAGGGTGATGCAGGAGACGATGCTGCCGCCGCTGCAGGCCGCAGCGCAGCGCATCTCGGCGATGCTCTGATCAGCGCGGCGAGCAGGCGCGCACCACCACCCTGCACGGCTCGGTGGGCAGGTGGTTGTCGCACTGCTTCGCGGCGGCCTGCGCGGCCTCGGCCGCGCCCGGCGCCACGGCGGCGCCCCATTCGCCGAAATTGCCCTGCGCGTACGCCCCGCAGGCGCGGTCGAAGGTGGTGCGCACCTCGCAGCCCGCGGGCTTGCGTGCGTTGCGCCGGCACTGGTTGAGCGCCTCGTGCTCGGCCGCCTCGCGCGTGGAATGCTCGAAGGCGTAGCCGTAGGCCGGGTAACTGGAGGCGATGGCGCCCCAGCTCGGGCGCGTCGGCGACGCAGGCTGCGCCATGGCGATGAACGGCAGGAGCGCCAGCGCGGCGCAGCAAAGCCTGCGCATGGCGGTCAGGCCTGCTCGAACAGCAGCACCGCGTTGCTGCCGCCGAAGGCGAAGGAGCTGCTCACTGCGGCCGCGAGTGCAGGGGCCGACTCGCCCTGCGCGCCCACGAGGTTCAGCTGGCAGGCCGGGTCGACCGCGGTGCAGTGCGCGTTGGGCGGCAACTGCCGCTGCTGCAGCGCCAGGATGGTGATCACGGCCTCCAGCGCGCCGGCCGCGCCCAGCAGGTGGCCGTGCAGCGCCTTGGTCGAGCTGACCCTGAGCCCCTCGAGCGCATCGGCCCACACCAGCGCCAGCGCGTCGCGCTCGATCGGGTCGCCGATCTTGGTCGCCGTGCCGTGCGCGTTGCAGTAGCCGATGTCCTGGGGCCGCAGGCCGGCCATCGACAGCGCCGCGCGCAACGCCCGCGCCTGGCCCGGTGCATCGGGCTTGGTGAGGTGCGTGGCGTCGCAGCTGTGGCCCCAGCCGGAGAGCAGCGCGTAGGGCCTGGCCTGCCGCGCTCGCGCGCGTGCCTCGGACTCGAGCACGAGGAAGGCGGCGCCCTCGCCCAGCGCGAAGCCGCTGCGGTCGGCGGCGAAGGGCTTCACCGCCGTGGCCGCGGCCTGCGCGTCGCCGGCCGGGAAGGCCGCCAGGGTCTGCATGGCCTGCCAGGCCATCACCACGCCGGGCACGATCAGCGATTCGGCGCCGCCGGCAAGGGCCACGTCGACCTCGCCGCGCGCCACGGCCTTGGCGGCTTCGGCGATGGCCACGGCCGACGAGGAACAGGCCACGGAGTAGGTGAAGACCGGGCCCTGTGCCCGCTGGCGCATGGCGACCTGCGAGGCCGGCGCGTTGGGCATGAAGGCCGGGATGGTGAGCGGCGGCACGCGCCCACCCGCCGTGGCCATGCCACCGCGGTAGGCGGCCTCCAGGGCCGTGGCGCCGCCCATGCCGCAGCCGCCGAAGACGCCGAGCCGCTCGGCGTCGACATCGAGGGCGCCCGCATCCTTGACGGCGAAGTCGGCTGCGGCCACGGCCATCTGGCTCACGCGGTCGACGCCCGCGAGCTGCAGCTTGGTGAACCAGCGGCTCTCGTCGAAGTCGATCGTGGCCGCCGCGGCCGGCTTGGCCAGTTCGGGAAAGATGGGCCGGAGCGCGGATTCGCCGCGCATCAGCGCCGCGAACATGGCCTGCGGGTCCTCGCCGTGGGGCGAGACGACGCCCAGGCCGGTGACGGCAACCCGCGCGTCGGCCATCAGGCGGCGGGCTGTTGCTGCTGCTCGGCCGACGCGGCGGCCTCGGCGCGCACGCGGTCGACGACGGCGGCCAGGCCGGCGAGCGTCTCGATGCTCGGATCGGGGTCGGGCATCGAGATCTTGAAGCGGTCCTCGATCTCGAACAGGAATTCGACGATGGCCAGCGAATCGAAACCCTTGTCGCGCATGGACTCGTTCGGGTCCAGCGTGGCCGGGTCGATGCCGTACTTCTCCTGGATCAGGTCCTGCAATTCCTTCAGCGAACTCATGTGTGCGGGGTCCGTCCTCGTCGCGGCCCGGCGCCGCAGGGGTCGCCGGCCGGGCCCAGTCGTCTGTGATGTGTCCGACCTGCCGGCAACAAGCGCGTACGCCCGCAGGTCACTGTCGGCTCATGATAGCCGTTCGAGGTGCCGCAACAGGCCCTGGCCGTTCGGCCGGCCGCCAGCGCAGCGAGGCCGCCGCGAACACGCCACCGAGCGCTGCGCCGGCCAGCACGTCGAGCGCCACGTGCTGCTTGACGGCCAGGGTCGACCAGGCGATCGCCAGGAACCACGCGACGTTGGCGAGCCGCAGCCACGCCGGCGCCCCGGCGCGCCGCAGCAGGTGCTCCACCCACAGCACGGTGAAGGCCGAGATGGCCACGTGCATCGACGGGCAGGCATTGCCGGCGGCGTCGATGCCCTGCAGCAGCGCGAAGCCCGGGGCCGTGGGGTCCACCGGCATGGGCGGGATCTGGGTCGGCCAGAAGTGGAAGATGCCCAGGCCCACGGCGCACAGCGCCGCCGCCCACAGTCCGTAGACGAGCAGCGGCCGGAAGCCGCGCTGCAGCCCCGGCGCGATGCCCACGTACAACCACAGCGACAGGTACGGCACCAGCGCCGCGGGCTCGAACGCGACCTGGTGGTCCAGCCAGGTCAACGGCATCACCGTCACCGGATAGGCCGGATGGCGCAGCATGTGGAAGTAGCCGATGAAGAAGACCCACACCCAGACGGTGGTGCCCACGGCCTTGAGGAAGAAGTGCTCGCGCATGCGCGAGCCGAGTTCGGTGGTCCAGGGGCGCGCTGTGTCGGGAACGGTCATGAAAAGGGATGGGGATGCGAGGGCCCGAGGCGGGCGCCATCCGACATCTTGCCCCAGCCGCGTGACTGTCCGCTGTCGGCCAACCCCGCCAGCCATCGGGCCAGGACCCGGTGCTACCCTCGCCGCACCATGTTCAATCCTTCACAAGAGGAAGTGCGGCGCTTCTTCTGCAACGTCTACGCCAAGGGCCGCAGCGGCCAGCCGATGGAGGCGCTGGAGACCATCGCCAGCGGATGGATCGACCAGCATCCCGAATACCACGCCGACCTGGCGGATGCCGAGGCGGCGGTGGCGCGCGTCTACGACGGCCAGGACGGCCGCGAGAACCCCTTCCTGCACCTGTCGATGCACCTGTCGATCAGCGAGCAGTGCTCGATCGACCAGCCGCGCGGCATCCGCCAGGCGGTGGAACTGCTCACCGCCCGCCGCGGCTCGCTGCTCGAGGCGCACCACGAGGCCATGGAATGCCTGGGCCGCATGATGTGGGAGAGCCAGCGCGCCGGCCGTCCGCCGGACGGCAACGCCTATGTGGACTGCGTGCAGCGCCGCGCCACGCGCGACTGAGCCGTTGCTACCAATTTCATAGCGGCTCGCGCCCGCAGGACGGGCGCTGCAGGCCGATTCCATTCGAAAAGATTCCGGAGACCGTCCCATGTCCCTCGACCGTCGAGTTCTGCTGCAGGGTGCCGGCGCGCTGGCCCTGCTGGGCGCCGCCGGCACCGCGCCGGCGCAGCCCGCCTTCCCGTCGCGCCCGCTGCGCCTGGTCGTGCCCAACGCGGCCGGCGGCGCCGCCGACCTGACGGCGCGCGCGGTGGGCCAGAAGCTGGCCGCTGCGCTGGGCCAGCCGGTGGTGGTCGACAACCGGCCCAGCGCCGGCGGGGTGGTGGCCGGCGAGGTGGTGGCGCGTGCCGAGCCCGACGGCCACACGCTGCTGTTGATCTCCAGCGGCACCGCCGTCAGCGCGGCGCTGTTCAGGAAGCTGCCCTTCGACACGCTGGCCGATTTCGCCCCGGTCTCGCAGATGGCGCGCTTCGACCTGGCCATCGCGGTGGCGGACAACAGCCGCTTCAGGACGCTGGCCGACCTGCTCGCCCACGCGCGCGCGAACCCCGGCAAGCTCAACATCGGCACGCCGCAGATCGGCACCACGCAGAACCTGGCGGCCGAGCTGCTCAAGCTCTCGGCCGGCATCGACGCGCAGGTGGTGCCCTTCAACGGCACGCCGCCGGTCGTGACGGCGGTGCGCGGCGGCGAGATCGACGTGCTGGTCGACATCCTCGGGCCGCTGATGCCGCACCTGCAGGGCAAGGCGCTGCGCGCGCTGGCCGTGCTGGGCCGCGAACGCGCGCCCGAACTGCCCGAGGTGCCGGCGGTGCGCGAGAGCGGCGGCGCGCTGGCCGGCTTCGACGTCAGTTCCTGGAACGGGCTGGCCGTGCCGGCGAAGACGCCCGCGGCCGTCGTCGACCGGCTGTCGCGCGCCGTGCAGGCCGCGGTCTCGCAGGACGACGTGAAGAAGCAGCTCCAGGCGCTGAACATGCGCGCCCAGGGCAGCAGCCCGGCCGCGTTGCGCGACTTCCTGGCGGCCGACATCCGGCGCTGGAGCGACGTGATCGCGAAGGCGAAGCTGCCGAAGCTCTGACGCCCCACGGCGATCGTCCGCGCCGCCTCGAAGCGCAAGGCGCAATCGGCCCGCAGCGCCCGCCAGCCGGGCGCGGGCGGCAAAGTCGTCACGTTCGTGACGACATCGCCGGGTCCGCGCCGACCACCTCGCGCAGCAGTGCCAGCGCCGCCTGCTGCGTGCGCGTGGCGGGGCGCTGCGCGCTGGTCGCCAGCCACGCCTGCACGTGCAGCGAGGGCCCGCCCTCGGCCCCGATGCGGCGCACCGTGTAGGCCGAGGGCCGCACCGAACTGGCCACCGCGTGGGGCGTGAGCACGGCGACCCCCAGGCCGTCGGCCACCAGCTCGAGGATGGCGGGCACGCCGTCGATCTCCAGCGCCACCTGCGGGTGCAGTCCCAGGGCAGCGAGTTCGGACTCGACCTGCATGCGGATCGCGTTGGGCCGGCTGGGGATGACCAGCGGCAGCCCGGCCAGCGCGGCGAGCGGCAGCGGCGGCGGCGGCGGGTCCTCGGCCAGGCCGCGCGGGCGCGGCTGCACGAGCACCAGTTCCTCGTCCATCAGCGGCTGGATCTCCAGGCCGGCCGCCGGCCGTGCGTTGTAGAGCACGGCGATGTCGAGCCGGCCCGCCATCAGCGCGTCCTGCATCGCGATGGTCAGGCCCTCGGTGATGGACAGCCTGGCCTGCGGCAGCCGCTGCCGGAAGGCCCGGGTGAGCGGCACGGCGTAGGCCCGCGCCACGCTGGGCGGCAGCCCCAGCGCCACCCGCCCGGCCAGCCCGCCGCGCGCGCCGGCGAGTTCCTCCTGCGCCCGTGCCACCTGGTGCAGGATGCCGCGCCCGTGCTCCAGCAGCAGCGCCCCGGCGTCGGTGAGCGTGACGCCACGGCCGTTGCGTACCAGCAGGTTCTGCCGCAGTTCCACCTCCAGCAGCCGGACCTGGCGCGACAGCGCGGGCTGCGCGACATCCAGCGCCTGCGAGGCGCGGGTGAAGCTGCCCAACTCGGCCACGCGGACGAAGTATTCGAGTTGCTTGAGGTCCACGAGAAGGTGACAGGAGGTATCGCAGAAAGAATAACCATACCACCGGATATGCCGGATTGATCTATCTGATAGCGGCCGGCCTCCCTTGGCCCGACCCGCCCCGCTTCCGAGAATCCGCGGCAAGAACACCACTCCCGCCGCAGACGTCCGCGGCGGCATCGGAGACATCGCGCATGACTGCTTCCCTCCAAGGCATCTCGTCCATGGCCACGCGCCAGGTGCTGGCCGAGCTTTCGGCCGCCTGGAAGGCGCGCGGCGGCGCCCCGGTCGCGATCGAATCCGTCGGCGGCGTCGACGCCGCCAAGCGCGTGCAGGCCGGCGAAGAGGCCTTCGACCTCGTCTTCCTCGCCTCGGATGCCATCGACAAGCTCCTCGCGTCCGGCCGCGCGGCGGCGGGCAGCAAGGTCGACCTGATGCTGTCCAGCACCGCGGTGGCCGTGCGCGCCGGCACCGCGCACCCCGACATCACGAGCGAAGACGCGGTGCGCGCGGCGGTGCTGGCGGCACCGACCGTCGGCTACTCGACCGGCCCGAGCGGCGTGGCCCTGCAGAAGCTGTTCGAGCGCTGGGGCATCGCCGAAGAGGTGAAGGCGCGCACGGTGCAGGCGCCGCCCGGCGTGCCCGTGGGCTCGCTGGTGGCGCAGGGCCAGGTGGCGCTGGGTTTCCAGCAGCTGAGCGAACTGATCCATGTCGAGGGCATCGACATCGTCGGCCCGCTGCCGGCGGCGATCGCCATCGACACCGTCTTTTC
This sequence comes from Pseudomonadota bacterium, assembly GCA_031119395.1. GTDB lineage: Bacteria > Pseudomonadota > Gammaproteobacteria > Burkholderiales > Burkholderiaceae_C > Xenophilus. Next base: position 73,034 of record JAVHYA010000016.1, read on the forward strand.
CGCGGCCGTGGTCGCCGGCTCGCCGCATGCCGAGGCCGCGCGGCAGCTGCTGGCCTTCATGGCCTCGCCCGAGGCCGCCGACGCCAAGCGCCGTCAGGGCATGGAGCCGGCCTGACGCGGCCTTCCCCTTCACCGAACCCGCACGCACTCTGGAGAACCAAGCGATGATCATCGACTGCCACGGCCACTACACCACCGCGCCCAAGGCGCTGGAGAACTGGCGCAACGCCCAGATCGCGGGCATCAAGGACCCGTCGGCCAAGCCGAATCCGGCCGACCTGAAGATCAGCGACGACGAACTGCGCGAATCGATCGAGCAGAACCAGCTGCGCCTGATGAAGGAGCGCGGCTCCGACCTGACCATCTTCAGCCCGCGCGCCAGCTTCATGGCGCACCACATCGGCGACTTCGAGGTGTCGAGCACCTGGGCCGCGATCTGCAACGAGCTGTGCTACCGCGTCTCGCAGCTCTTCCCCGACCACTTCATTCCCGCCGCGATGCTGCCGCAGTCGCCCGGCGTCGACCCGAAGACCTGCATCCCCGAGCTGGTGAAGTGCGTGGAGCAGTACGGCAACGTGGGCATCAACCTGAACCCCGACCCGAGCGGCGGCCACTGGACCAGCCCGCCCCTGACCGACCGCCACTGGTACCCCATCTACGAGAAGATGGTGGAGTACGACATCCCGGCGATGATCCACGTGAGCACGAGCTGCAACGCCTGCTTCCACACCACCGGCGCGCACTACCTGAACGCCGACACCACGGCCGTGATGCAGTGCATCCAGGGCGACCTGTTCAAGGACTTCCCGACGCTGAAGTTCGTGATTCCACACGGCGGCGGCGCGGTGCCCTACCACTGGGGGCGCTTCCGCGGCCTGGCGCAGGAGATGAAGAAGCCGCTGCTGGACGAGCACATCCTCAACAACATCTTCTTCGACACCTGCGTCTACCACCAGCCGGGCATCGACCTGCTGACCAAGGTGATCCCGGTCAAGAACATTCTGTTCGCCAGCGAGATGATCGGTGCCGTGCGCGGCGTCGACCCGCAGACCGGCCACTACTACGACGACACCAAGCGCTACGTCAATGCGACCGCCAACCTGACGGACGACGAGCGCTACCAGGTCTTCGAGGGCAACGCGCGGCGCGTGTTCCCGCGGCTGGATGCCGCACTCAAGGCCAAGGGCCGGTAACCCATTCCAGGAGCACATCCCATGTATGAACTCGGCGTCGTCTATCGCAACATCGAGCGCACCGACCGCGAAACGGCCGACGCGCTGGCCGCCTTCGGCTCGGCCACCGTCCACGAGGCCATGGGCCGCGTGGGCCTCATGAAGCCCTACATGCGCCCCATCCAGCAGGACGTGGCCGTGTCCGGCACGGCGGTCACCGTGCTGCTGCAGCCCGGCGACAACTGGATGATGCACGTGGCGGCCGAGCAGATCCGCCCCGGCGACGTCGTGGTCGCCACCGTCACCGCCGAGTGCAGCGACGGGTACTTCGGCGATCTGCTGGCCACCAGCTTCCAGGCCCGCGGCGCACGCGCGCTGATCATCGAGGCCGGCGTGCGCGACACCAAGGTGCTGCGCGAGATGAAGTTCCCGGTGTGGAGCCGCTACGTGTCGTCCAAGGGCACGATCAAGGCGACGCCGGGCTCGGTGAACATCCCGATCGTCTGCGCGGGCGCCTACGTGACGCCGGGCGACGTGGTCGTGGCCGACGACGACGGCGTGGTCTGCGTGCCGCGTGCCATCGCCGCGAAGACGCTGGAAGCCGCCCGCAAGCGCGAGGCCAACGAAGGCGGCAAGCGCGACATCTTCGCGGCCGGCACGCTGGGCCTGGACTACTACAAGATGCGCGAGCCGCTCGAGAAGGCCGGCCTCAAGTACATCGACTGATCGTCCAGCGCCACCAAGGAGCCGCCATGCGCGCTTTCTCTCCCCTTCGCCGCAACCTGCTGGCCGGCGCGGCCGGCGCCACCGCACTGGGTTGCGCGGGGGCCTGGGCACAGGCCGGCTACCCGGACCGGCCGATCAACCTGGTGGTCGGCTACTCCGCCGGCGGCGCGGTGGATGCGGTCGCGCGCACGCTCGGCCAGGCGCTGGGCGCGAGCCTGGGGCAGCCGATCATCATCGACAACCGGCCCGGTGCGGGGACCAACATCGCGGTCAAGTACGTCATCGGCGCCAAGCCTGACGGCCACACGCTGCTGATGGCCGCCAACGCCCTGGCCGCCAACATGGCGCTGTACAAGCCGCAGCCCTTCGATGCCGAGACGGATCTGGTGGCGGTGTCGCTGGTCGGCCGCGTGCCGGTGGTGATCGCCGCGAACGCGAATGTGCCGTACCGCAACATCGCCGAGCTGATCGCCGCCGCGAAGGCCAGGCCGGGCGCCATTTCCTTTGCCTCGCCCGGCAACGGGTCCACGCCGCACATGGCGGCCGAGCTGTTCACGCACGCGGCCGGCATCGAGCTCATGCACGTGCCCTACAAGGGGGGCGCGCAGGCCGTCACCGACGTGGCCAGCGGCCAGGTGCCGCTGATCGCGATGAACGCGCTGGAGGTCAAGCCCCTCGTCGGCAGCGGCCGGCTGAAGGTGCTGGCCGTGCTCAGCCCCGAGCGCTCGCCGATCTTTCCCGACGCGCCGACCATCGCCGAGTCCGGCTTCAAGGGCTTCGAGTCCTCGGTCTGGTACGCGGTGATGGCGCCCGCGAAGACGCCCGCGCCCATCGTCGAGCGGCTGCACGCCGACATCCAGAAGGCCCTGAAACTGCCCGAAGTGCGCGAGCGCATGTCCGCCGTGGGCGGCGAGGCCATGCCGGGAAGCCGCGACATGCTGGTCCGGCTGCTGCACGAGGAGCGCGTGCGCTACGCCAAGCTGGTGCGCGAAGCCAACATCCAACCCGATTGAACCCTCTGTCCACGAAGAGAGAAGCACCATGAGCAAACCCACCTCCGGCCCCTTCGAGAAGACCGCCGGCTGGCTGGACTGGTACACCGGTCCCAGCAAGCCCAGGTTCCAGGTGCCGGCCGGCAGCGTCGATGCGCACTGCCACGTGTTCGGCCCCGGGGCGGAGTTCCCCTACGCGCCCGAACGCAAGTACACGCCCTGCGACGCCAGCAAGGCGCAGCTCTTCGCGCTGCGCGACCACCTGGGCTTCGCGCGCAACGTGATCGTGCAGGCCACCTGCCACGGCGCGGACAACCGCGCGCTGGTCGATGCGCTGCAGTCCTCGAACGGCAAGGCACGCGGCGTGGCGACGGTCAAGCGCAGCATCAGCGACGAGGAGCTGCAGCAGTTGCACGACGCCGGCGTGCGCGGCGTGCGCTTCAACTTCGTCAAGCGGCTGGTGGACTTCACGCCCAAGGACGAGCTGATGGAGATCGCCGGCCGCATCGCCAAGCTGGGCTGGCACGTGGTCATCTACTTCGAGGCGGTGGACCTGCCCGAGCTGTGGGACTTCTTCACCGCGCTGCCGACCACGGTGGTGGTGGACCACATGGGCCGCCCCGACGTCACCAAGCCGGTGGACGGCCCGGAGTTCGCGCTCTTCGAGAAGTTCATGCGCGAGCACGACAACGTGTGGAGCAAGGTGAGCTGCCCCGAGCGCCTGTCGGTCGCCGGCCCCAAGGCGCTGGACGGCGAGCAGAACGCGTACCGCGACGTGGTGCCCTTCGCCCGGCGCATCGTCGAGCAGTTCCCGGACCGCGTGCTGTGGGGCACCGACTGGCCGCACCCGAACCTCAAGGACCACATGCCCGACGACGGGCTGCTGGTGGACTTCATTCCGCACATCGCGACCACGCCGGAACTGCAGCGCAAGCTGCTGGTCGACAACCCCATGAAGCTCTACTGGCCCGAAGAAGCCGAATAAGGAGTCCGACGATGGCCCTCGACAAACCCTACCTGGACGTGCCCGGCACGATCATCTTCGACGCCGAGCAGAGCCGCAAAGGCTACTGGCTCAACCAGTTCTGCATGAGCCTGATGAAGGCCGAGAACCGCGAGCGCTTCAAGGCCGACGAACGCGCCTACCTCGACGAGTGGCCGATGACCGAGGAGCAGAAGCAGGCCGTGCTCGCGCGCGACCTCAACTGGTGCATGCGCACCGGCGGCAACATCTACTTCCTGGCCAAGATCGGTGCCACCGACGGCAAGAGCTTCCAGCAGATGGCGGGCTCGATGACCGGCATGACCGAGGAGGAATACCGCAACATGATGATCAAGGGCGGCCGCCGCGTGGACGGCAACCGCTACGTCGGCGAGGACGGCGACGCGCAGGCGCAGAACCAGCCGCAGGGCGCCCACCATCCCACCAAGGCGGCATGACCATGTGCCACCGCATCCCTCAGGAGGCTTGAATGGCCCGCATCACCGCATCCGTCTACACCTCCCACGTGCCGGCCATCGGCGCCGCGCTGGACCTGGGCAAGACCAAGGAGGACTACTGGAAGCCCCTCTTCGCCGGCTACGACTTCTCCAAGCAATGGATGAAGGACAACAAGCCCGACGTCGTCTTCCTGGTCTTCAACGACCATGCCACGGCCTTCAGCCTGGACATGATCCCCACCTTCGCCATCGGCACGGCGGCCGAATACCAGCCGGCCGACGAAGGCTGGGGTCCGCGCCCGGTGCCCAAGGTGGTGGGGCATCCCGAGCTGGCCAGCCACATCGCGCAGAGCGTGATCCAGCAGGACTTCGACCTCACCCTCGTGAACAGGATGGACGTGGACCACGGCCTCACCGTGCCGCTGTCGCTGATGTGCGGCGAGCAGGACCCGAAGAGCGGCGCCTGGCCCTGCCCGGTGATCCCCTTCGCCGTCAACGTGGTGCAGTACCCGGTGCCCAGCGGCCAGCGCTGCTTCAACCTCGGCCGCGCGATCCGCAAGGCGGTCGAGAGCTTCGACGAAGACCTCAACGTGCACATCTGGGGCACCGGCGGCATGAGCCACCAGCTGCAGGGTGCGCGCGCCGGCCTGATCAACGCGGAGTGGGACAACAGGTTCCTCGACCGCCTGATCGCCGAGCCGGCCGAGCTGGCCAAGGTGCCGCACATCGAGTACGTGCGCGAGGCCGGCAGCGAAGGCATCGAGCTGGTGATGTGGCTCATCGCGCGCGGCGCCATGGCGGACGTGAACGGCGAGGGCCCGCCGCCGAAGGTGGCGCACCGCTTCTTCCACGTGCCGGCCTCCAACACGGCCGTGGGCCACCTGATCCTCGAAGAAACCCGCTGAAACCCCAAGGACCCCTCACATGACCATCAAAGTCGCACTCGCCGGCGCCGGCGCCTTCGGCATCAAGCACCTGGACGGCATCAAGAACATCGACGGCGTCGAAGTCGTCTCGCTCGTCAGCCGTGACCTGGACAAGACCCGGGAAACCGCCGGGCAGTACGGCATTCCCCACGTGACGACCGACCTGGCGGACAGCCTGGCGCTGAAGGAAGTGGACGCCGTCATCCTCTGCACCCCCACGCAGATGCATGCCGCGCAGGCCAAGGCCTGCCTGGAAGCCGGCAAGCACGTGCAGGTGGAGATCCCCCTGTGCGACGTGCTCAAGGAAGGCGAGGAAGTGCTGGCGCTGCAGAAGAAGACGGGCAAGGTCGCCATGGTCGGCCACACCCGCCGCTTCAACCCCAGCCACCAGTACGTGCACAAGAAGATCGCGGCCGGCGAGTTCAACATCCAGCAGATGGACGTGCAGACCTACTTCTTCCGCCGCACCAACATGAACGCGCTGGGGCAGCCGCGCAGCTGGACCGACCACCTGCTGTGGCACCACGCCGCGCACACCGTGGACCTGTTCGCCTACCAGGCCGGCAGCCCGATCGTGAAGGCCAACGCCATCCAGGGCCCGATCCACAAGGACCTGGGCATCGCCATGGACATGAGCATCCAGCTGCAGGCGGCCAACGGCGCCATCTGCACGCTGAGCCTCTCGTTCAACAACGACGGGCCGCTGGGCACCTTCTTCCGCTACATCGGCGACACCGCGACCTACATCGCCCGCTACGACGACCTGGTGCAGTCGCACAGCAAGGGCCCCGAGACGCCGGTGGACGTGAGCCAGGTCGACGTGTCGATGAACGGCATCGAGCTGCAGGACCGCGAATTCTTCGCGGCCATCAAGGAAGGCCGCGAGCCCAACAGCAGCATCGCGCAGGTGCTCCCGTGCTACCAGGTGCTGCACCAGCTGGAGCAACAGCTGCAATAAGCCGGTTGCTATTTTTTTGATAGCTGCTCGCGCCCGCCCCATGCGGGCTGCGGGCATTTTTCATTGGAAAGGAACACCATGCATACACGTCGTCTCGGCCCCTTCGAGGTCAGCACCATCGGCCTGGGCTGCATGAACCTGAGCCACGCCTACGGCACGCCGCCCTCGCCCGAGCAGGGCGAGCGCGTGCTGCTGGCGGCGCTGGACGCCGGCGTCACGCTCTTCGACACGGCCGCGCTCTACGGCTTCGGCGCCAACGAGGAACTGGTGGGCCGCGTGCTCGCGCCGCACCGCCAGAAGATCACGCTGTGCAGCAAGGGCGGCATGGCCGGGGTGAAGGGCGAGGACGGCGTGACGCGCCGCGTGATCGACGGCCGCCCCGCCACCTTGCGACGCAACTGCGAGGACAGCCTGCGCCGCCTGCGCACCGACGTGATCGACCTGTACTACCTGCACCGCTGGGACAAGCAGGTGCCGATCGAGGACTCGGTGGGCGAGCTGTCGCGCCTGGTCGAGGCCGGCAAGGTGCGCGCCATCGGCCTGTCGGAGGTCTCGGCCGCCACGCTGCGCAAGGCGCATGCGGTGCACCCCGTCGCCGCGGTGCAGACCGAGTATTCGCTGTGGACGCGCAACCCCGAGATCGCCGTGCTGGCCGCCTGCCGCGAGATCGGCGCCGCCTTCGTCGCCTTCAGCCCGCTGGCGCGCGCCTTCCTGACGGGCCGGCTGACCGACGTCGGCGGGCTGGATGCCAAGGACATCCGTCGCCCGATGCCGCGCTTCTCCGCCGAGCACTACACGCGCAACCTGGCCCTGCTGCCCGCCTTCGAGGCGCTGGCCCGGGAGGCCGGCTGCACGCCCGCGCAGCTGGCGCTGGCCTGGCTGCTGGCGCAGGGCGAGCACATCGTGCCCATCCCCGGCACCACGAGCCTGGACCACCTGCGCGAGGACCTGGCCGCGGCCGACCTGCAGCTGTCCGCCGACACCATCGCCCGCGCCGGCGAGCTGATCGGCCAGCGCACCGTCAGCGGCCCACGCTATCCGGCGCAGGCCACGCAGGAAGTCGACACCGAAGAGTTCGCCGCGGGCTGATCCGGCACGCCCAAGAAAAATGCCTGCGGGCGTGAGCCGGCAGGCATCGGTGGCTTCGGGCGGCGCGCACGGGCGCCGCGCGAGAGCGGCTTACTTGGCGTGGTGCAGGCGGGACTCGGGCACCGTCTTCAGCTCGCCCGGCAGGGTGCTGATGTAGCTGGCGAGTTCCTTCAGCTCGGCGTTGCTGAAGGGCTTGACCTGGGTGCTCATGACGGCGTTGGACCGGCCGACCATCGGGTGGCTGCCTGCCTTGTAGGCCTTGAGCGCGACGAACAGGTAGTCGGCGTACTGGCCGGCCAGCTTGGGCACGGTGCCATCGTTGGGCGTGTTGAAGTTCGCGCCGTGGCACTTGGTGCAGTTGTTGTCGGCGTTGCGGGCGATGAGCGCCTGCACCTTCTCGCTCGGCTGCTTGGCCACGGCGGCCGGCGGCGCGTCGCCTTCGGCCAGGCCCAGGGTGCTGTAGTAGGCGGCGAGGTCGGCGATGTCCTGCTCGGTCAGCGTGTCGGCGATGGCACGCATGGTGGGGTGCTTGCGGTCGCCGCCCTTGTACGCCGTGAGCGCGGCAGTGATGTACGAGGCGCTCTGGCCCGCGATCTTGGGCACCTTGTGGATCTCGGGGAAGCTGGCCTGGTAGCCCACGATGCCGTGGCAGCCCACGCACATGGCGACCTTCTTGCCGCCGTTCTCGGCGTTCGGCGTCACCTTCTGGGCCTGAACGGAAGCCGTCACGGAAGCGACAGCGAGGGCAAACATCGTGGTCAACAGCTTGTTCATTTTGCGCGCACAATTCGTGGCAGATCGGGTCTCCGCACCAACGTTCGATTATATGGGTCGCGTTCCGGGCGGCCCTTCATGGCGTCATCCCGTTGGCGACTCCGCCGCCTCCGGGTGTGTCTTTTGTTCCACCCCGCGCGCCTCTCACATGAAATTCAAGGGTTCCGACAACTACGTCGCCACGCAGGATCTGATGCTGGCGGTGAACGCCTCCATCACCCTCAAGCGCCCGCTCCTGGTCAAGGGCGAGCCCGGCACCGGCAAGACCATGCTGGCCGAGGAAGTCTCGTCCGCGCTGGGCCTGCCGCTGCTGCAGTGGCACATCAAGTCGACGACCAAGGCGCAGCAGGGCCTGTACGAATACGACGCGGTGAGCCGCCTGCGCGATTCGCAGCTGGGCGACGAGCGCGTCAAGGACATCCACAACTACATCGTCAAGGGCGTGCTGTGGCAGGCCTTCACCGCCGACGAGCCGGTGGCG
>JAVHYA010000135.1 GCA_031119395.1 Pseudomonadota bacterium
GAGCGCCGTCCGCGCGACGAGCGCAGCGAGCAGCCGCCGGTCGACCCCACGCAGCAGCAGGACGCTGGTCGCGGCGAGCCGCACCAGGGCTGACCTGAAGCCCCGCGCCAGCGCGGGGCTTGCTCTCTTTTTTATAGCGTCTTGCGCCCGTCCTGCGGGCGCTGGAGCACGAAAAGACCATGAAAGCCATCGAGATCACGTCCTACGGTGCCCCCGAGGTGCTGCGCCTGGCCGAGCGGCCCGATCCCGTCGCGGGTGCCGGCGAAGCGCTCATCCGTGTCGGCGCCAGCGGGGTGAACCGGCCCGACGTCCTGCAGCGCACCGGGAACTACCCGGTGCCGCCGGGCGCGTCGGACCTGCCTGGCCTCGAAGTCGCCGGGGAGATCGTGGCCGGCGATGTGCAGGCGCTCGCCGCTGCCGGGCTGTCGATCGGCGACCGGGTGTGTGCCCTGGTGGCCGGTGGCGGCTATGCGCAACTGTGCGTGGCGCCGGTGGCCCAGTGCCTGCCGGTGCCCGCGGGCTGGAGCGACATCGAGGCGGCATCGCTGCCCGAGACCTTCTTCACCGTCTGGAGCAACGTGTTCCAGCGTGGACGGCTGCAGCGCGGCGAAACCCTGCTGGTGCAGGGCGGCACCAGCGGCATCGGCGTCACGGCGATCCAGTTGGCCAAGGCCATGGGCGCGACCGTGATCGCCACCGCCGGCAGCGACGCCAAGTGCGAGGCCTGCGTGGCGCTCGGCGCCGACCATGCCATCAACTACCGCAGCAGCGACTTTGCTGCTGAAGCCAAGCGCCTGACGAACGGCCGGGGCGTCGACGTCGTTCTGGACATGGTGGCGGGCGACTACGTCGCTCGCGAGATCGACTGCCTGGCCGAGGATGGCCGCCTGGTCATCATCGCCGTGCAGGGTGGGGTGAAGAGCGAATTCAATGCCGGACTGGTGTTGCGCCGCCGCCTGACCATCACCGGCTCGACACTGCGTCCGCGGCCCGTCGCCTTCAAGGGCGCGATCGCCCAGGCTCTGCGCGAGCAGGTGTGGCCGCTGCTGTCGGCCGGCCAGGTGAAGCCGGTGATCCACAGCACCTTCGCGGCAGCCGACGCGGCGAAGGCGCACACCCTGATGGAGTCCAACCAGCACGTCGGCAAGATCGTGCTGACCTGGTGAACCCCGAGATGACGAATCCCAAGAAGAAGCTGATCGCCGGCAACTGGAAAATGAACGGCGGCCTCCAGGCCAATGCCGTCCTGGTGGGTGCGCTGCGCGAGGGCATCGGCTCGCCCGCCTGCGAGGTGGCCGTGTGCGTGCCTGCGCCGTACCTCGCCCAGGTCCAGGCCCTGGTGGGCGGCTCGCCGATCGCCTTGGGCGCGCAGGACGTGTCGGCCCATGCGCAGGGCGCCTACACCGGCGAGCAATCGGCCGCCATGCTCAAGGACTTCGGCGTGCGCTACGCCATCGTCGGCCACTCGGAGCGCCGCCAGTACCACGGCGAGAGCGACGAGACCGTGGCCGCCAAGGCCGCGGCTGCACTGGCTGCAGGCATCACGCCCATCGTGTGCGTGGGCGAGACGCTGGCCGAGCGCGAGGCGGGTCATACGGAAGAGGTGGTGCGCCGCCAGCTGGCCGCGGTGATTCACACCAACGGCCATTGCATCAGCGAGATCGTGGTCGCCTACGAACCGGTCTGGGCCATCGGCACCGGCAAGACGGCCACGCCGGAGCAGGCGCAGGCGGTGCATGCAGTGCTGCGCGCCCAGCTGCATCATGCGGCCGGCGATCTGGCGGGGCGCATCCGCATCCTCTACGGCGGCAGCATGAACGCGGCCAACGCCGCGTCGCTGCTGGCCCAGGCCGACATCGACGGCGGCCTCATCGGTGGCGCCTCGCTGAAGGCCCCCGACTTTCTGCAGATCATTGCGGCGGCGCGCTGAATGCGGCGCGATTCGCCCGAGCGAACAAGGAGTATTGACGAATGAACGTGATGTTGAACATTCTGGTGGGCGTGCAGATGCTCGCGGCGATCGCGATGGTCGGGCTCATCCTGCTTCAGCATGGCAAGGGCGCGGACATGGGTGCCGCCTTCGGCAGCGGCAGCGCAGGCAGCCTCTTCGGCGCCAGCGGCAGCGCGAACTTCCTGTCGCGCACCACGGCGGTGCTGGCCGCGGTGTTCTTTGCCTGCACCTTGCTGCTGGCCTACTTCAGCCATGCGCGCCCGACCAGCGGCGGCAGCCTGCTGGATCGCGCGCCGGTGAGCGCTCCGGCGCCCGCGCCCGCAGCGCCGGCGCCGGACTCGGCATCGCAGATTCCTTCGGGTGGCGCGGCATCGAGCGCGCCTGCAGCGCCGGCGTCGACCCCCGCGCAGAACCCTGCGCAAATCCCCTCGAAGTGATTCGCGCGCGCGGCCCACTTTCTATAGTGCGCCGCAGCATGCAAGAGCGTTTTTCAGGGTAAACTCTAAAGCTGTCCGGAAAGCCAAATCGCCTTCCCAACAAGGCTCCTCATGCCATCCGGGCAGCTTCAAACCGCGGTCGTGGTGAAATTGGTAGACACGCTATCTTGAGGGGGTAGTGGCGAAAGCTGTGCGAGTTCGAGTCTCGCCGACCGCACCAGATTGCACCCGCAGAAGACTTCCTCGCGAAGGCCTTCTGCGGCACGCAGACGGTGAAAGAAGAACGCTCCCGATGAACCTCGATTCCTACCTTCCCGTCCTGCTCTTCATTCTGGTCGGTATCGCTGTAGGCATCGCGCCTCAGGTCCTCGGTTACGTGCTCGGGCCCAACCGCCCCGACGCAGCGAAGAATTCCCCCTACGAATGCGGCTTCGAAGCTTTCGAAAACGCCCGCATGCAATTCGATGTCCGCTACTACCTGGTGGCCATCCTCTTCATTCTTTTCGATCTCGAAATCGCGTTCCTCTTTCCCTGGGCCGTGGCGCTCAAGGACGTGGGCCCGCTCGGCTTCTGGGCCGCAGTGGTGTTCCTCGCGATCCTCGTCGTGGGCTTCGCCTACGAGTGGAAGAAGGGTGCCCTTGACTGGGAATGAGCTGAACGCGGCAGGAGTGTGTGGCCATGGCCATTGAAGGTGTTTTCAAGGAAGGCTTCATCACGACGTCGTACGACTCGGTGGTGAACTGGGCCAAGACCGGCTCGCTGTGGCCCATGACGTTCGGCCTCGCATGCTGCGCGGTCGAGATGATGCATGCGGCCGCGGCGCGCTACGACATCGGCCGCTTCGGCGCCGAGGTGTTCCGCGCCAGCCCGCGCCAGTCCGATCTGATGATCGTGGCCGGCACGCTGTGCAACAAGATGGCACCGGCGCTGCGCAAGGTCTACGACCAGATGGCCGAGCCGCGCTGGGTGCTGTCGATGGGCTCTTGCGCCAACGGTGGCGGCTATTACCACTACAGCTACTCGGTCGTTCGCGGCTGCGATCGGATCGTTCCGGTCGACGTGTACGTGCCGGGTTGTCCGCCGACGGCCGAGGCGCTGATCTACGGGATCATCCAGCTGCAGCAGAAGGTGCGTCGCACCAACAGCATCGCCCGTGCCTGATCGGAGCCACGCACCCATGACGTCGTTTGCTGTCGATCCGCAGGTCCTCAAGGACACCATCACGCTCGCGCTGGGCGACAAGCTCAAGCGCATCTCCCTTTCGCTCGGCGAAGTCACCGCCGTGGTGGATGCGGCCCACTACCTCGATGCCATGCAGATCCTGCGCGATGCGCCGGGCTGCCAGTTCGAGCAGCTCATCGACATCTGCGGTGTCGACTACTCCTCCTACCGCGACGAGTACTGGGAAGGGCTGCGCTACTGCGCCGTGTCGCACCTGCTGTCGGTCTCGCTCAACCAGCGCGTGCGCGTGAAGGTCTTCTGCCCGGACGACGACTTCCCGGTCGTGCCGTCGGTCACTGCGCTGTGGAACTCGGCCAACTGGTTCGAACGCGAAGCCTTCGACCTCTTCGGCATCGTCTTCGACGGCCACCCCGACCTGCGCCGCATCCTCACCGATTACGGCTTCATCGGCCATCCCTTCCGCAAGGACTTCCCGCTGTCGGGCCACGTGGAAATGCGCTACGACGCCCAGCTGCAGCGCGTGGTGTACCAGCCGGTGACGATCGAACCCCGCGAGATCACGCCGCGCGTGATCCGCGAAGACAACTACGGAGGCCTGCACTGAGGGCGCAACGCGCCCTGGTGATCGAACATGGCTGAAATCAAGAACTACACGCTGAACTTCGGGCCGCAGCATCCTGCGGCCCACGGTGTTCTGCGCCTCGTGCTCGAACTCGACGGCGAGGTCGTCCAGCGCGCCGATCCGCACATCGGCCTGCTGCACCGCGCCACCGAGAAGCTGGCCGAGCACAAGACCTACATCCAGTCGCTGCCGTACATGGACCGTCTCGACTACGTGTCGATGATGTGCAACGAGCATGCGTACTGCCTGGCGATCGAGAAGCTGCTGGGGCTCGAAGTGCCGATCCGCGCCCAGTACATCCGCGTCATGTTCGCGGAGATCACGCGCCTGCTGAACCACCTCATGTGGCTCGGCTCGCACGGCAACGACTGCGGCAGCTCCACCATCCTGATCTATGCCTTCCGCGAGCGCGAAGACCTGTTCGACGTGTACGAAGCGGTGTCGGGTGCGCGCATGCACGCGGCCTACTTCCGGCCGGGCGGCGTGTACCGCGACCTGCCGGACAGCATGCCGCAGTACAAGGTCAGCAAGATCAAGAATGCCAAGGCGCTCGAGCGCATGAACGAGGACCGGCAGGGCTCGGTGCTCGATTTTCTCGAGGGCTTCACGAAGCGCTTCCAGACCTACCTGGGCGAGTACCACACGCTGCTGACCGACAACCGCATCTGGAAGCAGCGCACCGTGGGCATCGGCGTGATGTCGCCGGAGCGCGCGCTGAACCTGGGCCTGACGGGTCCGATGCTGCGTGGCTCGGGCATCGCGTGGGACCTGCGCAAGAAGCAGCCGTACGACGTGTACGACCGCATGGATTTCGACATCCCCGTGGGCAAGACCGGCGACTGCTACGACCGGTACCTCGTCCGCATGGAGGAGATGAACCAGTCCAACCGGATCATCGCCCAGTGCGTTCAGTGGCTGAAGGCCAACCCCGGCCCGGTCATCACCGACAACCACAAGGTGGCGCCGCCCGCCCGGGAGTCGATGAAGGCCAACATGGAAGAGCTGATCCACCACTTCAAGCTCTTCACCGAAGGCTTCCGCGTGCCCGAAGGCGAGGCCTACGCCGCCGTCGAGCATCCGAAGGGCGAGTTCGGCATCTACATGGTGAGCGATGGTGCCAACAAGCCGTATCGCCTCAAGATCCGCGCGCCGGGCTTCGCCCATCTGGCCGCCCTCGACGAGATGGCGCGCGGCCACATGATTGCCGACGCGGTGGCCGTGATCGGCACCCTGGACATCGTGTTCGGAGAGATCGACCGATGAGCGACGCTTTTTCTTCTTCTGCTTCCCCGGCGCCCGCACTCCTGCCGCAGGACGTGCTCGACCGCTTCGCGCGTGAAGTGGCCAAGTACCCGGACAACGCCGCAGGCCGCCAGTCGGCGGTGATGGCCTGCCTGGCCATCGTGCAGCAGGTCGACGGCCACATCAGCGCTGCGAGCGAAGCGGCCATCGCCGACTACCTCGGAATGCCGCACATCGCCGTGCGCGAGGTCACGACCTTCTACAACATGTACAACCAGCACCCGGTGGGCAAGTTCAAGCTCAACGTGTGCACGAACCTGCCGTGCCAGCTGCGCGATGGCGTGACCGCGCTGGTCCACCTCGAGAAGAAGCTCGGCATCAAGATGGGCGAGACCACGCCGGATGGCCTGTTCACGCTTCAGCAGAGCGAGTGCCTGGGCGCCTGCGCCGATTCGCCGGTGATGCTGGTCAACGACCGCACCATGTGCAGCTTCATGAGCAACGAGAAGCTCGATCAGCTGGTCGACGGCCTGCGTGGCGCGACGAGCGGGGAGGAGCGTTGATGACTCCCGAACAGGTTCTCTCGCAGTTCCGCGCCACGGGCGTTCAGACCTGCTTCCACGACCGGCACATCAACCCGCAGATCTACGCGGGGCTGGACGGCACCAACTGGCGCCTGGCGGACTACGAGGCTCGCGGCGGATACCAGGCCCTGCGCAAGATCCTGACCGAGGGGCTGACGCCCGACCAGGTGATCGCCGAGGTCAAGGGCTCGGGCCTGCGGGGCCGGGGCGGCGCGGGCTTTCCCACGGGGCTGAAGTGGAGCTTCATGCCCCGCCAGTTCCCGGGCCAGAAGTACCTCGTCTGCAACTCCGACGAGGGTGAGCCGGGCACGTGCAAGGACCGCGACATCCTGCACTTCAACCCGCACATCGTCATCGAGGGCATGGCCATCGCCGCCTACGCGATGGGCATCAGCGTCGGCTACAACTACATCCACGGCGAGATCTTCGAAACCTACGAGCGTTTCGAGGAGGCGCTGGAAGAGGCGCGTGCCGCCGGCTACCTCGGCGACAAGATCCTGGGCAGCGCCTACAGCTTCCAGCTGCATGCGGCCCACGGCTTCGGCGCCTACATCTGCGGCGAGGAAACCGCGCTGCTCGAATCGCTGGAAGGCAAGAAGGGCCAGCCGCGCTTCAAGCCGCCGTTCCCGGCCAGCTTCGGCCTGTACGGCAAGCC
>JAVHYA010000017.1:0-9788 GCA_031119395.1 Pseudomonadota bacterium
CTCAGTCCGCCGGGGGCAGGCCGGCCTCCAGGCGCAGATCGTGCGGCACCAGCAGCACGTCGCCGCCCGATCGCCGGAGCACCTGGCGTGCCGCGCTCTGGCAGACGGCGTCACGCAACGAGCTCGAACGCCTGCGCCTGCCGACCACCGTGAGCTGCGCATGGGCACGGCGTGGAAGACCGTCCGCCACGGCGCGCTCGTGCATCGCGCCGGCGGGCGCCGGGCGACCCGCAGCGCGGACCCGCGCACGCCGGATGCGGTCGCGCCATGGGGCCATCATCGTGGGCGCCGTGGCGTGCAGGGGCACGGCGCCAGCGCCGTGCCCGATCGACCGGGCGAGGTGCAGGAGCGCGGCGGCATCGGGCGCGGAATCGATCGCCACCAGCACCCGTCGGTAGCCGGAGGTCGCTTCGAGGCGTGCGAGGAGGACCGGACAGGGCACGACGCGCTGCAGCCGTTCGACCCGCAGGCCGCCCAGCAGCGATCCATCCGGGCTGTCCCAACCCGGTCCGACCACCAGCAGGTCCACCCATCGGGCTTCCTCCGCCACGGCATCCAGATGCCCGCGGGTGTCGGCCACGTTCTTCACGAGCACGCCCAAGCGCGCATGGATGTCGGCGGCGACGCGCCTCGATGTCTCGCGCCACACCTGCGCATCGACGGCGCACTGCGGCTCGGCCGGCGCATACATGATCTTCAGCAGGCAACGCCGGTGCTGGGCCAGCGAGGCTGCGCGCATCACCGCCTGCAGGCCTCGCGGCGAGCAGTCGGTGAGCGCGAGGATGGCATCGAAGGGCATGTCCGTCCCCTAGCGGCCCATGGCCGCGGCACTCCAGCCGAAGGACAGCAAGGCGCTGCGGCCGGATTCCTGCTCGCGAGCGAACACCGCCGCCGGGTCGGGCAGCGAAGGAGGCTCGGGTGCACCGGCCCGGACCCGGCGCACGGCCAGCGGTTCGGCGGCGAGCCTCGTCACCGCGTGGGCGCCCGACGCGGGTTCCCGGTCGTGGGGGACCACGAGCACGTCGGTGGTCGCGATGTCGAGGATCCGGCTCGCGGTGCTCTCGAAGAACAGGTCCGTCCAGCGTGACGACGGATGCCTGCCGACGACGATCAGCTCGGCGCCGCTGTGGTGCTGCTGCACCACGGTCTGCCTGGCGGGATCGCCGTGGCCGACGGCGGAGCGCACGCGATTGCGCCTCGCGTCGTACGAATCCGTCAGCCGCAGCATCCTGTCCTGTGCGTGGCGCCGGCAGGCGTCGCGGTAGGCCCGGATCGCGCGCGCCGAAACCTCCGCGTACCGCAGCTTCCCCTCGTTCGCGGTGCTCACGGCATGGAACAGTTCGGCGCGGGCCGGCGGGGCGAGCGCCAGGCCGAAGTCGACCAGGGCGCCCGAGGCGCGCGAGAAGTCGACGGCCACGATCAGGCTGCGGTAGTCGTGCGCGGCTTCGCGCCGCACGACGAGGACGGGCCGCCGGGCCGCCCTGATGAGCTGCTCGACCGGCTTGCCCATGAAGAAGGACCGCAGCCCGCCGGCCGGTGCGCTGCCCCAGACGACCAGGTCGGCATGTCGGGCCTCGGGGACCAGGTCTTCGACCCTGGTGCCAAGGCGGCCCGCGGTCGACGCGCGCAGGCCGTGCCGCTGGCCGAGTTGCAGGGCGTGGTGCGCCAGCCGGGTGGAAGCGTCTTCGGGCGACGCGTCTGCCGGGCAGGCCAGGCCGGCAAGGCGAAGTGCGGCTCCGTGCTGCGCGGCGAGCAGGGCCGCGCGGGACAGGGCATGGTTCCCGCACGAGGAGAAATCGGTCACGGCAAGAATGGAGCGGGGGATCATGGCAATCCTTTCGAGAGGGCGTGTGCCCGCCTCCGTCGCGCGGCAACGCGACGACGGAAGCGTCGGCAGAAATCAGGGGGCTCGGCACGGGGCCGAAAAAGATGGGCGGCGGAGCCGGCTACCCGGCGGCGTCGCCGCAGGCTTCAGGCTGGTACTGGATGGCCGCGATCTCGGCGGCACACGCCTCGCCCATCGGCGTCAGCCAGCGGGCGACATCGCCGGCCTTCAATCCCAGCAGGCTGTGGCCCACTGGCGAGAGCACCGAGATGAGGCCGGCCGCGGGCTGTGCGTCCGCGGGATAGCACAGCGTCAGGACCTGGCGTCGGCGCGTGTGCACGTCGACGACTTCCGCGCGCGAATGCATCGTGACGACATCGGCACCGACGGCGCGCGCGCTGACGACGTCCGCGTGCGCGAGCAGATCCACCAGTGCAGGGGGAAGCTCCCGGGCGGGGAGCCTCGAGAGACGGGAGAAATCCAGATCGGTGAGCGTGCGCTCGCCGAGACCGATCGCGTGCATGGCAGCACTCCATCGAATGCGAACGCCAGCCCTGCTGCCGTTCGCGACCGCGCTGGGTTCGTGCCCGGCGGTGGATGGTTGCGCTGAAGGGGGAAGGGGGAGCGAACCGCCGGGCTCAGGAATGTGCGGGCGTCGGCCGACGACGCGCCTTCTTCGCGCATGCACGCACCCGGGTGGCTGCAGGAAGCAGCGCAGCCAGGGCGACAAGGGTGCACGGCGAGGCGGTGGTCATGGCCGGGAGTCTAGGCGGTTGGACGTTTGCTGCAAGCGCGCGAGGCAATGCCCTCACGGCCTCTGCCAGATAGGCCGCACGCGCGACCGGGCCCACGGGCCGATGCGCCCGCTCAGTGCACCAGCCCGGCGCCGCTGCGCCGGATGCCGCGCGCCGCCGCCAGCTCCTGCACCGCGAGCGCGAGCGCGCGGATGCCCGCATCGATCTGCGCGCCCGAAATGGACGACAGCCGCAGGCGGAACTGCGGGCACGGGTACGGCGGCTGGTCGTAGAACACCCGCCCCGCCTCGATCAGCACCCCGTGGCCCCGCGCCACGTCGGCCAGCTCGGCCGAGTCGAGCCAGTCCGGCCCCTCGACCCACAGCGACGCCCCGCCCTGCGGCGGCGTGAAGCGGAAGTCCGGCAGGTGGCGCTGCAGCGCGTCGGCGACGCGCGCGAGGCGCTCCTGCACGATGGCGTTGACGCGCCGCGCATGCGACTCGTGGTGGCCCAGCGAAAGGAACATCGCATACGCATGCTGCAGGAAGGCGCTGGGGTGGCGCACCTGCGCATGGCGCAGCACGCGCAGCTCGGCGATCAGCTCCCGCGGTGCCACGATGTAGCCCAGCCGCAGCGCGGGCGACAGGCTCTTGGACAGCGAGCCGATGTAGATGACGCGGCCGCTCGTGTCCAGGCTCTTGAGCGCGGGCATGGGCGTGCCGGCGTAGAGGTTCTCGGCCTCGTAGTCGTCCTCGATGATGACGAAGTCGTGCAGCTCGGCCTTGCGCAGCAGCCACTGGCGGCGCTCCAGGCTCAACGTGCGCGTGGTCGGGCTCTGGTGCGAGGGCGTGACGAAGACGTAGTCGATGTCGGGCATGGCGTCGACCACCAGGCCCTCGTCGTCGACCGCGATGTTGACCATCTGCGGCCCGCGCACCGAGAAGGAGTTGCGCGCGTGCGGGTGGCCGGGCTCCTCGAAGCCGACGCGCGAGCCGCGGTCGAACAGCGCCTCGGCCAGCAGGTAGCAGGCGTGCTGCGAGCCCACGGTGATGAGGATCTCGTCGGCCAGCGCGAACACGCCGCGCTGCGGCAGCAGGCGCTGGCGGATCTGCTCGACCAGCGCCTCGACGTCGACCTTCTCGAAGTCGGGCGTCCACTGCGGCAGCTGCACGCGGCTCAGGCTGCGCACGCAGCATTCGCGGAAGTCGTCGGTGGGGAACAGCTCGGGGTCGTAGGTGCCGTAGACGAACTGGTAGGGGTAGTCGTGCCAGTGCTCGGGCTTGGCCAGCGTGGGCCGCTGCGCCTGCGAGCGCAGCACGCGGCGGCGCCAGTCGGGCGGCCGCTGCGTGGCGGGCGCGCTGGCGGCGCGGAAGGGATCGTCGGGCAGCACGGCCACGTCGGCGCGCGCAGGCGCGGCATTGGCCGCCACGAACACGCCGCGGCGCGGGCGCGCCTCCAGGAAGCCCTCTTCCACCAATTGCTCGTAGGCCGCGGTGACGGTGTTGCGGCTCAGCGCGAGGGCCTGCGCCAGGTCGCGCGACGAGGGCAGCGCCGTGCCCGGGCCGAGCCGCCCGTCGAGGATGGCCTGCACCACCACCGCGCGCAGGCGGACCTGGATCGGCAGCCCCGGGTGCTCGGGCAGCTTGAACAGGCGCGCCCAGAGGGGCAGCCCGGCGTCGGGACGCTCGTTCGCGTTCATGCCCTGCCCCTGCGGGCCATGCGTGAATGTGCACACAGGCGGGGCGCGGTCCCGCTGTTGGTGCATGGCTGGCTGCATGTGGCTCGAACGATCGGGGGCATCTGGCTCTATGGGTTTCGGTGGGGCGATTCCTAGACTGCCCTGCATCTTCCGCGCCATCCCCGAACCCGCATGTCTTCCGCCGAATACTCCCCTGCCAGCGTCGAGATGCTCGCCGCCTTCTCCGACGCCTGGAACCGCCACGACCTGCCGGCGCTGATGTCCTTCATGCACGCCGACTGCGTGTTCGAGACCGCCGCCGGCCCGCTGGCCTGCGGCACGCGACACGAAGGGCACGCGGCCGTCGCCGCGGCCTTCGAGTCGGCCTGGAAGAACTTCCCCGACGCCCAGTGGCGCAACGGCCGCCACTTCGTCGCCGGCGAGCGCGGCGTGTCGGAATGGACCTTCACCGGCACCGCCGCCGACGGCACGCGCAGCGAGTCGGACGGCGTGGACCTCTTCACCTTCAAGGACGGGAAGATCCTCGTCAAGAACGTGTTCCGCAAGAACCGTCCCGCGCTGCCGGCCGCCTGAGGAGGACATCATGGGCATCAGCACGCCGCGCGAGATGTTCGCCGCCTACGACCCGGCCTACGACCCGCTGGTCTCGGACGGGCCGGGCCGCAACCGCGACTACGCACCCACGTGGTGGGCCGCCTCGGCCGGCATGCCGCCGGACGACGACGGCCCGGTCACGCAGGACACGGACGCCGACGTGGTCATCATCGGCTCGGGCTTCACCGGCCTGGCCACGGCCCTCTTCCTCGCCAAGGAGCACGGCATCCGGGCCACGGTGCTCGAGGCCAACCGCGTGGCGTGGGGCTGCACCAGCCGCAACGGCGGCCAGGGCCAGAACGCGAGCGGCCGGCTGTACCGCTCGCAGTGGATCGAGCGCTGGGGCCTGGACGTGGCCAAGAGGCTCGACGCCGAGATCCGCTACGGCTTCCAGACCTTCGCCGACCTGGTCGCGCAGGTGGACTGCGACGCGCAGCCCGGCGGGCACCTCTTCGTCGCCCACCGCGAAAAGAAGATGGAGTTCCTGCGCCGCGAGACGGAGGTGATGCGCAAGCACTTCGGCTACGACGCGCGCATGCTCAGCGCCGAGGAAGTGCGGCGCGACTGGCTCGACGACCGCGACGCCGTGGGCGCGCAGTACGAGTCCGAAGGCATCTCGGTGCATCCGCTGAAGCTCGCCCACGGCTACCTGAAGATGGCGCGCGAACTCGGTGTGCGCGTGCACCCCGGCAGCCCCGTGATCGGCTGGGAGACGAAGAACGGCGTGCATCACCTGCGCACGCCCGGCGGCACGGTGCGCGCGCGTGCCGTGGGCATCGCCACCGGCGCCTACACCGCGCCGGGACTGCACCGCAGCCTCACGAACCGCTACTTCCCGGTGCTGTCGAACTGCCTGGTCACCCGGCCGCTGACCGACGAGGAACTGAAGGCGACCAACTTCAGGACCCGCATCGCCATCACCGACACGCGCACGCTGCGCTACTACTACCGCCTGCTGCCGGGCAACCGCCTGCAGATCGGCAGCCGCAGCTCGATCACCGGCGCGGACGCGCACCGCGAACAGCACTACCGGCTGCTCACCGACGGCATCGCGCGCAAGTTCCCGGCGCTCGCCGGCATCCAGGTCGACCACTCGTGGTGGGGCTGGGTCGACGTGAGCCACGACATGATGCCCCGCGTCGTGCAGCCCGACGCGGCGCAGCAGGTCTTCTACGCGCTGGGCTACGGCGGCAACGGCGTGTCCTTCTCGGCGCACGCGGGCCGGCGCATGGCGCAGCGCATCGCGGGCGAGCGCGACGCCGCCATCGACCTGCTGCCGATCTATCGCGATGCGCTGCCCTTCCCCGCGCAAGGCGAATGGGCCGCGCCCTTCCGCCGCCTCGGGCAGAGCTTTCTCTACAAGTGGTACTGGCTCAAGGACGAAGTGCTCTGAACGGCACGTCCGCTGCGGAACGCATCTTGCACACCCCCACCCTTTCCTTGTCTTGACTCCGGAGTGAACCGCATGAACACCCTTTTCCTTTCGCGCCGTGCACTCGCCGTCGCGGCCGCCACGCTCGTCGCCGGCGGCAGCCTGCTCGCCCTGCCCGCATCGGCACAGGCCGTGAAGGAGGGCGGCACGCTGGTCATCGGCACGCCGCAGGCGCCGCGCCACCTCAACGGTGCCGTGCAGTCCGGCATCGCCACCGCCCTGCCCTCGACGCAGATCTTCGCCAGCCCGCTGCGCTTCGACGACAAGTGGAATCCGCAGCCCTACCTGGCCGAGTCGTGGAAGCTGTCGGACGACGCCAAGTCGCTGACGCTGAACCTGCGCAGGAACGCGGTGTTCCACGACGGCAAGCCGATCACCTCGGCCGACGTCGCCTTCTCGATCATGGCGATCAAGGCCAACCACCCGTTCTCGACCATGCTCGGCCCGGTCGAGAAGGTGGACACGCCCGACCCGTACACCGCCGTCATCCGCATGGCCACGCCGCACCCGGCCATCGTGCTGGCCATGTCGCCGGCGCTCGCCCCGATCCTGCCCAAGCACATCTACGGCGACGGCGCGGACCTGAAGAACCACCCCCGCAACAGCCAGGACGTGGTGGGCTCGGGCCCCTTCAGGCTCACCGAGTTCAAGCCCGGCCAGCGCATCGTGCTGGAGAAGTTCGACAAGTTCTTCCTGCCGGGCAGGCCGCACCTGGACAAGCTCATCATCAGCATCACGCCGGACACGCAATCGCTGGTGCTCGGCGTGGAGCGCGGCGACATCCAGATGCTGCCCTACGCCGTGGGCTCGGTGGACCTCAAGCGCCTGAAGAACAACCCCAACCTGCAGATCACCGATCGCGGCTATGAGGGCATCGGCTCCATCAACTGGCTGGCCTTCAACACGGCCAAGAAGCCGCTCAACGACGTCAACGTGCGCAAGGCCATCGCCTTCGCGATCGACAAGAACTTCATCACCAAGGCCCTGATGGGCGGCTTCGCCACCGTGGCCGACGGCCCGATCGTGCCGAGCAGCCCGTTCGCCGTGCCCGACCTGGTGAAGTACCCGGTCGACCTGAAGAAGTCGGCCGAGATGCTCGACGCCGCGGGCTACAAGGCCGGCGCCAACGGCGAGCGCTTCAAGCTCACCATCGACTACCTGCCGGGCTCGGACGAGCAGCAGAAGAACGTGGCCGAGTACCTGCGATCGCAGCTCAAGAAGGTGGGCGTGACCGTCGAGGTGCGGGCTTCCGCCGACTTCCCGGCCTGGGCCAAGCGCA
This sequence comes from Pseudomonadota bacterium, assembly GCA_031119395.1. Lineage (GTDB taxonomy): Bacteria > Pseudomonadota > Gammaproteobacteria > Burkholderiales > Burkholderiaceae_C > Xenophilus. Next base: position 7,564 of record JAVHYA010000017.1, read on the forward strand.
TCGCCGCACACGACTTCGACATGACGATGGACAACGTCTTCAACTGGGGCGACCCCGTGATCGGCGTGCACCGCACCTACCTGTCGACCAACATCAAGCCCATCATCTGGACCAACACCCAGTCGTACAGCAACCCCAAGGTGGACGAGCTGCTCAACGCCGCCGGCACCATCGTCGACCCGGTCAAGCGCAAGGCCTACTACGCCACCTTCGAGAAGATCGTGACCGACGAAGTGCCGATCGTCTTCATCAACCTCACGCCCTACCACACGGTGGCGAGCAAGAAGGTGGGCAACGTGCCCACGACCATCTGGGGTCCGGCGTCGCCCATGGACGATGTCTACATGAAGTGATGCGCCGGCCATGAACCTGCTTCGACTCCTCGCCTCGCGCCTCGGCCAGGCCCTGCTGCTGGTGGTGGCCGTGGTGGTGCTCAACTTCGCGCTGGTGCACGCCGCGCCCGGCGACCCGGTGGAGACCATCGCGGGCGCCAGCGGCGGCATGTCCGAGGAGCTCAAGGCCGAGCTGCGGCAGAGCTACGGGCTGGACAAGCCCCTGCCGGTGCAGCTGGGCGTCTACCTCTCGCGCGTGGCCCGGCTGGACCTGGGCTACTCGTACTTCTTCAACCTGCCGGTGGTCGACCTGATCGGCGAGCGCATCCCGGCCACGCTGCTGCTGGTGCTCAGCTCGGTGATCTGCGCCTTCGTGGCCGGCACCGGCATCGGCGTGCTGGCGGCGCGCAAGCCCAACGGCTGGCTGTCGCAGACCATCACGGTGCTCTCGCTGGTGGGCTTCGCGGCGCCGGTGTTCTGGACCGGCATCCTGCTGGTGATCCTGTTCGCCTCGGTGCTGCCGATCTTCCCGGTGGCCGACATGCGTTCCATCGACGGCAGCGACAAGGGCCTGGCGGGCGTGCTCGACGTGCTCTGGCACCTCGTCCTGCCCACCTTCACGCTGTCGCTGGTGTACCTGGCGCACTACAGCCGGCTGGCGCGTGCCAGCATGCTCGAGGTGCTGGGCTCGGACTTCATCCGCACGGCGCGCGCCAAGGGGCTGGCCGACCGCGTGGTGCTCTACAAGCATGCGCTGCGCAACGCGATCCTGCCGGTGGTCACCGTGCTGGGACTGCAGTTCGGCAATGTGCTGGCCGGTGCCATCCTGGTCGAGACGGTCTTCAACTGGCCGGGCCTGGGCCGCCTGGCCTTCGAGTCGGTGCTGCGCCGCGACTACCCCACGATCCTCGGCGTGCTGCTGCTGTCGTCCGTGGTCGTGCTGGTGATGAACCTGCTCACCGACCTGTGCTATCGCCTGGTCGACCCCCGCATCCAGAAGCGCTAGGAAGGACGACCCGTGTCCGCACTCCCCATCTCCAAGGGCTCCAAGGCCGCACCGGCCGCAGCGCCGGTGCTGCCCGTGCCCGCGGCGCCCTCGCCGCTGGCCGAGGCCGCCCGCATGTTCGCCCGCAACCCGGCCGCGGTGGCCGGGCTCGTCCTGCTGCTGGCCATCGTGCTCGTGGCGGTCGTCGGGCCGCTGGTGTACCCCGTCGACCCCTTCGAGATCCGCGCCGCGCCGCTCACGCCGCCGCTGTCCGAGGACGCCTGGCTCGGCACCGACTACCTGGGCCGCGACGTCGCCATCTCGCTGCTGTACGGCGGGCGCGCGACGCTGCTGGTGGGTGCCGTGGCGGCCCTGCTGTCGGTGGCCATCGGCATCACCATCGGTGCCTTCGCGGGCTACTACGGCGGCCGGGTCGACGCCGCGCTCTCGCGCGTGACCGAGTTCTTCCAGGTGCTGCCGGCGCTGCTCTTCGCGATGGTCGTGGTCACGCTGTTCTCGCCCAGCCTGCTGACGGTGACGCTGTCGATCGGGCTGGTGAGCTGGCCCGGCACCGCGCGGCTGGCGCGCGCCGAATTCATGAAGGTGCGCGACATGGAGTTCGTTCGCGCCGAGCGCTCCATCGGCGCGCGCGACGCCCGCATCATCTGGAAGGTGATCCTGCCCAACTGCATCGCGCCGCTGGTGGTGTCGGCCACGCTGGCGATCGGCTCGGCCATCCTGTTCGAGGCGGGGCTGTCCTTCCTCGGCCTGGGCGACCCGAACCTCATGAGCTGGGGAATGATGATCGGCTCCAGCCGCCAGTACGTGCTCTCGTCGTGGTGGGCGGTGGCCATCCCGGGCGCGGCGATCTTCCTCACGGTGCTGGCCGTGAGCCTGATCGGCGACGG
>JAVHYA010000017.1:9888-20314 GCA_031119395.1 Pseudomonadota bacterium
GTCGACGACGTGCGCGTCGAATTCAACACCCGCCGCGGCAGGGCGATGGTGCTCAACGGCGTGAGCTTCGAGGCCCGCGCCGGCGAGACGCTGTGCATCGTGGGCGAATCGGGCTGCGGCAAGAGCATGACCGCGCTCACCGTGCTGGGCCTGGTGCCGCAGCCGCCCGGCCGCGTGAGCGGCGGGCGCGTGCTCTTCGGCGACGAGGACCTGCTGCGGGCCAGCCCCGAGCGCCTGCGCGCCGTGCGCGGCAACCGCATCTCGATGATCTTCCAGGAGCCGATGACCTCGCTCAACCCGGTCTTCACGGTGGGCGAGCAGATCGCCGAATCGCTGCGCCTGCATGCCGGACTGGACCGCAAGGCCGCGCACGCGCGCGCCGTGGAGATGCTGCGCCAGGTCGGCATTCCGGCGCCCGAACGGCGGGTCGACGAGTACCCGCACCAGCTCTCGGGCGGCATGCGCCAGCGCGTGATGATCGCGATGGCGCTGGCCTGCCGGCCCGACATCCTGATTGCCGACGAACCCACCACCGCGCTGGACGTCACGGTGCAGGCCCAGATCTTCGACCTGCTGCGCGAGCTGCAGGCCGAGCGCGGCACCGCCATCGTGCTCATCACGCACGACATGGGCGCGGTGGCCGAGATGGCCGACCGTGTGATCGTGATGTACGCCGGGCGCGTGATCGAGCAGGGCACCACCGAGGAGGTGCTGGGCAGCCCGCAGCATCCGTACACGCAGGGCCTGATCGCCTGCCTGCCCGAACTGGGCAGCAGCCAGCACGGCGAGCGCCGCGAACTGGCCGAGATCGCCGGCGTGGTGCCCTCGCTGTGGGAACTGGGCAGCGGCTGCGCCTTCCGCGAGCGCTGCCCGAGCGCCCATGCGCGCTGCGCGCAGGACGTGCCGCCGATGTTCGACGCGCCCCTGCCGGGCCAGCCCGGCCATGCCGCCGCCTGCTGGCTGCTGGCCGAGGCCGCCGTGGCGAAGGCCGAGGAGGCTGCCGCATGACCAACCTGATTCCTTTCCCCCAGATGTCCGCCCCCGTTGAACCACCCCCGCCCGTGCTGCTGACGGTCACCGACCTGAAGGTGCACTTCCCGCGCCCGCGCAGCGGCCTGATGGCCAAGCCGGAGGTGGTGCGCGCGGTCGACGGCGTCAACTTCGAGGTGCGCCGCGGCACCACGCTGGCCGTGGTGGGCGAATCCGGTTCCGGCAAGACGACGACAGCCCTGGCCGTGATGCGCCTGGCGCCCATCACCGCCGGCAGCGTGCGCCTGGGCCTCACGGACCTGAGCCTGCTGGGCGACGAGGCGATGCGCCAGGCCCGCCGGCGCGTGCAGATGATCTTCCAGGACCCGTATTCCTCGCTCAACCCGCGCCAGCGCGTGGGCGACGCGGTGCGCGCGCCGCTGGACCTCATGGGCATCGGCACCCGGGCCGAGCGCGCCGCGCGCGTGGACGAACTCTTCGCCGCCGTGGGCCTGCGGCCCGAGCAGCAGCACCTGTTCCCGCACCAGTTCTCGGGCGGGCAGCGCCAGCGCATCAACATCGCACGCGCCCTGGCCACCAACCCGGAGCTGGTGGTGTGCGACGAGCCCGTGTCGGCGCTGGACATCGCGATCCGCGCGCAGATCCTGAACCTGCTGGCCCGCCTGCAGCGCGAGCTGGGCCTGACCTACCTCTTCATCTCGCACGACATGGCGGTGGTGGAGCACATCTGCGACGAGATCGCCGTCATGTACCTGGGCCAGATCGTCGAGCGCGCGCCGCGCCAGGCCTTCTTCGCGCGGCCGCTGCACCCCTACAGCGCGGCGCTGATGTCGGCCGTGCCCACGGTGCAGGGCGGCCGCACGCGCGCCGCGCAGCGCATCAGGCTCGTCGGCGATCCGCCCAGCCCCATCGACCCGCCGGCCGGCTGCCGCTTCGCCGGCCGCTGCCCGGCCGCCGGCCCGGGCTGCGAGGCACCCCAGGTGCTGCGCGAGATGCAGCCGGGCCACTGGGTCGCGTGCCACCGCGTGGCGCGCGTGGACGGCCAGCCCGTCGGCCCGCTGCAGATGCCCGTGGCGGCCTGAGCCTCGTTCCGTTTCCCCATTCCGTCGCCCTTCCACCATGACCGTCACCGTCTTCCAGGCCCGCAAGATCCTCACGATGAACCCGCAGCAGCCCGAGGCCACGCACGTCGCCGTGCGCGACGGCCGCGTGCTCGCGGTGGGCGACCTCGACCGCATGCGGTCCGTCGGCCGATTCACGCTCGACGACCGCTACGCCGACAAGGTGCTCATGCCCGGCCTGGTCGAAGGCCACTCGCACCTCATGGCCGGCGGCCTGTGGATGTTCACCTTCGTCGGCTACCACGCCCGCACCTCGCCCGACGGCAAGGTGTGGGAAGGCTGCCGCGACTTCGACGAGGTGATCGCGCGGCTGGCGGAGGTCGAGCGCGGCATGGCCGACCCCAAGGCGCCGCTGCTGGCCTGGGGCTTCGACCCGATCTTCTTCGGCACGGCGCGCATGACGGTCGAGCACCTGGACCGCGTGTCGACCACGCGGCCCGTGGTCGTCCTGCATGCCAGCCAGCACCTGATGAACGTGAACCGCGCCGCGCTGGCGCAGGCCGGCATCACCCGCGACACCGACATCGAGGGCGTGGCGCGCTTTCCCGACGGCGAGCCCAATGGCGAGCTGCAGGAGTTCGCCGCCATGTTCCCGATCACGCGGCTCACCGGCAACGTGTTCCGCGTCACCGGCTCCGACCCGAAGTGTCTGCGCATGTTCGGGCAGATGGCGCAGCTCGCGGGCGTGACCACCGCGACCGACCTGGTGAACGACCTGTCGGACGGCAACCACGCGGCGCTGGCCGAGGTGACGGCCGACCCCGACTTCCCGGTGCGCTTCGTGCCGGCCTACATCAGCATGGATGGCGCGATGAACCGTGCGCAGGGCGGCGAGCGCATCCGCGCGCGCCAGGCCGCCGGCAACGACAAGCTGCACTACGGGCTGGTGAAGATCGTGGCCGACGGCTCGATCCAGGGCTTCACCGCGCGCCTGCGCTGGCCCGGCTACCACAACGGCGCGCCCAACGGCATCTGGATCCTGCCGCCGGCCGAGCTCAAGGCGGCCATCAAGGACTTCCACGCGCAGGGCTTCCAGCTGCACATCCACACCAACGGCGACGAGGCCACCGAAGTCGCGCTCGACGGCATCGAGGAGGCCCTGGCCGCGCACCCGCGCTGGGACCACCGCCACACGCTGCAGCATTGCCAGATGGCCGACGATGCGCAGTTCCACCGCATGGCGCGCCTGGGCGTGTGCGCCAACCTGTTCGCCAACCACCTCTACTACTGGGGCGACGCGCACCGCGAGCTGACGATGGGGCCGGACCGCGCCTTCCGCATGGACGCCTGCGCCACCGCGCTGCGCCACGGCGTGCCGATGGCCATCCACTCCGATGCGCCGATCACGCCGCTGGGCCCGCTGTTCACCGCCTGGTGCGCGGTCAACCGCCTCACCTCCAGCGGCCGGCAGCTCGGCACGGCCGAGTGCATCCCGGTGGCCGACGCGCTTTATGCCATCACCATGGGGGCGGCCTTCACGCTGTCGATGGACCACCTCGTCGGCTCGGTGGAGATCGGCAAGTTCGCCGACTTCTGCGTGCTGGACAACGACCCGCTGGCCGTCGCCCCCGAGCGGCTCAAGGACGTGGGCATTGCCGGTACGGTGATCGGCGGCCGCCCCCTGCCGCTGCCCGGCCAGGCCTGAGCCGTCCGCCCATGCGCGCACCCCGCATCCCCCTGACCGTCATCGGCGGCTTCCTCGGCGCCGGCAAGACGACGCTGCTGAACCACCTGCTGACGCAGGCGCAGGGCCGGCGCCTGGCGGTGCTGGTGAACGACTTCGGCGCCATCAACCTCGACCGTGCGCTGATCGCGACCGAGGAGGCCGGCACCATCGAGCTCACCAACGGCTGCGTGTGCTGCCAGATCGGCGACGACCTCACGGCCGCGCTGATCGCGCTGATCGAATCGCCCCGGCCGCCCGAGGCCATCGTGGTCGAGGCCAGCGGCGTCTCCGACCCCTGGCGCATCGCGCAGGTGGGCATCGCCGACCCGGCCCTGAGCCTGGACGGCGTGATCGTGCTGGTCGATGCCGGTGCGGTGCGCGAGCAGGCGGCCGATCCGCTGCTGGCCGACACGGTGCAGCGCCAGCTGCGCGCCGCCGACCTGCTGGTGGTCAACCAGTGCGACCGCATCGACGCGGCGTCGCTGGCCGGACTGCGCCAGTGGCTCGACATGCAGGCGCCCGGCCGTCCGCGCTTCGAGACCACCCACGGCCGCGTGCCCGCGCCCCTGCTGGGCTTCGCCGCGCTGCACGCCGGCCCCGCCCTGCCCGTGCTGGGCCGATCGCCGCGCCTGAAGGCCGGCGACCCCGGCCACGGCGCCGTCTTCGACACCTGGGCGCTGGACGACGCGCCGCTGTTCAGTGCGCGCGCACTGCGCGCGCTGCTCAAGTCCATGCCCGCGGGCGTGCTGCGGCTCAAGGGCCTGGTGCGCACCGACGAGCACGCGCGGGCCGAACTGCAGTTCGCCGGCCAGCACGGCTCGCTGCGCGCCGCGGCCGACCCGTGCGGGCGCTGCAGCGTGGTGGCGATCGGCCTGCAGGGCCGGCTGCCGTCCGACGCCCTGGCGCGGGCCTTCGAGGCCGCGGCCGCCCTCCCGACACCCTCCCTTCCATGAAACAAGCAACTTCATTCGGCGGCCGCGACCTCGCGGCCGCGCTCGGCGTCGTCGTCATCTGGGGCCTGAACTTCGTGGCCATGAAGTACTCGCTGCGCGACTTCACGCCCTTCCAGCTCGGCACCTTCCGCTACCTCTTCGCGGTGCTGCCGCTGGTCTTCTTCGTGCGCAGGCCGCAGCTGTCGTGGCGCTGGCTGGTGCCGGGCGGCCTGGCGCAGCTCGGGCAGTTCGGGCTGCTCTTCGTCGCGCTGCAGGTCGGCATGACGGCGGCGCTGGCGTCGGTGCTGATGCAGACGCAGGTGTTCTTCACCACGCTGCTGGGCGTGCTGCTGCTGCACGAGCGCCTGAGCGGCGCGATGCGCGCCGGCCTCGCGCTGGCGGCGCTGGGCCTGGCCTGCTTCGCGATGAATTTCACCGGCCATGCCGTGGCCGGCGGCATCACGGTGCTGAGCCTGGTGCTGAACCTGCTGGCCGCCACGATGTGGGCGGCCTCGAACATCATCGCCCGCAAGGCCCAGGCGGCGCAGCCCGGCTACGACGCGCTGCAGTTCGTGGTGTGGATGTCGCTGGTGCCGATCCTGCCCTTTGCCGCCATGGCCTGGTTCCTCGAGCCCGAGGCCACGCGCTGGCAGTGGACGCATGCGAGTGCGGGCGCCTGGGCCGGCGTGGCCTACCTCGGCTGGTTCGCCACCATCGCGGCCTACGCGCTGTGGACCGGCCTGCTCAAGCGCCACCCGGCCAACCGCGTGGCGCCCTTCAGCCTCGGCGTGCCCGTGATCGGCCTGGCGGCCGGCATGCTGACGCTGGGCGAGACCGTGTCGCCCTGGCAATGGGCCGGCAGCGCCTGCGTGGTGGCGGCGCTGGCGGTGGTGATGCTGGGGCCGCGGCTCGCGGCCGGCGCCGCGGGCCGGCGGCAGGCGGCCTGAGGCACGCCGAAGGGACGCGCGTCCCGGCCCGGCCCGGCACACGGCCTGCACGATCGCGCCAGTGCCGACACAATGCCCACCGCATGGAGACACTCACAAGAAAGCAGTGGGCGCTGCTCGTCCCGCTGACCCTGGCCTGGGGCCTGAACTGGCCCGTGATGAAGCTGGGCGTGACGGACTACCCGCCCATCACCTTCCGCACCCTGTCGCTGTGGCTGGGCGTGCCGGTGCTGGGCCTGGTGCTGGTGGCGATGAAGGTGCCCTTCCGCATCCCGCGCCGGCACTGGCCCGAGCTGCTGGTGCTGGGCGCGACCAACATGTTCATCTGGCACGCCTGCATCATCGTGGCGCTCAAGGAGCTGTCCAGCGGACGGGCGGCGATCCTGGGCTACACCATGCCGATCTTCTCCGCGCTGCTCGGCGCCTGGCTGTTCGGCACGCGGCTGGCCGCCCGGGCCTGGCTGGGCGTGGGCGCCGCCGCGCTGGGCGTGGCGCTGCTGCTGTGGCACGAGATCGTCGGCATGGCCGGCAAGCCCGGCTACATGGCGCTGGCGCTTTTCGCGGCCGCCACCTGGGCGCTGGGCACGCAGCTGCTGCGGCGCACGCGCATCCCCGTGCCCACGCTGACGATCTCCTTCTGGATGACCGCGCTGACGGCGGTGGTGATGACCGTGCTGGCCGTGCTGCTGGAGCGCCCGCAGTGGAAGGCCCCGTCCGCACCGACCTGGGCCGCGATCCTCTACAACGCCGTGCTGATCTTCGGCTTCGCGCACGCGGCCTGGTTCGCCCTGGCGCGCGAACTGCCGCCGATCGCCTCGACCCTCAGCGTCATGCTGATTCCGGTGCTCGGCGTCTTCAGCGGCGCGCTGTGGCTGGGCGAGGTGCTGCACTGGCAGGACTGGGCCGCCGTGGCGCTGATGGTGGCGGCCATCGCTGCCGTGCTGTCGCCCGCCGCGTCACGCCCTGCGGCTGCGGCGCAGCGCAGAGCCAGATCGTAACGATCGTGACGAATTCGGCCGCAGCGCCCGGCTGACGTGCGCCGGCGGCCGATTGCACTTTCTTCCTTCTCAGGCCTGCGTGCCGCCCATGACCTGCGGGGTCATCGACGGCACGACGCCGCGCGCGGACAGTCGGGCCATCGACCACCCCAAGGAGAAATCACATGAACACCGGCTTCGACATCCTTCCCCTCGCCGTGGCGCTGCTGATCGGCATGAGCGCGGTGGGCTCGTGCATCGGCATCGCGATGCTGGGCAGCAAGCTGCTCGAGGGCTCGGCGCGTCAGCCCGACCTGATGCAGGAGCTGCAGTCGAAGTTCTTCCTGGCAGCCGGCGTGACCGACGGCGCCTTCATCATCGCCACCGGCATCGGGCTGTGGTTCGCCACCGCCAGCCCCTTCAAGTGACGGGCGGCGTTCAGCCGGCGCGGCGCAGCGTGTCGGAGGGCGACTCGCCGAAGCGCGCGCGGTAGGACTGCGAGAAGCGGCCCAGGTGCGCGAAGCCGCAGTCCATCGCCACCGCCGAGACGGTGGTGCCGGCCTGGGGCTCGCGCAGGCGGCGGTGCGCCACGTCCAGGCGCATGTCGCGCAGGTACTGCATGGGGCTGCAGTCGCGTGCGCGGCGGAAGGCCTCGAGCAGGGTGCGCACCGGCACGCCGGCGGCCTGCGCGATGTCGCCCAGGCGCAGCGGCTCGTCGGCATGCGCCTGCATGAAGACCTCGGCACGCCGCACGCAGCCGGGGCTGGCGCCGTGCGCCGCACGCGGCGCGGGCGCGCGCAGCGGCGCGTCGTCCCAGGCCTGGCCCTGGAGCAGCAGCCGCAGCAGCAGGCGTTCCATCTCGAGGGCGACCAGGGGATGGCGGCGCACCGCGTCCATCAGCGCTTCGGAGGTCAGCAGCAGGCGCAGCTGGTCGAGCCAGGCCTGCATCGCCGGCCGGCGCAGGTCGAGCACCTCGTCGAAGCGGATCGGCCGGCCCACGTGCGCCTCGACCATCGCGCGGTCGAGCCTGAGCACGAACTGCTCGCAGTCGGCCGACAGGTCGGCCACGAAGCGCGCGCCCGGGGCGCAGATCATGCCGTGGTGCGCGTCGACCTGGAGCGCACGCTCGCCCGCGCGCGCCTGCGCGCTGCCGCGCAGGCAGAACATCAGCAGGTGATAGTCCTCGACGTGTTCGACGTCGACCCGCATCGCCTCGCCGAAATCGATGGTGCCCACGCCGATGCCGCCCAGGCGCAGGAAATCCATGTGCGAGCGCCCACCCTCGGGCCGACCGAGTGGTCGCAGATGGTGCGGCTGCATGACGCGCGAGATGCGCTCGCGCGTGTCGTCGAGGTCCTGCGACTCGAAGAGGCGGTTGGCGCGCAGCAGCGCGGGCTCGAAGGCGGACGCGCGGAGGGCGGAAGGGGCGATGGCGGTGCGCATGGGCGTGTGGCTTCGCGAAAGCCTGCACCCCGCGCAAGAAGCGCGCCATGCCACACGATGGCGCACGCCGCGCACCACCGTGACGCAGCGCACTTTCCTGCGCGAATCGGACAAGGCCCGCGCCCGCCCGCGCAAAACGGATAGCCGCGCGCGCCGGCCCTTCCAAGAATGAACGGCATCCGCACGGCTGCGCCGGTGCGGCCCCAAGCAAAGGAAGGCCCCATGAACCACATCGTCGACATCAGCGCCCTGAAGGCCGCCGACGCCGCCGCCGCGCCCTCGCGGCTGGTGCACTTTCCGCAGCCGGACGGCTCGCGCGTGCCCTACGCCGTGTTCAGCTCGCAGGAGGTGTTCGAGCGCGAGCAGGAGCGCATCTACCGCGGCCCGACCTGGAGCTTCGTCGCGCTCGATGCCGAGATCCCCCAGGCGGGCGACTACAAGAGCACCTTCGTCGGCGACACGCCGGTGGTGGTGACGCGCACCGACGACGGCGGCGTGGCCGCCTGGGTGAACCGCTGCGCGCACCGCGGCGCCATCGTCTGCCGCAACGCCCGCGGCAACGCGAAGTCGCACACCTGCGTGTACCACCAGTGGAGCTTCGACGCCCGCGGCAACCTGCAGGGCGTGCCCTTCCGCCGCGGCAAGGACGGCGCGCCCGGCATGCCGGCCGACTTCGACCCCAAGAACCACGGCCTGCGGCAGCTGCGCGCCCAGAGCCACAAGGGCCTGGTATTCGCCACCTTCAGCGACGAGGCGCCGCCGCTGGAGGCGTACATCGGGCCGCAGATGCTGCCCTGGGTCGACCGCGTGATGCACAAGCCGGTGGTGTACCTGGGCTGCACGCGGCAGTACGCGCGCTCGAACTGGAAGCTCTACTACGAGAACGTGAAGGACCCGTACCACGCGAGCCTGCTGCACCTGTTCCACACCACCTTCAACATCTTCCGCGTGGGCATGAAGGCGCGCTCGATGGCCGACCAGCGCCACGGGCTGCACAGCATCATCACCGCCACCAAGGTGGACGAGAGCGACACCGCCTCGGCCTACAAGCAGCAGGCGATCCGCTCGATGGACGAGGGCTTCCACCTCGAGGACGACTCGGTGCTCGGCTTCGTGTCGGAGTACGAGGAGGACTGCACCAACCACATCCAGACCATCTTCCCGCAGCTGGTGCTGCAGCAGATCCACAACACGCTGGTGGCGCGCCAGGTGCTGCCCAAGGGGCCGGGCGAGTTCGAGCTGGTCTTCCACTTCTTCGGCTACGAGGACGACACGCCCGAGCTGCGCGCGCTGCGCATCAAGCAGGCCAACCTGGTGGGCCCGGCGGGCTACATCTCGATGGAGGACACCGAGGCCACCGAGCTGGTGCAGCGCGGCACCGCGCGCGACGCCGGCGCCACCTCGGTGATCGAGCTGGGCCGCTCCGACCCGAGCCGCGAGGACACGATGGTCACGGAGAACCTGATCCGCAAGTTCTGGACGGGCTATCAAGAATTGATGGGGTACTGAGCGATGAACGCCACCACCGTGCAGGAGCGTCCGGCCGTTGCGGCGGCATCGGTCTCGATGCAGCTCTGGTTCGAGATCCACCAGCTGCAGGAGCGCTACAGCGCCGCGCTGGACAACGACCGCCTGGAGGAATGGGCCACGCTCTTCACCGAGGACTGCCTCTACGAGATCGTGCCCAAGGAGAACGCCGACCTGGGCCTGCCCATCGGGCTGATCTACTGCAACAACCAGCGCATGCTGCGCGACCGCGTGGTGTCGCTGCGCCACGCGAGCATCTACGAGGAACACAGCTGCCGCCACATGACCAGCGGCCTGGTGATCACGCCGCTGGACGACGACACGGTGCAGGCCGAGTCGAGCTACGTCGTCATCCAGACGCGCACCAACGGCGAGTCCTTCGTCTACCAGGCCGGCCGCTACCTGGACCGCATCGTGCGCACGCCGGCCGGCTGGCGCTATGCGCAGCGCCGCGTGATCTACGACACCTCGCGCGTCATCACCTTGCTGGCGACCCCGATATGAGCACCACGACCGAAGCCACCCAGTGGCACGACGTCGGCGAGCCCGACGACTTTCCCGATGGCGCGGTGTGGCCGGTGATCGCCGGCGGATTGCCGATCGCCGTCTTCCGCCAGGGCGAATCGCTGCACGCGCTGCACGACCTGTGCACGCACGGCAACGCGCGCCTGTCGGAAGGCTGGATCGAGAACGGCAAGGTGGAATGCCCGCTGCACCAGGGGCTGTTCGACATCTGCACCGGCGCCGCCTGCGGCGAGCCGGCCACCGAGGACGTGCGCGTCTTCCCGATCCAGATCCGCGACGGCCGCGTCGAGGTGGCGGT
>JAVHYA010000017.1:20414-67271 GCA_031119395.1 Pseudomonadota bacterium
GCATCGTCCTTTTCTTTCCTCGTCCTTCTTCCGGAGCCTCCATGCCCGCTTTCCAGAGCCGCCCCGCTTCGCGCCGCAGCGCCCTGTCCGTCGCACTGTTCACCGTGCTGTCCCTGGCGGCCGGCGTGCCGGCCCACGCGGCCGACCCGATCAAGGTGGGCCTCGCGCTCGACATCTCCGGCCCCTTCGCGGCCGGCGGCGCCGAAACGCGCGACGCGATCAACCTCGCGGTGAAGCTGCTGGGCAACAAGCTGGGCGGCTACCCGGCCGAGTTCATCCAGGCCGACACCGCGGGCAGCCCCGACCAGGCCAAGCAGATCGTCGACCGCTTCATCCAGCAGAACAAGATCGACTTCTTCACCGGCCCCACGCCGTCGAACGTGGCGCTGGCCGTGGGCCCCGCGCTCTTCGCGGCCAAGGTGCCCTTCGTCACCAGCAACCCGGGCCCGAGCCAGTACGCCGGCGCGCAGTGCAACCCCTACTTCTTCGGCCAGAGCTACCAGAACGACACCTGGGACGAGGCCGCGGGCCAGTGGGCCACCGACCAGAAGCTGAAGACGGCCTTCATCATCGCGCCCAACTACCCCGCGGGCCGCGACCACCTCACCGGCTTCAAGCGCACCTACAAGGGCCAGGTGGTGGCCGAGGTGTACGGCAAGGTGGGCCAGCTGGACTATGCCGCCGAGCTGGCCCAGATCCGCGCCGCCAAGCCCGAGGCGGTGTACTTCTTCCTGCCCGGCGGCATGGGCATCAACTTCATCAAGCAGTTCGTGGGTGCGGGCCTGTCGAAGGACGTGAAGCTGGTCACCAGCCCGGCCTCGGCCGACGAGGACACCATCGCCGCCGTGGGCGATCCGATGCTCGGCCTGTTCTCGACCTCGCAGTGGTCGCACGACCTGCCCAACGCGGCCAACCAGAAGTTCGTCGCCGAGTTCCGCAAGGCCTACAACCGCTACCCGACCTTCTACGCCGCGCAGGCCTACGACGCCATCCTGGCCATGGACGCCGCGGCGAAGGACGTCAAGGGCGACGTGAAGAACAGGGAGGCCGTGCTCAAGGCGCTGAAGGCGGCCAACTTCCAGTCCATCCGCGGCCCCTTCAAGTACGACACCAACAACTTCCCGATCCAGGACTACTACCTGCGCGTGATCGGCAAGGACGGCGAAGGCCGCATCACCAACAAGACGCTGTCGACCCCGCTCAAGGGCTACCGCGACGCCTACCACCAGCTGTGCAAGATGAAATAGACCCACCCCCGTTTCTTGCTCACTTCGTGTAGCCGAATCCCCCCTCAAGGGGGCGCACCCAGCGGCCCGGCAGAGCCGGCTCCGCGGGTGCACGCGCGTGGAACCACCCAGGCCGACCGCTGAACCGGCATCCATCCCTGCAGGCATCAACCTTCTAGCATGACGCCCATCCTCTTCATCGAGCAGATGCTCAACGGCCTGGGCTACGGGCTGATGCTGTTCCTGCTGGCCGCGGGGCTGACGCTGGTGTTCGGGATCATGGACGTGATGAACCTCGCGCACGGCTCGCTCTTCATGGGCGGCGCCTACGTGGCGGCGAGCGTGCACACGCGCACGGACTCCTTCGTCGGCGCGGTGCTGGCGGCGCTGGTGGTGGTCGTGCTCGTCGCGCTGGTGCTGGAGGCGCTGCTGGTGCGCCGGCTCTACGGCCGCGACCACCTCGCGCAGGTGCTGGCGACCTTCGGCATCATCCTGGTGGCCGACGACCTGGTGAAGATGGCCTGGGGACCGGCGCCGATCATGGCGTCCGCCCCGGCCGCGCTGTCGGGCGCGGTCGAGATCCTGCCGGGCCTGCCCTACCCGGCCTACCGGCTCGTCATCCTCGTGGCCGGGCTGGTGGTGGCGGGCGGGCTGTACCTGCTGGTCAACCACACGCGCGTGGGCATGCTGGTGCGCGCCGGCGCCTCCAACCGCGCGATGGCCGAGTTCATGGGCGTGCGCGTGGGGCGCATCTTCTCGCTGGTGTTCCTGGTCGGCGCCGCGCTCGCGGCCCTGGCCGGCGCGCTGATGGGGCCGCTCACCGCCGTGCAGGTGGGCATGGGCGAGGAGATCCTGATCCCTTCCCTGGTGGTGCTGGTGATCGGCGGCATCGGCTCGATCCGCGGCGCCTTCGTGGCGGCGATGCTGGTCGGCCTGGTCGACACCATCGGCCGCGCCTTCGTGCCGCTGGCGCTGCGCCCGCTGCTGCCGCCCACGCTGGTGTCGGACCTGAGCGCCCTCATCGCCGGCCTGGCCACCTATGCGCTGATGGCGGCGGTGCTGGCCTTCAAGCCCACGGGGCTGTTCCCCGCCCGCGGCTGATAGCCGCTGCGATCCCTTTTTTCCGATGAAGCTCGAACGCTGGCTCCCCTGGTGCGCACTGGCCGCACTCGCCGTCTTCCCCCTGCTGGCGCCCGCGATGGGGCTGGAGTTCTACGTCAACTTCGTGCGGCGGGCGCTGATCTTCGCGCTGGCCGCGGCCAGCCTGAACTTCATCCTCGGCTTCGGGGGCATGGCGGCGCTGGGCCACATGGGCTTCGTCGGCGTGGGCGCGTACACGCTCGTCGCGCTGGCCGACGCCGGCCACGAATCGGCCTGGCTGCTGTGGCCCGCGGGCGCGGTGGCGGGCGGCCTGGTCGCCGCGGCGATCGGCGCGGTGGCGCTGCGCACGCGCGGCGTGTACTTCATCATGATCACGCTGGCCTTCGCGCAGATGCTGTACTTCGCGGCCGTGTCGTTGCGCGCCTACGGCGGCGACGACGGCTACAACCTGATGGCCCGCCCCGCTTTCGGCCCGGGCCTGGACAGCATGCACGAGCCGACCTTCTACTGGGTGGTGCTGGCCCTCTTCGCCGTCGTGATGGCCCTGCTCAACCGTGCCACCGTGTCGCGCTTCGGCCATGCGCTGATGGGCATCCGCGACAACGAGGTGCGCATGCAGGCCATGGGCTACCCGGTGTTCCGCCTGCGGCTCGCGGCCTTCGCGCTGGCCGGCGCGGTGGCCGGGCTGGCGGGCGCGCTGCTGGTGTCGCACAACAGCTTCGTCAGCCCCTCGGTGATGCACTGGACGCAGTCGGCCACGCTGGTGGTGATGGTGGTCATCGGCGGCGTCGGCCGGCGCTGGGGCGGGCCGGTGGGCGCCGCGGTGTGGATCGGCCTGGAGGAAGTCGCGAAGCAGCACACCGAGTACTGGCACCTGCCGCTGGGCGTGCTGCTGGTGGCCATCGTGTTCCTGGCGCCGCGCGGCATCGCGGGCGTGCTCGAGCGGCGCCGACGTGCCGCGCCGGCCGCGCCCGCCGCGGACGGACGGGCCGTGGAGGCCGCGCCATGAGCCTCTTCCAGGTCGACGGGCTGGTCAAGCGCTTCGGTGCGCTGGTGGCGACCGACCACGTGTCGCTGGCCGTGAACGCGGGCGAGGTGCATGCGCTGATCGGCCCCAACGGCGCGGGCAAGTCCACGCTGGTCAACCTGATCTCGGGGCTGGTCCCGGCCGACGCGGGGCACATTTCGCTCGACGGCGTGAACCTCACGCCGCTGCCGATGCATGCGCGGGTGCGCGCCGGCCTGTCGCGCTGCTTCCAGATCACGAGCATCTTCCGCGAGGCGACGGTGATGGACAACCTGCTGCTGGCCGCGCAGGCGCATGCGGGCAGCAGCCTCCATGTGCTGCGCGACCGCCGGCACGAACAGCCGCTGGCCGACACCGCACGGGCGCTGGCCGAGCGCGTGGGCCTGGCGCACGAGCTCGACCGCACGGCCGGCACGCTGCCCCACGGTGCGCAGCGCAAGCTCGACGTGGCGCTCGCGCTGGCCGCGCGGCCCAGGCTGCTGCTGCTCGACGAGCCCATGGCCGGCATGGGGCCGGAGGACTCCGAACGCATGACCGAACTGATCCACCGCCTGAAGGC
Source organism: Pseudomonadota bacterium (assembly GCA_031119395.1). Taxonomy (GTDB): domain Bacteria; phylum Pseudomonadota; class Gammaproteobacteria; order Burkholderiales; family Burkholderiaceae_C; genus Xenophilus. The sequence continues at coordinate 24,328 of JAVHYA010000017.1, forward strand.
CGACATGGCGATCCTCCTGATCGAGCACGACATGAAGGCCGTCTTCGCGCTGGCCGACCGCATCTCGGTGCTGGTCTACGGCCGGGTGCTGGTGTCGGGCAGCGTGGACGAGATCCGCGGCAACCCGCAGGTGCAGGCGGTGTACCTCGGCACCGAGGACACGATGGCGGAGGCCGCCTGATGGCCGCGCCCGCCCCCCTGCTGCAGGCGCGCCGGCTGGAAGCCGGCTACGGCGCCAGCCAGGTGCTCTTCGGCATCGACCTGGACATCCGTGCCGGCCAGGTGGTGACGCTGCTGGGCCGCAACGGCATGGGCAAGAGCACCACCATCAAGACGCTGATCGGCGCGCTGGCCCTGCGCGGCGGCAGCGTGCGCTTCGGCGGCACCGACCTGCGCGGCCTGCGGCCCGACGCCATCGCGCGGCTGGGCGTGGCCATCGTGCCCGAGGGGCGGCAGTGCTTCCCCAACCTGACGGTGCGCGAGCACCTGCTGGCCTTCGCCGACCAGCGCAACGGCCAGCGCGAGGGCTGGGACCTGGCGCGTCTGTACGGGCTGTTCCCGCGCCTGAAGGAGCGCGAGAACCACCTGGGGCATCAGCTCTCGGGCGGCGAGCAGCAGATGCTGGCCATCGCCCGCGCGCTGTCGACCAACCCGCGCCTGTTGATCCTCGACGAGGCCACCGAGGGCCTGGCGCCCGTGATCCGCGAGGAGATCTGGCGCTGCCTGCGCCGACTCAAGGACGCGGGCCAGACCACGCTGGTGGTCGACAAGTACATCGACCGCCTGCTCGGCCTGGCCGACCACCACCTCGTGCTCGAGCGCGGCCGCGTGGTGTGGCAGGGCGACTCGGCGGCGCTGGACGCCGACCGCACCGTGTGGGCGCGCTACCTGGGCGTGTAGCGGAATTTCGAGCCGAATCGGGCTGCAGCGCCCACGGGACGGGCGCGAGCAGCTATTGATTCGATAGCATCACGAGCTGGATGCGCCGCGCCGTCAGGGGCGCTTCATGTCCGTGCAGGTGTTCGGCAACATCGCCTCCTGCGCCGTGATCTTCCTGGCCGTGTAGACGCCGACGCCGGTGTTCTCCAGGTCGTACTTCACGCCCTTGTCGCCCACCTTGGCGAAGGTCTGGACGAACAGGTCCTGCTGCAGCTGGTGGTCGTCGGGGCGCATCCACACCTCGCCGATGTCGGTCTTGTAGCGCATGTTCTCCAGCTTGCGCCCCACGTCGATGGCCTTCGTGGAGTTGGCCTGCTTCATCGCCTCGGCCAGCATGTCCAGCGCGTTCTTGGCGCGCAGCAGCAGGAAGTCGTTCTTGAACTTCTTCTTGTACTCGTTGGCGAAGGCCTCGGCGCCGTTGTTCTCGACGTTGGCATGCCATTCGGACAGGCTGAACACGGTGCCGATGCCGCTGTCCTGCAGCACCGTGGGCACGCCGATGGTGTTGGCGTACAGCGTGTAGATGTTGACCTTCAGGCCCGCCTCCTTGATGGCCTTGATGAGCAGCGTGAGGTCGTTGCCCCAGTTGCTGGTCAGCACCGTGTCGGCGCCCGAGGCCTTGATCTTGGCCGCGTAGGGCGCGAAGTCCTTGACCTTGCCCAGCGGCACCAGGTCGTCGCCCACCAGCTGCAGGTCGGCGCGCTTCTTCGGCAGCATCTCCTTGAAGGCCTTCTGCGCCTGGTAGCCGGCCACGTAGTCCTGGTGGACCTGGTGGACCTTCTTGATCTCCGGGCGCGCCGCGATCGCCGAGGTGATCGCGTTCATGCTCATGTCGATGTTCTGGATGAAGCGGAAGTGCCAGAAGGTGCACTTGGGCCCGGTCATGTCGGGGTCGAAGGCCGAGTAGTTCATGACCAGCATCGGCTCCTCGCCGCGCGCGACCATCTTCTGCACCGCATCGACCAGCGCGGCCGTCACGTTCGAGCCGTTGCCCTGGAAGACGTAGCGCGCGCCCTTGTCGTAGGCCGCGCGCAGCGCGCTGGCGCTCTCGTTGGCGCTGGACTTGCCGTCGAAGGGCAGCACCTCGATCTTCTGGCCCAGCACGCCGCCCTTGGCGTTGATCTGTTCTGCGGCGAGCAGGAAGTGCTGCAGCTGCTGCTCGCCCACGTTGGCGAAGGGGCCCGAGAGCGGGTCGATGTAGGCCACCTTGATCTGTGCCGCAGCCGGGATGGCCGCAGCCAGGGCGAGCGTGGCGGCCACGAGGGCGCCGCGTCCTGCGCGCTTGAACATGTGTCGTCTCCTGATGGTGTGTTGTCGGTCGGCGCGCGATCGCCCCGGCCGCCGGCAGTACATCACCCGCGCGCGGGCGCGCGCCGTCATCTGCGTGACTGGGAAGGCGCACGCCCCATTCATTCGGTGCATGGTCCCGCATTCGCCGTGCGGGGGCGGCCGGCGCTCAGCGCGGCTGCTCGATCACGCGCAGCATGCCTTCCTGCGCGGTGGAGGCGACCAGCCGGCCGTCGCGCGCGAACACGCTGCCGCGGCACAGGCCGCGCGCGCCGCCGGCACTGGGCGAGTCGATCACGTAGAGCAGCCAGTCGTCGAAGCGGAAGTCGCGATGGAACCACATGGCGTGGTCGAGGCTGGCGGCGCGCACGTCGCCGGCCAGGAAGCTCAGGCCGTGCGGCACCAGCGCGGCGCGCAGCAGGCCGTGGTCGGAGGCGTACGCCAGCAGCGCACGGTGGACCATCGGGTCGTCGGGCAGCGGGGCCACGGCGCGCATCCACACGGCGCTGCCCCCCTCGCGCGGCACCGGCGCGACCGGATCGTCCTGCTCGACCCGGCGGTACTCGATGCCGTGCGGCGCCGTGGCCTTGACGCGCCATTGCGCGGGCAGCCGGTCGCCGAGGGCCAGGCGCTGCTCCAGCTCGCTGGGCAGGCCCTCGGGCCCGTCCAGCGCCGGCATCGGCAGCTGGTGTTCCACGCCCCGGTCCACCGTCTGGAACGAGGCCGCCATCTCGAAGATGATGCGCCCCGCCTGGCGCGCCAGCACATGCCGGGTGGTGAAGCTGCGGCCGTCGCGCACGCGGTCGACGCTGTAGTCGATGGGCGCGTGCTCGCCGGGCAGCAGGAAGTAGGCGTGCATCGAATGCACGGGCCGCGCGGCGTCGACCGTGAGGCTGGCCGCCATCAGCGCCTGCCCGAGCACCTGGCCGCCGAAGACGGCGGGCGTGCCGATGTCCTCGCTCTGCGCGCGGAAGCGGTCCTCGCCGACGGGCTCCAGGCGCATGAGCGCCACGAGGTCGTCGACGAGGCAGGCGGTGGTGGGGGAATCGGTCATCGGCAAGGCGCAGCGGTTCAGGGATAACCCTGAACCATAGCAAAGCCCAGGCCCGGCGGCTGTCGCCCGCGGTCGCGGGCCGGCGGGCTTGGGACACAATTCCGCGGCCAGGGCCGGCCGGCCGTGGCGCCGCCGTTCCAACCCCAACCGCTTCACGCGCCATGACCACAGCATCTCCCCTGACCGCCCTCGCGCTGGCCGCCGCCGGCGCCCTTCTCCTGGCCGGCTGCGCCTCCAAGTCGGGCGGCGCCGCCGCCGACGCCGGCACGCCCAAGACCGCCGCGGCAGCGCCCAGCGCACCGCCGGCCCCGCCCCCACCGCCGCCTCCGCCGGGCTATGCCGACATCGCTGCCGCCTTCGATGGCGGCACTGTCGCCAGTGCGCGCCAGGCCCTGGTGGGCAAGAGCTTCCAGCTCGACCTGCAGCGCCCGGCGGCGCGCAACGCCCCGGCCGGCAGCTGGGTCGCGAGCGAAGGCGATGCGGTGGGCTTCCGCTGCCTGGTCACCGCGCCCAACTTCCGCGGCGGCCCGGTGACGGCCGAGGTGCGTGCCGTGCGCGTGGCGGGCAAGCAGAAAACGGTGGACCTGGCCCGCTGCGCCTCCGCGGCGCCGCCCCCAGCCGCCGCAACCGCCGCGCCCGCTGCCGCACCTGCAGCCGCTGCACCCGCCGCCGCAGCCGCCGGCGCGGGCACGGTCGGTGCCGGCAAGCCCGGGATGGACGCGCGGGGCAACGTGGTCGACTCGTCCAAGGTCGAGGCCGGCAGCGGCCGCAGCGTGAAGGGCCTGAACGGCTACGACGGCGAAATCACCGGCAACCCCGGCCCGGGCAGCAAGTTCGGCCAGCTGCAGATCGGCATGTCGGCCTTCCAGGTCACGAGCCAGATCGGCCCGCCGAGCGACCAGGGCGCCTACATGACGGGCAAGGCGTGGATCCCCTTCTACTTCGGCGCCGACCGCCACCGCTTCGAGATGGTCTACAAGGGCCAGGGCCGCCTGATCTTCGCCGGCGGCAGCATGGGCGACTTCAGCAACGGCTACCTGATCTGGATCATCCACAACCCGAACGAGCCGGGCACGCGCTGAGCATTCGGGCGGCCGCATCCTCGGCCGCGTGACAGCACACGCACAGCTTGTTGCCGTCGAGGTCGCGCACGTAGGCGCCGTAGTAGTTCGCGTGGTAGTGCGGACGCGGCCCCGGCGGCCCGTCGCAGCGGCCACCGAGCGACAGGGCCAGGGCATGCACCGCGTCGACGGTCGCGCGGTCGCGTGCGAGCAGCGCCACCATCTGGCCGTGGCCCGGCGTCGCGGGCTGGCCGTCGAAGGCGGTGCCCACGAGCAGCAGCGGCCGGTCCGCATCGGCAGCCTGCCAGCCGCACCAGTGCTGCACCAGCGGCGGGCTCTCGCCGGCGCGCTCGACGAAGCGCAGGCGATGGCCCAGCCGTGCCATCAGCGGCTCGTAGAAGGCGAAGGCGCGGTCGAAATCGGTGACGCCGATGAAGACATGGGACAGCAGCATTGGCGCGAGCTTAGGGGCCCGCGTCGCGCCTGCAAAGCCCCTCGAAATCTGGAAGTGCAATCGGCCGCCAGCGCCCACCGGCCGGGCGCGTCAGCCGAAATCGTCACGTTCGTGACGATCTCCCGAAGGAGCGATTCAGCGGTCGAGATCGGCGCCGTCCGCCAGCAGCCTCGCCTGCAGCGCGGGCACATCGACCTCGGCGAACCGGCCACTGCCCAGCGACGCGGCCGCCGTGCCTGCGGCCTGCCCCATCACGAAGCAACCGCCGCTGGCGCGCGCCGCCGACTGCCCTTCGTGCGTCATCGACGCGCAGCGCCCGGCCACCAGCAGGTTGTCGACCGCCTGGGGCACCAGCATGCGCCAGGGCAGGTGGTTGTAGGCGTTGTCGGCATCGCGCGGGAAAGCCCATTCGATGCGGCCGTCGGCATGCATCTCCATCGGCCAGGCATTGAGGCCGATGACGTCGTCGAAGCGCGCGCTCGAAAGGATGTCTTCGCCCGCCAGCGCGTAGGCGCCTTCGATGCGTCGCGTTTCGCGCAGGCCCACCTGCGGCGCGATCTCGACGATGGCCGACTGTGCGAAGCCCGGCACCTCGGCCTTGAGGAAGCGGAAGTACTCGGCGATCTGGCGCCGGCCCTCGAGCTCGCCCTCGCTCAGCTCGCGCGCGTCGACGCCGTTCATCGCCTTGCCCTGTGCATTGCGGATCTGCGTGACGTTGGCGCGCCATTCGCGCGGGTCGATGTTGGGCCGCAGGATCGCGCCCTCGCGCGGGAACTTGTAGGCACCCGGCTTGGCGGCCTCGACCTCGGCCATGCGATCGTTGATGGCCTTGAATTCGCCCACCGACGCGAGCGCCGGCTGGGCGTCGACCTGGCCGATGCGGAACATGGTGGTCGGGAACAGGCCGCTGCCGTGCCCGTCGCCGACCGTGAAGGGCACGCCGGCGAAGGCGGCCACGTCGGCGTCGCCGCTGGCGTCGATCACCGCGTTGGCGCGGATCGCCTGGCGGCCGGACTTGGTCTCGACGACGAGGGCCTGCACGCGCGAGCCGTCCATCAGCACGGCCGCCGCCCAGGCGTGGAAGAGCAGCTCGACGCCGGCGGCCGCCATGAGCTGGTCGGCGGCGATCTTGTAGACCGAGGTGTCGTACGAGCGCACGCGGATGCGCCCGCCCATGCCGTCCTGCGGCTTGTTCAGGCCGCCCAGCGCATCGATGCGCGCGAGCAGGTCGTCGGCCACGCCGTGCACGAGCTGCTGCATCTCGCCGCGGCGCTTGCCATACAGGCCCGCGAAGTTGGTGACGCCGCCGGCCGTGCCCATGCCGCCGAGGAAGCCGTAGCGCTCGACCAGCAGCGTGCGCGCGCCGTGTTTCGCCGCGCTGACCGCGGCCGCGATGCCGGCCGGGCCGCCGCCGACCACGACGACGTCGTAGTCGCCGAACACCGGCAGTTCGCGTGCCGGCTCTTGAAGGAAAGAACTCATGGAAACCTCAGCGATGGGACAACGGCGTCTCGACCGGCAAGCGAAGCGAAGCCGGTTCGTGGACACCCACGCAACCGGCTTGGCCGGGGCGCCGGGTATGCCCCCCGGTGGGGGCATCGGCTGCCACACGACGTGCGGCAGCCGAGCGGGCGCGTCGATTACTGGATCTTGATGCCGCGCGACTGGATGATCTTGGTCATGATGGCCGCCTCGTCCTGCACGCGCAGGCGCATGCCTTCGGGCGAGGTGCCCACGGGCTGCCAGCCGCGGTCGAACAGGGTCTGGCGCACGTCGGGCATCTTCATGACCTGTGCCACCGCCTCGGTGATGCGGGTGCGCGCGGCCGGCGACAGCTTGGCGGGGCCGAGCAGCGCGGTCCACACCTCGAGGTTGGCGTCCTTCACGCCCAGGTCGGCCAGCGGCGCGTAGTCGGGCGCGAGCGTGCTGCGGCCGCTGGTCAGGCCGATGGCCTTGACCTTGCCGGCCTTGACCTGCGGGATCGCGATGCCCGGCGGCACCAGCGCCATCTGGATCTGGCCGCCGACCATGGCGGTCACCACCTGCGGGTTGCCGGCGTAGGGCACGTGCTGGGCCTGCAGGCCGGGCAACCGGCTCTTGATGAGCTCCATGCCCAGGTGGCCGACCGAGCCCACGCCGACGGAGCCGTAGTTCCACTTGTCGCCCGAGGCCTTGGCCGCATCGAGAAACGCCTTGCCCGAGGGCAGGTCGTTGGTTGCGACCAGCACCAGCGGCGCGGTGGCGATCAGCGACAGGTAGCTGAAGTCCTTCGCCGGGTCGTAGGGCAGCGTGGGGTACAGCATCTTCGACGACGTGAGATTGCCGTTGATGACCATGCCCAGCGTGTGATCGTCGGTGGCCTTGGCCACGGTGTCGGCCGCGATGTTGCCGGAGGCGCCCGGCTTGTTGTCGACCACCACCGGCTGGCCCAGCAGCTTGGCCAGCGGCTCGGCGATGGTGCGTGCGGCGATGTCGGGCGTCGAGCCGCCGGGGAAGCCGACCACCAGGCGGATCGGCTTGGTGGGCCAGGCGGACTGCGCCGACGCGGACCAGGGCAGGGCGACGGCGAGGCCGCAGGCGGCGGCGAGGAGCGCTCGCAAGAAACCGCCGGGCCGCCCCAAGGTTTCTTGTCCCCCTTGGGGGGCGGGCCGGCCAAGGGCCGGCACTGGGGGCCTGTTGCTTGAATGCTGCATGGATGTCAGTGAACGGATGGGAAAGGAAAAATGAAAAGCGAGCCGAAGGCTCGCGGGAGGCAAGAAAGGCGCCTGGCCGGCGCGCTATTCGAGGCTGATGTTGCCACGCCTGACCAGTTCGCCGTAGGTCTTCGACTTGATCTCGGCCTGGCGTTCGATCTCCTCGGGCGACCAAGCCAGCGGTTCGAATGCGAAAGTATCGAATCGGGCGCGGATCTCGGGGTCGGCGATGGCCTTGGCCACGTCGGCGTTGATCTTCGCCTTCACGGCCGCGGGCACGCCCTTGGGGGCGACCAGGGAGACGAAGGAGTTCACCTCCAGCCCGGCCGGGCCGCCGGATTCGGCGATGGTCGGCACGTCGGGCATCTGCGGCACGCGCTTGAGGGTGGCGACGGCGATGTACTTGAGCTTGCCGGCCTTGTAGATGCCCTGGCTCGAGGGGATGCTGGCAAAGGCCCACGGCACCTCGCCGGTGCCCACGTTCGAGTACAGCTGCGACACCTCGCGGTAGGGCGCGTGGTTCTCCTGGAGGCCGGCCAGCGCGTCGAGCTGCTGCCCGCCCAGGTGGCCGGGGCTGCCCACGCCCCAGGAGCCGTAGGTGATCTGGCCAGGATGCGCCTTCGCCTCGGCGATCAGGTCCTTCATGCTGTTCCACTTCGACTGGCTGCTCACGGCCACGAAGAAGGGCGTGCGAAAGAGCGAGGCGACGGGATCGAAGTGCTGCAGCGGCACGAAGTTGCGCGACTTGTACAGGTGCGGCAGCGCGCCCAGGTGTTCGCTGTCCAGCTGCAGCAGCGTGTAGCCGTCGGCGGCTGCGCGGCGGGCCGCGTCGATGGCGATGAAGCCGCCGCCGCCGGGCTTGTTCTCGATCGTGACGCGCTGGTTCCACAGCTTGCCCAGCTTGTCGCTCACCAGCCGCAGGACGGCGTCGGGCCCGCTGCCGGCGGCGAAGGGCGTGACGATGACGACCGGCTTGCTCGGGAAGTCCGTGGCCTGGGCGAAGGCGTGCGGCATGCCGGCGGCGGCCAGCAAGGCGATGGCGCCCACGAAGGCGCGGCGGCGGGCAGGCGAGAAGGACATGGGAAGAAGTCTCCGTGGTGGTTCGGGAACGGCAACGAGGGACCGGAGCGCCATGCCGGCGCCGGCCTCATGCGGCGCTGGCGACGGGCACCGGCGCGGCCGGGCGGAGCGCGGCGGGCGCGTCGTCCAGGCAATGCTCCGGACGCCACGCATACAGCCACTCGACCGCATCGTAAAAGCGATCCGGCGTTCGGCCCACCCAGAGGCTGTTGCGCACGAGACGCTCCACGCCCTTGGCGTGGTACAGGCGCCCCATCTCGCGCACCGACAGCACCACCCGCGCGGTGCGGGCCACGCGGGCCGATTCGTACAGGCGGAAGGCCGCAGGGAGGTCGAAGTCGCAGGCCTTCACCGCCTCGCCCAGCGTGACCGCATCCTCGATCGCCATGCAGGCGCCCTGCGCGAGGTACTGCATCATGGGATGCGCCGCATCGCCCAGCAGCGTGGCGGGCCCCTCGCCCCAGCGCTCGATCGGGTCGCGGTCGGCGGTGCTCCAGCGGCGCCAGGAGGTGGGCCGGTCCAGCAGCTGGCGCGGCCGCGCATGCACGCCCTCGAAGTAGGACATCACTTCGGCCTTGCTGCCTTCGGTGACGCCCCACACCTCCCGATCCCGGCTGTGGAAGGTGACGACCAGGTTGTACTGCTGGCCGTCGCGCAGCGGGTAATGCACCAGGTGGCAATTCGGCCCGGCCCACACCACCGGCGCGTTCCATCGCAGGTCGGCCGGCATGTCGGCCACCGGCACCACGGCGCGGTAGACCACATGGCCCGACACCCGCGGCGCGTCGCCCACCAGGTGGCCGCGCACCACCGACTTGACGCCGTCGCAGCCGACGATCGCATCGGCCTTGAAGCGCCGGCCGTCGCGGGTGACGGCCAGCACACCGGGCGAGCCGATCTCCAGCGCCTCGACGTGCGCCGAGGTGTGCAGGCGGATGAGGGGATGCGCGAGCACCGCCTGGTGGATGGCGCCGTGCAGGTCGGCACGGTGGCTCACGGCGTAGGGATTGCCGAAGCGGCGTCGGAAGGCCTCGCCCACCGGCACCGAGGCGACCTCGCTGCAGTCGACGGCGTCCATCATGACCAGGCGCTCGGTGAACACCGAGCCGCGGCGCACCGCCTCGCCCACGCCCAGCGCATCGAGCGCAGCAAAGGCATTGGGGCCCAACTGCAGGCCGGCACCGATCTCGCCGATGGCGCTGCTCTGCTCGAGCAGGTCGACCGACACACCCAGGCGCGCCAGCGCCAGCGCCGCGGCCATGCCGCCGATGCCGCCGCCGACGAGCAGCACGGCGGGGCGTGCCGCCGTGGATGAAGGGAGGGGATTCATGCGTTGTCTCCTGAAGGCTGTCGGCCGCTGGTGCCGCTGCATGCCACGCATTGTTCGCCCCGCCCACTATCGCTTCAAGCGCACAGCCAGATACTGCCCATTGCGTTTTTCGATAATGCGGGCATGGCCAAGCTCGACCTGGAATGGATCGCCGTCTTCGACGAGGTCTACAAGACCGCGAGCGTGACGCGCGCCGCCGACCGCCTGGGCATCGCGCAGGCGGCGGCCAGCACCATGCTCAACAAGCTGCGCGCGCACTTCGGCGACCGGCTCTTCATCCGCACCGCGCAGGGCATGCTGCCCACGCCGCATGCACAGCGCGTCTACCCCTACCTGCGCGAGGTGCTGGCGCAGCTGGACCTGGCCCAGGGCAGCCGCGCCGTCTTCGTGCCTGCCCAGGCCGAGCGGAGTTTTCGCATCTGCATGACCGACATCAGCGAGGTGGTGCTGCTGCCGGCGCTGCTGGACCACCTGCGCCATCACGCGCCGGGCGTGCAGATCGAGACCGAGATCATCTCCAGCGACAGCCCGCGGCGGCTCGAGGACGGCGCGGTGGACCTGGCCGTGGGCTTCATGCCGCAGCTGGACGCCGGCTTCTACCAGCAGACGCTGTTCATGCAGAAGTTCGTGTGCCTGGCGTCGCAGAGCCACCCGCGCATCGACGGGCGGCTGACGCGCCGGCGCTTCGAGGCCGAGGCGCATGCCGTGGTGGCGACCTCGGGCACGGGCCACGCCATCGTGGACAAGACCCTCGCGCGGCTGGGCGTGCAGCGGCAGGTGGTGGTGCGGCTCTCGGGCTTCCTGAGCGTGGCACGCATCGTGGCGCACACCGAGCTGCTGGTCATCGTGCCCTCCATCCTGGGCGAGATCCTCGCCACGCAGGAGCCGGTGCAGCGGCTGGAGCTGCCCTTCGCCCTGCCGGCCTACGCGGTCAAGCAGCACTGGCACGCCCGTTTCCACGCGGATGCCGGCAACGCCTGGCTGCGGCGCACCCTGGCGCAGCTCTTCGGTGGCGGTTGAGCCGCGGCGTTGCCCGTCCGCACTGCGCCGACGGACGGCACCCGCAGCGTGTGCGGCGCTCGCATAATCGCGCCCACCTCCACCCCCGAAGGCGCCCCATGTCGTCGATCACGCTCCGCTTCCTCGCCGAACCCAGCACCGTCAATTTCGGCGGCAAGGTGCACGGCGGCACCGTCATGAAGTGGATCGACGAGGCCGGCTATGCCTGCGCCACGAGCTGGTCGCACAACTACTGCGTCACCGTCTTCATCGGCAGCATCCGCTTCCATCGCCCCATCATGATCGGCGACCTGGTCGAGGTGGAGGCCCGGTTGGCCTACACCGGCAACACCAGCATGAACATCTCGGTCGAGGTGCGCAGCGGCGACATGAAGGGCGGACAGATGACCAAGACCACCGAATGCCTGATCGTCTTCGTGGCGGTCGATTCGCACGGGCGGCCCCTGCCGGTCGACGCGTTCGTGCCCGGCACGCCGGGCGAGATGGCCTTGGCGGAGCGCGCGCGCGCTCACCTGGAAGCCGCCAAGTCGGTGGCCGCCTCCAGCGCTGTCTGAGAAGGCGCGCACGACCCCGCCGTGCGCGCGCCCTGCGCCGTCCAGCCGCTCGGGGGCGCGCAGGCGCTGTGGGGCCACGGTGCGGGGCCAGCGTTCCTGGCGCGCACGCATCGGCCCGCTGCCCTGAGTACCTCGCCTCCCGGACACGGCGCGAGGGCAGTCGTCGACGCGACGCGCCTGTCGATGCTGCACCACAGGCGTCGATGAGAATGCGCCGCTTCACATGCTTCGTCAGAGAACACCAATGACATCGACATCGTCGACGCGGACCCGCGTGGCCATGGCCAGCCTGGTCCTGCTGGGCCTCGCCGCCTGCGGCAAGACGGACGACAAGGCGGCCGCGCCGCCCGCCGCACCACCGGCCGCCAGTGCGGCTGCCGCGGCCGGTGCCGCAGGCCAGCCGGGCGGCGCCCCGTCGGCCGCTGCCAACGCGGACAGCGCCTCCCAGCAGTGGGACAAGAAGGCCCAGGCGTACATCCAGATCAACAACCGGCTGCTCAAGTTCAACGGCAGCGTCAACGAGACCTTCGCCCAGTGGGCGGCGCAGGCCCGCGCCAAGGTGGCCAAGGGCGACTTCAAGGCCATCCGGACCGACACGCACTACTTCGACGACTCCTTCGTCAAGAACATGAAGTCGGCGCTGGACAACCCCGCGAGCATGCCGGCCGCCGACGCCGCGGCGCGCAACCTGCTGGACACGACGCAGAAGTACGTCCCCAACTGGAAGAGCCTCGAGGAATACAACAAGGCCAAGAAGTACGAGGACGACAACGGCGCCGAAGGCAAGCGCATGCTTCCGATGTACATCGAAGGCGTGGAGAGGATCAACGACGCGCTCAAGCAGTTCTCGGCTGCCGTGGACGATGTGGCCCGGGAGTCCAACGCCAAGGCCCTGGCGGCCTACAAGGCCAGCGGCAAGCTGCTGGAGCTCTACAAGGCCGAGGCGCTGAACGCCGCGCGCGCCGTGGCGGACACCTTCAGCAGCGCCAGGGACTTCAAGGATGCGGCCAAGATCGAGAAGGCCAACGCACAACTGGCCGTGATGGAGGCCAAGCTCGTCGACATGCGCGCCGAACACGAGAAGCGCAAGGCCGAATCGCCCAAGAGCCTGCCGATGATCGACCGCTACGACTCGGTCTACTCCAGCCTCACGGCCTTCGCCGGCAGCTACCGCGAGGCACGCAAGAACCCGCAGAAGTTCAACGACGCCATCGGCAGGTTCAACGACGCGATCGACGCCAGCAACATGATGAGCCGCTGACGCGGCCCCCGGCCGCGGTGCACGCGGCCCCGACATGCGCCCCGCTCGAGTCCGCTCGGCGGGGCGCACTGCTTTCCGCGGCACCCACGGCGCGGGACGCCGGCGTCACCGCACGGGGTCCAGATCCCTCGACCGTTTCACGCACCACAACGTGTTTCTCTGTGCGAAACATGATTGTGACTGACGCAACGCCTGCCTAAAGTTCGTCTCGATCCCGGCGCCAAGACGCCGCGACAGGAGACGAACCGATGCACCCCCCTGCCACCCCGCCTGCGACGCTGCCCCCATCGGCACGCCCGGCCGTGGACGCGGCGGCCGTGCCGTTTTCCGCCGGCACGCAGCCACCCGTCACGGCCCTGCCGGCCGGCGCTTGCGATGCCCACATCCACGTCTACGACGCCCGCTTTCCCGCCGTGGCCGGCGCCCGCCTGAGGCCGCCGGACGCCAGCGTGGCGGACTACCGCCGCCTCCAGCAGCGCACCGGGCTGCGCCGGGCCGTCGTCGTGACCCCGTCCACCTACGGCAGCGACAACCGCCCGATGCTGCAGGCGCTGCAGGCCCTCGGCGACGATGCACGCGGCGTGGCGGTGATCGACGGCACCGAAACCGATGCCGAGCTGGCCGCCCTGCACGCCCGGGGCGTGCGCGGCGTGCGGCTGAACCTCTCGCTGGGCGTGGGCACCCATGCGGACATGCTGGCGCCCATCGCGCAGCGCATCGCCCCGCTCGGCTGGCACCTGCAGCTGCTGATGCCGGTCGACGTGCTGCTGGCGCAGGCCGCCGTGCTGTCGGCGTTGCCGGTGCCCCTGGTCTTCGACCATTTCGCGCGCCTGTCGCCCGCCGACGCCGGCCGCCACCCCGCGCATGCCGTCGTGCTGCGGCTGCTGCGCGCCGGCCGGGCCTGGATCAAGCTGTCCGGCGGCTACCTGGTGAGCCCCGAGCACAGCACCGAGGACCCGGCGCTCGACGACCTCGCCCGCAGCTTCCTCGACGCCGCGCCCGGGCGCGTCGTCTGGGGCAGCGACTGGCCCCATGCCACCGCCTCCGCCGGCCTGCAGCCCCTGCCGGACGACGCCCGCCAGCTCGACCGGCTGGCGCAATGGACCGGCGGTGGCGAGCTGCTCGCGCAGGTGCTGGTGCGCAACCCGGCCGCCCTGTACGGCTTCGACGCCCTTCCCGAACTGCAACCACCCACCGAGACATGAACCCCGCCTTCCCGCTCTTTTCCCTCACCCGCCGCAGCCTGATCGCCGGCAGCTGCGCCCTGCTGGCCACGGGCGGCGCCCTCGCCCAGGGCCAGTGGCCCACCGGTCGCGTCATCACCTGGGTGGTGCCCTATCCGCCCGGCGGCGGCACCGACGTGCTGGGCCGCGCCGTGGCGCAGAAGCTCGGCGGCACGCTGGGCACCAACGTCATCGTGGACAACCGCGCCGGCGCCACCGGCACCATCGGCGCGGCCTACGTCGCCAAGTCGGCGCCCGACGGCTACACGCTGCTGGGCACCACCATCGGGCCCCAGGCCATCGCGCCGCATCTGATGGGCAAGCTGCCCTACGACCCGATCGGCGGTTTCGCGCCGGTGGCGATCATCGGCACCATTCCGCACATCCTGGTGGTGGGTGCCAACCAGCCCTACCGCAACGTGGCCGACCTGCTGGCCGCGGCCAAGGCACAGCCCGGCAAGCTGGCCTTCGCCTCGGGCGGCACCGGCACCATCCTGCAGATGCAGGGCGAACTGCTGGCGCAGCAGACGGGCAGCCGCTTCATCCACGTGCCCTACAAGGGCGACTCGCCCGCCGTGCAGGACACGCTGGGCGAGCAGGTGAACTTCATGTTCGCCCCGGCCGCCGCGGCGCTGCCCCACGTGCAGTCCGGCCGCCTGCGGGCGCTGGCCGTCACCTCGGCCGCGCGCCTGAAGCCGCTGCCCGACGTGCCCACCATGGCGGAGGCCGGCATCAAGGACTTCGTCGTCGAGCAGTGGCAGGCCGTCTTCGCGCCGGCCGGCACGCCGGCGCCCATCGTCGAGCGCCTGAACCGGGACGTCAACGCCGCCCTCAAGACCCCCGACCTGGTCGCCCTGGCCGACAAGCTGGGCGTGAACCTGGTGGGCGGCACGCCCGCGCAGCTGGGCGCACTGCAGAAGTCCGACTCCGCCAAGTGGGCCGAGGTCATCCGCAAGGGTGGCATCAAGGCCGACTGATCCTTTCCGTTTCCTCCACCTCCCTCCTCTTCTTCCGAATCGAGCCCACCATGAGCCAACTCCCCGACATCGTCCGCGACATCGAGCGCGTCTCCCCCGAAGTGGTCGCCAAGGCCGCCACCTTCCAGGCCGCCATCCTGGCCGACGTGGCCGGCCGCCGCGGCACCATGAACGCCCGCGTCGCGCCGGTCCACGAGCGCATGGTGGTGGCAGGTCCGGCCTTCACCGTCGAGGTGCGCCCCGGCGACAACCTGATGATCCATGCCGCCATCGCGCTGGCCAAGCCGGGCGACGTGCTGGTCATCGACGGCAAGGGCGACCAGACCGCCGCGCTCATGGGCACGCTGATGCTCAGCGCCTGCAAGAAGCGCGGCCTGGCCGGCGTGATCGTCGACGGCGCCATCCGCGACAAGCTGGAGCTGCTGGAGCTGGACTTCCCGGTCTTCAGCGCCGGCTTCAACCCGGCCGGCCCCACCAAGTTCGTGCCCGGCCGCATCAACCATCCGATCTCGGCCGGCGGCGCCAGCGTCAACCCCGGTGACCTGGTGGTGGGCGACGCCGACGGCGTGGTCGTCATCGAGCGCGAGAAGGCGCCCGCCATGATGGACCTGGCCGACAGGAAGGTGGCCGACGAGGCCGCCCGCCTCGAATCCATCGCGCGCGGCGACACCGCCGCCAAGTGGCTGCCCGCGGCCCTGCGCGCGGCCGGCGTCTTGAAGGAAGGCGAATCGCTGTGAGCACCGTACTCGTCACCGCCGCCGACCTGGCGCCGCAGGCCCTGGACCTGCTGAAGAACCTCGAGGTGGTCTACGCCGGCAAGACGCCGACCGAGGAGGACCTGGTGGCCCTGGCCAAGCGCCACGACCCGGTGGCCATCATCGTGCGCTACGGCAAGGTGGGCGCCGACGTGATGGACGCAGCACCGTCGCTCAAGGTCATCTCCAAGCACGGCAGCGGCACCGACACCATCGACAAGGTGGCCGCCAAGGCGCGCGGCATCGAGGTGGTGGCCGCCGTGGGCGCGAACGCCGCCGCCGTGGCCGAACAGGCCCTGGCCCTGATGCTGGCCTGCGCCAAGTCGGTGGTGTCGCTGGATGCGCGCATGCACGCCGGCCACTGGGACAAGGCCACGCACAAGAGCCTGGAACTGGGCGGCCGCACCGTCGGCCTGGTGGGCCTGGGCGCCATCGGCCAGCGCTTCGCGCGCATGGCGCATGGCATCGGCATGCGGGTGATCGGCTTCGACCCCTTCGCGAAGGACCTGCCCGACTACATCCAGACCGCGGACCTCGCCACGATCTGGCGCGAGGCCGACGTGATCTCGCTGCACTGCCCGCTGACCGACGAGAACCGCGGCATGCTCAACGCCGAGACGCTGGCCCAGTGCAAGCGCGGCGTGATCGTGGTCAACACCGCGCGTGGCGGCCTGATCGACGAGGCGGCGCTGCTGGCCGCCGTGCAGTCGGGCCAGGTGGCCAGTGCTGGCCTGGACAGCTTCGCGGTCGAGCCGATGACGGCGGGCCACCCCTTCCAAGGCCAGGAGCGCATCGTGCTCAGCCCGCACATCGGCGGTGTGACCAGCGACGCCTACGTCAACATGGGCGTGGGGGCCGCGAAGAACCTGCTGGCGGTGCTGGAACGCGGCTGAGGTCCGCGGCCGGCGAACGCGCCGGCCCCTGGCGAAGCGCCCACCACGACAGCCCATCCCGAAGGAGACAAGACCATGACCCCCCGACGTTCCGGCGGCCTGCTCGCCGCCGCACTCGCCACCGTGCTGTGGGGCTGCGCCAGCCCCCCGCCGGCAACCCTGGGCCCATCCGAGGCCAGCATCGCGGCCCATGTCGCCGCGGCCACGCGCGCCGCGGGCAGCGATCTGGGCGAGGTGCTGACGCTGTGCAAGCCGGTGCCCACCGCCCGGCCGGTGCAGGACGAGGCCGCCGACCGCGGCCTGCGCGCGCTGATCGCCCGTCCTGCCCCGCCGCCGGGCCGTGCCTTCGACAACCTGTACTTCGTGGGCGGCGACTGGGCCAGTGCCTGGGCCATCGACACGCCCGAGGGCATCATCCTGATCGACGCCCTCAACAACCAGGTCGAGGCGACGGCCCTGATCGAGGGCGGCATGCGCAAGCTGGGTCTGGACCCGGCGCGCATCCGCTACATCGTGGTCAGCCATGGCCATGGCGACCACTACGGCGGTGCGCCCTACCTGGCGCAGAAGTACGGCGCCCGCGTGGTCATGAGCGACATCGACTGGACCATGATGGAGACGCGGCTGGAATTCGCCACGCCCATCTGGGGCGCGCCGCCCAAGCGCGACATCAGCGTCAAGGACGGCGACAAGCTGACGCTCGGGGGCACCAGCCTCACGCTGTACGTGACGCCCGGCCACACCTGGGGCACGCTGTCGCCGGTGTTCGACGTCACCTGGCAGGGCAAGAAGCACCGCGTGCTGCTGTGGGGCGGCACCGGCTTCAACTTCGGCGCCGACATTCCGCGCATGGAAAGCTACGGCCGCTCGACGCAGCGCATGGCGCAGGTCGTGCGCGCCGAAGGCATCGACGTGATGCTGTCCAACCATTCGCGCGTGGACGGCTCGCAGGGCAAGCTGGCCCGGCTGCGCGAGGCCGGCGGCACCGGCCCCAACCCGTTCGTGGTGGGCGAGCCGACCGTCGAGCGCACGCTGACCGTCATGAACGAATGCTCGCTGGCCCAGCGAGACCGTTTCGCCCTGCTGCGCTGAGCGCGCAGGCGCCCGTCCGCCGCCGCCCTCGCAGGGGCCGGACGGCAGCCGGGCGCCTGCCGGACCGGCCGTCGCGCCAGCGGGTTCGACCGGGCACCTGAACCGAAGCGGCCCATGCATGGGGCCGCCCCGACTCTCACAAGGAAACATCATGAAGACATCCGCCGTCAAGGCCGCCCTGCTGGCCGCGATCACCGCCCTCGGCTTCAACGCATCCGCGCCGGCACAACCGGCCTGGCCCGAGCGGCCGATCAAGCTGGTCGTGCCCTACCCCGCGGGCGGCAACGCCGACAGCACGGCCCGGCTGCTGGCCACGCAGTTGTCGGACCGGCTGGGCCAGCAGGTCCTGGTGGACAACCGCCCGGGTGGCGGCGGCACCATCGGCGCCACCGCGGTGGCGAAGGCGCCCGCCGACGGCTACACGCTGCTGCTCGACGCGACGGCCTTCACCGTCAACCCGAGCCTGTTCAGCAAGCTGGCCTACGACCCGACCAAGGACTTCGCGCCGATCTCGCAGATCACCCGCGTGCCCATGCTGCTCGTGGTGCCCGCCGCCTCGCCGCTGAAGTCGGTCGCCGACCTGGTTCGCGCCGCGAAGGCTTCGCCCGGCAAGCTGAGCTATGCCTCCGCCGGCAACGGGGGCGCGCAGCATCTGGCCGCCGAGCTCTACAAGCAGGGCACCAAGCTCTCGATGGTGCACATCCCCTACCGCGGCGGTGCGCCCGCACTGACGGACCTGGCGGGCGGCCAGGTGGACCTGATGTTCAGCGCCACCTCGGCATCGGGCACCTTCGTGAAGAGCGGCAAGCTGCGTGCACTGGCCATCACCTCCGCCGAGCGCTCCGCGGACTGGCCGGACCTGCCGACGGTGGCCGAAGGCGGACTGCCGGGCTTCGCGGTCTACGAGTGGAACGGGCTCTTCGCGCCGGCGGGCACGCCGCCGGCCGTGCTGCAGCGGCTGGAGACCGAGACGCGCGCGGCGCTGTCCTCGCCAGAGCTGAAGTCACGCCTGTCGGACCTGGGCGTGCAGCCGGTGGGCTCCAGCAGCGCGGACTTCCGCCGCTTCGTCCAGGCGGAGACCACGCGATGGGCCGACGTCATCAAGCGCGCGGGCATCCGCATGGATTGAGCGCAATCGCTGCCTGCCCGTCTTGTCCGCTGCGTGCAGCCGACCCAACATCCAGCCTTCACACACCATGACCTCCTCCAATACCCGGGCGCTGCGGCGCCGCGCCACCGCCGCGCTGCTGGCCCTGCCTCTTCTTGCAGCATCCACCCTCGCCTCGGCGCAGACCGACTGGCCCAACCGCACGGTGAAGATCGTCGTTCCCTATGCCCCCGGCGGCGCGGTGGACGTCGTGACGCGCAAGATGGCGCAGAAGCTCGGCGAGCAGACCGGCCAGAGCTTCATCGTCGAGAACAAGCCCGGCGCCAGCAGCACCATCGGCGCCATGCAGGTGGCCCGGTCCGAGCCGGATGGCTACACCCTGGTGGCCAACGACACGACCTATGCGCTCCTGCCGCACATCTTCAGGAAGCTGCCCTTCGACCAGGCCAACGACCTGCTGCCCGTCAGCGCCTTCGTGTTCGCGCCGCTGACGCTGGCGGTGAATGGCAACTCGCCCTACAAGAGCCTGCCCGAGCTGCTGGCCTTCGCGAAGGCCCACCCGGGCCGCGTGACCTACGGCAGCGGCGGCGCCGGCACGCTGCCGCACTTCAGCGCGGAAGCCCTGGGCCTGGCGACCGGCACCAAGCTGCTGCACGTTCCCTTCAAGGGCGCGGCCGAGGCCACGCAGGCCGTGCTGGGCGGCACGATCGACATGCAGTTCGCCTCGCCGTCGGGCGTGATCGGCAATGTCAAGGGCGGCAAGCTGCGCCTGCTGGCCATCAGCGGCGACCGCCGCGTGCCCCTGCTGCCCGACGTGCCCACCTTCGCCGAGGCCGGCGTGAAGGACTTCGGCGTGATCAACTGGACGGGCCTGTGGGCGCCGAAGGGCACGCCGCCGGCCGTCATGCAGCGTCTGCAGGCCGAGATCGCCAAGGCCATGAAGACGGAGGACATGAAGGCCTTCTCCGAAAGCGTGGCCGCGGAGCCGCGCCAGCTCGACGCCGAGGCCTTCGGCAGGCTGCTCAAGGACAGCACGGCGCGCTGGGGACGGGTGGTGGCCCAATCCGGCTTCGAGAAGCAATGAGCGGGGCGTCCGCCTCCGGCGTCAACGGGCCCGCCGGCGTGCAGGGGTCCGTCCCGCATTCGGCCGGCGACCGGCCACCGGCCGTGCGCCTGCCGCCGCTGGCCTGCGACAGCCACATGCATATCTTCGACCCGCGCTTCGCGCCGTCCAGGCACTGGAAGCGCCAGCCGCCCGATGCGCCCGTGGCCGCCTACCGGCAGCTGCAGGCGCGCCTGGGCACGCAGCGGGCGGTGGTGGTCACGCCCTCCACCTACGGCACCGACAACGCCTGCACGCTCGACGCGCTGGCGCAGATGGGCGATGCCGCGCGCGGCGTGGCCGTGGTCGAGGCCGGCGTCGATGCCGCCGAGCTGCAGCGCCTGCACGGCCTGGGCGTGCGCGGCCTGCGCGTCAACTTCGTGACGCCGCAGTCCTGGGGCACGACCACTCCCGACATGCTCGCCACGCTGGCGGCCAAGGTGGCGCCGCTGGGCTGGCACATCCAGGTCTTCGTCCATCCGGAGCAGCTGCTGGCCATGGCCGCGCTGCTGCATGGACTGCCGGTGCCGCTGGTGGTGGACCACATGGCGCGGCTCGACCCGGTGCAGGGCGCGAGCGGCGAGGCCTTCGACCTGCTGTGCCGCCTGCTCGATGCGGGCAACACCTGGGTCAAGCTCTCCGGCGCCTACATGCGCTCGTCGGTGGGCGGGCCGACCTATGCCGACACCCTGGCCGCCGGCCAGGCGCTGGTGCGCCGCGCGCCCGAGCGCCTGGTGTGGGGCAGCGACTGGCCCCACACCACCGAGACGCCGGGCAGCGTGGACGATGCGGCCCTGGTCGACCTGCTCGGCCGCTGGTGCGAGGGCGATGCCGGGCGCATCGCGCGCATCGTGGTCGACAACCCGGCGAAGCTCTACGACTTCGGCCCCGTGACGTCCGCCTGACAAAGCGAAGACCCATGTTCCTTCTGCAACAGCCCCAGGTGCGCGAACTGACCCTGTTCAGCGCCATGCCCGACGAGTTCCGGCGTCCGCGCCGCAGCGACTGGGCCGACGCCAACCGCGGCGGCACGCCCACCGACTCCTTCCTCGAAGGCCCGGTGTTCGACGATGCCGGCAACCTCTACGTGACCGACATTCCCTGGGGTCGCATCTTCCGCATCGACCGCGAAGGCCACTGGTCGCTGGTGGCCGAATACGACGGCGAGCCCAACGGCATGAAGTTCCTCGACGCCGGCACGCTGCTCATCACCGACTACAAGAACGGACTGATGCAGCTGGACGTGGCCAGCGGCCGCGTCTCGCCCTTCCTGCCGCGGCGCAACAGCGAGCGCTTCAAGGGTGTGAACGACCTGGTCTTCGACCGCGCCGGCAACCTGTACTTCACCGACCAGGGCCAGACCGGCCTGCACGACCCCACCGGCCGGCTCTACCGCCTGTCGCCGGACGGCCGGCTGGACCAACTGCTGGGCAACATCCCCAGCCCCAACGGCGTGGCGCTGTCGCCCGACGAGAAGGTGCTCTACCTGGCCGTGACCCGCGGCAATTGCGTGTGGCGCGTGCCGCTGCTGCCGGACGGCAGCGTCTCGAAGGTGAGCCAGTTCTTCACCTCCTACGGCCCCAGCGGCCCCGACGGCCTGGCCGTGGACGCGCAGGGCCGCGTGCTGGTGGCCAACCCCGGACTGGGCTACCTGTGGGTGCTCGACACGCGGGCCGAACCGGTGCAGGTGCTGCGCGGCCCGGCCGGTGCATCGATCACCAACCTGGCCTTCGGCGGACCCGAGCGGCGCACGGTTTTCGTCACCGACTCCACGCATGGCCGCGTGCTGACGGCGGACCTGGACGTGCCCGGCCTGCCGCTCGCGCGGCGTTGAGCGAGCCAAGTCACCGAGTCAGCAGTCCGGAAAGACCGCGGAGCAGACCACGCCGGCGCACCCGCGGAACTGGCTTCGCCAGGCCGCAGGATGCGCCCCCTCCAAGCCGAAGGCGCCACAGAGGGGGGAGCCGCGAAGCGGCTTGGGGGGTGCCTTCAAGGATGCCAGCGCGACACGACCGGCGGCGTGGCGGGCGAGCGCCCGCCGGCCAGCGCATACGACAGCTGGTTGGCCGCCGCCACCACGCTTTTCGCGTGGGTCTCGAGCTTCGCACGCGTGAGCCGTGAGCTGGGCCCCGAGATGCACATCGACCCCAGCAGGTGCCAGCCGGTGCGGAACACCGGCGCGGCCACGCTCGACACGTCGGGCTCGCGCTCGCCCAGCGACAAGTGGTAGCCGCAGGTGCGGATCGTCTCGTAGGGCTCGCCCTGCGCACCGCTGAAGGCCAGGATCACCCGCCCCGGCGCGCCCAGATCCAGAGGCAGCCGTGCGCCGATGCGCACATGGTGCCGCACCGACTGCGGCCCCTCCACACGGGCGACGCAGGCGCGGATGTCGCCTTCGCGCACGTAGAAGGACGCGCTCTCGCCGCTCAGCCGCACCAGCTCGTGCAGCGCCGGCTCGACCACGTTGTTGACGTCGAAGCCGGCCTGGTAGCGCGCGCCCAGCCAGCCCGCTGCCGGCCCCAGCCGCCATTGGCCGGCCTCGGTCTGCACCATGTAGTTCGATTGCGCCAGGGTGCGCGCCAGGCGCAGCACCGTGGTCTTGTGCATGCCGCTGCGGCGGCTCAGTTCGGCCAGGGTGAGGGCCGACTCGCCGACCTCGAAGGCCTCCATCAGCGAGAGCGCACGGGTGACGGCGATCACGCCGCCGTCGCCGCGCCCTTCGGCCGCCTCTTTCGGGGAATCGTTGCGCATGTCGGACCTCGGTTCGCTGAACGAAACGACATTGTATGGATTGAAACCCCCACCTAGAGTGCGCTCCGGGACGCGATTCCTGCGTTCAGAACACACCGTCGGAGACAAACCCGTGAAGACATCCCGCCGCGCCGCGCTGGCGCTCGCCGCCGCATCCCTGCTCGCCGCCACCGTGGCCCAGGCCGACACCTGGCCCGCACGTCCGATCCGCCTGGTGGTGCCCTTCCCGGCCGGCGGCGGCACCGACATCATTGCCCGCGAGCTGGCCAACAAGCTCACCAGCTACGGCTACAACTTCGTGGTGGACAACAAGCCCGGCTCCGGCGGCAACCTGGGCGTCGACGCCGCCGCCAAGGCCGCACCCGACGGCTACACGCTGGTGCTGGGCCAGACCAGCAACCTGGCGATCAACCCGACGCTCTACACCAAGCTGCCGTACGACCCGCTGAAGGACCTGACGCCGATCAGCCTCGTGGCGACCTCGCCGCTGGTGATCGTGGCCGGCACCGCCACGCCCTACAAGACGCTGGGCGACGTGGTGAAGGCGGCGAAGGCCAAGCCCGACAGCATCAACTACGCCTCCTCGGGCAACGGCACCGTGGCCCACCTGGCCATGGAGTCCTTCCAGAAGGCGGCGGGCGTCAAGCTCACGCACATTCCGTACAAGGGCGCGGCCCAGGGCGTCACCGACGTGATCAGCGGCCAGGTGCAGCTGTACGTGTCGTCGGTGCCCACGCTGCTGCCCCACATCAAGTCCGGCAAGATGCATGCGCTGGCGCTCACCTCGCTGCAGCGCGCGTCGGACCTGCCGCAGGTCCCCACGGTGGCCGAGTCGGGCTACAAGGGCTTCGAGGCCATCACCTGGTTCGGCATCGCGGGGCCGGCCGGCCTGCCCAAGGAGATCGTGGCCAAGCTCAATGCCGACATCAACAAGGCGCTGCAGGATCCGGCGCTCAAGCAGAAGCTCTCGGGCCAAGGGGCCGACGTGCAGGGCAGCAGCGCGGCCGACTTCGCCAAGCTGATCCGCGACGACATCCCGCGCTGGGGCAAGCTGGTGAAGGACTCGGGCGCCAAGGTGGACTGAAGCCCGGCGCCGCGCTCACTCGGTCGTGAGCAGGCCCGACGCGATCAGGCCCCGGTAGGTCTCGACCTGGCGCGCGAGGAACTGCTCGAACTCGGCGGCCGGCATGCGCGTGGGCACGCCGCCGATGTCCTCCACATGCCGCCGCACCGCGGCATCGGCCAGCACCGCGTCGTTGGCCTCCACCAGGCGCTTGACCACGGCCGGCGGCACGTCCTTCGGCGCCATCAGCGCGGTGAAGGGGGCGATATCCACCTCGGGCTGCTTGAGCTGTGCCATGGTCGGCACGTCGGGCAGCGACGGCACGCGCTGGCCGAACACGGTGCCGATGGCGCGCAGCCGGCCGGCCTTGACCAGTTGCAGGGCCGAGGGCAGGTCGGTGGCCACGGCATCGAGCTGCCCGCCCAGCAGGTCCTGCACGGCCGGGCCCGCGCCCTTGTAGCCGACGATGACGAACTGACCGCCCAGCGCCTTCTGCAACTGCAGGATGTTGACGTGGCCGGCCGTGCCGTTGCCGGGATGGCCGAACTTCACCTCGCGCGGATGCGCCTTCACGTGGGCCGCGAAGTCGGCATAGCTGCGGATGGGTGAATTCGCACTCACCACCAGCACGCCGGGCACCTGCGTCAGCAGCGCCACCGGCTTGAAGTCCTTCAGGCCGTACTGCGCGGCCTTGCCCGCGAGCTGCCAGCTCGAGACGATGGGACCGGTGGTGCCGATCATCAGCGTGTAGCCGTCGGCCTCCGCCTTCGCCACCTGCGTGGCGCCGATCATGCCGCCGGCCCCGCCCTTGTTGTCCACCACGAAGGGCTGCTTCAGGCGGCGTGCGTAGGCCTCCGCGAAGATGCGCGCCGTGCTGTCGGCATTGCCGCCGGGCACGAAGGGCACGACGATCTTGACGGCGCGGCTGGGGTAGCCGGCCTCCTGCGCGAGGGCCGGGCCGAGGCCCAGTGCCATGGCAGCGGCAATCACGGCGGTGCGCCGCGTGAGGAGGGTGGAATGCATGTCTGTCTCCGGTTCGAAGGAAAAAAAGGGGGCGGCGGCGGGGCCCCGTCGTCGGGCCGCGACCACGCTCAGTCCTGCTTGATGTCGCCCTTGCGGATCACCTCGGACCAGGTCGCGTCTTCCTTCTTCAGGTAGTCGACGAATTCGGCCGGCGTGGAGCCGACGACCTGTGCGCCCACGTCGCCGAAGCGCTGGCGCACCTCGGGCTCGCGCAGCGTTTCCGACAGCGCCTTGTGCAGCGTGTCGGTCACCTCGCGCGGCGTGCCCTTGGGCACGAAGAGGCCGTTCCACTCGTACACGGCGAAGCCGGGGATCACGGTCTCGGCCACGGTGGGCACCTCGGGCAGCCGCGGCGAACGCTGCGGCGACGAGATGGCCAGCGCCCGCAGCTTGCCGCTGTCCACCAGGGGCGAGGAGGCGGCGACGGTGCTGAACATGAAGTCCACCTGCCCGCCCATCACGTCGGTGATGGCCGGTCCGCCGCTCTTGTAGGGCACGTGCACCATGTCCAGGCCCAGCTTCTGGCGAAACAGTTCCGAGGCCAGGCGCTGCACGGTGCCGCTGCCGCCGGAGGCGAAGTTGATCTTGCCGGGCCGGGCCTTGGCCTGGCTCACCAGGTCGCCCACCGTCTTGTAGCCCGAGCCGGCCTTGACGATCAGGATGTTGGGCGCCAAGGACACCAGAGACAGCGGCTCCAGCGCCGAGGTCTGGAAGGGCATCTGCGGAAACAGGTGCGGATTGATCGAGTAGGGCGTGGCGTCGTAGAGCAGCGTGTAGCCGTCGTTGCGCGCCTTGGCCACGAAGGCGGCGCCGATGGTGCCGCTGGCGCCGGCCCGGTTGTCGATGATCACGCTGGTGCCCAGGCGCGCGCCCATGCGGTTGGCCACGATGCGGGCCAGCGCATCGGCCGCACCGCCCGGCGCATAGGGCACCACGATCGTGATGGGGCGGTCGGGATAGGCGGCCAGCGCGCCCGCGCAGGCGCCCAGCGCCAGCAGGGCCGCGGCCAGGGGGCGCAGCGTCATCTTGAAGAGGGTCATGGTTCGTCTCCTTGGAATGAATGGGAAGGCAGGTGCACGCGGGCCAGGCGTTCGGGGCCGAGTTGCTCGAGCCGCTCCACGCCCAGCAGTGCCATGTCGCGGTGGATCTCGTCCTTGAGCAGGCGGACGGCGTGCGCCACCCCGGCCTGGCCGCCGATGGCGGCGGCATAGGCCATGGGCCGGCCGACGAAGACGTGGTCGGCGCCCAGCGACAGGGCCTTGAGCACGTCGGTGCCGCGGCGCACGCCGCTGTCGAGCATCAGGGCCATGGCGCCCTTGGCGCGTGCCGCCTCGGGCAGCGCCAGCAGCGGCGGCAGCGTGCCGTCGAGCTGACGCCCGCCGTGGTTGGACAGGATCACGCCGTCGGCGCCGGCCTGCTCGGCGCGGCGCACGTCGTCGGCCGAGACCAGGCCCTTGATCACCAGCTTGCCGCGCCAGAGCCGCCGCACCAGCGCCAGGTGTTCCCAGCTGAGGTGGTCGCGCAGGCCGAACTGGCGCACCACGCTGCGCGAGATGATGGGCACGCCGCGGCCCGCACCCGCGTTCTCGAAGTGCGGCATGCCGTGCGTGAGCAGCGTGCGTGCGAGCGTGCCGGCCAGCCATCGCGGGCGCACCAGTCCGTCCATCGCCAGGCGCAGCGACGGGCGCAGGGGCGTCGAGAAGCCCACGCGCACGTTGTTCTCGCGGTTGGCCAGCGTGGCGGTGTCCACCGTCACGACCAGGGTGCGGAAGCCGGCCTTCTCCACGCGGTCGACCAGGCCCTCGATGTGGGCCGGCTCGCCGGGGATGTAGGCCTGGAACCAGCCGCAGGTGGGCGCGGCCTCGGCCACGCGCTCCATCCGGGTCAGCGAGGCGCCGCTGAGCACGTGCGGAATGCCGGCCGCCTCGGCCGCGCGGGCCATGGCCACGTCGCCGTCGTAGGCGAACAGGGCGCACAGGCCCATGGGCGCGATGCCGAAGGGCGCCTGGTAGGTCTGGCCCATCAGCTGCACCGCCTGCTGGCGGGCCGACACGTTGACCAGCACCTGCGTGCGGAACATCCACTGCCGGAAGGCCGCGGTGTTGGCCTGCAGGGTGACGTTGTCCTCCACGCCGCCCTGCAGGTAGCCGAAGATGGGGCGCGGCAGCACGCGCCGTGCGGCCGGCTCCAGGTCGCGCAGCGAGAGGATGGCGCGAAGCCGTGGGGGCAGCTGGCGGCGCGCATCGGGCGCCGGGCCGAGTTGCGGCCTGGCCAGCGGGGGAGTGGGGAATGGCGTGCTCATGGCGGAGTTGGATCGGCCGCCTGTGCAGCCCGAATCCATTGGACGTGCCTGCCCCCGCCCAGGGCAACGCGTTACGCAGCGTGGAACGTCAGGGATGCCAGGTGGCGCGCAGCGCCGTGGCCGGCATGCCGCCCAGCGCGATGCCCAGTTGCCGCGCCGCCGCCACCGTGGGGGGCGCCAGCCGGCGCAGGCGCGCGACGGTCAGGCGCGCCGCCGGACCTGCGGTGCTGATGGCGCCCAGCACCATGCCCTGCGCGCCACGCACTGCGGCCGCCACGGCGGCGGCCTCGCTGTCGCGCTCGCGGCGCGCGTAGTGAAAGCCCTGGCGGCGGATGCGCTCGTACAGGTCGCCCGGCTCGCCCAGCGCGGCGAGGATGACGCGTCCCGGCGCACCCCGGTCCAGCGGCAGCACCTCGCCCGAGCGCACGTGGTCGGGCAGGGCCGCGGGGCCATCGCAGCGCATCAGGCAACTGCGCAGGTTGCCCTCGTGCACGTAGAAGGCGGCGCTCTCGCCGGTCTCGGCACACAGCTGCTTGAGGATCGGCTCGATGGCGGAGTCGACGTCGAACTGCGCCTGGTAGCGCGAGCCCAGCCATCCCGCGGCGGGGCCCAGGCGCCAGGCGCCGTCCTCGCGCGGCACCAGGAAGCGCGACACCGCCAGCGTGCGCGCCAGCCGCAGCACGGTGGGCTTGTGCATGCCGGTGCGCCTGGCCAGTTCGGCCAGCGGCAGGAACACCTCGCGGCCATCGAAGGCCGACAGGATGGCGATCGCCCGCCCCACGGCCTGCACCTGGCCGGAGCGCGCGCCGCGGGCGGCGTCGCTCGCGCGTGCGGTCTGCAACAGCGCGCGCATGTCCGCATCCGGGCGAAGGTCGGCCGCCCGCACGGCGCGCGTGGACCGTGCGCTTTCCGCCGGAAGGGAACCATGCGCGTTACGCGCTGCAGAACGCATTGCAGTGATGGCCGGAGAGCTCGATGATCGTTGCATTGTGCGGCGCGCCGCAAAGGCCCGGCGGCACGACCTGCGCCGACGGCGACCTCCCCTCCCGATTCCTTCCATCCTCGTGTCGCCGACAGCCATCCCATCGATCGTCGCGGCGGTCGGCTCCGCCCTCCTGCGTCACCGCCTGCATCCCGACGGCCACATGGACGCGGCCGATGCGCTCGCGTTGGGGCTGGACGTGCAATACGCCTGCTTCCATCCTGGCCGGCCGCTGCTGTACGTGCTGTGCAGCAACGGCGGGGTCGGGCGCGCCGGCGACCGCCATGCCCTGGTCGTGCTGCGCCTGGACGGCCCTCGCCTCGCCGTGATGGGCGCACCCCGGGCGCTGCCGTTCCGCCCGATCCATGCCGCGCTCGACCTGCGCGCGGGTCGGCTGCTGGTGGCCTACAACCGTCCGGCTGCGCTCACGGTGCACGCGCTCGACGAGGAAGGCATGCCGCTGTCGACGGGCGGCCCCTTCACCGACCCGGCGGTGGTGGGGCACTTCCCGCACCAGGTGCTGCCGATGCCGGAGGGAAACGGCGTGCTGCTGGTGTGCCGCGGCGACGACCCGACGGCCGAGCAGCCCGAGAACCCCGGCTCGCTGCGCGTGCTGGCCGTCGACGCGCACCGCGCAGCCTGCACGCAGGTCGTGGCGCCCGGCGACGGTTTCGGCTTCGGGCCACGCAATGCGGTGTTCGGGCCCGACGGGACCTGGCTGCAGGTCGTGCTGGAGCGGCAGAACCGCCTGGTCACCTTCGGCCTGCACGACGGTGCGATCGATTCGACACCGCGCTTCGAGCTCGCGCTGCTGAGCGAGCCCCAAGCCAGGCAGCGGCCGCAGCTCGCCGGTGCCATCGAGCTCGATCGGGCAGGCACGGTGGCCTATGCGGTGAACCGGTCGCATGCGTCCACCCGGGTGGACGGGCGCAAGGTGGACGCCGGCGGCGAGAACAGCGTGGTGGCCATCGCGCTGGACGCCGGGACCGGGCGGCCGCACCGCCTCCAGGTGATGCCGCTGGCGGGCCTGCATGCGCGCAGCATCGCCCTGTCGCCGGACGGACGGTGGCTGGTCGCAGCCATCCGCGAGTCCAGCGTGCGGGCCGAGGGCCAGGGCTGGATCGACCAGCCCGCCGGCCTGCAGTGCTTCCGCGTCCAGCCGGACGGCCGGCTGGCGCTGCACCATCACCAGGTGCTGGACGACCGCGCCGCAGCGGTGTTCTGGGCCGGCTTCGCGCCGGCGTAGCCCGCCGCCGAGGAAGGCCGCGGACTCAGGCGACGACGGTGCCGCTCGCCTCGCCCAGCCCGATGCGCACCGCGCCCTCGCGCTCGCACCAGCCGCGCAGGACCAGCGTGTCACCGTCCTGCAGGAAGGTGCGCTGCTCGCCGTTGGGCAATGTGAAGGGTTGCTTGCCGCCCACGCTGAGTTCGGTGAACGAGCCGGCGGCGTCGATCGTGGGGCCCGAGAGCGTGCCCGAACCGAGCAGGTCGCCCGCCTGCAGGTTGCAGCCGTTGACGGTGTGGTGCGCCACGAGCTGCGCCGGCGTCCAGTAGGCCGCGTCCTTGAGCTTGCCGAGCGTGAGGCGCGCCGGGGGCTGGCCCTCGGCGCGCATCTTCGCGGTCTGGATCAGCACCTCCAGCGTCATGTCGATGTGCCCCTGCGCGCGGTTGTCCGCACCGTCGAGATAGGGCAGCGGCTGCGGGTCGCCTTCGGGCCGCGTGAAGGGCGCGCGGAAGGGCGCCAGGGCCTCCATGGTCACGATCCAGGGCGACACGGTGGAGCCGAAGTTCTTCGACAGGAAGGGCCCCAGCGGCTGGTATTCCCAGGCCTGGATGTCGCGCGCCGACCAGTCGTTGAAGAGGGCCACGCCGAACAGGTGCTGCTCCGCGGCGTCGATGCCCACCGGCGCCCCCAGCGCGTTGCCCTGGCCGACGAACCAGGCGAGCTCGAGCTCGTAGTCCAGCCGCTTGCAGGGGCCGAAGCTCGGCTCGGCGGCGTCGGGCGCCTTGGTCTGCCCCTGCGGGCGCTTGACCGGCGTGCCGCTCACGATGATGGAGCTGGCGCGGCCGTGGTAGCCGATGGGCACCCACTTGTAGTTGGGCAGCAGCGGGTTGTCGGGGCGGAACTGGCGACCGATGTTGGTGGCGTGGTGCACGCTGGTGTAGAAGTCGGTGTAGTCGCCGACCTTGCACGGCACGGCGAATTCGCACGCCGATTGCGCGACCAGCGCCTGGGCCCACGCAGACTCTTGCGCACTCCCGGCGGCCAGTCCGTCCGACAGCGTGCGGCGCAGTGCCTGGCGCTCGGCCACCGGCGCGGCCATGAGCGCGTTCATGTCGTCGTGGTCGATCAGGCCGGCGGCGCGCAGGTCCAGCACCTGGTCGCCGATGGCGACGCCGATGCGCAAGGCCTCCTGGCTGCCCGCCGCGCGGAAGCGTCCGAAGGGCAGGTTCTGGATCGGGAAGTCGCAGCCCGCCACGTTGGCGGAGGCGACCCAGCTCGTGCGCTTCGGGTCGTGGGTGATGTCGAGGGCGGTCATGTGTGTCGGTTTCCTTGCATTCACTCGGCGGTCATGCCGGCCTGTCGCGCGACGTCGCCGAGGCGCTGGTATTCGGATCGGGTGAGCTGCGCGAGTTCTTCCGCGCTGCTGCCGCGGGGCGTGAAGCCGGCCTGCAGCAGCTTGTCCTTGATGCCGGGCTCGGCCAGGGCCTCATTGAAGGCCTGGTTGATCGTCTTCACGATGGCGGGCGGCAGATTCGCGGGGCCGTACACGCCGAACCACGGCTCCAGCGCATAGCCCTTGAGGCCCGCCTCGGCGATGGTCGGCACCTCGGGCAGCGCAGGCGAGCGCGACGGCCCGGCCACGGCCAGCGCGCGCAGCCGGCCGGCCTGGATGTGCGGCAGCGAGGCCGGCAGGTTGTCGAACATGATGCCCACCGTGCCGCCCAGCATGTCGGTGATGGCCGGGCCGCTGCCCTTGTAGGCCACGTGCGTGAGCTGCGTGCCGGTCATCTGCGCGAACATCACGCCGGCCAGGTTCATCGAGGTGCCGGCGCCCGCGGTGGCGTAGGGCAGGCCCGGCGTCTTCTTCGCGGCGGCGACGAGCTCGGCCACGCTCTTGATGGGCGAGCTGGCCGGCACTTCGAGCACGATGGTGGAGGTGCCGAGCAGGCCGATGGCGGTGAAGTCCTTGCGCGGGTCGAAGGCCATCGACTTGTAGATGTGCGGGTTCAGCGCATTGGTCGAGATGGCACCGAAGCCGATGGTGTAGCCGTCGGCCGCTGCCTTGGCCACCGCGTCCATGCCGATGTTGCCGCCGGCGCCGCCGCGGTTCTCGATCACGACCGGCTGGCCCAGCTTCTCGCCCACGCGCTGGCCGACGGTGCGCGCCACCAGGTCGGTGGTGCCGCCCGCGGTGTAGGGCACGATGAAGCGGATGGGCTTGGTCGGGAAGTCGGCCGCGGAGGCCAGCAGCGGCGCCACGAGCGCCAGGGCGAGCGCCGCGCGGCGCGTGGGTGTGAAGGTCGTCATGCCTGGAATTGGTCCTTGAGGCCGGCCCAGCAGTCGGCGTAGTCGGTGTCCAGCGCCGGGCTCTGCAGCGCGAAGGCGGTGGGGATGAAGCGGTAGCGGCTCTCGAACATGAAGGCCAGGGTGTTGTCGAGCTTCTGGGGCTTCAGGTCCATGTTCGACGCCTTCTCGAAGGCCTCTTCGTCGGGGCCGTGCGGCACCATGGCGTTGTGCAGGCTGGCGCCGCCGGGCTTGAAGCCGCCGGGCTTGGCGTCGTATTCGCCGTAGACGAGGCCCATGAACTCGCTCATGAGGTTGCGGTGGTACCAGGGCGGGCGGAAGGTGTCTTCCATCACCAGCCAGCGCGGCGGGAAGATGACGAAGTCGCAGTTGGCCGTGCCCGGCGTGTCGCTGGGCGAGGTGAGCACCGTGAAGATGGACGGGTCGGGGTGGTCGAAGCTGATCGAGCCGATGGTCATGAAGTTCTTCGTGTCGTACTTCACCGGCGCGAGGTTGCCGTGCCAGGCGACGACGTTGAAGGGCGTGTGCTTCATCGGCGCGGTCCAGAAGCGGCCGCCGAACTTCTTGACCACCTCGTAGGGCGCGCTCGCGTCCTCGAAGGCGGCCACGGGGGCGAGGAAGTCGCGCGCGTTGGCCAGGCCGTTGGAGCCGATCGGGCCCAGCTCGGGCAGGCGGAACTGCGCGCCGTAGTTCTCGCAGACGTAGCCGCGCGACGGGCCGTCGGGCACGGCCACCTTGAACAGCACGCCGCGCGGCAGCACCGCGATCTCGCCCGGTGCGACCTCGAGCACGCCCAGCTCGGTGGTGATGACCAGGCGCCCCTGCTGCGGCACGACCAGCAGTTCGCCGTCGGCGTTGACGAAGGCGCGCTTGTCCATCGACTTCGTCGCCAGGTACATCAGCGAGCCGACGCCCGTCTGCGCATCGGCATCGCCGTTGGCGGCCAGCGTGTGCATGCCGTCGACGAAGTCGGCTTCCACGCCCGGCGCGAAGGGGATCGCGCCCCAGCGCATCGGCTCGGGCGGCAGCGCGGTGGCGCGGTCGCCGCCGGTGGTCCAGTGCGCCTGCGCATAGGGCTGGTAGCGGCCCGACACCACCGAGGGCTGGCGGCGGTACAGCCAGCTGCGGCGGTTCTCGTGGCGCGGCGCGGTGAAGGCGGTGCCCGAGACGAGCTCGGGGTAGAGGTGCAAGGGCGCGCGCTGGGGGCTGTTGCGGCCCTGCGGCAGCGCGCCGGGCACGGCCTCGGTGGCGTGCTCGTTGCCGAAGCCGCTCTGGTAGCGCAGGCCGGTCGGGGTGGAGGCGGTCATGGGGTCCTCGTGAGACGGTGGGTTGCTATGAATTCAGTAGCTGCTTGCGCCCGCCAGGCGGGCGTTTCAGGCACTTTTCTCTTGAACATCGCCGCTGGCGCGCGCGGCTGCGAGCGCTTCGCGCAGCACCGGCAACGCGCCGATGTGGTTGGCCAGCAGCAGCACCAGGCGCGCGTTGAGCGCATGGCTCTGGTCGTCGGTCAGGCCCTGGTGCGCGTCGATCAGGGCCTGGTAGAAGTCGTCGGGCGACTGCAGGTTGGGCGTGGTGACGAGGGCGCTCATGCCAACACCTCCCGCACGGCGAATTCGCCCATGGCGCGGCGGCGCGCGGCGCGCAGGGCGCCCGCGCTGGGGGCGCGCCAGCGCGCGCACACATGCTGGTCGGGCCGCAGCAGGTAGGTCGTTCCGTCGCGCGCGCCATAGCGCGCGGCAGCCAGCGCGCCGCCTTCGCCGCCCGGCACGTGCACGACGTCGACCGGCGCGTCGGCCTCGGCCAGCGCCTGGAGGCTGCGCTGCGCCGCAGGTCCGTCGCCGAAGACCAGCGCCGTGAAGCGCGCCCCGTTGCAGCGGCGCAGCAGCCAGCCCGGCTGGCCCGACGCGTCGACCACCGGTGCATCGGCCGCCGCGCTGCCCGGTGCCATGGCGGGGCCGAAGTCCGCATCGGCGTCGGGCGTGTTCAGCGCCGAATCGCGCAGCACCGCCGGCACCGACAGCCGCCCGCTGTTGACCAGGGTGCGCGCGAAGGCGTGCTCGCGCGACAGGGCGAGCACGGCGTCGCGGAACACGCGGCTGACCGCACTCTTGGGCGTGATGAAGTCGGTGGCGCGGGTGGAGTGGAGGATGTTCTCGTCGGCCGCGTACTCGCGCTCGCGGCCGTAGCTGTCGATCAGCGCCTGGGCCGCCTCGCCGACGACCTCGCCGCGCACGACGGCGGCCAGCTTCCAGGCGAGGTTGTCGGCGTCCTGCACGCCCGAGTTGGCGCCGCGCGCCCCGAAGGGCGACACGCCGTGCGCCGAATCGCCGGCGAAGAGCACGCGGCCATGGCGAAAGCTCGCCATGCGCTGGCAGGCGAAGGTGTAGACGCTGGCCCACTCGATGCGAAAGCCCTGCCCCGCCTGGCCGATGCTGTCGAGCACGGCGCGCACGCGCGGCGCGATGCGCTCGCTCTGGCGTTCGGCCTGCGGGTCGGCGTCCCATCCGAGCTGGAAGTCCAGCCGCCACACGCCGCCGGCCTGGCGGTGCATGAGCACGCTCTGGCCGGGGTGGAAGGGCGGGTCGAACCAGAACCTTCTTTCGGTCGGCAGCGCATCGTCGCCGCCATCCAACCGGATGTCGGCGATGAGGAAGCGGTCGCGGAACACGCGGCCGGTCGCTTCCTGCCCAAGCATCTGCCGCATCGGCGAGCGCGAGCCGTCGCAGGCGGCGACCCAGTCGGCGGCGAGCTGGTAGTGGCCTTCCGGCGTCTCGATGGTGAGCGTTGCACCGTCCCCATCTTGCTCGATGCCGACCACCTTGTTGCACCAGCGCACGTCGATGCTCGGCAGTTCGGCGACGCGCTCGTTGAGGTAGCCCTCGACGTAGTACTGCTGCAGGTTGATGAAGGCGGGGCGTTCATGCCCCGCCTCGGGCAGCAGGTCGAAGCGATACACCTGCTCGCTGCCGAAGTACACCTTGCCGATGTTCCACGACACGCCGGTGTCGACCATGCGCTGGCCGCAGCCCAGGCGGTCGAAGATCTCCAGCGTGCGCTTGGCGAAGCAGATGGCGCGCGAGCCCGTGGAGAGCTGGCAGTCGTTGTCCAGCAGCAGCACGGGCACCTCGCGCTGCGCGAGGTCGATGGCGAGCGCCAGGCCCACGGGGCCGGCGCCCACGACGACGACGGGGTGGCGCGCCGGCGTGGCCGCGTCCTGGTCGGGATGGCGGCGGTAGTCGAAGCGCAGGCTCTGGTAGTCGATCACGTGTTGTCTCCGTGCCGGTTCTTCTGTCGTGCCCCGTCCCTCTGCGGGGAGGGGAGCGCGCGGCCTTACTGGTTCTCCAGCGCCTTCCACATCTCGATGTCGCGCTCGGCGGTCCACACGCGCGGGTCGGCGTACTTCGTGGCCTCGTCGTAGCAGCGCGTCACGTCGAAGGGCATGCAGTGGTCGAAGATGACCCATTGGCCGTACTTGGGCTTGAGCTTCTCGTAGGTCTCGCGGTAGACGGTGTTGAGGTCCTTGCCGGCGCGCGCGCCGGTGCTCACGCTCGTCCACACGTCGGCGATGAAGGCGCGCGTCTCGGCCAGGCCCTGGGCCACGTCGGCCGGCGTGGTGAGCGCGGCGCCGCGGCCGGGCACCAGCGCCTTGGGCTGCAGCGCGGCGATGTTGTCCAGCGTCTTGGGCCAGTCCTGGAAGTAGGCGTCGCCGGCATAGGGCGTGGCGCCGAACTCGACCAGGTCGCCCGAAAGCAGCGCCTTCTCGCCCGGCAGCCAGACGACCGTGTCGCCCTTGGTGTGGCCGCGGCCCAGCTGCAGCAGCTGCACCTCCAGCTTGCCCAGCCACACGGTCATCTTGCCGGTGAAGGTCATGGTGGGCCAGGTCATGCCGGGCGGCACGGTTTCCACGCCGGCGAACAGGCGCGGGAAGCGGCCGATCTCGCTGGCCTTGTCGGCCTCGCCGCGCTCGACGATGAGGTCGTAGGTGTCCTGGCTGGCCAGGATCTGCTGGGCGCCGTAGGCGCTGGCGCCCAGCACGCGCACGGCGTGGTAGTGCGTGAGCACCACGTACTTGATGGGCTTGTCGGTCACCTCGCGGATGCGGCGGATCACGTCGGCCGCCATCGCGGGCGTGGCCTGCGTGTCGGCCACCAGCACGGCGTCGTCGCCGATCACGATGCCGGTGTTGGGATCGCCCTCGGCCGTGTAGGCCCAGGCGTGCTCGGAAATCTGGCTGAAGGTGACCTTCTTCTCTTCGAGGTCGGCCTGGCTGGCGAACGCTTTGGTCTGGCTCATCGTGCTGTCTCCTGAAAGTCGTGGGTGTGGCTGCCGTCGGTTTCTTCGATTTGTTTTAGACAAATCAATTTGCATTCGACGAATTTTCGGCAGTGTAATGCGGGCAAGCCGCCGTTGTCTAATCCATTCACCATGAACGAATCCCAAGCCGCATTGCCCGCCCGACCCGACGAGGCCGAGGGCGACCGCACGCAGCGCGGCATCCAGAGCATCGAGGTCGGCGGGCAGCTGCTCAAGGCGCTGGTCCACCACGGCCGGCCGATGGCGCTCAAGGACCTGGCGCGCGATGCCGACATGACGCCGGCCAAGGCGCACCCCTACATGGTGAGCTTCGGCCGCCTGGGGCTGGTCGAGCAGGACCGCAGCAGCGGCCACTATCGGCTCGGGCCGCTGGCGCTGCAACTGGGGCTGATCGGGCTGCAGCAGGCCGACCCGGTGCACGTGGCCACGCCGCTGCTGGCCGGCCTGGCGCGCGAGGTGGGCCACACGGTGGCGATCGCCGTCTGGGGCGACCGGGGCGCGACCATCGTGCGCCTGGCCGAGGCACCCTCGCCGGTGCACGTGAACATGCGGCACGGCACGGTGTTCTCGCTCACCAACACGGCCTCGGGCCGGCTCTTCGGCGCCTTCCTGCCGGCCGACACCGTGCGCGCGCTGCTGGAGGCCGAGCGCCGCCGCGCGCCGAAGGAAGCCGCCGAGCGCGCCCTGCCGGGCATGCCGCCGCCGCAGCCGCTCCCCACCTGGGCCGCCTTCGAGGCGCAGCTGGCGGAAGTGCGCCGGCACGGCGTGAGCCGCTCCGAGGGCGAGATCGTGCCGGGCGTGAGCGCCATGTCGGCGCCGGTGTTCGACCACACCGGGGCGATCGTGCTGGCGGTGACCGCCATCGGGCCCGCCGGCATCTTCGACAGCCGCTGGGACGGCGCGACGGCGCGGGCGCTCAAGGCCTGCGCGGGCGAGATCTCGCAGCGCCTGGGCGCCCGCAACGGCTGACCGGGACCTTCAAGCAAAAAGTGCCTGCGACGCCCGCCGGCCGGGCGCGACCAGCTATCAAAACGGGAGCAAGCCGGGCGACATGCGCCTCAGCGTGCGCCCTGCCGCCCGCCCGACAGCGCGGTGTACACGCCCAGCCCGATGAAGGCCAGCGCCGTCGCCCAGCGCCCATAACCCATCGCGCCGCGCAAGTGCGCCAGCAGCGGCTTCAGGCGGCTCGCGGCCAGCACGTAGGCACTGTCGGTGCAGGCGGCGATGACGACGAAGGCGGCGCCGAAGCCCATGCTCTGCGCGATGGCCGAATGGCCCGGATGCATGAACTGCGGCAGAAAGGCGGCAAAGAAGAGCGCCGTCTTCGGGTTGAGCAGCGCCACCACCAGCCCGTCCCGGAACAGGCGCCGCGGCGGTGCGGCCAGGGACGGGACGGCCGGCGTGGCCTCGCCGGCCCGCGTCGGCAGCAGCGCCTTCACGCCCAGCCACACCAGGTAGGCCGCGCCCGCGAGCTTGACCGCCGTGAAGGCCAGCGCCGACACCGCGAACAGGGCCGCCAGCCCCAGCGAGGCACCCACGGCATTGCCGAAGTTGCCCAGCGCCACCCCGGCGACCGACGCGAGCCCCGCCGCACGGCCCTGCGCCAGCGTCTGCGTGACCACGTAGAGCACGCCCGGCCCCGGCGTCACGGCCAGCACGAAGCTGGCCGCCAGGAAGGCGAGCAGCAGCGGCAGCGGAAAGTCGGCCAGCGGTGCAGGCATGCCCGCAAGATACCCGCCCCGCGGCAGGCTGTCAGGCCTTCATGAAGCCCACGTCGCGCGGGTAGGCGATGCCGTTGGCGTTGCCGCCGAAGTTCTTCAGGTTGGGCAGGATGCGCAGCTGGTCGGCATCCGACACGCCGAACCACTTGGCCAGCGTGGCGGCGTACTGGTCGACCGAGGTGCTGGGGATCAGCCGCCCCTGGCCGACATGCCACTGGTCGATGTCGCCGCTGGTGTTGCCGGTGCTCACCGGCGGCGCGACGCCGTAGATCGCCTTGCCCTTCACCGCGCCGCCCACCACCACGTGGTGGCTGCCCCAGCCGTGGTCGGTGCCGTCGCCGTTGCTGGCCAGCGTGCGGCCGAAGTCCGACGCGGTGAAGCAGGTGACGTTCTGGTCCAGGCCCTGCACCACCATCTCGGCCTGGAAGGCCTTGAGCGCGTCGGAGAGGTTGCGCATCAGCCCGACCTGGTTGGCGATCAGGTTGTCGTGCAGGTCGAAGCCGCCCATGGAGACGAAGAAGACCTGGCGCCTGGCGCCCAGCGTGCTGCGCCCGCGGATCAGCCGCGCCACCATGGCGAGCTGGCTGGCCAGCCCGTTGTTGGCCGGGAAGGTGCCGGTGGGGTAGCCGCTGCCGATGGCGCCGTTGACGGTGTCGGCCGCGCCGATGGCCCGCGCCGTGACGCGGTTGTATTCGTTCTCGAGCGTGTGGGTGCGGGCCTGCTGCACCAGCGCGCTCATCGCGGCATTGACCTTGCGCGAGCCGAAGGTCGAGCCGCCAGTGCGCGCCGCGTTGATCGACACCGCGCCGCCCGTGCCCACCTGGTAGCACAGCGTGCTGTCGCCCGAGAGGAAGACCGCGTTGCCCGCCACCGAGATGCAGGTGAAGAGCGCATTGCCGTTCTGGCTCAGCACCTCGTCGCCGATGTTGCCGCCCCAGCCGATGGTCGAGCCCTCGGGCGAGGAGGACTGCCAGGTCGACTGCTGGTCGTTGTGCGAGAAGAGCTTGGGCGGGATCGGGTACAGCGCGCGGTTGCTGCTGGTGTACTGCGAGCGCGTGAGCGGCACCACCAGCGGGCCGACGTTGAGCTGCACCGCCGCCTGGCCCGCGTCGAAGAGGCTGGCCAGCCCGGTCATGGCCGGGTGGAAGGCGTACTGGCGGCCACCCGGCAGCGCGACGGTCGGGTTCAGCAGCGTGGCCGTGAGGTCGGCCTTGGCGATGGCGATGCCGCCGGCCGTCTGGTTGGCGCCGCCGCCGCGGATCGTCGCGTAGGCGTTGTAGCTGGGGTCGTCGTAGGTGACGACGGTGTTGGCGTAGTCGTTGCCGCCGTAGAGGAAGACGCAGACCAGCGCCTTGTAGTCGGTGGCGGTCTGCGCCGCGGCCTCCCCCATGCCGGCCAGGCTCAGCGCCCACGGCGCTGCGCTGCCGGCGATGCCGAGGTGGCCCATGCGGCGCAGGAAGGCGCGGCGGCTGTGGCGGGCGTCGGATTCGATCAGGTGCATGGTCGTCTCCGGGGTGTCACTTCTGGACGAGGTATTCGGGGCACGCCATCACCAGCAGCACGGCCGCGGTGATGCGGTTGAGCTTGACGGCATCGGTGCTGCTGCCCGTCACCACGGGGTCGCCCAGCGCGTCGACGATCTGGGCCTTGGTGGCCGCCGACAGCTGGTTGGCCGTGAACAGCAGCGCGAGGCGGTCCACCAGCGCGACCGGGTCGAGCACCAGCGCCTTCTCGCTCGCGTAGGTCGCCAGCACGTCCTTGCCGTTGAAGCCGTTCTGCAGCATGCCGCCGAGGAAGTTGATGTAGCCGCCGACCGAGGTCTCGGTGACGATCTGGAACTCCGGCGCCACCAGCCCCTTGGCGGCGATCGCGGTGGAGGGCGGCACGTAGCCGGGCCGGTAGAAGTTGAAGACCGAGGGCGAGCGCAGCGGGCTCTGGCCCAGCCTGCTCGAGGGATCCGACAGGTTGCCGATGCGCCAGGTGCCGGCCGCCGACGCGAGCCCGCAGGTGCGGGCCCACTGCACGAAGCGCACCATCGGCTCGCGCACGTGGCCGAAGTCGGCGCTGGCCAGGCCCGCGGGGCTGCGCGCCTCGTTGTCCAGCAGGATCGCGGCGATCACGCTCTTCATGTCGCCACGCACGCCGGCGCCGTTGTTCGCGAACACGTCGGCCACGCGCTTCACGTAGGCAGGCGAGGGGTTGCTCGTCACCAGGCGCTGGATCAGCTGGCGGCTGATGAAGGGGGCGGTGTTGGGGTGCGCGACGAGCGCGTCCAGCGCGGTCTTCAAGGCCTGCTCGCCCGGCGTGCCGGCGGGGATGGTGGTGCCCAGGAAGGTGGCGGCCAGCGTCGAGTGGCGCGAGGCGGTGAGCGCCATCGGCCGCTGCGTCCACGCGTTGCTCTCGATGGTGTAGCTCGCGCCCGGCGGCGTGACGGTGTTGCGCTCGGCGGTCTTGATGTCGAGGTCGTAGCCGGTGAAGACGCGCGCCAGGTTGGTGACGTCGTCCTGCGTGTAGCTGTCCAGCGGCTTGCCGTTGCCGTCGGTCTTCACGCTGCCGTCGGCATTGAGTTGCACCAGGCCGATGGTCATGAGCTGCATGACTTCGCGCGCGTAGTTCTCGTCGGGCTGGCGGCCGGTGGCGGTGTTCTCCTTCTGGTTGCCCTTGGTGTTGAGGTAGAACCCCATCGCCGGGTTGAGCGTGATGTCCTCGATCAGCTTGCGGAAGCTGGTCGTGGCGCCGGCGACCAGCACGTCCCAGTACTGGGCCATCATGTGCACCGGCCAGTTGGAACCGATGTCGTTGCCCGAGACGACGAAGATCTCGGAGAAGGCGAGCGCCACGCGTTGGCGCAGCGCGTCCGGCGCGGTGATGAGCTGCTTCCACACCATCGCGTCGAGGTCGAGCGTGTTGGAGGTGGTGGCGTAGGGCAGGGTCTCCAGCCAGGCCCAGGCGCGCTGCCCGGCCGGCGCGTCGAACCGCTCGCCCAGCCAGGGCAGGAAGCCCTTGGCCCGCACGGCCGCGATCTCTTCCGGCGACGCGGAGAACTGGGCCTGCAGCAGGAAGCGCGCGGCTTCGGCGTCGCTCTTGGCCTCGGGGTAGAGATAAGTCGCGGCGGTCGGTGTCTCGGCCAGCGGCGTCAGCGAGCCGGCCGAGGGCGCCGCGGCGCCATTGCCCGAACCGCTGCCGGTGCCGGTGCCCGTTCCGCTGCCGGAGCCACCCGGCCCGAACAGGCCGATGCCGCCTCCGCCGCCTCCACCGCCGCCTCCGCAGGCGGCGAGCACCGCCGCCGCGGTCAGCGTCATGCCGAACGGCAGCAGGCGGCGCCCCGAAACGTCGGCACCGCTCAGCGCCGGCGCACCGGCGCGCGTTGGCTCGGGCGGCTGCGCACCCTCCCCGGCCACGGCGTGGCCGGCCTCGATGTCCTCGTCGATCATTGAATCCCTCGCTCCGGCGGCGTCGGCCGCCCCGTTCGTGCTGCTCTTGTGTTCTTCCCCGCAGGACCACAGGCAATCGGCATGCCCAGGGCTTGCGAGCGCGAACGGACTGTAGGAGGGCTCTGACGGCGCTTTGAGCGCGAAACTGTGACTTTTCTGTCAGATTCGCGTCACGCGGTGACGGAAACGCGGATGGCCTGGCACGCAGGCCGGGTCAGGTCTTGGCGGCCTCGAGCAGATCGCGGGTGCGCATCGCTTCGCGGCGCGCAGCGGCGGCGAAGTCGTCGCCCGACGAGGCGTAGCAGATCGCGCGCGAAGAGTTCACCACGATCGGCGCGTCGGGCCGCCAGCCGGCGCGGACCGTCGCCACCGCGTCGCCGCCCTGCGCGCCGACGCCGGGGATCAGCAGCGGCGCCGTGGGCGCCAGCACGCGCACGCGCTCGATTTCTTCCGGATAGGTGGCACCCACCACGAGGCCGAGCTGGCCGTTGAGGTTCCACGGCCCCTGCGCGAGCCGCGCCACGTGCTCGTACAGCAGGGGTTCGCCCGCGACGCTGCCCAGGCGCTGCGACTGCAGGTCGTCCCCGCCCGGGTTGCTGGTGCGGCACAGGAGGAAGGCGCCCTTGTCCTTGTACTGGAGGTAGGGCGAGACGGAATCGAAGCCCATGAAGGGCGACAGCGTCACCGCGTCGGCGCCGTAGCGCTCGAAGGCCTCGATCGCGTACTGCTCGGCGGTCGACCCGATGTCACCCCGCTTGGCATCGAGGATGACCGGCACCGTCGGCGCCACGGCGCGGATGTGGGCGATGAGCTTTTCGAGCTGCAGCTCGGCCCGGTGGGCGGCGAAGTAGGCGATCTGCGGCTTGAAGGCGATCGTGCAGTCGGCGGTCGCTTCCACGATCTGCGCGCAAAAGTCGTAGATCTTCGATGCATCGCCCTTCAACTTCGCCGGAAAGCGCGACGGCTCCGGATCCAGGCCCACGCACAGCAGGGAACGGTTCTGGCGCTCTGCCGCGCGCAACTGGTCGATGAAAGCCATGCCCGAATTCTAGGTGCCGCTTCCCGGCGCACCTGGGCGGGCATCGGAGCCCGCCTCGGGACCGGCCCACCTGTGGAAATTGTCAGGCGGATAACTATTTCGTATCAATTTTCACCCCTCCCCGACACAATTCGTTAAATTATGTATCTTTAGTTCACAAATGAGACCAATCCCATGAATCGCATCCACCGTGTCGTCTTCAACCGCGCCTTGGGGCTGGCCCAGGCGGTGCCCGAGACAGCGGGTGGCCGTTGCGCGGGCCGAGGCAGCTCGGTCGACGCCGGCGTGTCGCCGAAGAAGACGTTCAGCCCGGGGGTGCTGGTTCAGGCACTGGCCCTCGCGATCGCCGCCATGTCCTTTGCCCCCGCATGGGCCGATGGCGGCCGGGGCGGCAATGCAGGGCGTGGCACCGGTGTCGGCGGCGCGGGAGGCACCACCGCCTCGGCCGCGGGCGCCAGCGGCAGCGCACAGAACCTCGGCGTCTACCGATTGGGCGGCGGCGGCGGCGGCGGCGCCATGAACGCCAATGGCACGGGCGCCGGCGGCGGCGCGGGTGGAAACGGCGGCGCGGGCGGCACGGGCGGCACCACGGTGGGGGCGACCGTCAACACCAACGCCACGTTCACGACCAACCGCACCGGCAGCAACGGCGGCGCGGGGGGTGTGCCGACCGCCGTGGTGAGTGGCTACATCGACGGCGGTGGCGGCGGCGGTGGCGGCGGTGCGGCCGGCGTGCTGTCGACGGCCGGCTCCCTGACCGTCAACACCAACGTCGCGTTGACCGGCGGCAACGGCGGCCAGGGCGGCCGCGCCGGCGCCGCCCTGTCCGAAGAGGGCGGCGGCGGCGGCGGCGGCCAGGGCGCAGCGGCAGTGCTCGTCGCTCCCAGCGCATCGAGCAATCGC
>JAVHYA010000017.1:67371-78181 GCA_031119395.1 Pseudomonadota bacterium
CGGCGGCCAGGGCGCAGCGGCAGTGCTCGTCGCTCCCAGCGCATCGAGCAATCGCGTGCTCACCAATGCCGGCACCCTGAGGGGCGGCAATGGCGGCAACGGCGGCAACGGTGGCAACGGCGGGGTGAGCGGTGGCGGTGGCAGCGGCGGCGATGGCGGCGCCGGCGTGGTGTTCTCGCACACGAACGGCGCCACGCTCACGAACACCGGCACCATCACCGGCGGCAACGGCGGCGCGGCGGGCGCCGGCGCGGGCGGCAGCGGCGGCGCGGGCGGCGTCGGCATCAGGGGCAGCAACCTGAACGTCACCAACAGCGGCACCATCAGCGGCGGCCTGGCCAACGGCGGCACCGGTGCGCGCGCCGACGCCATCGTCTTCACGGGCGGCACCAACACCCTGACGCTGAACACCGGCTCGACCGTGAACGGCAACGTCGTGGCCGTCGCCGGCGGCAGCGACCAGCTGCGGCTGGGCAGCGCGAACAACGCCAGCGCCGGCTTCAACGTCGGCCTGATCGGCAGCCAGTACCAGAACTTCGCAGGCTACGGCGTCACGGGCGGCACCTGGACGCTGAGCGGCACCACCACCGCGCTGACGCCGTGGTCGGTGACGGGCGGCACGCTGTCCATCGCCAGCGACGCCAGCCTGGGTGCGTCCACCGGCGCGCTCACGCTCAACGGCGGCACGCTGCAGACGACGGCCGACGTGAACAGCACGCGCAACGTCACGCTGGGCAACAACGACGGGCGCTTCGCCACCGCGAACGGCACGACGCTGACCCTGGGCGGCGCCGTCAGCGGCAGCGGCGAACTGGTCAAGAGCAGCGGTGGCACGCTGGTGCTCACCGGCACCAACAACTACAGCGGCGGCACCTCGATCACGGGCGGCACGCTGCAGCTGGGCGCCGGCGGCGCCACGGGCTCGATCACGGGCCCCGTCGCCATCTCCAGCGGCGCCACGCTGGCGATCGACCGCAGCAACACCACGCCGCTCGGCGGCACCCTCAGCGGCGGCGGGCGCGTGGTGCAGCAGGGCACGGGCACGACGGTGCTCACCGGCAACAACACCTACAGCGGCGGCACCGTCATCGGCGCAGGCACGCTGCAGGTGGGCAACGGCGGCACGACCGGCACCCTGGGCACCGGCGGCGTCGTCAACAACGCCGCGCTGGTCTTCAACCGCAGCAACACCGCCACGGTGGGCAACGCCATCAGCGGTTCGGGCTCGCTGACGCAGGCAGGCACCGGCACCACCGTGCTCACCGCGACCAACAGCTACACCGGCGGCACCACCATCGCCGCCGGCACGCTGCAACTGGGCAGCGGGGGCAACGCCGGCTCGATCACCGGCGATGTCGTCAACAACGGCACACTGGCCATCAACCGCGCCAACGCCGTCGACCTCACGGGCAGCACGATCTCGGGCAGCGGCGCGGTGCGCCAGGCCGGCGACGGCACCACCACGCTGGCGAACGTGAACACCTACGCAGGCGGCACGACCA
This sequence comes from Pseudomonadota bacterium, assembly GCA_031119395.1. Taxonomy (GTDB): domain Bacteria; phylum Pseudomonadota; class Gammaproteobacteria; order Burkholderiales; family Burkholderiaceae_C; genus Xenophilus. The sequence goes on from JAVHYA010000017.1 coordinate 68,874, forward strand.
TCACCGATGGCACGCTGGTGGGCACGGCCACGAGCTTCGGCAGCGGTGCGATCGTCGACAACGCCGCCCTGGTCATCCGCCAGGCGAGCGACGCGACGATGGGCAACGCGATCACGGGCAGCGGCAGCCTGCGCAAGGAAGGCGCCGGTGCGTTGGCGCTGGCCGGACCGGTCGCCCTGACGGGCGGCGCGACGGTGACCGGCGGGTCGCTGGCGCTCGGCGAACCGACGGCCAGCATCCGCGGTGCCGCAGGCGCCGGTGGCTCGGACAGCTTCCTCACCGCCGGTGCCGGCGGTGTCGGCGGCGCGGCCCTCACGCTGACCGGCGCGGCCACGGGCACCGCCAACGCCGGCACGCTCACGGGCGGCCAGGGCGGCAGCGGCGGCACCGGCGTGCTCGGCAACGGCGGCGCTGCCGGTGCCGGCGGTGCGGGACTGAGCAGCAGCGCGGCGGGCGCAACCATCCAGAACACCGGGCGGATCGCCGGCGGCAATGGCGGCACCGGCGGCACCTCGGTCCTGGGCAATGTGGGCAACGGCGCTGCCGGCGGCACCGGTGTGGCCCTGACAGCAGCCGCCGTGCTGGACAACAGCGGCACGGTCATCGGCGGCAACGGCGGCGTGCGGGGCACCGGTGGCCCGGGCGGCGTGGGCCTCACCGGCACCGGCAACACCACGGTCATCAACAGCGGCACGATCAGCGGCGGCCTGTCGGCCGTGGGCGGCGTGCGCGCCGACGCGGTCCGCTTCACGGGCGGCAACAACCGCCTCGAACTGCTGAACACCTCGACCATCACCGGCAACGTGGTGGCGACGGCGGCGGGCGGCGACACCCTGGCCCTGACCGGCGCGGCCGACGGCAGCTTCGACGCCTCGGCCATCGGCGCCAACGCGCAGTACCGCAACTTCGACGGCTACGGGAAGACCGGCACCGGCACCTGGACGCTGAACGGCAGCACCACGGCCGTGACGCCCTGGCAGGTCACGGGCGGCGCACTGCGCATCGGCAGCGATGCCAGCCTGGGCGACAGCGCCGGCACCCTGACCCTCGACGGCGGTGCGCTGCAGACCACGGGCGACGTCGGCATGGCCCGCGCGATCGCGCTGGGCAGCGCCGGCGGCACGCTGAACACCGGCGCCGGCACCACCCTGACCGCGAACGGCGCGATCGGCGGCGCCGGCGCGCTGAACAAGACCGGCGACGGCACGCTGGTCCTCGCGGCCGACAACACCTACGGCGGCGGCACCACCATCACGGCCGGCACGCTCTCGCTGGGCAACGGCGGCACCGCGGGCTCGATCACCGGCGACGTGGCCAACAGCGGCACGCTGGCCTTCGACCGCAGCGATGCGACCCCCTTCGCCGGCACGATCAGCGGCAGCGGCACCGTCGAGCAGCGCGGCACCGGCACGACCACGCTCACGGGCAACAGCAGCTACACGGGCGGCACCACCATCGCCGCCGGCACGCTGCAGCTCGGCGACGGCGGCGCCAGCGGCGCGATCACCGGCAACGTGACGAACAACGGCACGCTGGCCTTCAACCGCAGCGACGCCGTGCGCTTCGACGGCACCATCTCCGGCAGCGGCAAGGTCGAGCAGCGCGGCAGCGGCAGCACCACGCTCGCGACGGCCAACAGCTACACGGGCGGCACGGCGGTCGAGGGCGGCACGCTCGTCGGCACGGCCGCCAGCTTCGGCAGCGGCGCGATCGTGAACAACGCGGCGCTGGTCATCGACCAGGGCAGCGCCGCGGCATTCGCCAATGCGATGTCGGGCCGCGGCAGCTTCATCAAGACGGGGGCCGGCGCGCTCGACCTCACGGGCGACAGCAGCGCCTTCACCGGCGCGAGCCGCATCGCGGCCGGCACGATGGCCGTGAACGGCAGCCTCGGCGGCACGCTGAGCGTCGCCAGCGGCGCGACGCTCAAGGGCAACGGCACGGTGGGCAGCACGGTGGTGGAAGGCGGCGCGCTCGTGGCGCCGGGCAACTCCATCGGCACGCTGCACGTGGCCGGCGACCTGACGCTGGCCAGCGGCGCCGCCTACCAGGTGGAGGCCTCGCCCGATGGACGCAGCGACCGGATCCTGGCCACCGGCAAGGCCACCGTGCAGGGCGCGTCGGTCGTCACGCTGGCGGCCGACGGCAACTGGAACCCGTACGGCAACTACACGATCCTGAAGGCCGACGGCGGCATTGCCGGGCAGTTCGGCAGCGTGAGCTCCAACTTCGCGTTCCTGACGCCGACGCTGAGCTACACGCCCACCAGCGCGATGCTGACGCTGATGCGCAACGACGTCGCCTTCGCTTCCGTCGGCAGCACCTGGAACCAGAAGTCCAGCGCCGGCGCGATCGAGCCGCTGGCCCGCACGCCGCTGTACCGCGCCGTGGTGCAGCTGGATGCGCCGAACGCGCGCGTCGCCTTCGACCAGCTCTCGGGCGAACTGCACGCCACCGTGAAGGGCGCCGCGCTGGAAGACAGCCGCCTCGTGCGCGACACCGTGCTGGAACGCGCACGCCAGAGCGTCGGCGGCGTCGGCGCCACCGCGGCCAACGGCACGCAGCTGAGCGAGACGGACAGCGGCAGCGTCTGGGGCCGTGCCTACGGCGCACGCGGCGAGACGCGCGGCGACGGCAACGCCACCCACGCCGACCGCACCACCAGCGGCCTGCTGATCGGTGCCGACCGCCGCGTCGGCGAGGCGACGCGCGTGGGCGTGTTCGGCGGCTTCGGCCACACGACGCTCGACACCGAGCAGAACCGTGGCCGCGCCAGCGGCGACGCCTGGCACCTGGGCCTGTACGGCGGCACGCAGTGGGGCGCACTGGGCCTGCGCGGCGGCGCCAGCTACAGCCGCCAGTCGCTGCAGACGCAGCGCAACGTGTTCTTCGCCGGCGTGACCGACGCGCTGAGCGCGAAGTACTCGCTGCGCACGCTGCAGGCCTTTGCCGAACTCGGCTGGCGCATCGACGCCGGTGCCGACACGGCCTTCGAGCCCTTCGTCGGCGTGGCGCATGCGGACGTGCGCGGCGGCAGCTTCACCGAGCGCGGCCTGGGCTCCGGCGCGGCGCTGACCGGCTACGGCGACAGCACGCGCGGCACCTTCGCCACGCTGGGCCTGCGTGCCAGCACGCGCGCCACGCTGGGCGGCCTGGATGCCACGCTGCGCGGCTCGGTCGGCTGGCGCAAGCTGCTGTCGGGCGACGCGACCCCCGGCGCGGACGTGGGCTTCTACGGTGGCCAGAGCCGCTTCACGGTGCTGGGCACGCCCCTGGCACGCGATGCGTTCGTGGTGGACGCCGGCGTCGACCTGGCCGTGCGCCGCAACCTGACGCTGGGCGTGTCGTACAGCCTGCAGACGGGCGGCAACTCGACCATGAACGGGGTGAAGGCCGACATGCGCTGGAAGTTCTGAGCCCTCGGGATTCCAAGCGAAAAGTGGCTGCAGCGCCCGCCCAGCGGGCGCTAGCAGCTACCAAATCGATAGCAACGCCCCGGCGGTCGAGCCCGACGCCGGGGCGTTGTCTCGAGCGACGACGTGTCAGCCGGCGCTGCGCTCGAAGTGCGCGGCCGCCAGGCACAGGTCGGCCCAGGCGCGGGCCTTGTCGGCACCGTTGCGCAGCAGGTAGGCCGGGTGGTAGGTGGCCACCACGTGCGTCGCCGGGCCCAGGACCGGCAGCGGGCAGGCCTGGCCGCGCAGGCGGCCCAGCGGCTCCTGGCGCCCCAGCAGGCGCTGGGCCGAGAGCGGCCCCATCGCCAGCACGATGCGCGGGGCCAGCGGCGCGGCCCAGGTGTCGAACGCCGACTCGAAGTCGGCATCGTCCTCGGCCGTCGGCGCGCCGGCCACGGCCCGGTGCGTGCGCAGCAGGTGCACCGGCGCCGTGCCGGTGTGCAGTTGCAGCGCGCGCAGCATCTGGTCGAGCAGGCGGCCGGCGTCGCCGTCCAGCGGCGCGCCGTGCCGGCCGTCGGCGCCCGGCGGCATGTCGGCCACGACCAGCCAGCCCCCGGTGCCGGCGCGGCCCTCGCCCGCATAGAGGGCCTGGGGCGCAGCGATGCGCAGATCGGGGGCGCCGGCTGTTGCGCCCGTCGCGGCGGGCTGGGCCGGGCGCGTGGCGGGCGCCACGGGGCCCGGCGACGCAGCCGCCGGTGCGGGTGGCGGGGCCGGCGCGACCGCGCGGGCCGCGAGCGCGGCCGCCGGCGCCGACGCATCGCCCACCGCCCTGTCCATCGGCGCTGCCTCGGGCGCTGTCTCGGGCGCCGTCGCGGGCGCATGGCGGGCCGTGGGCAGCCAGACCTTGACGCCCATCTCTTCCAGCATCGCGCGCTGGCGCGCGTCGAGCACCAGGCTCATGGCCGGCCCTCCTGCTGCGCGCATGGCAGCGGCCAGGCCTTCTTGCGAAGCGGCAGTGCCCGGTTCATCGGCGCAGCGCTCCCCAGGCACTGGCCGGCTCGTTCAGGCGCAGGCTCATGACGATCGCGTCCTCGCGCCGGCCGCCCGCCGCGGGGTAGTAGGCCTTGCGCACGCCGACGCGGCGAAAACCGTGGCGCAGGTAGACGTCCTGCGCGCGCCCGTTGCTCGTGCGCACCTCGAGCCACAGCCACTGCGCGCGCTGCCCGCGCGCCCAGCCGCCCAGGGCCTCGAGCATCAGCGGCGCCCAGCCCTGGCGCTGGAAGGCCGGTGCCACGGTGATGTTGAGCAGGTGCACCTCGTCCACGCCCTGCATGGCGACGAAGTAGCCGAGCAGCGATTCGGGATCGCCTGCGGTGAGCACCTGGCAGTGGTAGCCGGCATGCAGCGAGTCGATGAAGTTGCCCCGCGTCCACGGGTGCGAGTAGGCCTGCTGTTCGACCGCGACCACCGTGTCCACGTGGTCGACGGTCATCGGCTCGAGCCGGGCTTCCCTCGCGTCGAGAACGGCACTCATGCAAGCCCCCGCGCTCGGCACTGCGTGTCCTCGCTGCCCCCCCGGGGGCCGCGCGATTGCTGGGCGTGGTGCGGCATGGCACTCATGATCGAACAGCCTGGGCTTCCTTGGCCGCGGCACGCTCGGCCGTGGTCTGCGCCACTTTATCGCGGACGTAGAGGGGCCAGGCACGGTCGGCCGGCACGGCGGCGCCCGCGGCCAGGAGGCCGGGTGCGAGGCGCAGCATGGCCGCCGCGGTGGGCAGCGCCTCCTGGCGCGGCACGCCGGCCGGCAGGCGGTCGCCATACGCGGCGAAGGCGTTGCCGGCGAGCGTCCAGCCGGCCGGCACCACGACGTCCTCCGGCGCCATCAGGCGCGCTTCGCCGGCGGCATCGCCCAGCGGGTGCGGCGTGCCATCGAAGGCGAGGGCGGCGGTGTAGACCTCGTCCATGCGGGCGTCGAGCACGGCGACGATGCGCATGGCGCCGCCGAGCACGCGGGCTTCGTCGGCCACCGCATGCAGCGTGTCGACGGGCAGCACGGGCAGGCCGGCGCCGTAGGCCAGCCCCTGCGCCACCGAGCAGGCGGTGCGCAGGCCGGTGAAGGAGCCCGGCCCGCGGCCGAAGCAGACGGCGTCGAGGTCGCGCAGCGCGAGGCCGGCTTGCGCCAGCAGCTCCTGCACCAGCGGGATCAGCGTGGCCGAGGCCTGTGCGCCACCGGGTGCCTGGCGCGACCACACCGCGTCGCCGTGGCGCACGCCCACGAAGAGTTGGTCGGTGCTGGTGTCGAAGGCGAGCAGCCTAGGCATCGAAGCGGCCTCCAGCGCCCACGGGGATGGCGTGCACGGCGACCTTTTTCATCGCAGCGCGCTGCACGCCGAAGAGGATGCCCGCCGTCACCAGGGCGAGGCCGGCGATCAGCGTCCAGTGCATCGGCTCGCCCAGGAAGAGCACGGCACCCAGGGCCGACAGGCCCGGCACCAGCGCCGTGATCATGGTCGAGCGCACCGGGCCGAAGTAGCCGATCATCTTCGTGAAGGTGATGCCCGAGATCACGACCGAGCCGATGCCCTGGAAGCCCATCTGGAAGGCGATCTCGCCCCAGGGCGCCGAGGGCAGCCGGCTGTGCAGCACGCCGGTGGCGGCGAGCAACGCATAGACCGGCACGTAGGTCAGCAGCGCGAAGACGGTGATGGCGATGGTCGTGCGCACCGCGTCGAGCGCGTTGCGCCGCACGACGACGCTGTAGCAGGCCCAGGAGAAGGCCGCGCTCATGAAGAGCAGGTCGCCCTTCCACACGTCGCCGCCTTCGAAGGCATGCAGCAGGCTGCGGCCGCCCACCAGCAGGTCGCCCGCGACGATGAGGGCCAGCCCGGCCGCGCGCAGCGGCGTGATGCGGTCGCCCAGCACCAGCGCCGCCAGCAGGGCCGTCCACAGCGGCAGGCTGCCGGGCATCAGCACCGAGGCGTGCCCCGCCGGGGCGTAGAAGAAACCGGTGTAGGCGAAAGTGGCATACGCCACGGCGCCGAACACGCCGGCCAGCGCCGACAGGCGCAGCGACAGCGGCGAGAGCCCGAACAGCGAGCCCTGTTCAGCGCCCGGGGTGCGGCGCTGCCGCGCCACCAGCCAGGCGCCCCAGGGCACCAGCACCAGGCTCGCGCCCACGATGCGGCACACCGCGATGTCCAGGGGGCTGAGCGACCGCCCCGCCGAAGCGCGCGAGATGATGATGAACCCCGTCCACACCAGCACCGTGATCACGGCCGCGGCGATGCCCACGGCCCGGGGCGACGGGCGGGAGGTCGAGGGCGCGGCGGCGGGCATCGGGGCATTATCCAGGGCGCTGTTCGCCGCTGCCCGGCGCGGGGCATGCGGCGGGCGCGCTCAGGCCGCCATCGGCGCCAGCGCCTCGACGAGGAAGTCGACCATCACCCGCACCTTGGCGCTCAGGTGGCGCCGGCTGGCGTAGATCGCCTGGATGTCGATGGGCGGCATGCGGTAGCCGGGGAGCACTTCCACCAGCCGCCCGGCGCGCACGTCGTCGCCGATCACGAAGGCGGGCTGCCAGATGACACCGGCACCGGCCAGCGCAGCGACACGCGCCGTCTCGCCGTTGTTGGCACGCAGCGCCCAGCGCACGCGCACGGACTCGAGCCCGCCGTCGGGGCCCGCGAACTGCCACTCGTCGGACGCGGCGCCATAGGTGTAGCCCAGGCAGGCATGGTGCGCGAGATCGGCCGGCACCTTCGGCATGCCGTGCGCGGCCAGGTAGCCGGGCGACGCCGCGACGATGTTGTGCGAGCGGCCGAGCCGCCGCGCGATGTGCGTGCCCGACGCGATGCGCGAGATGCGGATGGCCAGGTCCCAGCCTTCCTCGACGATGTCGACCATGCGGTCGATCAGCCCGATGTCGAGTTCGACGTCGGGATAGCGCGCCATGAAACGCGGCCACAGCGGCGCCAGCACGAGGCTGCCGAAGCTCAGTGGCGCGCTGATGCGCAGGCGCCCGCGCGGCTGCAGCGAGGCGGTGGTGGCCAGCGCCTCGGTCTCGGCCAGTTCCTCCAGCATGGACTTGGCGCGCTCGTACAGCGCCTCGCCGCCTTCGGTGAGCGACAGGCGGCGGGAGGTGCGGTTGATCAGGCGCGTGCGCAGGTGCGCCTCCAGCTCGGCGATGTAGCGCGTCACGTTCGCCGGCGAGGTGTCCAGCGCATCCGCGGCCCTGGTGAAGCTGCCGCGTGCGACCACGGCCACGAAGATTTCGTAAGCGCGCAAGCGATCCATCGGTTTTGGCCCGTTCGTTCAGGAAAACTGAACGAGTAAACCACTTTCGGTGCCTTTTTCGAAGCGAGGCCGCCTCCTAGATTCACGCCACTCATCCACCTCGCCACGAAAGGACCCTGCCATGCCTGCCCAGCCCCACCCCACCCGCCGAGCCCTCATCGCTGCCGGGGCGCTGGCCGGCGCGGCGCTCGCCGTCGGCACCGCGCACGCCGCGACCGACACGGTGCCCGGCTTTCGCGATCGCACGGCCGAGGTCAACGGCACCCGCCTGCACTACCGCATCGGCGGCAGCGGGCCGGCCGTCGTGCTGCTGCACGGCTACGCGGAGACGAGCCACATGTGGAATCCGCTCATGCCGCTGCTGGCGAAGACGCACACCGTCATCGTTCCCGACCTTCGCGGCGCCGGCGGCTCGTCCAAGCCCGAGGCCGGCTACGAGAAGAAGAACATGGCGGTCGACATCCACGAGCTGGTGAAGTCGCTCGGCATCGCCAAGGCCAGCGTCGTGGGCCACGACATCGGGCTCATGGTGGCATACGCCTATGCCGCGCAGTTCCCCGCCGAGACCGAGAAGGTGGTGTTGATGGACGCCTTCCTGCCGGGGATCGGCCCGTGGCAGAACGTCTGGCTGCTGCGCGACCTGTGGCATTTCCACTTCCACGGCCCGACGGCGCTGGCGCTGGTCAAGGGGCGCGAGCGCATCTACTTCGAGCATTTCTGGAACGACTTCGCCGCCGACCCGACGCACTCGGTGCCCGAGGCCGACCGGCGCCTCTACGCCAGGGCCTATGCGCAGCCCGGCGGCATGCGGGCCGGCTTCGAATACTTCAAGGCCTTCGAGCGGGATGCCGCGGATTTCGCCGAACTGGGCAAGACGCCTTTGCCGATGCCCATGCTCGTGCTGTCCGGCGAAAAGGCGGGCGGCACCTTCCTGATCGAGCAGGGAAAGATGGTGGCGACGAACGTGAAGGGCGTGGTCGTCAAGGGCTCCGGCCACTGGTTGATGGAAGAGGCGCCGGACCAGGTCATCCCCGCCCTCCTCGATTTCCTCGGCTGAGGGGCAGGGCTGTCATCATGCGGTCCGATGGGCCCCAAGGATGCACAGCTGCGCCAGGCGATCGCGACGCTCCTGGCAGCGCGCGAGCCGCCGGCCACGATCTGCCCGTCCGAAGTCGCTCGCGCCGCCGCGCCGGATGCGTGGCGCGCGCTGATGCCGCGGGTGCGCGAGGTGGCCTTCGCGATGGCGCGCCAGGGCCGGATCGAGGTCCGGCAGAAGGGCCAGCCGGTGGCGCCCGACCCGCCGCCGCGCGGGCCGATCCGCCTGGGCCACGTGCAGGCCGCGGCCGACGCCCATCCGACCACGCCCGACGGGCGCTACCTGGTCGTGCGCGGGCGGCTCTGGCGCAAGGCCGACCCGGGCCTGCCCGACGACGTGCGGCAGTCGCTCGTCAACGCGCTGATGGCCGCGCGGCGAGCGCTCGCCCGCCCGCTGTCGCCGGCCGAGCGCCGTGCGGCCCGCGAGGAGGTCGACCGCGCCAAGCAGGCACTGGGCGAGCGCGGACCCGTCTGGTGGACCGACGGCGCGCCGGATTTCAACCGCAGGATGGTGAAGAACACGCCGTA
>JAVHYA010000136.1 GCA_031119395.1 Pseudomonadota bacterium
GATGTGCGGGCGGTTCAGCCAGTCGTGCAGCATGGGCAGGTCCTGCTCGGTCATGAGGCGCAGGGTGACGGCAGGCAGGGGAATTCGCATGCGTCCTCGCGTTGCCGCTGGCGCCTTCACGCACTCACCCACCGCACCGGCACGCCGGCACGCACCGTGTTGTGCACCTCGGCGACGGCGTCGGTGGCCGCGAGGAGGCCGTCGATCGCCTCGGGCGGGGCACTCGACTGCACCCGCGCCGTGTAGCGGATGTCGGTGGCCGCCAGGCCGACGCCGGCAAACTCTGCGCTCGCTTCGACCTCGACCGCATCGAGCACGATGCCCAGCCGCGTGGCCTCGCGGAACAGGTCGTTGCAGTAGCAGGTGGCCAGCGCCAGCATCAGGAACTCGCCCCCGTTGATGGCCGAGCCGCGGCCCGAGGCCTTCGGCGGCACGCTCAGGGATTGGCGGGCCTCACCGGTCTCGACGGTGGTCGCGTGCGAGGACGCGGTGTTGCGGACGGTGGCTCGGATGCGCATGGGACCTCCGGAGGACGCGTAGCCCGGCCGATTCTGCCCCTGCCGCGTGGAGTCAGGGGCCACCGGTGGTGCGGCGGGGGCTGCGCGTCGCGGCGTGGGCCCTCAGTCCTTTGCCACTTCCAGCACCAGCTTGCCGAAGTTCTCCCCCGAGAACAGCTTGCCCAGGGCCTCGGGGAAGTTCTCGATTCCCTGCACGATGTCCTCGCGGCTCTTCATGCGGCCGTCCTTGAGGTAGCCGGCCATCTCGGCGATGGCGACGTGATAACGGTCGGCGTAGTCGAAGACGACCATGCCTTCCATGCGAGCGCGGTTGACCAGCAGGCTCAGGTAGTTCTTCGGGCCGGCGGCCGGCGCGCTGTTGGCGTTGTTGTACTGGCTGATGGCGCCGCAGATGACGATGCGCGCCTTGCGCGCGAGCTTGGCCATCACGGTGTCGAGGATCTCGCCGCCGACGTTGTCGAAGTACACGTCCACGCCCTTGGGCGCGTGTTCCTTCAGGCCCTCGCGCACGGCCTGCGGGCCGGCCTTGTAGTCGATGCAGGCGTCGAAGCCCAGCTCCTTCACGACCCACTCGCACTTGGCGGGGCCGCCGGCGATGCCGATGGCACGGCAGCCCTTGATCTTCGCGAGCTGGCCCACGGTCTGGCCCACGGCGCCGGCCGCGCCGGAGACGACCACCGTGTCGCCCGCCTTCGCCAGGCCGACGTCGAGCAGACCGAAGTAGCCGGTCATGCCCGGCATGCCCAGCACGTTGAGCCACTGGCTGGCGGTGCCGGCCTGGAGGTCGATCCTGGCCAGGCCGCTGCGCTTGACCTCGTCCGCCGACACCAGCGCGTACTCCTGCACGCCCAGGGTGCCGTACACCACGTCGCCCACGGCGAAGGCGGGGTTCTTCGACGCGACGACGCGACCCACGCCACCGGCGCGCATGACCTCGCCGATGGCCACCGGCGGGATGTAGCTGCGGCCCTCGTTCATCCAGCCGCGCATGGCAGGGTCGAGCGAGAGCATCAGGGTCTTGACCAGCACGCCGCCGTCGGCCGGCTGGGCGACGGGCTCTTCACCGAAGCTGAAGTTCTCGCGCGTGGCGGCGCCGGTGGGGCGGCTGGCGAGCTTGAACTGGCGGTTGGTGGCGGCGATGGCGGTGCTCATGGAGGTCTCCTGCTTGGATGTTTTGGACAGCGGGCGGCCATCCTAGCCGCGCGCCCGGGCCGGCGCAGGCGCGCAGGCGACATGCCGATTCTCCAAGCCGAATCGGCCCGCAGCGCCCGCGCAATGGGCGTGAGCAGCTATCAAATCAGGAGCATCGAAAGCAGGCCGGCCAGCAGCGCCAGCACGGCCGCGGCACCGCCCACCCAGGCGGCCAGCCGCGGCTGCCAAGTGGCCACGGCCACCGTCCCGAGCGCCGCGACCGTGAGCACCCCGAACCACAGCACCCAGCCCACCGAGCCGCCCTGCAGCCGCAGGCAGGCCAGCAACGAGCCGGCGAGCAGCAATGCGCCGCCGGCCTGCAGCCAGGGCCGGCGGCGGCCGGGCGAACTGCCGCGGCCGTAGGCGTCCTCGTGGTGGCGGTCCATCGCCAGCGCCAGCGCGCTGAAGCCGCCGAGCGCGGCCGCGAAGCCGCCGCAGACGAGCCAACCGGCGGTCACGGCGCACCCTCGCCGGCCACGGGCCGGCCGACCGGCGCCGCCGGCGCGGCGGCGGCCTTCGCGGCAGGCCGCGCAGCGGCCTTGGACTGGGGGCGCGCGTACCAGGCGGCCAGCGCCAGCGCCGCGCCCAGGCCCACGCACACCAGGTCGAGCCCCGCCACCGGCCACAGCCCGGCCGGCAGCGTCACGGCCAGGCTCGAACCCGGTGTCGCCACGGCGTTCACGAGCGGCACGCCGGCGAAGAGCAGCGCGCCCACGCCCAGCTGGAGCTGCCACATGCGCCGCGTGGGCCGCAGCAGGCCCAGCACCGCGGCCACGGCCCAGGCGATGAAGAAGCACTGGATCTCCACCGCCGGCCGCTGCGCGATGCCCACGGGCACCAGGCGATTCGCCCACAGGAAGCTCGCAAAGGCGATGGGCAGGCCTGCGATGGTGGCGAGGTTGAGCCCGTCGACCAGCCGCAGCCCGAGGCCGATGCGCCCACCGTGCTTGAGCACCTTGGCGTACTTCTGCCGCTCCTTCACGGCCCACAGCAGCAGCCCGGTGGCCACCATCACGCAGCCCGCGAGCCCCGAGAGGAAGAACAGGCCGCGCAGCAGCGGATTGGAGAAGCGCCCGATGTGCAGGCCGTAGAGCACGCCGCGCGTCTCCAGCGCGGCCTGGGGCGCCTGGTCGAGCGTGGAGGCGACCCGTTCGCCGGTGATGGCGTCGAAGCGCACCGTGGGCTGCTCGGAGGACAGGTCCCTGCCCTCCTTGCGCTCGAAGCTCACGCTGGCGTTGGCGTCGTTGGGCAGGTTGACCACGACGCGGCCCACGGGGGCGCCCTGCCACTGCGCACTGGCCTGCGCCATCAGCGGCGCGAAGTCCACCATGGCGGCGCGCTGTCCCGCCGCCTTGGCATCGCGGCCCTGCACCGCGTTGAAGACCTCGCCGAACATCGCCTGCTGGCCGCCGTGGTCCTTGTACGCGGCCTGGCCGGCCCAGGGCATGTACATGAACATCAGCGTCACCAGCCCGGTGTACGTGATCATGAGGTGGTAGGGCAGCGCCAGCACGGCGGTGGCGTTGTGCGCATCGAGCCAGGAGCGCTGGCCCTTCCTCGGCCGGAAGGTGAAGAAGTCCTTGAAGATGCGCCGGTGCGTGACGATGCCGCTGACGATCGCCGTGAGCATGAACATGGCGCAGAACCCCACGATCCAGCGCGCCCACAGCGCGGGCATGTAGTGCAGGTCGAAGTGCAGGCGGTAGAAGAACTCGCCGCCGCGCGTCTCGCGCGCATCGGCCAGCGGCTGGCCGCTGGCCGGGTCCAGCGTGGCGTTGAGGAAGCGGCGGCGCGGCGGCTTCTGCCCCGGCTCGGTCTTGGGCGGCGGCCCCTGCCAGAACATGCGCACGCCGGGCTCGCGCTCGGTGGGCAGGGTGATGAACCAGCGCTCGGCCTGCGCACCGTGCGCCTGCAGATGCGCGATCGCGTGGCGCAGCGCCTCGTCGGCCGGCACCGGATGGCGCGCGGCGGCATGCAGCTCGGGCTTGGCCCAGAAGGTGATCTCGCTGCGGAAATAGGCGGCCGTGCCGCCGGCGAACACCAGGAACAGCACCCAGCCGACCAGCAGGCCCGACCAGGTGTGCAACCACGCCATCGACTGGCGGAAGCCCTCTTTCATGCCGCCCCTCCGCGCAGCCACAGCAACGCGCCCAGCACCAGCGCAGCCGCCACCAGTCCGCCCCACGCACGCCACGCGCTGCGCGTGCCGAAGACGGCCATCACGGCCACCACGTAGACCACGAAGGCCGCGAGCGTGGCCCAGACCGTGGCCGACGCGCGCGTGCCGGGCAGCCAGAGCGCAAGCACCGCCGACGCCAGCGCGGCCACGCCGTAGCCGCCCACGATGGCCGCGAGCGCGCGCGACGCCACCGCCAGCCGATAGCGCAGCGCGGCGTCGCCGGCAAAGGGCAGCCAGCGGTGGCGCACGGGCGCCTCCGCGCTCGCGGTGTCCCCGCCGGGCGCCGCGGTGCGTGCAGCCTTCACTTGACGATGAAGCTCAGCGTGGCAACGTGACGCGTCTGCGTATAGCGCTTGCCGTCCCACTCGCCGCCGGCGTCCTTGTCGGTGTGGTTCACCTCGACCACGTACTGGCCGGGCCAGGGCGTGGGCAGCGTGACCTGGCCGCTCTTGTCGGTGCGCAGGCTCTTCTCCCACTTGGGCGGGCCGAAGACCACCACCTTGGCCTCGGGCAAGGGCTTGCCGTTGAGCTGCAGCGTGAAGGTGTTGCTGCCGGCGGCGGCGGGCACCAGTTCCAGCGGCAGGCGCGCCACCGTCTCGGTGCGGCCCGTGCGCGCCTGGTAGAGGCTGGCCACGCCCTTGTCGTTGACGTAGGCGCCGAGCAGGCGCGCGTCGCCGCTGGCACCGGCCTGGACGGCGAAGTGGTCGTTGGCGCGCGTGGCCGGCGTGCGCGTGCCGTCGGCCGCCACCGCGGCCGGCGCACTCACCAGCTTCAGGTGGCCGGCCTCGGTCTCGCGCAGGTCGTCGGCCCATTCGCCGAAGTAGGCCTTGGCCTCGCCGCCCGTGGCGGGCTCCAGCCAGACGAAATGGGCATGGGCTGCGCCACCGAGGGCGAGCGCGAGAGCCAGCAGGGTCTTTTTCATGGTCGAACACTCCTTGGGACAAACGGCATCGTTGAAAACCTTTCAGAAATTGGCCTTGAGCGTCACGCGCGCGCTGCGCGGCGCGCCGTAGTAGCTGGCCGAGGTGCTGGTGTAGTAGCGCTTGTCGAACACGTTGTTCAGCGCGAACGCCACCGAGAGCCGGCGGTTGATGCGCAGGTTCGCCATCAGGTCCAGCGTGGCGTGGCTCGGCTGCCTGAAGCGCACGGCGCTCGGCCCCACCCTGTCGGTGTAGGTCTCGCTCTGCCAGTTGAACCCGCCCCCGACGGTGAGGCCTTGGCCGATGCCGGGGATCAGGTAGCTGGTGAAGAGCTTGAGCGTGTTCCTGGCCACGTGGGTGTTGAGCCGCACGCCGTCGGCATCGCGCGCCACCGCGTGGGTGAAGCTGGCGCCGACCTGCCAGCCGGTGCGCACCTCGCCCGCCACCTCGAACTCGTAGCCGCGCGTGCGCGTGCCCTGGGCGGCGCGGTAGGCCTGCGAGCCGTCGGGCGCGAACTGGTTGGGCAACGCCACGCCCAGGTTGTCCTGCCTGATCTCGAACACGGCCGCACTCACGTTCAGCCGCTCGCCCAGCAACGCGCCCTTCACGCCCACTTCGTAGGCATCGCCCTCGAGCGGGTCGAGGTCCTCGCCGGTCGTCGTCTTGCGGGTCTGCGGCTTGAAGATGCTGGTGTAGCTGGCGTAGGCCGACCATCGGTCCGCGAAGTCGTAGACCACGCCGGCGTAGGGCGTGACGACGCCCTTCTCGGTGCGCAGGGTGGTGCTGATGGCGCCGGTGGCATAGGTCCACCGCCGCGATGCGTCCTTCCAGTCGCTCACACGCAGGCCGCCGATGACCGACAGCCGGTCCGTGGGCCGCAGGCGCACGGTGGCGTAGGCGCCGCTCTGCGTGGTGGCCTTGCGCGTCTCGCTGACCGGCGGGTTGTACGGCGCGGGCGGGTCGTCGCCGTTCCACAGGTAGTAGTTGGGGATGCTGGCGTCGTAGTGGGGGATGGTCCAGTTGGTGTAGCCGGGCGTGAGCTCGGTGGTGCGCGAGGTGCTGACGCCGAACACCGCCTCGTGCTGCCGCCCGAAGAGGCTGAAGGGGCCGCTGAGGTAGGCGTCGAGTGCGTTCTGCACCGGCTGCGAATTCCACTGCGTGGGCCACAGCGACAGGCCCGCGCCGGTGAGCCGGTTCACGTAGCCGCGCGCGGCGTAGCCGATCACGTCGTCGTAGGCGCGCT
This sequence comes from Pseudomonadota bacterium, assembly GCA_031119395.1. Lineage (GTDB taxonomy): Bacteria > Pseudomonadota > Gammaproteobacteria > Burkholderiales > Burkholderiaceae_C > Xenophilus. Next base: position 6,052 of record JAVHYA010000136.1, read on the forward strand.
CGGCGCGGTTGAAGCTCAGATGCGCCTTCCAGCCCGTGCCGAAGCGGTGGTCGAGCGACGCGAAGACCATGCGCTGGCGCTGGTGCGAGTAGGCCCAGCTCGCGGCGGCGCTGGCCGATCGGTCCCAGCGGGCCAGGGTGCCGTCGCTGAAGAACAGCGGCAACCCACTGCGCGCGGTGCCGTCGTTGTCGTGCTGCT
>JAVHYA010000063.1 GCA_031119395.1 Pseudomonadota bacterium
GTGCTGGCCCTGGCGGTGATCGGGGGCGGCACCTGGTGGTGGATGCAGGGCCGGAAGGCCGACACCGTGGTGGCGAGCGCACCGCCGCCGGTCGCGGCCCCCGCTGCGCCTGCAGCGGCGCCCGAGCCACCGCCACCGCCTGCGCCTCCTGCACCGCCGCCGGCACCCGCCGTGCGCCGCACGCCGCTGCAGTCGCTCGAAGCACTCGGTGCCGGCGCGACGGCGGGCTTCGGCGTGACGGCGACGCCGCGCAAGGCCGAGGTCGCGGTGGGCCGCGACAAGCTCGACTTCGAGGTGCGCAGCCAGCGCGACGGCTACGTCTACGTCTACCTGCTGTCCAGCGGTGGCGAGATGTTCCTGCTCTTCCCCAACCTGCTCGACAAGTACAACAAGATCAGCGCGGGCGGCACGCTGTCGCTGCCGCGCGCCTCCTGGCCCATGAATGCCGGCGGGCCGCCGGGCACCAACCACTTCGCGGTGCTCGTGAGCCAGAACGAGCGGGATTTCAGCGAATCCGGGGTGCAGAACGACGGCGTGTTCCCGCAGTTCCCCCTCACGGTGCTGTCGGCGCTCGAGAGCGCGCGGCCGGGCGGGCCGACGCCGCTGCTGGGCAGGCCGGTGTGCCCGTCGTCGGCCCCCTGCCAGGACGTCTACGGCGTCGGCACTTTCAAAATCGTCGAGAAGTGATCGTCTGTGGACATCGGCCCGTGCGGGCCGCCTCGATCCCAAGGAGTGAATCATGACCCCAGCCCCGCATCCCCACCAGGCACCGCGACCGGTGCATGCGTTGTGGGCCGGCGCCCTGGCGCTGGGCCTGGCCGGCTGCGCCACCGCGCCTGCGCCGGCGCCGGCACCGGCCGCGCCCCCGCCGGCACCGGTGGCCGTCGCGCCGGCGCCCGCGCCGGCCGCTGCAGCCGCACCGGCCAACGCCAGCGTGGCCGGCCAGGCGCGCACCTTCTCGACCCAGATCGCCACGTACACGGCCGTCACCTTCGACAGCGTGCCCGGCTGGAGCCGCGACGACTTCGCCGAGAGCTGGCCGGCCTTCCTCACCAGCTGCCGCGTGCTCAACGGGCGCGGCGCGCAGTGGCAGGAGGTGTGCGGCCGTGCGAGCAGCGTGGACGGCAAGAGCAATCCCGCGATCCGCTCCTTCTTCGAGCGCGAGTTCGCGGCCTACCAGATCCGCGACGACGACCGCCGCCCGGACGGCGTGGTGACCGGCTACTTCGAGCCCGAGATCGAGGGCAGCCGCAGCTACGCGCCGCCCTTCATCTACCCGGTGTACGGCCAGCCGCAGGACATGCTCTTCCTCGACACCCGGCGGCTGCCCCCGGGCAACGGCACGGTGGCGGCACGCGTGCAGGGCAACCAGGTGGTGGTGCAGACGGGGCTGTCGACGCGCGACATGGGTGCGCCCGGGCTGTATGCGCTGGACCTGTCGCAGATCGTGCGCGACACCATCGACCGCAAGGCCCGCGTGCGCGTCGACGGCCAGCGCCTGCTGCCGTACTTCACGCGCGAGGAGATCGAGACCCGCGGCGCCCCCAACGCCAAGGTGCTGGCCTTCGTGAGCAGCGCCACCGCGCTGTACGAGATGCAGATCCAGGGCTCGGGCCGCATCCGCCTGCCCAACGGCGAGGTGATCCGCATCGGCTACGCCGAGCAGAACGGCCAGCCCTTCCGGCCCACGCTCGCGCAGGCGCCGGGCGGGCGCGGCAAGAGCGCGGTGCGCACGCGGGGCAACACCATCGAGCTGGAGGTGGACGACGATGACGACGTGGGCGACATCGGCGCGGTGCGCACGCGCGGCTTCACGCTCGCGCGGCCGGTGGCCAGCGGCGCGGTGCTGGTGCCAGGCCAGCGGGCGTCGGGCCCGGTCACGGGATCGGGCATCAAGGACCCGAGCTACGTCTTCTTCAAGGAGGTGCAGACCAACACCGCCGGCCCGGTGGGCGCGATGGGCGTGCCGCTGCAGCCCGGCCGCTCGATCGCGGTCGACCCGCGCAGCACGCCGCTGGGCTACCCGGTGTTCGTGTCGACGCGCCAGCCCGGCTCCGGCACGCCGATGCAGCGCCTGACCATCGCGCAGGACACGGGCGGCGCCATCCGCGGCGCGGTGCGGGCCGACTACTTCTTCGGCAACGGCCAGCTCGCCGCCAACCAGGCGCGCCGCATGAAGGAGCGCGGCCAGCTGTGGATCCTGCTGCCGCGCGGCCAGGCCGTGGCCGCCGCGACCACCACCGTGGCGCGAGGCCCGGGCGGCACGCGCACCCGCGGCGTCGGCGGCTCGCTCGCGAACTGCCTGGTGCCGGACGACCAGACCTGTGCGGATGACTGAAGGAATGCACCCCCCGGGCGGCTTCGCCGCTTCCTCCTTCGCCTGCACCCTGTCTGCTATCGAATGGATAGCTGCTCACGCAGGCGGGACGGGCGCTGCGGCCACTTTTCGATGGAAGAGTTGCATGCCGGCGCCCCGGGCGCGCCGGCGCTGAGGGGCGGCGCCATGCAGGACACCCTCTCGTCCGAAGACAGCGCCGAGCTGGTCCGCCTGTGGCGGCGCCGGCAGACGCTGTCGCCCGACGAGATGGGCCGCATGTACGGCATCGTGGGCGGCGCGCTGCGCGGCTGCACCCCGCCCGAGCTGCATGCGCTGGGCGAGGGGCGCCAGGAACTCGTGGCGCAGTTCATCTACGTCAAGGTGCTGCGGCTGGACGCCGAGGCCGACGAGGGCGAGGAGCCCGATCCGCGCGAGCGCAGCGGCCACAGCGCCCCGTCGAGCGCCTTCGCCCTGTGCGCGTACTTCCGCCGCTACCTCATCGACTGCACGCGCGCCAGCAGCTTCCGGCGCAAGCTGTCGATCGGCGAGGAGGTCAGCGAGAACCAGCTCGACGCGCAGCTGGGCGCGGCCGACGACGCGGGGGACTGCCTGCGCGAGCACGGCCTGAGCGCTGCCGCCGTGCAGGCTTCGGCGCGCGCCTTCATCGCCGGCCTGGCGCCGCCCGAGCGCCTGCTGCTGTGCGAAGGCTTCGGCCAGGAGGTGGCGGGCGGCCTGTCGGGCGTGGCGGCGCGCCACGCCATCGCCTCCTACCACTACCGCGCCGGCCGGCTGGGCCTGGTGCACAAGCGCGAGGCACTGCCGGCCGACTACGCGCGCACGCAGATCGGCCGCTGGATCCAGGACACGCTGGGCATCGCCATCCGGCCCGACAACGGGGCCGCGATCCTGCAGGTTTTCAAAATCCTCGGCGCTGAAGCGTCTTACGCCTGAAGTCATAGCCCTTTCAGGACACACGCCATGCCCACCGAACTCTGGCCGCCGTTGAACGTGATCCGCAGCGCCTTCGAGCCGCCTGCGCCGGCGGCCGCCGCCGCGGCCGGCGCAGACGCCCCCGTGGCCGTGCACCACCGCGCGCAGGCGAGCCCGGCCGGCCGGCATCCGCTGGAGGACCTGCTGCTGCCGTTGACCGAGCTGGCGCGCCGCCGCGAGGCGGTCGCGGCGCGGGCCTTCCCGGCGCGCTGGGCGCCGGGCCGCCTGGTCAGCGTGCTGCACGACGGCCGCCTGCTCGGCGTGCTGCTCGACCGCTGCACCTGCGGTGCCGGGGGCGAGCGCTGGCACGGCTGGATGGCCGCGAGCGAGGCCGATTGGGCGAGCGCCTGCGACGTGCTGCTCGAGCCCGGCGACGAGCCCTTCGAGCCGCTCTTCGGCATGGTGCAGACCTGGAACCCCGTCACGCTGGTGCCGGCACCGCAGCTGTGCGCGCGCGTGCTCGGCGAGGTGTCGGCGACGCGCCTGGCCGCCCTGCGCGCCGTGGCCGACGAATGCGCCGCCCGGGCCGCGACCGGCATCGCACCGGTGCCGGGCCGCATTGCGCTGCGCACCGTGGCCGACACCTTCACCGTGCTGTCGGGCACGCCGCTCGCGCCCGAGGGCGATCCGCGCACGGCGTACCAGGCGCTGTACGCCGAGGCCGCCGCGCGCCTGAATGCCCTGTCGAACGCATCGACCGGCGTGGTGCGTCCCGCGGCCGGCATGCCGCGCGTCGAAGCCGCGGGCCAACCCGCGGGCCGGGGCACGCGCCTGCGCGGCTGGCTGCTGGGCGACGGCGTCTGGCGCCCCGCGCTCGCCGTGCTGGCCCTGGTCGTGGTGGTGCAGAACGCGGGCCTGCTGCTGCCGCAGGCCGAGGAGGTGCGCTTTCGCGGCGCGCCGCCCGCCACCGGCGCGCCGGCGGTCGACCTCACGCTGCGCTGGAAGGCCGGCACCGACATGGCCGCCGCCGCGCAACTCCTGCGCAGTGCCGGCGCCACCGTGGTCGGCGGCCCCGATGCCGCGGGCACCTGGTCGCTGCACCTGCTGCAGCCTGCGGAAGGCCGGCGCGTGCTGCAGTCCTCGCCCCTGGTCGAGGCGGTGGGGCCGCCCTAGTCCGCCATGCCTGCCGTCCTGCGCCGCGCCCTGCACCTGCTGGCCCTGGTCGGTCTGCTGCTTTGCAGCGCCCGGGCCGGTGCGGCGCAGCGGGCGCTGCTGGTCGGCGTGTCCGAGCTGGCCAACCAGCCCGCATCGCTGTGGCTGCAGGCGCCGCGCAACGACGTGCTGCTGATGCGCGATGCGCTCGCGCGCCAGGGCTTCGCACCGGCCGACATCACGGTGCTGGCCGACGGCGTGCCCGGCGCCGCGCTGCCCGATGCGCAGGCCATCCGCGATGCGCTGCAGCGCCTGCTCGCGCAGTCGCAGGGCGGCGACTTCGTGGTGCTGTACTTCTCGGGCCACGGCACGCGCGTGCGCGACACCGCCAAGCGCTACCAGGAGCCCGACGGCCTGGCCGAGAACTTCCTCGCACGCGACGTGCGCGGCGCCATCGGCAGCGCGGGGCCGCTGGGCGGCGGCATGCGCGACGTCGACTTCGACGGCTGGGTGCAGGCCTTCCTGGCGAAGAACGTGTTCGTGTGGTCGGTCTTCGACACCTGCTCGGCCGCATCGATGACGCGCAGCCTGCGCGCCGAGCCTGCGCAGCCGGCCGACGACGAGGTGCGCTGGCGCGGCGTGCGCGTGGACCAGCTGGTGCCGGCGGCGGCACCGGCCGGCGACGACGCCGTGCCCGCGGCACCTGCGGCCGAAGCCGTGGCGCGTGCGCGCTACGTGGCCTTCTTCGCCTCGGAGAGCCACCAGGTCACGCCCGAGCTGCGCCTGCCGCGCGGCGACCGCCAGGCGCGGCCCCAGGGCCTGCTGACCTGGGCGGTGGCGCAATCGCTGCAGCGCCGGCCGCAGACCTGGCGCGCGCTGTTCGACGGCGTGCTGTCGCTGTATCCGCCGGTGATCGACGAACTGGCGCAGCGCTTTCCCGCGCGCGAGCTGCCCTCGCCCGTGGCCGAGGGCAACCTCGACCTGCCGCTGTTCGCCAATCCCGCCGGCGCCGTCACCACGCGGCCGCTGTGGCCGGCGCGGCGCGGCGGCGCCATGCTGTCGCTGGCCGCCGGCCAGATCGACGGCCTGGTTCCCCGGCAGCGGGTGCTCGTCACGGCCGTGCTCGACGACGGCGCCCAGCGCGAGGCCGAGGCGGAACTGGGCGATGTCGGGCTCGACCAGTCCAGCCTGCGCGTGCCGGAGGCCCTGCAGGGCGTGGCCGGCTCCGCGCTGTGGCGCGTGCAGCCGGTGGCCGGGCCCGCCGCGCTGGCCTTGCAGGTGCGCGCCGAGCGGCCCTTGCCCGCGGGCCTGTCGCTGGCCTATCCGGCCTCCATCGCGACCGGCGGCGACGCGGCGGCCGACGTGCGCGTGCTGCCGTCGGGCGCGGGTGGCTGGCGCCTCGAGCTGGCGGCGCCCGAACTCGGCGGACCGGCGGCCGCCGTGCCGCTGCGGGATGCCCAGGCGCTGCGCCAACGCCTGGAGACCCTGGCGCGCCTGAAGTGGCTGGCGCGCCTGCCCGCACTGGCGCAGGGCGGCCGCGTCGACGGGCTGGAGGTGCAGCTCGAACGCTGGCAGGGCGCGCAACTGCTGCGGGCCGACGACCCACAGGGCCTGGCGGCGCTGCCGGCGCCCGCCGAGGGCCAGCGCATCGCCCTGCATGTGCACAACACCAGCGGCCAGTCGATCGACCTGGCGGTCATCGGCGTCGATGCCCAGGGTGCGCTGCGCGCCGTCTACCCGCCCGACGGGGCCGAGAGCAACCGCTTCGAGCGCGGCACGCGCGAGCAGCCGTCCGCCAAGCGCTTCGAGTTGCCCTGGCTCGCGCAGCCCGGCGCGCAGCTGCTGGTGGTGGCGGCGCCCGCCGCGCCCTACAGCGGGCCCAGGCTCTTCGGCGCCGGCCCGCCCGAACCGGTGGCCGACCTGCGCGTGCGCGGCCAACTGCAGCCCGAGCGGCGCCGCGCCGTCTACGCCGTCCGCATCCAGACCGGGGGCGTCCGGGCCGCCGGCGTGCGCTGAGCGTCCCCGACCTTCAACCTTTCGAGAAAGGAAGCCTTCCATGTCGCTCTACAGCATCGACAACCTCCTGCAGCTCACCCGCCTGGCGCACACCAACCAGATGGGGGCCGACCTGGTGATGGCCATGGAGAACGGCGGCACGCCCGTGACGGGCGACAACGTGCGGCGCTACCCCGACGGCAAGCCGCGGCTGGACCTGGTGGGCATGAGCTGGGGGCTGGCGTCGGCCACCATCGGCGGCGCGGCGCAGGGGCCGCGCAGCTATGCGCCGCTGACCGTGGTGCGCCAGGCCGATTCGGCCAGTGCGATCCTGACCCAGCTGTGCAACAACCGCGCCGCCAACCTGCGCGCGGCCATCGGCAAGTACCGCGCGGGCGGCGACGCCAGTGCCAGCGCCGACACGCTGCCGATGTTCGAGCTGAAGATCGAGGAGGCGCAGATCACGGCCCAGTACTTCGTCACCGCGCCGGGCGACGTGATGCTCTACGAGATCCTGGTCTTCAGCTACCGGAAGATCGAGATCAAGACGGCGCCGCAGCAGGGCACCGGCTCCCGCGGCGCCACCCGCGAGTGCCAGATCACCGTGGCCAGCATGTCCTGACACCGGAGCCGCACCATGAGCACCGCCGCCGAACTCCTTCGCAGCGCCGACCCCGCCGGCGCGCTCCGTGCCCTCACCGAGGACGTGCGCGCCAAGCCCGGCGACAGCCGCCTCCGTGTCTTCATGGCCCAGCTGCTGTGCGTGCTCGGCCAGTGGGAGCGCGCCCTCAACCAGCTCGGCGTCGCGGCCGAACTCGACGCCCTGGCCGTGCCCATGAAGCAGGTCTACGGCGAGGCGATCCGCTGCGAAGGCCTGCGTGCCGAGGTCTTCGCCGGCAGGCGCACGCCCATGGTCTTCGGCCAGCCCGACCCCTGGCTGGCGCTGCTGGTGGAGTCGCTGCTGCGCCGCGGTGCCGGCGATGCGACCGCGGCCGACCAGTTGCGCGCGCGCGCCTTCGACGAGGCGCCGGCCGTGGCCGGTCGCATCGACGGCACGCCCTTCGAGTGGCTGGCCGATGCGGACATGCGCCTCGGGCCGGTGCTCGAGGCCTACATCAACGGCCGCTACTACTGGGTGCCTTTCGCGCGCCTGGCGCAGGTCAAGGTCGAGCCCCCCGAAGACCTGCGCGACTGCGTGTGGACGCCGGTGCACCTGCTGTTCGAGAACGGCGGCGAGACGCTGGCCCTGGTGCCCACGCGCTACGAGGGCACCGAGAGGAGCGACGACGGCGCGCTGCTGCTGGCGCGCCGCACCGACTGGCGCGAAATCGCGCCCGAGGTGTGGTGCGGCCTTGGCCAGCGCCTGCTGGGCAGCGACGCGGGCGAGCATGCGCTGATGGACGTGCGCCAGATCGACTTCGGCGCGACAGCCGCCGACGATGGCGGCGCCGCGGAAGACCATGGCTGAGCTCACCGTCCAGGAGCGGCTGCAGCCCTCGCTGCTCGATCGCCTGGTCGACCACGCGCCCGACCAGAAGCGCGAGGGCGACGACAAGCGCACCCTCACGCGGCAGGCGCTGCGCCAGGCGGTGCTGCGCGACCTGGCGTGGCTGCTCAACGCCACGGGCGATGCGATCGACGAGATGCGCCATCCGCAGGCGGCGCGCTCGGTGCTGAACTACGGATTGCCTATGCTGTCCGGCCAGTTCACGTCCTCCATCCAGCGTGTCAGCATGGAACAGGCTCTGAAGAACGCCATCCTGCAGTTCGAGCCGCGCATCCTGCCCCGAACGCTCGAAGTCGAAATCGTCATGGAAGGCTCGTCCCTGGATTCCCACAACTGCATCAGCCTGCTGGTGCGCGGAAGCTTGTGGGCGCAGCCGGTGCCGCTGGAGTTCCTGATGCGCAGCCGCGTCGACCTGGAGGAAGGGCGCATCGCCATCGATGACCTGTCCAATCCAGCGCGCTGACGCCGATCCGCGAGACCGTCCCCGCCCCCGGTGCGTGCAGGCACCGGTGCGCCGGCGCACCGACACCGCCAACGGCGATCGCCACGATCGTGACGAATCTCGTGCCGACGCCCACGGGGCGGGCGCTGCGGGCCGATGGCACGGTGCCGTCTGCCGCCCGTTCGGGAGGGGCTGAGGCATGGATCCGCGGCTGCTCACCCTCTACGAACAGGAACTGCGCTACTTCCGCGAGAGCACGGGCGAGTTCGCGCGCGCCTTTCCCAAGATCGCCGCCCGCCTCGGCGTCGACGGGCAGGAGGTCGCCGACCCCTACGTGGAGCGGCTCATCGAAGCGACGGCCTTCCTGTCGGCCCGCGTGCATCTCAAGGTGGATGCCGAGTACCCGCGCTTCACCGGCCACCTGCTCGACATCGTCTACCCGCACTTCCTCGCGCCCACGCCGGCCTGCGGCGTGTGCGCCTTCCAGCCCGAGCTGGGCGACGCCGTGCTCGCCACCGGCCCGCTGCTGCCGCGCGGCAGCGCGCTGCGTGCGCGCCAGGCGGTGGGCCAGAACACGCACTGCGAATTCCGCACCGCGCACGACCTGCGCGTGTGGCCGGTCGAGGTCACGCGCGCCCAGTACTTCACCTACGCGGCCGACCTGCCGCTGGCGCAGCACCCGCGTGCCCGCGACATCCGCGGCGGCCTGCGCATCGGGCTGAAGGCCACCGCGGGCCTGGGCTTCGACCAGATCGCGCTGGACGCGCTCACGCTGTACTTCGGCGGCGCCGACGACGTGGCCTGGCAGCTGCACGAATGCGCACTCGCGCAGCCCATCGGCGTGCTGGTGCGCCGCGCCGCGGCCACCGGGCCGGTCGCCACGCTGCCCGGCAGCGCGATCGCCGAGGTCGGCTTCGGCGACGACGAGGCGTTGCTGCCGGTCACTGCCACGGGCTTCTCGGGCTTTCGCCTGGTGCAGGAGTACTTCGCCTTTCCCGAGCGTTTCCGCTTCGTCCGCATCGACGGGCTGCGCGCCGCGCTGGCGGCCTGCGGCGGCGACGAGGTCGAGCTGGTGCTGCTCTTCTCGCGCGGCGATGCGGTGCTCGAGAAGCTGGTCAGCGCCGACAACGTGCAGTTGCACTGCGTGCCGGTCGTCAACCTCTTTCCCAAGCGCCTCGACCGCGTGAGCGTGAGCGAGGGCGTGAGCCAGTTCCACCTGCTGGCCGACCGCACGCGGCCGCAGGACTTCGAGGTGCATTCGCTCACCGAGGTGGTCGGCCATGCCGCCGCCGTCGCGGGCGGCGAGGGCGCGCGCGAGCAGCTGTTCCTGCCGTTCTACGCTGCCTTCCACGGCAGCCGCGACGCGCATCCGGCCTACTACACCGTCACGCGCGAGCCGCGCGTGATGTCGGCGCGTCAGCGCGGCGAGGGGCACCGCAGCAGCCACATCGGCTCGGAGCTGTACCTCCAGGTGGTCGATCCGCAGCAGGCGCCCTTCTCGGGCGCGCTGCGCCAGCTCGCCGTCACCGGGCTGGTGACCAACCGCGACCTGGCGCTGCTGCTGCCGGTCGGGCGCGAGAACGACTTCGACTGCGTCGACGCCTTCCCGGTGCGCAGCGTGCGCATGGTGCGCGGCCCCTCGCGGCCGGTGTCGCCGGTGGTGCAGCAGGGGCTGGGCTGGAAGGTCGTCGACCACCTCGCGCTCAACTACCTGTCGCTGGCCGACAGCTCGCCCTCGGACGGTGCCGCGGCGCTGCGCGAGATGCTCATGCTCTATGCCGTGCATGCCGACGAGGCGCGCCAGGGGCAGGTGCGCGGCCTGCTGTCGGTGCGCTGCAAGCCGCTGGTGCGGCGCCTGCCGATGCCCGGCCCCATCGCCTTCGGGCGCGGGCTGGAGGTGACGCTGGAGGTCGATCCGCCGGCCTTCCACGGGCACAGCGCCTTTCTCTTCGGCGCCGTCATGTCGCGCTGGCTCGCGCGCCACGTCGAGGTGAACCACTTCGTCGAGACCGTGCTGCGCGGTGCCGGCAAGGGCGAATGGATGCGATGGAGGCCGCAATGCGGGACCCGACCGATCCTGTGAATGCCCCCGGCGGCAGCGCCCCGCAGGCCGCCACGCCCGCCGCCTGGCTGGCCGCGCGGGCCGACCGCGCCTGGGCCTACGACTACTTCGCCACCCTGCGGCGGCTGGAATGCATGGACCCGCGGGCGCCGCGCTGGGGCCAGGCCCTGCGGCCCTCGGCCGAGTCGGTGCGCGTCGGGCAGGAGCCCTCGCTGTCCTTCGCGCCGGCGCCCTTCAGCCGATTCGAGGCCGCCACGCCCGACGCGCCGCCGCGGCTGCGCCAGCACTTCTTCGGCTACCTCGGGCCCAACGGGCCGCTGCCCGTGCACCTGTCGGACTTCATCCGCGAACGGGCGCTCAACCATGGCGATCCGACCTGGCTGGCCTTCCTCGACACCTTCTCGCACCGCTTCGCCCTGCAGATCTACCGGGCCTGGGCCAAGGCGCGGCCGGTGACCGGGCTGGACCGTCCGCAGGAGGACCCGTTCCGCCGCCACGTCGGCGCCTTCGTGGGCATCGGCGGGCCGGCGCGCCAGGCGCGCGACGAGGTGCACGACGACGCGCGGCTGCACTTCTCGGGCTGGCTCGCGCGCCGCGTGCACAACGTCGAGGGCGTGGAGTCGGTGGTGTCGGCGTACTTCGGCGTGCCGGCGCGGCTCGAGCGCTGGGTCGGCCACTGGATGCGCCTGCCGGGCGACGAGCTCACGCGGCTGGGGGCCAGCAACCCCAACGCGGCGTCGCGCACGCTGGGGCTGGGCGCGGTCATGGGGCGCCAGGTCTGGGACCGGCAGCACAAGGTGCGGCTGCACCTGGGGCCGCTGTCGCTCGAGCAGTACGGGCGCTTCCTGCCCGTCGGCTCGGCGCGCCCGGTGCTCGCGCGCTGGATGCTGCAGCTGCTGGGCGACGAACTGGAATGGGACGCGCAGCTCGCGCTGCGCAAGGAGGAGGTGCCGGCCACCCGCCTCGGCGCGCGGGCCGGCAACGGCCCGCGGCTGGGGTGGGTATCCTGGCTCGGCGAACGGCCGCGTGCGCGCGACGCGGCCGACGTGCGCATCGCCGGCGCGGCGGCGGGAGGCGTGCCGTGAGCGCCCCGGTCGCCACGGCCCGTGCGCCTGTCGGGCTCGCGCAGGCCATCGACTGGCTGCGTGCCGGCCGCCTGGACGATGCCGACGCGGCGCTCGACGCACTGTCGCGCCGGCAGCCGGCCCATGCCGACGTGCTGCACTTTCGCGGCGTGCTGCGCCACCGCCAGGGCCGCAGCGACGAAGGCATCGGCCTGCTGCGCCGCTCGCTGGCGCTGCGGCCGCGCAATGCCGCGGCCTGGAACAACCTGGGCAACCTGCTGGTCGAGGCCGGGCAGGCCGACGAGGCCGCGGCGAGCTACCGCCAGGGGATCGCGCATGCAGCCCACGCCGGCCAGGCGGCCAACGGGTGGGCCAACCTGGCCGCGCTGCTGCGCAAGCTGGGCCGCTCCGGCGAGGCCGTGCGGGCCTGCCGCAGCGCGCTGGCGCTGCAGCCTGCGCACGGGCCGGGCTGGTACATCCTCTCGCGCCTGCTGGCCGATGAGGGCGAGGTGGCCGAGGCCGTCCAGGCCTACAGCCGCGGCATCGCGCTGCTGCCGCAGGAGGCGTCCGGACGCGCGCAGGTGCTGCGCGCCCTCATGGTGATCGGCGAGCGCGAACGCGCGGCCGGCCTGCTGCGCGAATGGCTGGCGGAATCGCCCGACGACCCGGTGGCGCAGCACCTGCTGGCCGCCTGCGAGGGACGCGCGCCCGAGCGCGCGAGCGACGCGTACGTCTCGCGCGTCTTCGATGCCTACGCCGAGAGCTTCGATGCCAGCCTGCAGCGCCTGAACTACCAGGCACCGGCCCTGGTGGCCCGCGCGGTGCACGACGCGCTCGGCGAGCCGGCCCGCGCGCTGGACGTGGCCGACGTGGGCTGCGGCACGGGCCTGATGGCACCGCTGCTGGCGCCCTGGGCGCGGCTGCTCGTCGGTTGCGACCTGTCGGCCGGCATGCTGCGACAGGCCCGCCGGCGCGGCGGCTACGACCGCCTGCACCAGGCCGAACTGGTGCATTACCTGGCCACGCAGCCGGCGGCCTTCGACCTGGTGGTGTCGGCCGACACGCTGTGCTATTTCGGCGACCTGCACGCCGCGGCGCGCGCCGCCGCGCAGGCGCTTCGCCCGGGCGGCTGGCTGGTCTTCACCGTCGAGGCGCTCGAGCAGGACGAGGCACCCTTTCGCCTCGAGCTGAGCGGCCGCTACACCCATTCCGACGGGCACGTGCGCGCGGCACTGGCGGCCGCCGGCTTCGCGCCGCCGCGTCTGCAGGCCGTGGTGCCGCGCGAGGAGGCCGGGCGCGAGGTCCGCGGCTGGCTGGCGGCAGCGCGGCGTTCCCTTTCCAGCGGCCCGGCTTGAAATGCCGCGCCCTTCGTTCGTTCTTCCGACTGGAGATTCCGATGAGTGAGATCAGCCGCACCGCCCTTTTCGGCAAGCTCAACCCGCTGGCCTACAAGGCCATCGAGGGCGCGACCGTCTTCTGCAAGATGCGCGGCAATCCGTACGTCGAGCTCGAGCACTGGTTCGCGCAGCTGCTGCAGAACCAGGAGTCGGACCTGCACCGCATCGTGCAGCACTACGGCCTCGACATCTCGGTGCTGGCCAGGGACTTGACGGCCGCGCTCGACCGCCTGCCGCGCGGCGCCACCGCGATCAGCGATTTCTCGCCGCACATCGAGAACGCCATCGAGCGTGCCTGGACCTACGCCACGCTGCAGTTCGGCGAGGCGCAGGTGCGCACCGGCTACCTGGTCTTCGGCATGCTCAAGTCGCCCAGCCTGCGCAACCCGCTGCTGGGGCTGTCGAAGCAGTTCGAGAAGGTGAAGGTCGAGGACCTGGGCGAGCACTTCGCCCGAATCTGCGATGCCTCGGCCGAGTCGAAGATGCGCGCGCAGGACGGCACCGGCATGGGCAGCGGCGACGTGGGCGACGAGACGGGCGCGATGGCCCCGGCGGCCATGGGCAAGGGCGACGCGCTGAAGAAGTTCGCCGTCGACCTGACCGAGAAGGCCAGGAAGGGCGAGATGGACCCGGTCACCGGCCGCGACGAGGAGATCCGCCAGATCGTCGACATCCTGATGCGCCGCCGCCAGAACAACCCGCTGCTCACCGGCGAGGCGGGCGTGGGCAAGACGGCGGTGGTCGAAGGCTTCGCGCAGCGCCTCGCGCGCGGCGACGTGCCGCCGCAGCTCAAGGACGTGAAGCTGCTCACGCTGGACATCGGCCTGCTGCAGGCCGGCGCCAGCATGAAGGGCGAGTTCGAGCAGCGGCTGCGGCAGGTGATCGACGAGGTGCAGTCCTCGCCCACGCCCATCATCTTGTTCATCGACGAGATCCACACCCTGGTGGGCGCGGGCGGCGCGGCCGGCACCGGCGATGCGGCCAACCTGCTCAAGCCGGCGCTGGCGCGCGGCAACCTGCGCACCATCGGCGCCACCACCTGGGCCGAGTACAAGAAGTACATCGAGAAGGACCCGGCGCTCACCCGCCGCTTCCAGGTCGTGCAGGTGCCGGAGCCGGACGAGCAGAAAGCCATCCTCATGCTGCGCGGCGTGGCCAGCGTGCTGGAGAAGCACCACCGCGTGCAGCTGCTCGACGAGGCCATCGAGGCGGCCGTCAAGCTCAGCCACCGCTACATCCCCGCACGCCAGCTGCCCGACAAGGCCGTGAGCCTGCTCGACACCGCCTGCGCCCGCGTCGCCGTGAGCCAGCACGCGACGCCCCCCGAAGTGGAGGACTGCATGCGCCGCATCGAGGCGCTGACGGTGGAGCAGGAGATCATCGGCCGCGAGGAGGCGATCGGCATCGACGTCACCAAGCGCGCCGCGCAGGTCACCGCGATGCTGGCCGAAGCGAAGGCCGAGCTGGAGAAGCTGAATGCCCGCTGGCAGGAGGAGAAGGGCCTGGTCGATCGCCTGCTGGAGTTGCGGGGCCAGCTGCGCGCCGGCAACAAGCCGGTGGACGCACCCGCAGCTGCTACGGAATCGATAGCGCCTCCCGCAGACGGGGCGGGCGCTGCAGCCCCGAATGGCACCGAAGCGCCCGCGGCGCCCGACCGCGCGGCGCTGCTCGCCGAACTGCACGCGCTGCAGGCCAGGATCCACGCCGTGCAGGGCGAGTCGCCGCTGATCCTGCCCTCGGTGGACGAGCAGGCCGTGGCCTCGGTCGTCGCCGACTGGACCGGCATTCCCGTCGGCCGCATGGTGAAGAACGAGGTGGAGGCCGTGCTCAAGCTGGCCGACACGCTGAACCAGCGCGTCATCGGCCAGAAGCACGGGCTGGAGATGATCGCGCGCCGCATCCAGACCTCGCGCGCGCGGCTGGACAACCCGCAAAAGCCCATCGGCGTCTTCATGCTCTGCGGCACCTCCGGCGTCGGCAAGACCGAGACCGCGCTCGCGCTGGCCGAGGCGCTCTACGGTGGCGAGCAGAACATCATCACCATCAACATGAGCGAGTTCCAGGAGGCGCACACCGTCTCCACGCTCAAGGGCGCGCCGCCTGGCTACGTGGGCTACGGCGAGGGCGGCATCCTGACCGAGGCGGTGCGCCGCCGGCCCTACAGCGTGGTGCTGCTCGACGAAGTGGAGAAGGCCCACCCCGACGTGCACGAGATCTTCTTCCAGGTCTTCGACAAGGGCTGGATGGAGGACGGCGAGGGCCGGATGATCGACTTCAAGAACACCATCATCCTGCTCACGACCAACGCCGGCAGCGAGCTGGTGATGAGCATGTGCCGCGACCCCGAGCTGCTCCCGGAGCCCAACGCCCTGGCCGATGCGCTGAAGGCGCCGCTGATGAAGGTGTTCCCGCCCGCACTGCTGGGCCGCATCGTCACCATCCCCTACTACCCGCTGTCGCCCGACATGATGAAGAAGATCGTGCGGCTGCAGCTGGGCCGCATCAAGAAGCGCGTCGAGGCCAACCACGGCGTGCCCTTCGAATACAGCGACGCGGTGGTCGACCAGGTCGTGGCGCGCTGCCAGGACCCGGAATCGGGCGGCCGCGTCATCGACGCCATCCTCACCAACACCGTGCTGCCGACCATCTCGGTCGAGTACCTGCAGCGCCTGGCCACCGGCGGCGAGATCCGCAAGGTGGCGCTGGACGTGAAGGACAGCGACTTCACCTACGCCTTCGACTGAGACGCCGACCGGAGACCCCGCACCATGGCCCAGGACGTGTACCGCATCGACACCGAGTCGCCCGCCGGCAAGGACCTCATGTTCTGGACGCTGGTCGGCCAGGAGGCCATGAGCCAGCCCTCGGTCTACGAGCTGCGCGTGCTGTCGAAGAACGACGCCATCGCCGCCAAGGACATCCTGGGCCACGCCTTCGACGTGGTGTTCCGCTTCCACGACGTGTCCGACGCACCGCACGAGCGCCATTGCCGCGGGCATGCGGTGCGCTTCGCACGGCGCGGCGCGCGCGGCCGCTACTTCGAGTACGTGATCGAGCTGCGCTCGTGGTTCTGGCTGCTGGAGAAGCGCCAGAACGCGCGCATCTTCCAGGGCCAGGACGTGCTGGAGGTGATGGATGCGGTGGTGCACGACAGCCCGATCCGAAAGCTGTGGAACGTCAACAAGGACGGCATCGTCGGCAAGCCCGACAAGCGGCCGTACTGCGTGCAGTTCGAGGAGAGCGACTTCCGCTTCGTCTCGCGGCTGCTGGAGGAGGAGGGCATCTACTACTGGTTCGATGCGCACGACAAGCCGGGCACGATGTACCTGTCGAACGCCAGCGACGTCGCGCACCAGCCGCTGCCGGTGGCGGCGGAGCTCAAGGACGTGCAGGCCCACCAGACCGAAGCGCGCTTCAACGAGCTGCGGCACTGGTCCAGCGGCATGCGCTACGGTTCGGGCCGGCACGCCTCGCGCGACAGCGACTTCAAGGCGATCCGCAAGAAGCTGCCGGGCAGCAGCGTCGATGCGGCGGAGCACGAACTGTCGGACCTGGAGGTGTTCGAGTTCCCCGGCGGCCACCTGCGCGAGGCGGACGGGGACAAGCGTTCGCGCATCCGCATGGAGGCGCTCGCGGCGCGGCGGCGCCTGTACTGGGCCGTCACGCCCTGGCCCGATGTGGCCGTGGGCCGCCGCACGCGCATGCACTCGTCGTACACCGCCGACGACTTCAACGACGAGCACCTGATCGTCAGCTGCCTCATGGTGGCCACGCACCCGGGCTACGAGGGCGTGGACACCTCGGCCGCGGCCAACCTGGAGAGCGTGGTGCTCGAGATGCTGGCGCAGGACCGGGTGAACGAGGAACACCGCGACGAGCTGCTCGCGATGGTGAAGGGCTTCGACGAGTTCACGCGCCCGCAGTGGGGCATGCACGAGTTCCTGATCACCAGCGTGCCGCTGAAGGTGCCCTACCGGCCGTCGCGCCTCACGCCACGCGTTCGCATGCACGGCCCGCAGTCGGCCATCGTCGTCGGCCCGGAGGGCGACGAGATCCACGCCGACGAATTCGGCCGCGTGAAGGTGCATTTCCACTGGGACCGCTACGACGAGAGCAACGAGAAGTCCACCTGCTGGGTGCGCGTGTCGCAACCCTGGGCCGGCAAGGGCTGGGGCGGCTACTTCATCCCGCGCATCGGCCAGGAGGTGATCGTCGACTTCCTCAACGGCGACCCGGACCGGCCGATCATCATGGGCCGCGTGTACAACGACGACCAGCCGATCCCGTTCAAGAAGCACGAGCAGAGCGGCTTTCGCACCCGCTCCACGCCCAAGGGCTCGGCCGCCAACTTCAACGAGTTCCGTTTCGACGACACCAAGGGCAGCGAGCAGGTGTTCCTGCATGCCGAGAAGAACCAGGACATCGAGGTCGAGGCCGACGAGACCCATTGGGTGGGCCACGACCGGAAGAAGACGATCGACCACGACGAAACCGTGCACGTCAAGAACGACCGCACCGAGACGGTCGACAACAACGAGAAGATCACCATCGGCGTGAACCGGACGGAGTCGGTCGGCGCCAACGAGGACATCTCCATCGGCGCCAGCCGGACCGAGACGGTGGGCGCCGACGAGACCATCAGCATCGGTGCCAACCGGACTGAAACGGTCGGTGCCAGCGAGAGCCTCACCGTGGGCGCCAGCCGCACCGACACCGTGGGTGCCGGCATGACGCAGACGATCGGCGCCGCGCTCACCCAGACCGTGGGCGCGGCCGTGACGCAGACGATCGGCGCCGGCCTGACCGTCACCACCGGCGGGCCGACGACCTTCATGGCGGCCGGCGGCTTCAACATCATCGCGCCGGGCGGCACCAAGATCATCGACTTCCAGCTCGGGCAGATCGGTGGGCAGAACCAGATCGGCTACGGCTTCCAGTTCAACTTCTCGGGCATCAACCTGGAAGCCAACATCGTCAAGGGCGAGGCCACCGCCTGCACCAATGCGGCCATCGGCGTGAAGACGGAGTTCCTGGGCGTGGACACACGCGCCGCCTCGGCCGTCCAGCAGGCCGCGGCGCTGGAGGCCCTGAGCCACGCCACCGGCATCGAGATGGACGCCCTGAAGATCTTCCTGTGAGCACGGTGTGAAAGTCTTCAAGCCCTTCCCGCTGTCGCTGCTCACGCGCTGCTTCGAGTTCCGCGGTCGCACCAGCATCGGCGTGTCGGCGATGGTGATGGTCGACCTCGGCCCGCAGCGCCGGCTGTGGCAGGAGAAGGATCTGTGGACGTTCTGGGCCACGCGGCCCGAGTCGCAATGGCCGCTCGAGGAGGGCATGCCGCGCGTGCGCAGCGAGTACCTGGTGTCGGCGGTGGCATATCCGGGCGAGCGGCGCATCGGCTGCGTGGCCTCGGTGCAGGTGGGCGCGCTGTCCAAGCGCCTGCTGGTCTACGGCAAGCGCTACTGGGACGGCGACCGCATCTCGCCGCCCGCCGCCTTCGAGAGCCTGCCCCTGGGCTGGGGCGACACCTGGGGCGGCCCCGCCTGCGCCGACAACCCGCTCGGCGTGGGCATGGCGGCCGCGGAGGATGGATTGCGCTGGCTCCCGCGCATCGAGGACCCGCAGCGTCCGCTGGCTTCGCCGCGCGACATCGGGCAGCCGGTCGGCTTCGGCCCGCTCGACGGCACCTGGCCGCAGCGCGCCGCCAAGCGGGGGACCTACGACGAGCGCTGGCTCAAGGAGGAGTTCCCGGCCGTGGCCTCCGACGCCGACTGGACGACCTTCAACACCGCCAGCGAGGACCAACAGCAGGCCGAGCCCTTCCGCGGCGACGAGGCCTGCCTCTTCGAGCACCTGCATCCGACGCAGGCCCGGTTGGAGGGGCGGCTGCCCGGCCTGCGCGCACGTGCCTTCGTGACCCACCGCACGCCGGAAGGCGACAAGTTCAAGGAGCTTCGGCTGCGCTTGAACACCCTGTGGTTCTTCCCCGACGCGCAGCGCGCGATCCTGGTGTTCCAGGGCATGCACGGGATCGCCGAGGACGATGGCGCCGACATCGTCCACCTGCTCGGCGCGCTGGAGGACCTCGATGCGCCACGGCCGGCCGAGCACTACCTGGCGGTGCGCGACAAGCGCATGGACCGAGAGCACGGTGCACTGGAAACCCTGCGCGACGAGGACCTGATGCCGGCCGACCTGGTCGTGCCGCTGTTCGATCTCGCCGCGCAGCCCAACATCGCCCTGGAGCGCGGCCAGCGCCGCGCCCGCGCGGAGCGCGAGGCCGCCCGGGCCGAGGTGGCGCGTTGGGGCATGGACCCCGACGACGGCCATGCGCCGGCGCTGGACGGCCCGGCCATCCCGCAGGTGAAGACGCTGGACGACCTGATCGGGCTGCGCAAGCAGCTCGACCGGCAGCGCGACACGCTGGCCGCGCAGGCCGAGAAGGACAAGGCCGCCATGCTGGCCGACGTGCGCAAGGTGTTCGACGCGCAGGGGCAGGACTTCGGGCTGATCGAACGCGAGATGGCGGGGCTCGAGACGCGCGGGCCGCCGAAGCCCTTCGCGCAGCCGCTCATCCGCAGCTTCGAGGACTACATCGCCCAAGGCCGTGCCCTGGGCGGCGACGTGCGCGAGCTGGAGGAGATGCTGGCCGACAAGCCCCTGATGGACAGCTGGCATGACGGCGACCGCAAGCAGCTGATGGCCTACCGCGGCGCCGCGCACTACCAGGCACCGGCCTCGCGGCTGGCGGGCAAGGAAGCGGCCGCGCTGCGCCAGCGCCTGCTGTCGCAGCGCGCGGCGGGTGGCAGCTGCGCGGGCTGGGACCTCACCGGCGCCGACCTGTCGGGCCTGGACCTGTCGGGCCTGGACCTGCAGGGCGCGCTGATGGAAAGCGCCAACCTCACCGGCACGCTGCTGCCGGGGGCCAACCTGGGCGATGCGGTGCTGGCCCACGCGACGCTGCAGTCCACGCTGCTGGCCGGGGCGCGGCTGGACCGTGCCAACCTCGGTGCGGCGCAGGTCGTGCGCTGCGACTTGTCCGGTGCGAGCCTGGCGGGCGCCGTGCTGCAGAAGGCCCGCGTGCAGGAAAGCCGTCTGCACGGCGCGCGGCTCGACGGCATCCGCCTGGAGGACGCGACGCTCGTGGCCTGCGACCTCTCGGGCGTCCACAGCGAGGCGATGCTGGTGTTCCTGCGGCACGACCTGCACGGCTGCAGCTTCGCCGGCGCGCGGCTGGCGCAGAGCACCTTCGTCGAATGCGATCTGACGGGTGTCGACTTCAGCGATGCGGTGCTGACGAAGAGCGCGTTCGTCACCGTGCGCGCGGCCGGTGCGCGCTTTCGCGGGCTGCGCATCGAGTCCGGCTGCTTCGCCCAGGGCTGCGTGCTGGACGGCTGCGACTTCGGCGGCGCCGTGTTGCCCAACATCAGCTTTCGCGGCGCGCAGCTCGCCGGTGCCCGTTTCGTGGGCGCGCAGCTGTCGGGCAGCGATTTCAGCGACTGCGAGCTCTCGGGCGCCGATTTCGAGCAGGCCCGGCTGCCGGGCAGCCGGTTCGTGCGCGCCCGGCTGCACGATGCGCGCCTGGCCTCGTGCAACCTGATGAACGCGGTGCTCCAGCATGCCCGGCTCTCGCGCACCGACTTCAGCCGCGCCAACCTGTTCCAGAGCGATTTCGCCCGCGTGCGGATCGAGCAGCACGGCCCGGGCTTCGACACCGCGCTGACCACGCGCATGCGCACCTACCCGCGCCATCGGATGGTGCCGGGCCCCGTGGAGGCGGCACATGGACAAGGCTGAGCTCCTGCGCCGGGTGCAGAACGCCGAGCCGGTGCTGCAGCAGGACCTCTCCGGCATGGACCTGGCAGGCGCCGACCTCCGCGCCACGCTCTTCGACCGCTGCCGCTTCGCCGGCACGCGCATGGCCTCGGCCGACCTGTCGGCCAGCCAGTTCCTCGGCTGCCATTTCGACCGCACCGACATGCCTGGCGCCGTCGTGCACAACACCACGTTCTCCGGCTGCCGCTTCGAGCGGGCGATCATGACCGGTGCCAGCCTGGCCAACGCCTGCTTCTTCGAGTGCGAGGTGCAGGGCCTGGCAGCGGCCGGGGTGCGGGTGGACTTCGCGACCTTCGCCCAATGCAGGCTCGACCTGCTGCTGCTGACGCAGGCCACGCTCGAGAAGATGACCTGGTCCGACTGCGACACCGGGCAGATCGACCTGTCGGGCGCGACGCTCGAGCGCTCGGTGCTGCTCGATTGCGACCTGCGCCGGGCGCGCCTCGGGGGCACCGCGTTCATCCACACCGTGCTGTCCCGCTCGAAGCTCGCCGGCCACCGCTTCAGCGACCAGCGCTTCGTCAACACGCAGTTCATCGGCGCCGACCTGAGCGGCTGCGACTTCTCGGGCGCGCAGGTGGCCCAGGTCAATTTCCAGCAGGCCCTCCTCCCGCAGGCACGCTTCGTCGACGCCGGGGCGCGCAACGCGATCTTCCTGGAGGCTGACCTCACGGACGCCCGCTTCGAGGGCGCCGACCTGATGCAGGCCATCTTCGCGGGCGCGCGCGCCGGCGGCGCCCGCTTCGACGGCGCCAGGCTCTACCAGACCAACTGGTCGGGCGCGGCGCTGCAGGACGCCAGCCTGGCGCACTGCGACCTCACCTATGCCGACTTCTCGCACGCCGACCTGACGCGCGCCGACCTGCGCGGCGCCACGCTGGCCCGGGCCAACCTGCACGCCGTCACCGACCCGCAGGCGCAGTACACCGACCGCGCGCGGGCGCTGGACAGCGACCCCCATCTGCTGCAGGCCGAGCGCTGGCCCGCGGCCGCCGTGGCGTAGCCACCGACCCCCCAAGAGAGAGCACCACCATGGGCATTCGCGACGAGGATCTGATGCAGTTGTGTGCCGCGCCGATGCACGGCGTGGCCACCGTCACCGCGCTGGACGCGGCGAGCTTGACGGTGCAGACCGCCCAGGGGGCGCTGCCCGCACGCCAGGCCGCGAGCTGCCTGATGGTCCCGCAGGTCGGCGACCGGGTGTGGCTGGCGGGCGACCTCGCCCACGGGCTGTACGTCACCGCGGTGCTGGAACGCGCCGCCGCCGCCGGCTGCGAGCTGCGCCTGCCGGCCGACAGCGTGATGTCGGTGCCAGCGGGCACGCTGACCGTGCAGGCGCCGGCGTTGCGCGTGGTGGCGCGCGAGGCCGTCGGCACCTTCGGCCGCATGAAGCTGGTGGGCGACCTGATGGAGTCCTTCTTCGACAAGGTGTCGCAGTTCGCACGCTGGAGCCAGCGCGTGGTCGACGGCCCCGACCAGGTGCGCAGCCAGCACATCGACTGGCGCGCAGACCGCACGCTCCAGCTGCAGGCCGAGCACCTGGTGGCCAACGGGTCTCGCCTGGTCAAGGCCGACGGCGAGCAGATCCACCTCGGTTGAACCCGCACGGAGACCGCATCCCATGTTCGCCAATTGCCAGATGATGGGCACCGACCTGGCCTTCCCCGACGTGTGCCTCACGCCCAGCCCGGCCGGCCCCGTGCCCATCCCGTACCCGAACATCGCCATGGGGCCGATGGCCATTCCGAACGTGCCGACCATCCTGTTCATGGGCGCGCCCGCGCACAACATGGCCACCACGATTCCGATGACCAACGGCGACAACCCGGGCGTCGCCACCGGGGTGGCCTCGGGCATGGTGATGGGGCCGAGCCGGCACCTGACGGGCGCCTTCACCGTCTTGCTCAAGGGCATGCCCGCCACCCGCATGACGAGCGTGTCGCTGCAGAACAGCACCAACGCGCCCGGCTGCCGGCTGGTTCCCAGCCAGGTCAAGGTGTTGATGCTGGCGCCCTGAGACGCGACGCGAGGGTGTTCCCATGATCCAGATCCAGGTACTGAGCGTCCGGGGTGCGCCGCCGCCGCGCGCCCTGCAGGCGCTGTTCGACCACTCCGGCGGCACCATCGGGCGCGCCGACAGCAACACCCTGGTGCTCGACGACCCCGAGCGCACGGTGTCGCGCGTGCACGCGCAGGTGACGGCACGGGACGGGCGCTTCTTCGTCGTCGATCGTGGCAGCAACCCCACGCAGATCAACGGGCGCCCGCTGGGCACCGGTGTCGAGGCCCCGCTCGCACCCGGCGACCGGCTGGTGATGGGCAGCTTCGAGCTCGCCGTGGAAGCGGCGCCGGCCAGCGAGCACACGGTGATCCCGGGCCAGCCCGCCGCAGCGGGTGCGCCGGTGGCCGACGACCCGTTCGCCGACCTGCTGGCCGGCCTGGGGCCGGCACCGGCCGCGGCAGCGCCCGGCGCCACCGCGACGGCCGCCACGCCGCCGGCTTTCCCGGACCCGCTGGGGGGCGGCCGTGCCGGCGCGCCGGGCGGTGGCGTCGATCCCTTCGCCGACCTGCTGGGTCCGGCGGCGTCGCCGGGCCCCGCCCCGGGCGCGGCCGCCCGGGGCGGCGGCCTGCTCGACGACTTCTCCGACCTCGGCCTGCCGGCCGCGTCGGCGCCCACGGCCAGCGGACAGCGCATCGACGAGCTCTTCGGGGGCGTGGGCGGGGGGCTCGGCGGCGATCCGCTCGCGCTGTCGCCGCTGGCCGACCCCCTGCTGCATCCGAACACCTCTGCAGGCGACGATCCCTTCGCGGCGCTGGGCCAGTCGCGCGCCGCCAGCCAGGCGCCGGTGGCGGACCACGTGCCGATCGGGCAGTTCGGCTACACGCCGCCGCGGGCCGTCACGCCCCCGGCGCCGGCGGCCGCCGATGAGGCGCCGCTCTTCGACGACCAGACCGGCCAGCCGATCCGCATCGCGCGTGCGCCGGCGCAGCCCCTGCGGCCTGGGGGGCCCGCCGCGGCCCCGGCTG
>JAVHYA010000018.1 GCA_031119395.1 Pseudomonadota bacterium
CGGTGGCGGCGCGCAGCGGGCCGGTGGGTATGGCGGGGCTGGCATCGCTGGTCTTCTTCGGCTGGGCCGCGTTCGTGGGCCGGATGCGGAAGGTGGGCACGATGCGGTCCCACAACGCCAGCGCCTCCTCGTTGTTCAGGCTCGGCTTCTGCGAATTGCCCTTGCCGTCCTGCGTACCGGTTTCCATCTGGATGATGACCACCGGCTCTTCCAGGGTGCCTTCGCCCTGGGTTTCCCACACAAAGTTGTGCGCCGGCACGCCGCCACCGTTGGGCGCGGTGAACAGGTATTCCTGCCCTGTGTAACCCGCCACCGTCCGATCGCCCTTTCGCAACACATGAACACTCGAGGCCAAGTTGCCCAACGAGTTGACAACACCGCCCATGCGCTCCAGAAGGGGTTTGTCGCGCTTGCTGGCGGCCAGGGGATAGAACCACACGGACACATAAGCATCCGGGTGACCGGGCAGGCTGAACTCGGTCAGCGCCTCTTCGTTCTCCCATTCGGGGCTGGCGATGAAGCCGCCGGGGAAGCAGTAGCCGGGGTCGGAGGGGATTTCGGTGTCTAACCGAGGACGAAACCCATTAATCCGCTCTTGCATTCGGCTGATTCCAAGTTGTTGCTTGTCGTCATCTACTTCGCTGACCATTAAAAATCTGGTTCCTCCCATCCACTTATAGCCCTCGACACTGACAAGGCCGGCCGCGGTCGGCGTCTCCCAGAACGCCAACACCCTTGAGCTGTCATCAGGCCGGACAGCCTTTAGGAACTGGCTGGGATCCACATCGTGTTTGCTCGCCTTTAGCTTTGCCTCCTTATCGTCTAGTTCCTTAGTGAACTGCTCTCGACTCATGACTCGCGGCTTTTCGATCTGGGCGAACCGATAGGTGTTGCGCGCACTGCCGATGATCTTTGCGCCTTCGGGCAGATCAATCAGAAAGCGGCCGGTGCAGAACGTGGTCACGGGTGTTGTCATGGCGGGCGGCAAGGAAGAGGAGGAACCGGAGGTGGGATGACAGCCCGAAACTCCCGTAGCGACAAGCACCACGAGCATCGTCCGGCCGATGAGGGATCGGAAGGCCATCATGCTCAGGCCCGATGCAGGTTGGCATTGAGCCATTCGGAATCGGCTGCCATGCGTGCGATGGAGTACAGCGTCACGGCCTGCACCACGTCGGCCTTGTACGAGCCCTGGTGGTCGTAGCTGGTGTGGCCACCGGCCAGGCCCTGGTGGCGGAACATCTGCTTGACGTGCGGCGTCGGCGCTGCGCCGGACTCGGCCGGCACGGTGCCGTCTCCAGGGCCTTCCTGTCCGGCGATGGCGAGTTCGTGCTCCGCCTTACCCGCGCGGACTTTGACCGTGCCGTTGAGGTCGTCATTCAGCAAGTCGCCGCTGCGACAGTCGCCATCGACCGGGCGAGCGCAATGCCATCGCACTTCGTTCCAGCTTGGGCGATTCTTGTCGTCGGCATAGGAGGCGTAGGTAATCGGGTGGTACTTGTCTTCGGTGAGGTCGTGAAGCTCGCGGGCCAGTTTCATTACCTTGGAAAATCTCTTGAAATCGCGCTGCTCATCATTCCCCTCAACCACTTTCTTTCCCTCTTTCTTCGCCTTCTCCCGATCCTCCCTTCCCGCCGGATCGATCAACTCCTCCTTGACAAGCCGCCACCAGCTTTGCGCCTGGTTGTTCAGGTAGATGTCCGCGTAGATGTCACCGCCTTCACCCAAGGGAACTGACTTGCGCTGCCCCTGCGAGCGTGGTGTCGGCACCGTAACGGGTGAGGTCATGCGCAGCCAGTGGCGCTGCACGCCATCGGGGTCTTTGGTCTTGTACTGGCGCGTGGGCAGCAGTTCCAGCGGCCCCGGCGCATTGGCCAGAACGGCTGTGGCATCGGCACCATCGCGCCCCAGCAGGGCCTGCTCCGGCCCCTCGAAGCCCGCCCGCATGCGTTTGTAGGTGGCCGGTGCGCCAATGGCAGGCATCACGCCATGAACGACGCCCAAAATCATGTCCTTCGCCTCCTCAAGCTGCGCGCATGCCCGCGCCGCCAGGCCGCCCATGCTGTGCGTGACGACGATCACCTTGTCGCAGACCTTGTTGCGGTCGCGATAGAAGTCGCGGATGCGCTTGATCTCCAGGGCCAGATGTTTGCCCGATGCCTGGTTGCTCTGCAGCCAGTTGTAGCCCACTGCGTAGACCGGATAGAAGGCGCTGGCGGCGCGCTTCAACGCCTCCTCGTCGATGGGTGTGAAGGGCTTGACGGCGCCCAGACGCTGCGCACCGGTCTGGCTGGTCTTTCCGGCACGCGTGACTTTCATGCGCTCCTCCTGCCAGTCCATTACGGCGGCGGCCCACCGCTCATCAATCTCCTTTCCATTGCGAAACATGGCCGACAGGCGCTGCTCCAGCACGTCAAGGATGACGCCATAACTGTCTTCATGAAGCTGTCCCCAGCCGCGCCGGGTGGCGCGTTCCGCGTCGCTTTCTCCGGGCGCATCGCCCATAAGCACAGCGCTTTCGGGCGGCGCATGCGCCGGACCGGTGTCATCCACTTCGGTGTTGTTCGGGTCAAGGATGCGCTGACGGGTGGCTGCACTTCGGCCCATCGTGCCAATGACCTGCCCCAAGCCCGTGATCTTCCCCTCGGGCGGAAACCATGCCTTCGTCTTCAGGCTGTTCTTGACCTTTAGGCGCGTACCCATGATCCCGGGAACGAAGATCACTGGAATCACCACCTTGGAAGGGATCAGGCACATGGCGCGAACTTTCATGTTCGTCGCCGTCAGGACCGACTGGGCGCCGTAGCTACCGTCCTCGTTCATGCGCGTGAGAATGGGCCGCGTCGGCTCCTTGTTCACTGTATTCACAGAGCTACTCCCTATACCGCTTGCGGGTCCGAATCGTCGGCGATCCGTATGTCTGCCACCCGCATGGCATCCTTCTGCGGCAGATCGGTTCGCCCGTCTTCATCGGTACGGCCTTCAATGACTTGCCCATCGTCCAGCGCGATTCGGTAGTGGCGACTCTTCAACGGCGCCCCGGTGGTTCGAAGCGCAAGCACAAAGCGCTCGTCGGTCTTAAGTGAACTACTAGGGACATCGACCTGCGGGCTACCCCCACCCGCCCCGCCGATGCTGAAGTCCGGGCTCATGATGTGATGCAGGCTCTGGCTTTGCTCCACGATGCGCCCCTGGCCGTGGTCGACCTGGGTGCCCTGGGCGATGTAGCGGATGCGAGGCGCCTGGATCACGACCTCCTCGCCCGCAGAGATCACCACGCGCTTGGCCGCGGTGATCTCGATGTCCTCCTTGTGCGCCTCGACCTGTACCTTGTCCTCGGCCGAGACGATGCGAATGCCCTTGTGCGCGAAGGCGCTGAAGAGCTCCGCTGCGCGAAGGAGCAGGCGGCGCCCCGCACTGATCTGCGTGTTGCCGGCGCTCACCGCGTCGATGTGGCTCTGCGCGCCGAGCACCAAAGCGTCCTGACTCACCGCGGCGATGCCGGCCGGTGCGTCGATGGCCACCATGGGCGCGCCGCCTTCGCCGGCACCGGGTTTGACGTTGCTGCCGTGCTCCCAAGCCTTCAACTGCTCGAGCAGCTTGGCGATGCGTGCGGTGTCGCTGTTCTCGGCATGGTGGGTGGATGAAAGGTCGCCCAGCGTCTGCACGATGCCGCGCAACTGCTCGGTCAGCCCGAGCAAGGCCTGGCGCTCGAGCATCTCGCCGCCAGCCCGATTCTGAGCATGGGCTGTGATGTAGACGCCCTTGCCACCACGAACGGCTGCCTGGGCATCGGTGCGAACCTCGATGCCTTCGCCCCTGGCTTGGCCCTTGCCGTCGCGACGTGGATGGGTGAGCCAGCCCGCATTCAACTGGCTGGACGCGTGGCTGCTGGCGGCCTGCAGATTGATCTGGCCGGCCGTGTCGTCATGGCGCACCTGGTTGTGCCCGCCACCATGAATCTCGCGGGTCTTGGTGCCGGAGACATAGCGGTTGCCCGGCAAATGCCCGACATCGCTGAAGGCGGTAGGGGTGTTGCGTGCGTTGTGCACCACACCGATGACCAGGGGCTTGTCGGGATCGCCACCCACGAAATCGACGACGACTTCCTGACCCACGCGGGGGATGAAGTCGATGCCGAAGCCCGCACCGGCCAGGCCTGTGGCCCAGCGCACCCAGGCGCTGTCGCGGTCGGTGCCACTGGCACCTGCCCCATCGGCGTGCGCGTGGTCTTCGCCGCGATAGCCCTGGAACTGGATCTTGATGCGGCCCAATTCGTCGGTGTGGACCTCTTCGTCTGCGGGGCCGACGACCAGGGCGGTGAGCGGCATGGCACGGGGGGCGTCGCGTTGAGCGTCATAGCCCGGCACGAGGGGCACATCCCTGCGGATCGCTTCGAAGCTGTTGCGGTAGCGTCGCTCGTCCTTCTGGGTGTGCTCGTCGTCCTGGGCGCCCAACAGCAGGTGGACCTGAGCCTGAAGTTGCTTGGGCAGGTTGTTCTCGGCCCGGTGATGCAGACGGGTCACCACATACTCACGTTCATCGGAGGGATGGGCATCGACGATGGGATGTCCATCGATTCGGATGTATTGGCCCACAGCGAGGTTGCGTACGCCGCTCTGTCCACGCCCCGACTTGGCCTGCATGTCGTGCCAATCGGCCACGCGGTCGGTGCGTCGCAGGTGGTGCGCACTGTCGTTGGCGGTATGCGGTGGCTCGATGCGCGCGTCGATCAGCAGTCGGGCCAGGGAATTCCCGCTCGGTCCCTGGTCGACCCGGGCCGGGCGGGTCGTGTCGAGCATGCCGACCTGCTTGTAGTCCCAGGTCTTGCGCTCGGCGCCACCGGGCACGAGCTGGCGCTCGAGCACGAGTTGGGTGATTGAATCGCGCTGTTCCGTGGGGGCGTCCCGGTGGTAGCGCACGGCACCGAAGGGCCAGGCCGGCAGCACATAGGCGTCGTCGAACAGCACCATCTGGTGAGCGGGATTCGATTGCTCAGGCGCCGGTCGAAAGAACCAGCTGATGCCGGAGCGTCGAAGCAGGTAGCGCACGAACCGGGCATCGCTGATGTTGGCCTGGTGCACGAACTCCCGCCCAGGGTAGCGCTCGCGCTCCAGGCCCAACTCCTGCAGTTCGAAGCAGGCGGCGAGTTCAGGGCTGCGCTGGCGCCACTCGTCCACCAGCAATTCGACAATCTCGAGATCGCTCTTGCCCCGAAAGACACGGCTGTTCGTGCGCAGGTCCATGATGGCCAGAGCGTCGGTTGCCTGCAGCTCGTAGACGGCAAGGCTGCCGTCGGACTGACCGGCGCGGGCATCAGTGACAAGCATGCAGATGCCATGCAGATCGCCCTGGTCGGTGACGATCTGCACTTCGGCGCTCTGGCCGATGAAATTCTTGAGGGGGAGGTCGGCGGAGGTGCTCAGGCACACCAGACGAGCTTGAATGCCCTCGAACATCGCTTCGCGGATGTCGATGCGCTGAAGGATGAGGTCGGCACCGGCTTGGTTGTCGGGGCCAATTCGCAAGCGCAATGCACGATGGCCACGGCCGAGCAGTTCTGCAGCCAGCAACTGGCGCAGCTCGGCAAATGCCGTCTGGTTCATACGTTTCCTCCCTGGAAACTCGTCATCAGTTTGCGCAGAAGTCTACCGACAATGTCGAAATCCATTCCCGTGAAGATTGCCCAAATGCCCGCCCGGACTTGGCCCGTTTCTCGCGTGCCACAATGAATCGGACCTACGAGAAAGCCAAGCGATGAGGAACGACTGGTGGCGCGGCGCGGTGATCTACCAGATCTACCCGCGCAGCTTCATGGACAGCAACGGGGACGGCATCGGCGACCTGCCCGGGATCACGGCCCGGCTCGGGCATGTGGCGGCCCTCGGCGCGGACGCGATCTGGATCTCGCCCTTCTTCCGCTCGCCGATGAAGGACTTCGGCTACGACGTGGCCGACTACCGCGACGTCGACCCGATCTTCGGCACGCTGGCCGATTTCGACGCCCTGCTGGCCGAGGCGCACCGCCTGGGCCTGAAGATCATCATCGACCAGGTGCTCTCGCACACCTCCGACCAGCACGCCTGGTTCAAGGAAAGCCGCGCGAGCCGCGACAACCCCAAGGCCGACTGGTACGTGTGGGCCGACGCGAAGCCCGACGGCACGCCGCCGACCAACTGGCTGTCGGTCTTCGGCGGCAGTGCCTGGCAGTGGGATTCGCGCCGGCGCCAGTACTACCTGCACAGCTTCCTGACCGAGCAGCCCGACCTGAACTTCCACTGCCCCGCCGTGCAGGACGCGCTGCTGGGCGAGGTGCGCTTCTGGTGCGAGCGCGGGGTGGACGGCTTCCGCTTCGACGCCTGCAACCACCAGTTCCACGATGCCCGGCTGCGCGACAACCCGCCCGCCGCCCTGGCCGACATCGCGGGCGTGAGCACGGTGCGGGCCGAGAACCCCTACGCCATGCAGCGCCACCTGTACGACAAGAGCCAGCCCGAGAACCTGGCCTTCCTCGAACGGCTGCGCGCCCTGCTCGACGAACACGGCGCCGTGGCGCTGGGCGAGGTGGGCGACGAGAACGCGCCGCCCGTGATGGCGCAGTACACCGAGGCGGGCCGGCGCCTGCACATGGCCTACAGCTTCGCGCTGCTGACCAGCGAGCACAGCGCCACCCACCTGCGCGGGCAGGTGCAGGCGCTGGAGGACGCCCTCGACGCCACCGGCGGCTGGGGCTGCTGGGCGGTGTCGAACCACGACGTGCCGCGCGTGGCCACGCGCTGGAGCGCGGGGCGCGCGGCCGACGCGGCGCGCGACCGGCTCTGGCTCGCGCTGCTGCTGTCCCTGCGGGGCAGCGCCAGCCTCTACCAGGGCGAGGAGCTGGGCCTGCCCGAGGCCGAGGTGCCCTTCGAGCTGCTGCAGGATCCCTACGGACGCGCCTTCTGGCCCGAGTTCAAGGGCCGCGACGGCGCCCGCACGCCGATGCCCTGGCAGACCGACGGCGTGCACGGCGGCTTCTCCACCGGCGCGCCCTGGCTGCCGATGTATGGCGCGCACCTGCCGCTGGCCGTGGACCGCCAGTCGGCCGACGCGCGCTCGATGCTGGCGTACAGCCGCGCGCTGATCCAGTGGCGGCGCGGCCAGCCGCTGCTGCGCACGGGCGCGATGCGCTTCCATGACGCGCCCGAACCGGTGCTGCACTTCGAGCGCAGCGGCGGCGGCGCGGTGCTGCATGCGGTGTTCAACCTCTCGGCCGAGCCGCAGGTGCTGCAGTTGGCGGCGCCGCTCGCGGCCGTCGGCGGCCACCCCTGCGAAGGCGGCCTGTCCTGCCAGGACGGCCGCGTGGTCGAACTCGCACCCTACGGCGTCTTCTTCGGACATCCGCACACCCCCTGACCCCATGCAAGCCCTGGCCCTGCCCGACGCCGACCTGCGCGCCCTGACGCGCGCCGAGCACGGCGACCCCTTCGCGGTGCTGGGACCGCACGACACGCCCGAGGGCCTGTGCATCCGCGCCTTCCTGCCCGGCGCGCGCTCGGTGGGGGTGGTGCACGCCGCCTCGGGCGATCCGCTGGCGGTGCTGCAGCGCCAGGGCGATTCGGACCTCTTCGCCGCCCTGGTGCCGGCCGCGCCCGCCCGCATGGGCTACCGGCTGCGCGTGCAGTGGGCGCACCAGGTGCAGCTGCTGGACGATCCCTATCGCTTCCCGCCGGTCCTGGGCGAAACCGACGTCTGGCTGCTGGCCGAAGGCACGCACCTGCGGCCCTGGGAGCGGCTGGGCGCCCACCTGCTGAACTGGCAGGGCGCCAAGGGCGTGGCCTTCGCGGTCTGGGCCCCGCATGCGCAGCGCGTGTCGGTGGTGGGCGAGTTCAACCAGTGGGACGGGCGCCGCCACCCGATGCGCCTGCGCCGCGAATGCGGCGTGTGGGAGCTCTTCGTGCCGCACCTCGTGGCCGGCGACGCCTACCAGTTCGAGCTGCTGGCAGCCGACGGCACGGTGCTGCGCAAGGCCGACCCCTACGCCTTCGCGTCCCGCCTGCGGCCCGACACGGCCTGCGTGGTGCGGCCGCTGCCCGAGCCGCTGCCGATGCGGCCCGAGCGCGCGGCCGCCAACGCGCGCCATGCGCCGATCAGCATCTACGAGGTGCACCTGGGCTCCTGGCGGCGCAAGAACGGGCACGAGTGGCTGACCTACCCGGAGCTGGCCGACACGCTGGTGCCGTACGTGCGCGACATGGGTTTCACGCACCTGGAGCTGCTGCCGGTCACCGAGCACCCCTTCGACGGCTCCTGGGGCTACCAGCCCATCGGGCTGTACGCGCCCACCTCGCGCTTCGGCACGCCGTCGGAGTTCCGCCACTTCGTCGAGGCGGCGCACGACGCCGGGCTGGGCGTGATCCTCGACTGGGTGCCGGCGCACTTCCCGACCGACGCCCACGGCCTGGGCCGCTTCGATGGCACCGCCCTCTACGAATATGCCGACCCGCGCGAGGGCTTCCACAACGACTGGAACACGCTGATCTTCAACTGGAGGCGCACCGAGGTGCGCAACTACCTGGTCGGCAACGCGCTGTACTGGCTGGAACGCTACGGCATCGACGGGCTGCGCGTGGATGCCGTCGCCTCGATGCTCTACCGCGACTACAGCCGCGCGGCCGGCCAGTGGGTGCCCAACGAGCAGGGCGGGCGCGAGAACCTCGAGGCCATCGACTTCCTGCGGCGCATGAACCGCGTGGTGGGCACCGAGCGGCCCGGCGCCATGACCATCGCCGAGGAGTCGACCAGCTTCCCCGGCGTGACGCGCCCGCCCGAAGACGGCGGCCTGGGCTTCCACTACAAGTGGAACATGGGCTGGATGAACGACACGCTGGCCTATGCGCACACCGACCCGGTGTACCGCCGGCACCACCACCGGCAGATCACCTTCGGCCTGATGTACGCGCACACCGAGAACTTCGTGCTGCCCTTCTCGCACGACGAGGTGGTGCACGGCAAGGGCTCGATGATCGGCAAGATGCCCGGCGACGAGTGGCAGCAGTTCGCGGGCCTGCGCAACCTCTACGGCTACCAATGGGCCTACCCGGGCAAGAAGCTGCTCTTCATGGGCTGCGAGTTCGCGCAGCGCACCGAATGGAACGCCGACCGCAGCCTGGACTGGCACCTGCTCGAGCACGGCGGCGCGCAGCCCCTGCACGAAGGGGTGCGCCGGCTGGTGCGCGACCTCAACAACGTCTACCGCCACTACCCGGCGCTGCATGCGCAGGACTGCGAAGCGGCCGGCTTCCAGTGGCTGGTGCACGACGATGCCGACCAGTCCGTGTTCGCCTTCGTGCGCCAGGCACCCGATGGCGCCTGCGTGGTGGCCGTGTGCAACTTCACGCCCGTGGTGCGGCACGGCTACCGCCTGGGCCTGCCGCAGGCGGGCACCTGGCGCGAGGCGATCAACACCGACCAGGCGGTCTATGGCGGCTCGGGCGTCGGCAATGCGCCGGTCGGCACCCAGCCCGTGCCGTGGCACGGGCAGCCGCAGTCGGCCGTGATGACGGTGCCGCCACTGGCAACCGTGCTGTGGGT
The DNA here is from genome assembly GCA_031119395.1 of Pseudomonadota bacterium. Classification (GTDB taxonomy): domain Bacteria; phylum Pseudomonadota; class Gammaproteobacteria; order Burkholderiales; family Burkholderiaceae_C; genus Xenophilus. Next base: position 9,571 of record JAVHYA010000018.1, read on the forward strand.
GCTGGCGTGAAGGGCACCGTTTCTCAAGCAAAAAGTGGCTGCAACGCCCGCCGTACGGGCGCAAGCAGCTATCGAAAAGATAGCAATCGACGATGCTGACTGCCGGTTCCGCGTACCCCCTGGGCGCCACCCTGCTGCCCGAAGGCGGCGTGAATTTCGCGCTGGCGGCGCCTTCGGCCACGGCCGTGGAGCTGTGTCTCTTCGACGCGGCCGGCCGCCAGGAGCAGCAGCGCCTGCGCCTGCCGGCGCAGACCGACGGCGTCTGGCACGGCCGGCTGCCCGCCGGGCGCGCGGGGCTGGTCTACGGCTTCCGGGTGCACGGTCCGTGGGCGCCGCGCCAGGGGCTGCGCTTCAATCCGGCCAAGCTGCTGCTCGACCCCTATGCCCGCGAGGTGGTGGGCGTGTACGGCGGCGAAGACATCTTCCTCGGCCACGCGCCGGGCCAGCCGGACGTGGCCGACGCGCGCGACAGCGGACCGGTCGCGCTCAAGGCCCGCGTCACCGCGCCGCTGGGGCTGCCGGCCCCGCGCCGGCCGCGCATCGCGCCCGGCGAGCGCGTGCTCTACGAACTGCACGTGCGCGGCATGACCCGCCTGCACCCCTACGTGCCCGAGCCCCTGCGCGGCACCTATGCGGGCCTGGCCGAGCCCGCCGTGCTCGACCACCTGCAGCGCCTGGGCGTGACCACGCTGAGCCTGATGCCGGTGCAGCACCGCGCCGACGAGGAGCGGCTGCAGAAGCTGGGCCTGTCCAACTACTGGGGCTACAGCCCGATCGCCTTCTTCGCGCCCGAGGCCCGCTACTGGAGCGGCCGGCCCGGCACCTCGCCCACCGCCGAATTCCGCGCCCTGGCCGACGCGGTGCACGCGCGCGGCATGGAACTGGTGATCGACGTCGTCTACAACCACAGCGGCGAGACCGACGAGCTCGGCCCCACCCTGTCGCTGCGCGGCATCGACAACGCCCTGTACTACCGCCTGCGCGCGGACGACCCCTTCTACTACGAGAACTGGACCGGCTGCGGCAACTGCCTGGACTTCTCCGAGCCGCGCGTCGTTCAACTGGCCACCGACAGCCTGCGCCACTGGGTCACCGAGCTGGGCGTGGACGGCTTCCGCTTCGACCTCGCGCCGATGGTCGGCCGTGTGGGCGGCGACCTGGGCGGCGGCTTCGACCGCCGCGCGCCCTTCTTCGCCGCCTGCGCACAGGACCCGGTGCTGTCGCAGGCGTTGCTGATCGCCGAACCGTGGGACATGGGGCCGGGCGGCTACCGGCTGGGCGACTTCCCGCCCGGCTGGCTCGAGTGGAACGACCGCTACCGAGACACCGTGCGCGGCTTCTGGCTGCGCCAGGGCCGCGAAGGTGCCGAAGGCCGCGGTGCCTTCGCGCACCGGCTGCTGGCGTCCAGCGGCGAATTCCGCCACAGCGGGCGGGCGCCGACCGCCACCGTCAACTTCGTCACCGCGCACGACGGCTTCGACCTGCGCGACCTGCTGAGCTACGACCAACGCCACAACGAAGCCAACGGCGAGGGCAACCGCGACGGCCACGGCCACAACCTCAGCGCCAACCAGGGCGCGGAAGGCGACACCGACGACCCGGCCGTGCTCGCCCGCCGCCGGCGCCTGGCGCGGACCCTGCTGGCCACGCTGATGCTGTCGCAGGGCACGCCCATGCTGCTGGGCGGCGACGAACTGGGCCAGACCCAGTACGGCAACAACAACGCCTACTGCCAGGACAACCCCACCACCTGGCTGGCCTGGGTCGAGGCCGACCGCGCGCTGGCAGCCTTCGTCGGCCGGCTGGCCGCCCTGCGCCGCGAGGCGCCGCCCCTGCGCCGCGCCCGCTGGTGGCCCGACGCGCCGGCGGAAGGCGAGTCCGGCGTGCGCTGGCATGCCCCCACCGGCCACGCGATGGCGGCGTCCGACTGGGACGATGCCGGCGCGGCGCAGGCGCTGGCCGTGGTCTTCGAGCCCGAGACGCCGGCCGAGGCCGCCTGGCTGCTGCTGGTCAACCCCGCGGACGAGCCGGCACCCTTCGTGCTACCCCCGGGGGACTGGACGCGGGTGCTGGCCACCGACGCGGAGGACGGCGCGCCGCCCCGCCCGCTCGACAGGCGCGAGAGCGTATCGGCCGGCAGCCTCTGGCTGGCAAGACAGGCCCCGGCCGCGGTGCTAGGCTGACCGGCGCCCGCCCACAACGATTCAAGGAGACTCTGATGGACCCATCGATCGAAACCCACCAGCTCGTGCGCCGCAGCATCGCGCTGGTCCTGGCCGGCGGCCGCGGCTCGCGCCTGAAGCAGCTCACCGACCGCCGGGCCAAGCCGGCCGTGTACTTCGGCGGCAAGTTCCGCATCATCGATTTCGCGTTGTCGAACTGCCTGAACTCGGGCATCCGCCGGGTGGCCGTGGTCACGCAGTACAAGTCGCACTCGCTGATGCGGCATTTGCAGAGCGGCTGGAACTTCCTGCGCGCCGAGATGGGCGAGATGGTCGAGGTGCTGCCCGCCCAGCAACGGGTGAGCGAGGAGCACTGGTACCGCGGCACGGCCGATGCGGTGTTCCAGAACATCGACATCATCCGTTCGCGCTCGCACCGGCACGACTACGTCGTCATCCTGGCCGGCGACCACATCTACAAGATGGACTACTCGCTGATGCTGCGCGACCACGTGGCGCACCACGCGAGCCGGGGCGGCGGCTGCACCGTGGGCTGCATCGAGGTGCCGCGCGAGGAAGCCACCGCCTTCGGCGTGATGGCCGTGAACGAGGACCGCCGCATCACCGCCTTCGTCGAGAAGCCCAAGGACCCGCCGCCCATGCCCGGCAACCCGGAGGCGTCGCTGGCCAGCATGGGCATCTACATCTTCGACGCCGACTACCTCTACCAGCTGCTCGAGGACGACGTCAACAACCCGGCGTCGACCCACGACTTCGGCAAGGACATCATCCCGCGCGCCGTGGCCGAGGGCCGGGCGCTGGCGCACCCCTTCGGCATGTCCTGCGTGAGCCGGGTGCCGGGCGTGGTGCCCTACTGGCGCGACGTGGGCACGATTGATGCGTTCTGGTCGGCCAACCTCGACCTGGCGTCGGTGACGCCCGAACTCGACATCTACGACGACGAATGGCCCATCTGGACCTACCAGCGACAGCTGCCGCCGGCGAAGTTCGTGCCCGACCGCAACGGCAACCCGGGGCAGGCGGTGAACATCATCGTCTCGGGCGGCTGCATCGTCTCGGGCTCGGGCGTGCGGCAGTCGGTGCTGTTCTCGGGCGTGCGCGTGCACTCCTTCTGCGACATCCAGGAGGCGGTGATCCTGCCCGACGTGACGATCGGCCGCAGTGCGCGCCTGCGCAAGGTGGTGATCGACCGCGGCTGCGTCATCCCGGACGGCATGGTGGTGGGCGAGGACCCCGAGGCCGATGCCGCACGCTTCGAGCGCACGGACAGCGGCGTGGTGCTGATCACGCGCGAGATGCTGCGCAAGCTGGCCGCGTCGGCGCCGCCCAAGGCGCCCGCCGCGCCGCCGCAGATCGCAGCGCTGGAGGACAACAAGGGTTGATGCGCATCCTCCAAGTCAGCGCCGAGCTGTTTCCGCTGCTCAAGACCGGCGGCCTGGCCGACGTGGCCGGCGCCCTGCCGCTGGCGCTCGCCGCCGCCGGCGAGGACGTGCGCGTGCTGCTGCCCGGCTTCCCGGCCCTGCGCGCGGGCGTGCGCCGCGCCGCGCAGGTGGCCGAGTTCCGCACCCCCTGGGGCGAGACGGCCCGCCTCGTGCACGGCCACATCGAGCTCAATGCACGCCAGCGCATCGGCACCTACCTGATCGATGCGCCGGCGCTGTACGACCGGCCCGGCAATCCCTACGAAGACGCGAACCGCCAGCCCTACGGCGACAACCACCGGCGCTTCGCGCTGCTGGGATGGGCCGCGGCCCAGCTGGCCCAGGGACTCGACCCGCACTGGCACCCCGAAGTGGTGCATGCGCACGACTGGCATGCCGCGCTGGCGCCGGCCTACCTGGCCCACGCGCCGGGCGGCGCGCGGGCGCGCAGCGTCTTCACCATCCACAACCTGGCCTACCAGGGCCTGTTCGGCGCCTGGGCCTTCGCCGACCTGGGATTGCCGGCCGAGGCCTTCCGCATCGACGGGCTCGAATACCACGGGCAGGTGTCGTTCATGAAGGCCGGCCTGCACTACGCCGACCGGCTGACCACGGTGAGCCCGAGCTATGCACGGGAGGTGCAGACGCCCGCGCAGGGCCACGGCCTGGATGGCCTGCTGCGCGCGCGCGCCGGGGTGCTGCACGGCATCCTCAACGCCGTGGACGACGCGGTGTGGAACCCCGCCATCGACACCCTCATCCCCCAGCCCTTCAGCATGCCCGAGGGCCGCCGCATGGCCGGCAAGGCGCGCGGCAAGGCCGAGGTGCAGCATGCCCTCGGCCTCGCGGTCGACGCCACGGCGCCGCTGTTCGTGCTGGTGAGCCGCCTGACCGAGCAGAAGGGCCTGCCCCTGGTGCTCGACGGGCTGGACGCGCTGCTCGCGCAGGGCGGCCAGCTCGCGCTGCTGGGCAGCGGCGACGCCTGGCTGCAGGACGCCTTCCGTGCCCGCGCAGCCGCAGCGCCCACCCGGGTGAGTGCCACCATCGGCTACGACGAGGCCCTGGCACACCGGCTGTTCGCGGCCGGCGACGTGACGCTCGTGCCCTCGATGTTCGAGCCCTGCGGCCTGACGCAGATGTACGGCCTCAAGTACGGCGCGCTGCCGCTGGTGCACCGCGTCGGCGGCCTGGCCGACACGGTGGTCGACTGCACCCTCGAGGACATGGCCGAAGGCACGGCCAACGGCTTCGCCTTCGACGGCTTCGACACCGCCGCCTATGCGCGTGCCGTGCGCCGCGCCTTCGCCCTCTACGACCGCCCGGCCGACTGGCGCCGGGTGCGCGCCGCCGGCATGCGCCAGCCCTTCGACTGGGGCACGGCCGCCGCGCAATACATCGACGTCTACCGGCGCGCGCTCGGGCATTGAGCACCGGGCGGCGCCATTCGCTTTCCTGAAACCCACGGCCTTCAGGCTTTCGCCATGACCATCTCCCAGTTCGAATACGACCATCCGGACCGCGACGTCGCCGCCTTCAAGCGCGCCGTCGCCAACAAGCTCATCTATGCCGTCGGCAAGGACCCGGTGGCCGCCAGCCAGGACGACTGGCTCCATGCGACCGCGCTGGCGGTGCGCGACCAGCTCGTCGAGCGCTGGATGGCGACCACGCGCGCCAATTACGCGCAGGACATCAAGCGCGTCTATTACCTCTCGATGGAGTTCCTGATCGGCCGCACCTTCACCAACGCGCTGCTGGCGGTGGACCTGTACGACACCGTGAAGGCCGCGCTGGCCGACTTCGACATCGACATGAGCGCGCTGGCCGAACGCGAGCCGGATGCCGCGCTGGGCAACGGCGGCCTCGGCCGGCTGGCGGCCTGTTTCCTGGATTCGATGGCGACGCTGGGCGTGCCGGGCATGGGCTACGGCATCCGCTACGAGTACGGCATGTTCCGCCAGCGCATCATCGACGGCCAGCAGGTCGAGACGCCCGACTACTGGCTCACCCGCGGCAACCCCTGGGAGTTCCAGCGGCCCGAGGTGCGCTACCGCGTGCGCTTCGGCGGCCACGTCGAGGGCCGGCAGGCCTACGGCTCGGCCAAGTGGGTCGACACGCACGACGTGCTGGCCATCGCCTACGACACCATCATCCCGGGCTACGGCACGCAGGCCACCAACACGCTGCGCCTGTGGTCGGCCCGGGCCACCGAGGAGATCGACCTCAGTGCCTTCAACAAGGGCAACTACATGGCGGCGGTGGAGAGCAAGAACCACTCCGAGAACGTCTCGCGCGTGCTCTATCCCGACGACTCCACCCTCTCGGGCAAGGAGCTGCGCCTGCACCAGGAGTACTTCTTCTGCAGCGCCAGCGTGCAGGACCTGGTGCGCCGCTACCTGCGCAACCACACGGGCTTCAGCCAGCTGCACGAGAAGGTCAGCATCCACCTGAACGACACGCACCCGGTGCTGGCGGTGCCGGAGCTGATGCGCCTGCTGCTCGACGAGCACGGCCTGCCCTGGGACGAGGCCTGGGCGCAGACGCAGAAGGTCTTCAGCTACACCAACCACACGCTGATGCACGAGGCGCTGGAAACCTGGCCGGTGGAAATGCTCGGGCGCGTGCTGCCGCGGCACCTGCAGATCATCTTCGACATCAACTCGCGCTTCCTGGCCGAGGTGACCTCCAGGGTGGGCCACGACAACGAGCTGATGCGGCGGCTGTCGCTGGTCGACGAGTCGGGCGAGCGGCGCGTGCGCATGGCCTACGTGGCCGTGCTGGCAAGCCATTCGGTCAACGGCGTGTCGGCCCTGCACTCGGAGCTGATGAAGCAGTCGATCTTCGCGGACTTCGCCAAGCTCTTCCCCGAGCGCTTCAACAACAAGACCAACGGCGTCACGCCGCGCCGCTGGCTCGCGCAGGCCAACCCCCCGCTGGCCGCGCTGCTGGACAAGCGCATCGGCCGCGGCTGGCGGCGCGACCTCTCGCAGCTGGAGGCCCTGCGGCCCATGGCCGACCAGGCCAACTTCGTGCGCGCCTTCCGCCATGCCAAGCGCGAGAACAAGCTGCGACTGGCCAACTGGGTGGAGCAGCACATGGACGGCCTGCTGCTGGACACCGACGCGATGTTCGACGTGCAGGTCAAGCGCATCCACGAGTACAAGCGGCAGCTGCTGAACGTGCTGCACGTGATCGCGCGCTACCAGCGCATCCTCGACGACCCCAGCGGCAACCACGTGCCGCGCGTGGTGGTGTTCGCGGGCAAGGCCGCCTCGGCCTACGCCATGGCCAAGCAGGTGATCCGGCTCATCAACGACGTGGCGACGGTCATCAACGCCGACGAGCGGGTCGGCAAGCTGCTCAAGGTGGTCTTCCTGCCGAACTACTCGGTGAGCCTGGCCGAGGTCATCATGCCCGCGGCCGACCTGTCGGAGCAGATCTCCACCGCCGGCACCGAGGCCTCGGGCACCGGCAACATGAAGTTCGCCCTCAACGGCGCGCTGACCATCGGCACGCTGGACGGCGCCAACGTCGAAATGCGCGAGAACGTGGGCGAGGACAACATCTTCATCTTCGGCAACACCACGCCGCAGGTGGCCGACATCCGGGCCAGCGGCTACCAGCCGCGCGACTACTACGAGGGCAACCCGGAACTCAAGCGCGTGCTCGACGCCATCCAGTCCGGTGTGTTCTCGCCCGGCGAGCCCAACCGCTACCAGGGCATCTTCGACGCCCTGGTGAATTGGGGCGACCATTACCTGCTGCTGGCCGACTATGCGAGCTACGTCCAGACGCAGGGCCAGGTCGACGCCCTCTACCGCGACCCCGACGCCTGGACCCGCAAGGCCATCCTCAACGTCGCCGGCATGGGCGCCTTCTCCTCCGACCGCACCATCGCCGAGTACGCGCACGACATCTGGCACACGAAGCCGGTGGTGCTGGGCTGAGATGCGGGCGGCCTGAATACGGAAATCCGTACGCGAAGGACGCGAAGGTATCGCGAAGGGCGCGAAAGGAAAGGCAAGAATTCGAGGGGCCGGCAGGCGCGTTCCGCGCCGCCCTGCGCTCCTCTTTTGATAGCTTCTTGCGCACGACTGGCGGGCGTTTCAGCCATTTTTCATTTGAATTTTTCGCGTCCTTCGCGAGACCTTCGCGCCCTTCGCGTACGGCTGTCCGAATTCAAGCGGTCAACGCGCTGCCTCCGGCGCCTCCGTCACGAAGCCGATCCGGCTCAGCCCCGCCTGGTTGGCGATGCCCATGAGTTCGACGACCTTGCCGTAGGGCACGGTGTGGTCGGCGCGCAGTTGCACCTCGGTGTCGCGGCTGCGCTCGGCCGCGGCCTTGAGCCTGGCGGCGAGGTCTTCGTTGGTGGCGATGCGCTGCTCGTCGAGGAAGACCTGGCCGCCTGCATCGACCGAGAGCGTGACGAAGCGCGGCGTGTCGTTGGGTTGGCCCGCGTCGGTGCGCGGCAGGTCGAGCTTGATGCTGCTGGCCATGAGCGGCGCCGTGATGATGAAGATCACCAGCAGCACCAGCATCACGTCCACCAGTGGCGTGACGTTGATGTCCGACAGAGGGCGCTGGCCGCCGCCGCCCATCGCGCGGCCACCGGCGCCGCTGGCGCTGCCGAGGGAGCTGCGGCCGAACGCCATCGCGTGCCTCGCCTCAGGCGGTGGTGACCGGCATCGGCCGCGCCGGCGGCACCACCGGCACCTCGGGCGCGAAGGTGGCGAGCAGGTCGTGCGCGAAGCCTTCCAGCTCGGCCTCGATGCGGCCGACGACGCGGCCGAACACGTTGTAGGCCAGCACGGCCGGAATGGCGACCGCGAGGCCGAAGGCCGTCATCACCAGCGCCTCGCCCACCGGCCCCGCCACCTTGTCGATGGTGAAGCCGCCGGTCTGCACCGCGATGGTGGCCAGCGCGCGGTGGATGCCCCACACGGTGCCCAGCAGGCCGACGAAGGGCGCGGTGGCGCCGACGGTGGCGAGCAGGATCTGGCCCGCCTGCAGCCGTCGCAGCGCACCGTGGAGCGCATCGCGCAGCGCGCGGGTCAGCCGCTGGGCGAGGCTGCCCTGCGCGCCCAGCTCGCCGCGGCCGGCCTGCGCGTCCAGCGCCACCTGCTGCAACGCGAGCACCGCGGGCCGCACCAGGCCCGCACGGTCGAAGCCCTGCAGGCGCTGCGCGGCCTCGTCGAGCCCGGGCGACTGCCAGAAGGCGGCGATGCCGCGCAGCACGTCGCGCGTGCCGCCGCGCAGCAGCCAGGCCTTCCAGAGGATCACGACCCAGCTCGCGACCGACATCGCGAGCAGCAGGGCCGCCACGGCGCGGCTGACGGCGTCGCCCTGGGTCAGGAGTTCGAGGGCAGACATGGCGGCTGGGGCGGGCGCGTCGGCGGGCTCAGCGCAGGCCCAGCACGTCGAACATGTCGAACAGGCCGGTCTTCTTCGTGGCCAGGAAACGGGCCGCACGCAGGCTGCCCTGCGCATAGCCGGCGCGGTTGGACGACTTGTGCGAGATTTCGATGCGCTCGCCGATGCCGGCAAAGAGCACGGTGTGGTCGCCCACGATGTCGCCGCCGCGGATGGTGGCGAAGCCGATGGTGGACGGGTCGCGCTCGCCGGTCACGCCTTCGCGCGCATAGACCGCGCAGTCCTTGAGGTCGCGGCCGAGCGCGTCGGCGATGACTTCGCCCATCTTGAGCGCGGTGCCCGAGGGCGCATCGACCTTGTGGCGGTGGTGCGCCTCGATGACCTCGATGTCGTAGCCGGTCGACAGGGCCTTGGCCGCCATCTCCAGCAGCTTGAAGGTGACGTTGACGCCCACGCTCATGTTGGGCGCCATGACGATGGCGATGTCCCTGGCGAAGGCCGCGACCTCGGCCTTCTGCGCGTCGGAAAAGCCGGTGGTGCCGATCACGGCCTGCACGCCGAGTTCGCGGCACACGGCCAGGTGCGCCAGCGTGCCTTCCGGGCGTGTGAAGTCGATCAGCACCTGCGCATTCGCCAGGCCGGCGCGCAGGTCGTCGGTGATCGCCACGCCCGCCGGCTGGCCGAGGAAGGCGGCCGCGTCGCTGCCCAAGGACGGGCTGCCGGGGATGTCGAGCGCACCGGCCAGCTGCAGGTCGTCGGCCTGGCGCACGGCCTCGACGAGCATGCGGCCCATGCGGCCGGACGCGCCGGCGATGGCGACGCGGCGCGGGGAGGAGGACGGGGAAGGGGTCGGGGAGGTCACGCGCGGCAGGCCTGGAGGCGTCGGATCGGGAGGATGAGGACGCCACCCGCAGCGGCCGGTGGCGCCCCCGGGGCGCGAGGGACGCCGCTCAGCGCGGCGACTCGAGCGGCGGGTAGGTCGGCGGCAGCGGCGTCAGCGAGCGCGCCGAAGCTTCGGTCGATTTCGTGTCGGCCGGTGCGTCGAACTTCTTGAGCTGGTCTTCGGTGGCCTCGAGCTGCGGGACCTTGCCGGACTTCTTGCGGGTGTCGATGGTGGCGACGAACTCCTGCTCGCTGGGCATGGGGTCGCCCTCGAAGCTCGCCAGCGTGTCGCCGTTGAACAGCAGCGTCAGTCGGCGCTGCTGGGGATCGACGCCCTGGCGCTTGATGGTGAAGACATAGTCCCAGCGGTTGGAATGGAACACGTCGGTCAGCAGCGAGGTGCCGAGGATGTCGCGCACCTGCTGGCGCGTCATGCCGGGCTTGAGCGCCTCGACCTGTTCCTTGGTGACCACGTTGCCCTGCACCACCTCGACCTTGTAGGGCGTGACGGCGTACAGCGCGTTGCGCATGCGATCGCTGGTGCTGCTGCACCCGGCCACGCCGATGCCTGCGAGCAGGGCGGCAGCCAGCAGCAGCGGCTGGCGTTGGGTTGAACCAAGCATGGGAAAAAGGCGTAGCGATATGATCCGAAGATTGTAGCGGCAGGCCCTTGCCGGGCCTTCGCCGCGGTCCTGCTGCCGAGACCACCATGGGCAACATCGACAACCTCAAGAGCACCGGCCTGAAGGCCACCCTTCCCCGCCTCAAGATCCTGGAAATCTTCCAGGCCGGCGGGCTGCGGCACATGACGGCCGAAGACGTGTTCCGGGTGCTGCTCAACGAACACTCCGACATCGGCCTGGCCACCGTGTACCGTGTGCTCACGCAGTTCGAGCAGGCGGGCATCCTCTCGCGCAGCCACTTCGAGAGCGGCAAGGCGGTCTACGAGCTCAACGAGGGCACGCACCACGACCACCTGGTGTGCACCTCCTGCGGCAAGGTCGAGGAGTTCTACGACGCAGAGATCGAGCGCCGCCAGCAGCTGATCGCCAAGGACAAGGGCTGGCATCTGCAGGACCACGCCATGTCGCTGTACGGCGTGTGCGCCGACTGCCAGGCCAAGCAGCACTGAGCGCCGCCGGGGGTGCTCAGTCGCCCTGCTCCATGGCCTTGTGGTGCCGCGCGACGAAGTCGGCATAGGTATCGATGCCCCGCAGCTGGAGGATGGAATTGCGCACGGCCGCCTCCACCAGCACGGCGATGTTGCGGCCGGCCACCACCTGGATGACGGCCTTGCGCACCGGCACGCCGAGCACGTCCTGCGTCAGCGGCTCGGCCGGCAGGCGCTCGTAGTCGCGCTCGAAGGAGTCGCGGCGAACCAGGTGGACGATCAGGTTCAGGCGCATCTTCCGGCGCACGGCCGTCTCGCCGAAGATGGCCTTGATGTCGAGCAGGCCGATGCCGCGCACCTCCAGCAGGTTCTGCAGCAGGTCGGGGCAGCGGCCCACGATGGTGGCCTGGTTGATCCGGTACAGGTCCACCGCGTCGTCGGCCACCAGGCCGTTGCCGCGCGAGATCAGCTCCAGCCCCAGCTCGCTCTTGCCCAGGCCCGACTCGCCCGTGATCATCACGCCCATGCCCAGGATGTCCATGAACACGCCATGCATCGAGGTGCGCTCGGCGAAGTGCTTGGACAGGTAGGCCCGCAGCACGTCGATCACGAAGGCCGAGGATTCCCGCGTGGCGAAGAGCGGCAGCTGGGCCCGCTCGCAGATCGACAACAGTTCGTCCGGCGCGGCCTGGCCGTCGGCCAGGACCAGCATCGGCGGCTCCAGCGTCACGATGCGGGCGATGCGGCGTGCGCAGTCCTCGGCCGTCCCGCGCGTGAGGTACGCGATCTCGCGCGCACCCAGGATCTGCACCCGGTAGGGATGGATGTAGTTGAGGTAGCCGACCAGGTCGGCGGCCGACTGTGCACGGCTGATGACGTCGGGGTCGAACTGGCGCTCCGACGCGCCCAGGCCCGCGAGCCATTCCCAGCGCAGGGAGCCGCGGAACTCCTCGAACATCGCGTCCGCGCTGATGACCGTCGGTTTCATGGGTGCATTGTGACGAGGGCGACCTGCGCCCCGCGCAGCCGGGCGCGAGGGACCGTCAGGCGACCTGCGTGGAGCGCCAGCCGGCGATCAGCGCATGCAGTTCGGTGGCGTCGCTGCTGGTCTTGATCTTTTCGCGCAGCACCGCATCGCTGAGCATCTCGGCGATCTCGGAGAGGATTTCCAGGTGCTTCTGCGTGGCCGCCTCGGGCACCAGCAGGAAGATGAGCAGCATGACCGGCTGCTCGTCCGGGGCGTCGAAGCCGATCGGGTTGGCCAGCTGGAAGACGGCCGCCATGGGCGCCTTCAGGCCCTTGATGCGGCCGTGGGGGATGGCCACGCCATGCCCCAGGCCGGTGGAGCCGAGGCGCTCGCGGGCGAACAGGCTGTCGGTGATCAGCGCACGCCCCAGGCCATGGAGGTTCTCGAACAACAAGCCTGCCTCTTCGAAGGCCCGCTTCTTGCTGGTAGCGTCAACGCTCACGAGAACTTGAGCGGGCGGCAGGATGGACGCGAGACGGTTCATGGTGGGATCGGGGCGCGATTATGCACCTCCCGCCTTGTCTGCACCAGAAATGTCAAAGCCGCCCTAGGGCGGCTTGCAAGAGGATTTGCCCGGGGGTCCCGGCGCGCAGCACGCAAAATTCTAAAAAGAAAGTGTGCAGTGCCGGGCCGGGCGCGGCCTCACATCACGCGCTTGGGGGCGGCGTGGTGGTGGTCCTGCAGGCGGTCCTTGTGGCGCACGACCTGGCGATCGAGCTTGTCGACCAGTTCATCCACCGCGGCGTACAGATCAGCGTGGCTGCACTCGGCGAACATGTCATTGCCCTTGACGTGGATGTTGCACTCGGCGCGTTGCCGACGCTCCTTCTCCTTCTGCTTTTCCACCGTGAGGATCACCCGCACATCGACCACCTGGTCGAAATGACGCGTGATCCGGTCGAGCTTGCTGGTCACATAGCTGCGAAGCGCGGGGGTGACGTCGAGGTGATGACCGCTGATCGTCAAATTCATGAATGACCTCCTGGAAATTGACGGTTGGAAAACGGCACGCGCCGGAGGGCGCAGGCCGGCGGGGAAACAGGAACGTTGGGGGTGTTTTTGTTGTTGTTCGAGGAAGGACGGTCGATTCACTATGCCCGGGGTGTCATCGAATTGCAATCCCCGCGATTGCCCAGGGTCAAAGCGCCTGGAAACTGCTTCCGGATCGATAGCAGCGCACGCCGGCCGCACCTGCGTTTGCGGACCCATGAGGCCGAATGACTGACGTTCAGCGCCAGTTGGCACGCAGCCGCGCGCGCAGGTCCATCACGGCGGCCGGCGGCGGCACGAAAGCCGGTTGCGGCGGTGGCGGCGGCCAGGTCACGCGCTCGAAGCCATGCAGGTCCGACTCGGGCAGGAAGCGCGTGCGGCCCGCGTACATGTGGCGATCGCCGCGTGCACTCTGCTGCGTGACGTAGAAGCGCTGCGGCACCAGGAGGTGCAGGTGGTCCCTGGCCCGCGTCATCGCGACGTAGAGCAGACGCCGCTCCTCCTCGAGCTCGTGCGTGCCCTGCGCCACGTCGGCCGGCAGGCAGCCGTCGACCACGTTGAGCACATGCACCGCATTCCATTCCTGGCCCTTGGCCGAATGGATGGTCGAGAGGATGAGGTAGTCCTCGTCGAGCAGCGGCGGGCCGGGCCGGTCGCTCGTCGACTCGGGCGGATCGAGCGTGAGTTCGGTGATGAAGCGCTCGCGCGACGCGTAGCCCGCTGCAAGTTGCACGAGTTGTTCGATGTCGCCGCGGCGCACCAGCGCATCGTCGTGCAGCCGTTCCAGATGCGGCAGGTACCAGGCCATGGCCAGTTCCATCTCGGCCGGCCAGCCGGCCTGGCCTGCCCGCAGTGCGCTCCACGTCCGGGCGAAGCGCGCCCACTCCTCGCGCGCCGCAACGGGCGGCAGGAAGGCCTGCAAGGCGACCGCCGGATCGGCGGCCTCGTCCATCGCATCGAGCAGCCGCGTGGCCGTGGCCGGGCCGACGCCCGGAATGAGCTGCGCCACGCGAAAGCCCGCGAGGCGGCTGCGCGGGTTCTGCACGAAGCGCAGCAGCGCGAGCAGGTCCTTCACGTGCGTGGCCTCGAGGAACTTGAGCCCGCCGTACTTGACGAAGGGAATGTTGCGCCGCGCAAGTTCCAGCTCGAGCGCGGCGCTGTGGCTGGAGGTGCGGAACAGCACGGCCTGCTGCTTGAGCGCGAGCCCGTTCTCGCGCTGCGCCAGCACGCGGTCGGCCACCCACACGGCCTGCTGCGCCTCGTCGGGCACCAGCACGATCTGCGGCCGGCCCGCCGAGGGCTTGTCGGTCCACAGACGCTTGGCGTAGCGCTCGGCCGCATGCGCCATCACCGCGTTGGAGGCATCCAGGATGGGCTGCGTCGACCGGTAGTTGCGCTCCAGCGTGACCACCCGCGCGGGCTGCGCGAACTGCGAGGGGAAGTCGAGGATGTTGCGCACCGTCGCGCCGCGGAACGAATAGATCGACTGCGCGTCGTCGCCCACGGCCGTGACGCCCGCGCCGTCGGGCTTCAGGCGCAGCAGGATCTCGGCCTGAAGCCGGTTGGTGTCCTGGTACTCGTCGACCAGCACGTGGTCGAAGCGCGCGCCCACGTGGGCGGCGATCGATGGCTCGCCCATCATCTCCGACCACGCCAGCAGCAGGTCGTCGTAGTCGAGCACGTTCTGCTGCTGCTTGGCTTCCACATAGGCGCCGAACAGGCGCGGCAGCTGCGCGACCCATTCGGCACACCAGGGAAAGGCGTGCGACAGCACCGCGGCCAGCGGCTCGCGCGTGTTGACGGTGCGCGAGTAGATCGACAGGCAGGTGCCCTTCATCGGGAAGCGCTTCTCGGTGCGCGAGAAGCCGAGCTCGTTGCGCACCAGGCCCATCAGGTCCTCGGCGTCGCCGCGGTCGTGGATGGTGAAGTCGGGGTCCAGCCCGATCTGCGGCGCGTACTCGCGCAGCAGCCTGGCACCGATGCCGTGGAAGGTGCCGGCCCAGGGCAGCGCGGGCGCGGCGTCGGCGCGCAGGCCGAGCACGCGCGCGGCCACCTGGCCGGCACGGCGCGACATCTCCTGCGCCGCGCGGCGCGAGAAGGTCAGCAGCAGGATGCGCTGCGGATCGGCCCCCTGCGCGATGAGGTGCGCCACGCGGTGCGCCAGGGTGCTGGTCTTGCCCGAGCCGGCACCGGCGATGACCAGCAGCGGGCCGTTGTCGCCGGCCCGTGCGCCCACGCCGTGGTCGACGGCCGCGCGCTGCGCCTCGTTGAGCGTGCCGAGGGCCTGCGCCAGGCGCTCGGCAGGCGTGCCCGCAGCGGGCGCAAGGACGTCGGACGCGAGGGCGGACATGGGCCTGAAATGTACTGGATATCCATCCAGATCACGCGGGATCACGGGATGCTGCGGTGCCATAATCCGGGCCCGCTGCAACCACCGGAGTGTTCGCCTTGGAACCCGACCCGTCTTGGCAGCTTTCGACTCCCGATTGAGCCGGCACCCGTCAGTCCCTTGACGAAGGCCCGCAGGCCGCGAGGAGTGCGAAAGCGGACCCATCCTCGCCCCTTGCCCCAACGCCTTCGACAACCGGGAGCACGTGTTGACCCCCACGCTCATCACTCTGTGTATCGCTGCCCCCCAGGGGGGCTCAGGCCTGCCTTGGGGCGGCCCGGCGGAGGCCTGAAATGCTCAACATCTTCACGCTTGCCAACGGCCGCCTCGTCCAGGAAGAGATCGAGGCGCTGGAGGAATTGTCCAAATTCCAGCCCATCTGGGTGGACCTCGAATCGCCCACGCCCGAAGAGAAGCGCTGGGTCAAGCAGTACTACGGCCTGTCGATCCCCGAGGACGTGACGGACGACGACATCGAGGAGTCGGCCCGCTTCTACGAAGAGGACAACGGCGACCTGCACGTGCGCAGCGACTTCCTGATCGCCGACGCCGACGAGCCGCGCAACGTGCGCGTGGCCTTCATCCTCAACCAGCACAACGCCGAGCTCAAGAGCCGCGGCGTGCTGTTCTCGATCCACGACGAGGACGTGCCGGTGTTCCGCCTGCTGCGCATGCGGGCGCGCCGCGCGCCGGGGCTGATCGAGGACGCCAAGGAGGTGCTGCTCAAGCTCTTCGACGCCGATGCCGAGTACTCCGCCGACACGCTCGAAGGCATCTACGACGAGCTCGAGCAGGCCGGCGCGAAGGTGCTCCAGGGCAACGTGAGCGACGAGATCGCCGGCGAGGTGCTGGGCCTGATCGCCCGGCAGGAGGACCTGAACGGCCGCATCCGCCGCAACGTGATGGACACGCGCCGCGCCGTGAGCTTCATGATGCGCAGCCGGATGCTCAACGCCGAGCAGTTCGAGGAGGCGCGGCAGATCCTGCGCGACATCGAATCCCTGGACAGCCACACGGCCTTCCTCTTCGACAAGATCAACTTCCTGATGGACGCCACGGTCGGTTTCATCAACATCAACCAGAACAAGA
Organism: Pseudomonadota bacterium; assembly: GCA_031119395.1. Taxonomy (GTDB): domain Bacteria; phylum Pseudomonadota; class Gammaproteobacteria; order Burkholderiales; family Burkholderiaceae_C; genus Xenophilus. The sequence goes on from JAVHYA010000018.1 coordinate 26,030, forward strand.
TCATCAAGATCTTCTCGGTGGCCAGCGTGGCGCTGCTGCCGCCGACGCTGATCGCCAGCATCTACGGCATGAACTTCAAGTTCATGCCCGAGCTGGAGTGGGGCTTCGGCTACCCCTACGTGCTGGGGCTGATGGTGCTGAGCGCGGTGGGGCCGATGCTCTACTTCCGCAAGCGGGGTTGGCTGAAATAGCCCCCACCGTTCGGGCTGAGCTTGTCGAAGCCCCACCCCACTCCTGAATTGATAGCTGCCTGCGCCCGCCGCATCGGCGCCGCAGGCATTTTTTGCTGAGAAGAGGCGCTCAGGTCCGTTCGGGCTGCGCCTGTCGAAGGCCTGCGCGGCGCTTCGACAGGCTCAGCGTGAACGGGTCGGTGTGTTCGAACGCAATCCGGTATCAATCGGCCTTGATCCCCGCCTTGGCCACGATCTCCTTCCAGATCTTCTGCTGGGCGGCGATGAAGGCGGCGAACTGCTCGGGCGTGTCGCCCACGCCCACGGCCGAGTCGTGCGCGAAGCGCTCGGTCACGGCGCTGGCCTTCAAGGCCTTGGCGCTCTCTTCCTGGATGCGCTTGACGATGGCGCTGGGCGTGGTCGAGGGCGCGAGCAGGCCATACCACTGCGAGGTCTCGAAGCCCCTGTAGCCGCTCTCGGCGATGGTCGGCACCTCCGGCAGCGCCGGCACGCGCTGCGCCGAGCCGACCGCCAGCGCCCGCAGCTTGCCGGCCTTGATGAAGGAGGACACGCTGGGCAGGCCGTTCATCGCCACCTGCACGCGGCCGGCCAGGAGGTCGGTCATCTGCGGGCCGCTGCCGCGATACGGGATGTGCGTCATGAAGAAGCCGGCCGTGAGCTTGAGGTACTCCATGCTCAGGTGGCCCGCGCTGCCGTTGCCCGCGGACGAGTAGTTGAGCTTGCCGGGATTGGCCTTGGCGTAGGCGATGAATTCCTTGAAGGTCTTCACCGGCACGTCCGGATGCACCACCAGCACGTTGGGCACCTTGGCCAGCAGCGTGACGGGCGCGAAGTCGCGGTTCACGTCGTAGGGCTGGTTGGGCAGCATGTAGGGATTGACGGCCAGCGTGCCGACATGGCCGAGGATGAGGTTGTAGCCGTCGCCCGGCGAGCGCGCGACTTCCTGCATGGCCACCGTGCCGGCGCCGCCGGGCTTGTTCTCGACGAACACGCTCTGGCCGAGCTGCTTGCTCAGTTCGGCGGCCACGGCACGCGCGACCACCTCGCTCGATCCGCCCGGCGCGAAGGGCACGACCAGGCGCACGGCCTTCTGCGGCCACGGCGCGCCCTGGGCGAAGGCGGGCGTGACGGCGCCGGCACCGAACGCGGCCAGTGCGGCGAGCGCTTCGCGGCGTGATGGGGAATGGGTGATGGTCATGGGGCTCCTCGTGCGTCCGTCCGTTTATGGGGGTGGCGCGGATTGTGGAAGCGCGGGGCGTTCGCGGCGCGCGTGCTTTCCCGGGGCCATCGCATTCCCGCAGGACCGACGGACCCATCCCCAAGCGCCGACAATCCACGCCCTATGACCAAACAGCGCGTGGTGGTGGGGCTGTCGGGCGGCGTGGATTCGGCCGTCACGGCGCACCTGCTCCAACAACAGGGCCACGAGGTCGTCGGCATCTTCATGAAGAACTGGGAGGATGACGACGACAGCGAGTACTGCTCGTCCAACATCGACTTCGTCGACGCCGCCAGCGTCGCGGACGTGCTCGGCATCGAGATCGAGCACGTCAACTTCGCGGCCGACTACAAGGACCGCGTGTTCGCCGAGTTCCTGCGCGAATACCAGGCCGGCCGCACGCCGAATCCCGACGTGCTGTGCAACGCCGAGATCAAGTTCAAGGCCTTCCTCGACCACGCGATGCGGCTGGGCGCCGAGAAGATCGCCACGGGCCACTATGCGAGGGTGCGCCTGAATCCCGCCACGGGCCTGCACGAACTCCTCAAGGGCCTGGACCCGGGCAAGGACCAGAGCTACTTCCTGCACCGCCTGAACCAGGCCCAGCTGTCCAAGGCGCTGTTCCCGGTCGGCGAGCTGCACAAGAGCGAGGTGCGCCGCATCGCCACCGAGATCGGCCTGCCGGTGGCGGCCAAGAAGGACTCGACCGGCATCTGCTTCATCGGCGAGCGGCCGTTCCGCGAGTTCCTCAACCGCTACATCCAGAAGGCACCGGGGCCGATCAAGGACGAGCGCGGCCGCGTGCTGGGCGAGCATCACGGGCTGTCCTTCTACACGCTGGGCCAGCGGCAGGGCCTGGGCATCGGCGGCGTGAAGGAAAAAGGCGCGCAACGCGGCGGCGGCGAGCATGCGCCCTGGTTCGTCGCGCGCAAGGACATGGAGAGGAACACGCTGTGGGTGGTGCAGGGCCACGACCACCCATGGCTGCTGTCGAACGCGCTGTCGGCGCAGGACGCGAGCTGGGTCGCCGGCACGCCGCCCGCCGCGGGCAGCTACGGCACGAAGACGCGCTACCGCCAGGCCGACGCGCCGGGCACGCTGACGATGGACGGTGCGCACGCGTTCCGGCTCGACTTCCCGCAGCCGCAATGGGCCGTGACGCCGGGCCAGTCGGCCGTGCTGTACGACGGCGAGGTGTGCCTGGGTGGCGGGGTGATTGCCTCGGCGACCTGAGTCGCGCCCCAATTGCCGGGACTCGCCCTGGCAATTCCCTGTCGTGAACGAGGCGCTGGCGCCCGGCCACCGGGCGCCAGCCGCTATCTTTTTTGTAGCAACCCGACCGACGCGTCGACGTGGAAGAGTTCGAGCGGGTAGCGCTGGCCCGCCAGGTGGTCCTCCACGCACTGCAGCAGCAGCGGGCTGCGGTGGCGCTCGGTGCTGGCGCGGATCTCGTCGGGCGTCATCCACAGCGTGCGCACGATCCCTTCGTCGAGCGCGCGGCCCGGCTCCTGGTCGCCCAGCTCGCCGGTGAAGGCGAAGCGCAGGTAGGTGATGTCGGTGTCGCCCGCATCGCCGGGCGTGGAACGCTCGAAGCGCGCCATGTACACGCCGACCAGGGCCGTGGGCGTGAAATGGTGGGCCGTCTCCTCGAGCGCCTCGCGCGCACAGCCCTCGGCCGGCGACTCGCCGGGGTCCAGGTGGCCGGCCGGCGTGTTGAGCTTCAGGCCGTGGTCGGTGTGTTCTTCCACCAGGAGGTAGCGGCCGCCCTGCTCGATGATGGCGGCCACCGTGACGTTGGGGCGCCAGCGCGGCGCGCTCGCCGGGGCGGCGTTCATCGCACCACGTACCCGCTGAAGCGCCAGGTGCCGTCTCGGTCGAGGTGGAAGGAGATCAGCTCGCGCGCATTGCCGCTGGTGCGGTTGGCGAAGCGCGTCTCGTACTCGATGCTGACGTACTGGCCCGCCAGGTCGGGGTCCTCGTTGTTCACGGCCTGCCGGTTCACCGCCACCCAGGTGCGCTGCTGGGGCGCGCCCAGCGGCGTGCGGGCCTGCGTGATCTGGCGGACGAAATCGGGCCGCGTCACGCGCTTCTTGGCGCCGGGCGCCGCACCGTCCCACAGCTCGCCGGTGTTGCCGGTGTCGATCATCTGGATCACCTCGAGGCCGCCGCGGATCATCGCGGTGGCGTCGATGTCCTGCGCCCGGGCGAGGCCGGCGAGCACGAACAGCAAGCCGGCCGCCCACCACAGGCGTTTGCAGGTCGGAACGAAGTTCATCGGGATGTTCATTCGGGTTCGGCGGTCATGGCGGCCGGTTCGGCCTCGGTGGGTTTGGGCAGCACCCGGGTCGCGGTGCTGCCCGCGTCGACGGCACGGTCGATCTCGACCGTGCCGCCGTGGCGCTGCACCACGGTGCGCACCAGCGGCAGGCCCAGCCCACGCCGTGCACCTCGTGGGTGTCGCGGTGCAGCCGGTGGAAGGGCTGGAACAGCTGCGACTGTAGCGCCGGCGCGATGCGGCGCGCCGTTCATGGCGAGGTGCTGAGGGCGTCCGGCCGGGAGTTCAGCGCGTCGCCATCGATGGCCTCGAGCCGGTAGCCCAGGCCATAGATGGCAGACAGCAGGAAGCCGTTGTTCGGCCGCAGGTCCAGCTTGGTGCGCAGGCGAGAGATGTGGGTGTCGAGCGAGCGCGACGGCGCTTCCGGCCCCTGGCCCCACACCGCTTCGCGCAGGTGCTCGCGCGAGAGCAAGCGCCCCATGTTCTGGAACAGGAACAGCGCGAGTTCGTACTCGCGGTGCTTCAGCTCGAGCGGTTCGCCGTTGACGTGCAGCGTGCGGGAGTGCGGGAAGAAGTGGTAGGGCCCGAACACCACTTCGGTCTCATGCAGGGCCGGATAGGCGCGGCGCAGCAGCGCCTGCGTGCGGGCCGAGAGCTCGCCCACCCGGATCGGCTTGGGCATGAAGTCGTCGGCCCCCACGCCCAGCGCCTCGACCATGTCGGCCACTTCGCGCCGGTTGGTCACGAACAGGATGGGGATGCGGTTGAGCAGCTCCTCCCGGATCGTCCGGACCACCGCCGGGCCCGCCATGTCGGGCAGGCTCCAGTCGAGGATGAGGAGGTCGAAAGTCTCCTGGCGCAGCGCCCTCAGCAGGGCCTTGCCTTCGGCGAAACCATGGCACTCGTGTCCGAGGCCTTCCATCGTGAGCCGGATCAGTTCGAGCTGAGTCGGCTCGTCGTCGAGCGCGGCGATACGCATACCGTTTTCTCCCTGACTTTGTGAACTCGGAAGTCTAGGTGGGGCCACGGATGTGAACAATCGATCCACGTTTGTAACCGCCAACTTGTGCACGGATTCGCGGGGCCGGCTTGCCGAAATACGACGGAATGTTGAATACGCCCGGCCTACATCCCACCAGGGAACGCTTCGGCCGATTGCGCTTCGCCGTCGGCGCGGCGGCAGCACCCGCATCCACATGGGCCAGAACGCGATCGCCCTGGGTGGCGCGGCCGACCCGTTCGACGCCGTCAGCGTCGGCACCGGCACGGACACGCGCGTGCTGATCCCCTCCCTGGCGCCCGACCGCCGGGTCGGCGTCCTTGTGCAAGCGCGCGCCGACGCACCCGCCGAGGCCGTCGCCGCCCACTCGGCTGCTATGAATTAGATAGCTGCCTGCGCCCATCCCATGGGCGCTGCAGCCCGATTTCGCTCTAGAAAACGGGCGACAGGGGGCCTCTGTCATCTTCATGTAAGCTCGCCCCGAGTTCGCGACAGCCCGTCGCCTCGAGGAGACTTCCATGCAGACAGACAACCCTGCCGCGACGACGGCGGGTGAATCCCGTGTTGCCGTCCCCCCGCAACGCATCGGCGTGCCGCGCGAGATCTTCGCCGGCGAGAAGCGCGTGGCGACGGTGCCGGACGTGGTCGAGAAACTCATCAAGCTGGGCTTTCGCGTCGCCGTGGAAACGGGCGCCGGCGAGGCGGCGAACTTCAGCGACGAGGCGTACCGCGCCGCCGGCGCCGAGATCGTGCCCGATGCCGCGACGCTCTGGGCCGGCGCCGACATCGTCTTCAAGGTCCGCCCCCCCACTGCCAACGAAGTGGCGCTGATGCGCGAGGGCGGCACGCTGGTCGACTTCATCTGGCCGGCGCAGAACCCCGAGCTGATGCAGCAGCTGGCCGCACGCCATGCGACCGTGCTGGCCATCGACTGCCTGCCGCGCACGCTGAGCCGGGCGCAGAAGATGGACGCGCTGACCTCCACCGCCGGCGTGTCGGGCTACCGCGCGGTGATCGAGGCGGCCAACGCCTTCGGCCGCTTCTTCAACGGCCAGATCACGGCCGCGGGCAAGGTGCCGCCGGCCAAGGTCTTCATCGCCGGCGCCGGCGTCGCGGGCCTTGCGGCCATCGGCACCGCCGCCAACCTGGGCGCCATCGTGCGCGCCAACGACACGCGCGCCGAGGTGGCCGACCAGGTCAAGTCGCTGGGCGGCGAGTTCGTCAAGGTCGACTACGACGAGGAAGGCTCCGGCGGCGGCGGCTACGCCAAGGTGATGAGCGAAGGCTTCCAGGCCGCGCAGCGCAAGATGTACGCGGAGCAGGCCAAGGACGCGGACATCATCATCACCACGGCCCTGATCCCCGGCAAGCCGGCACCCAAGCTCATCACCGCCGAGATGGTGCAGTCGATGAAGCCCGGCAGCGTGATCGTCGACATGGCGGCCGAACAGGGCGGCAACTGCGAACTCACCGTGCCCGGCGAGGCCGTGGTGCGCCATGGCGTGACCATCGTCGGCTACACCGACCTCGCCTCGCGGCTGGCCAAGCAGTCGTCCACGCTCTACGCCACCAACCTCCTGCGCCTGACCGAGGAGCTGTGCAAGGCCAAGGACGGCGTCGCCGTCGTCAACATGGACGATGACGCGATCCGCGGCCTCACCGTGGTCAAGGACGGCGCCATCACCTGGCCCGCGCCGCCGCTCAAGCAGGCGCCGGCGCCGGCACCCAAGGCCGCCGCCGCGCCGGTCGAGCAGAAGAAGGGCGGCCACGGCCATGGCAGCGCCGGCCCGATGCCCGCGAAGACGCTCGCCATCCTCTTCGCGGTCGCGGCCGTGGCCTTCTGGTTCATCGGCGCCTTCGCGCCCGCCGCCTTCCTCGGCCACTTCACGGTCTTCGTGCTGGCCTGCTTCATCGGCTACATGGTGGTGTGGAACGTCACGCCCGCGCTGCACACGCCGCTGATGAGCGTGACCAACGCCATCTCCAGCATCATCGCGATCGGCGCGCTGGTGCAGATCGCGCCGCCGGCGCTGGGCGTCAACGGCCGGCCCGACGGGCTGATCCAGTGGCTGGCCTTCGCCGCGCTGGTGCTCACGGCCGTCAACATGTTCGGTGGCTTCGCGGTCACGCGCCGCATGCTGGCGATGTTCCGCAAATAACGACAAGAAGAAGAACGAGGAGCACACCCACATGTCCGCAAGTCTTGCCACGGTCGCCTATCTGGGCGCCGCCATCCTGTTCATCCTGAGCCTGGGCGGGCTCTCCAACCCCGAGACCTCGCGCCGCGGCAACCTGTTCGGCATGGTCGGCATGGCGCTGGCGGTGCTGGCCACGGTGTTCGGGCCGCGCGTGGGCGCGGGCGGCATCGCCTGGATCGTCATCGCGCTGGTCATCGGCGGCGGCATCGGCCTGTACGCGGCCAAGGTCGTGAAGATGACGCAGATGCCCGAGCTGGTCGCGCTGATGCACAGCCTGGTGGGCCTGGCGGCCTGCCTGGTGGGCTTCGCGAGCTACGTCGACACCTCGATCCAGCTCGCGGGCGCCGAGAAGATCATCCACGAGGTCGAGATCTACGTCGGCATCCTGATCGGCGCCGTCACCTTCAGCGGCTCGCTCGTGGCCTTCGGCAAGCTCAACGGCAGGATCGGCGGCAAGCCGCTGCTGCTGCCCGGGCGCCACTGGCTCAACCTGGTCGCGCTGCTGGTGGTGATCTGGTTCGGCCGCCAGTTCCTCGCGGCGCACGACGTGCAGGCCGGCATGCTGCCGCTGATCGTGATGACCGTGATCGCGCTGCTCTTCGGCGTGCACATGGTGATGGCCATCGGCGGCGCCGACATGCCGGTGGTGGTGTCGATGCTCAACAGCTACTCGGGCTGGGCGGCGGCGGCCACGGGCTTCATGCTGAGCAACGACCTGCTGATCGTCACCGGCGCGCTGGTGGGCTCCTCGGGCGCGATCCTGAGCTACATCATGTGCCAGGCGATGAACCGCAACTTCATCAGCGTGATCGCCGGCGGCTTCGGCTCGGGCGCGCCGAAGAGCGGTGATGCCGCGGCCGCCGAGCCGCAGGGCGAAGTCACGCCGATCACCGCCTCGGAAACGGCCGAGCTGCTGCGCGAGGCCAAGAGCGTGATCATCGTGCCGGGCTACGGCATGGCCGTGGCCCAGGCGCAGCACACCGTCAACGAGATCGTGCGCACGCTGCGCGACAAGGGCGTGCAGGTGCGCTTCGCCATCCACCCGGTCGCCGGCCGCATGCCCGGCCACATGAACGTGCTGCTGGCCGAGGCCAAGGTGCCCTACGACATCGTGATGGAGATGGACGAGATCAACGAGGACTTCCCGGACACCGACGTGGCGATGGTCATCGGCGCCAACGACATCGTGAACCCCGCCGCGCAGGACGACCCGACCAGCCCCATCGCCGGCATGCCGGTGCTCGAGGTGTGGAAGGCCAAGACCTCGATCGTGATGAAGCGCTCCATGGCCTCGGGCTACGCCGGCGTGGACAACCCGCTGTTCTACAAGGAGAACAACCGGATGCTGTTCGGCGACGCCAAGAAGATGCTGGACGAGGTGCTCGGCGCCCTGAAGGGCTGACCGCGGGCGCACGCAAAAGCCGTTTGCTATTGTTCCTGTCGCTGGGCGCCCGTTCGAAGGGCGCCGCAGCGCGATTTTCCAGTTGGAGACAGAGAAGATGACCGACCGCCCTTGGCTCAGCAGCTACCCGCCCGGCGTACCCGCCGACATCGACGCCGGCCAGTACGGCTCGCTCGTGGCGCTGATGGAGGAGAGCTTCAAGAAGTACGCCGACCGCACGGCCTACGCCTTCATGGGCAAGGACATCAGCTTCGCCGACACCGATCGCCAGAGCCGTGCCTTCGCGGCCTACCTGCAGGGCCTGGGCCTCGCGAAGGGCGACCGCGTGGCGGTCATGATGCCCAACTGCCCGCAGTACCCGGTGGCCGTGGCGGCCATCCTGCGCGCGGGCCTGATCCTGGTGAACGTGAACCCGCTGTACACCGCGCGCGAGCTGGAGCACCAGCTCAAGGACTCCGGTGCCAAGGCGATCGTCATCATGGAGAACTTCGCCACCACGCTGCAGCAGGCCATCGGCCACTCGCAGGTCAAGCACGTGGTGCTGGCCGCGATGGGCGACCGGCTCGGCCTCGTCAAGGGCGCGATCGTCAACTACGTGCTGCGCAACGTGAAGAAGATGGTGCCGGCCTACTCGCTGCCCGGTGCGGTGCGCTTCAACGATGCGCTGTCGCAGGGCGCGAATCGCGAACTGAAGGCGCCGGCCATCGGCCCCGACGACGTGGCCGTGCTGCAGTACACCGGCGGCACCACCGGCGTGAGCAAGGGCGCCGTGCTCCTGCACCGCAACGTGATCGCCAACGTGCTGCAGTCCGAGGCCTGGAACCAGCCCGTGATGGACCGCGTGCCGCAGGGCGAGCAGCCCACCAGCGTGTGCGCGCTGCCGCTGTACCACATCTTCGCGTTCACGGTGGGCATGATGCTGTGCATGCGCACGGGCGGGAAGCTCATCCTCATCCCCAACCCGCGCGACCTGGCCGCCACGCTCAAGGAACTGAGCAAGCACACGATCCACAGCTTCCCGGCCGTCAACACGCTGTTCAACGGCCTGGCCAACCACCCCGACTTCAACACCGTCGACTGGAGCCACCTGAAGATCTCGGTCGGCGGCGGCATGGCGGTGCAGGGCGCCGTGGCCAAGCTGTGGCTCGACAAGACCGGCTGTCCCGTGTGCGAGGGCTACGGCCTGTCGGAAACCTCGCCGTCGGCCAGCTGCAACCCGACCACCAGCAAGGAATACACCGGCACCATCGGCGTGCCGCTGCCCAGCACCTACTTCAAGCTGCTGGACGACGACGGCCACGAGGTGCCGCTGGGCGAGCGCGGCGAGATCGCCATCAAGGGCCCGCAGGTGATGGCCGGCTACTGGCAGCGCCCCGACGAGACCGCCAAGGTCATGACCGCCGACGGCTACTTCAAGACCGGCGACGTCGGCACCGTCGACGAGCGCGGCTTCTTCAAGATCGTCGACCGCAAGAAGGACATGGTGCTGGTCAGCGGCTTCAACGTCTACCCGAACGAGGTCGAGGACGTGGTGGCGACGCTCGACGGCGTGCTCGAGTGTGCCGTCGTCGGCGTGCCCGACGAGAAGACCGGCGAGGCCGTGAAGCTCGTCATCGTCAAGAAGAACCCCGAGCTCACCGAGGAGCAGGTCAAGGCCTTCTGCCGCGCCAACCTCACCGGCTACAAGCAGCCCAGGGTGATCGAGTTCCGCACCGAGATGCCCAAGACGCCCGTGGGCAAGATCCTGCGGCGCGAGCTGCGCGACAAGAAGTAGCCTCGTCGTTTCGAGCCGAATCGGCCCGGAGCGCCCGCGCAGCTTGCGCGAGGCGCTCTTTTTTTCATAGCAATCGCGATCCGTGGCACAGTCGTCGGGTTGCTCCGCCCACCCAGAAGGAAGACACGAGATGAACGCAGCAAGCTCCCCCGTGGCCGGTGCCGGCCGCTTCGGCAGCGGCCAGGCCGTGCGCCGGCTCGAAGACGACGCCCTGCTGGCGGGCACCGGCCGCTACACCGACGACGTGCGGCCCGAGGGCCAGGCGCAACTCGCCTTCCAGCGCTCGCCCTACCCGCATGCGCGCATCGTGTCGGTCGACGCCGAGGGCGCGCGCGGCATGCCGGGCGTGCTGGCGGTCTACACCGGGGCCGACCTGGTGGCGGCCGGCGTGAAGCCGATCCCCGGCGTGGCCGGCTTCAAGCGGGCCGACGGCAGCGACGGCGCGACGGCGCCGCGCCGCGTGCTGGCGCACGAGCGCGTGCGCTTCGTCGGCGAGCCGGTGGTGGCCGTGGTGGCCGAGACGCTGCAGCAGGCCCGCGATGCGGCCGAGGCGGTGATGGTCGAGTACGAGGAGCTGCCCATGGCGGTGGCCATCGCCGATGCCATCGCGCCCGGCGCGCCGGTGCTGTGCGAGGCCGCGCCCGACAACATCTCGGCCGAGATGCGCCACGGCAATGCCGAGGCGGCCGCGAGCGCCTTCGCGCAGGCCGCGCACGTGGTGAAGCTCGCCGTCACCAACCAGCGCGTGGCGGCGGTGACGATCGAGCCGCGCGCGGTGCTCGGGGAGTTCGACCCCGCGGCCCGCGACGGGCAGGGCCGCCTCACGCTGCGCATGAGCACGCAGATGCCCTCGGGCGTGCGCAACACGCTGTGCGACGCGGTGCTCGGCATTTCGCGCGACGAGGTGCGCGTGGTGGTGGGCGACGTGGGCGGCGGCTTCGGCATGAAGACCGGCATCTACCCCGAGGACGCGGCCGTGGCCTTCGCGGCGCGCGCGCTGAAGCGGCCGGTGAAGTGGATCGCCGAGCGCAGCGAGGAATTCCTCGCCACCACGCACGGGCGCGACATCGAGGCGCAGGCCGAGCTCGCACTGGCGGCCGACGGCAAGGTCCTCGCGCTGCGCATCCGCACCCACGCCAACGTGGGCGCCTACGCCACGGGCACCGGCGTCGCGATCCAGCTGCTGATCGGCCCCTGGGTGCAGACCAGCGTCTACGACATCCCGGTCATCGACTTCCACTTCAAGGCGGTGATGACCAACACCGCGCCCACCGGCGCCTACCGCGGCGCCGGCCGGCCCGAGGCCATCTACACGATGGAACGCCTGATGGACGAGGCCGCGCGCCAGACCGGCATCGACCGCATCGCGCTGCGCCGGCGCAACTTCATCCGCCCGCAGCAGATGCCCTACAAGAACCCGATGGGCCAGGTCTACGACACCGGCGCCTTCGAGAAGGTCATGGACCAGGGACTGCAACTGGCCGACTGGTCGGGCTTCGACGCACGCGCGAAGGCCTCCCAGGCCAGAGGCAAATGGCGCGGCCTGGGCATCGCCACCTTCCTCGAATGGACCGGCGGCAACGTCTTCGAGGAACGTGTGACCGTCGAGGTCAAAGCCGACGGCGTGATCGAGGTCTTCTCCGCCGTCAACGCCATGGGCCAGGGCATCGCCACCACGCTGGCGCAGCTGGTGGTGGATGCCTTCGGCGTGCCCATCGAGCAGGTGCGCGTGGTGCTGGGCGACACCGACCGCGGCGACGGCTTCGGCAGCGCCGGCTCGCGTTCGCTCTTCACCGGCGGCTCGGCCATGCGGATCGGCGCACAGCGCACCATCGACAAGGGCAAGGAACTCGCCGCGCAGGAACTCGAGGCCGCCGCTGCCGACATCGACTACGCGCAGGGCCGCTTCACCGTGAAGGGCACCGACCTGGGCATCGACCTCTTCGCGCTGGCCGGCAAGCAGGCCGAGCAGCGCATCTTCGTCGACTCCACCAGCACCGTCGACGGCCCCACCTGGCCCAACGGCTGCCACATCAGCGAGGTGGAGGTCGACCCGCTCACGGGCGACGTGGCCGTGGTGGCCTACGCCTCGGTCAACGATGTGGGCCGCGTGGTCAACCCGATGATCGTGCGCGGCCAGCTCGACGGCGGCGCGGTGCAGGGCATCGGCCAGGCGCTGCTGGAGCAGGTGGTGTACGACCGCGAAACGGGCCAGCCCGTCACCGGCAGCCTGATGGACTATGCGCTGCCCGTGGCCGGCACTGCGCCCGACTTCCGCACCGAGATGGACGAATCCACGCCCTGCAAGAACAACCCGCTGGGCGTGAAGGGCGTGGGCGAGCTGGGCACCATCGGCGCCACGCCCTCGGTGGTCAACGCGGTGGCCGACGCACTGGCCCGCAACGGCCGCGGCGCGGTCTCCCCGCAGCTGCAGATGCCGTTGACGCCGACGCGCGTGTGGCAGGCGCTGCACGCCGCCTGATCGGCGGCTCAAGCCGAGTCGGCCTGCAGTGCCCGCCCAGCGGGCCCGGGCAGCTATCGATTCGATAGCACCCCGGTGTTCCGGCTGTCGCCCGTGCGTCAACGGCCCGGGTGAGCCCCGAGCCACGCGCGCGCAGGAGCCCGCCAGAATGCGCGAGGCGCCCCGCGCCCAGGACCCGCCTCGTGCAAGAAGGCGGGCCGCCTGCCCTTCCCCTGATCCAACGGAGACACACCCATGGCCGACGCTGTCCGAGCCCACCCCTGGACCGACCACTACCCGCCCGGCATGCGCTGGGACTGCGAACTGGCGCTCAAGCCCGTCACGCGCTTCCTCGACGACGCGGTGGCGCGCTGGCCCGAGCGCACGGCGATCGAGTTCATGGGCCGCGCGATCAGCTACCGCGAGCTGGCCCAGCTCGCCGACCGCGCCGCCGCGGGCCTGCGCAAGCTGGGCGTGCAGCCCGGCGTGCACGTGGGCCTGTTCCTGCCCAACTCGCCGCACTACGTGATCGCGTTCTTCGGCGTGCTCAAGGCCGGTGGCGTGGTGGTCAACTACTCGCCGCTGGATGCCGAGCGCGTGCTCGCGCACAAGATCGAGGACAGCCGCACCGACGTGCTGGTCACGCTCGACCTGGCGGCGCTCTACCCGCAGATGGCCCGCATGCTGGGCAACACGCGGCTGAAGACGCTGGTGGTCGGCGACCTCGCCGAATTCAGCGGCGCGCCCGGCCCGGTGCGCGCGCAGCTCGAGGCCGCGAAGATGGTCGCGCCCGTGGCCGACGACGCGCAGCACCTGCGCTTCGCCGCACTGCTCGACAACGACGCCGCCATCACGCCGCACGAGGTGAAGGACCTCGACGACATCGTGGTGCTGCAGTACACCGGCGGCACCACCGGCCTGCCCAAGGGCGCGATGCTAACGCACCGCAACCTCGCGGCCGCCAGCGCGCAGTACTTCGAATCGACCCGCGGCGAGCCCACGCCCATCCTGGCCGAAGGCAGTGAGCGCTTCCTCGTGGTGCTGCCGCTCTTCCACATCTACGCACTCAGTGCGGTGATGCTGCTGGGCCTGCGCCTGGGTGCGACGCTGGTGCTGCACACCAAGTTCGATGTCGAGGCGGTGCTCAAGGAAATCGCCGGCAGCCGCATCAGCGCCTTCTGCGGCGTGCCGACGATGTACACCGGCATGCTGATGCATCCCAAGGCACGCGAGACCGACCTGAGCTCGCTGCGCTTCTGCGGCTCCGGCGGCGCACCGCTGCCGGTGGAGATCGAGCAGCGCTTCTTTGAGCTCTCGGGCTGCCACCTCAACGAGGGCTGGGGCATGACCGAGACATCGCCCTCCGGCACTTTCACGCCGGCGCGCGAGCCGAAGCGCCGCGCGGGCTCGTGCGGCATGCCGCTGCCCAACGTCGACATCAAGCTGCTGGCGCTCGACGGCTCGGGCCGAGAGGTCGGTCCGGGTGAGCCCGGCGAGCTGTGCATCCAGGGCCCGAACGTCATGAAGGGCTACTGGAACAACCCCCAGGCCACCGCCGAGGCGTTCACGGCCGACGGCTTCTTCAAGAGCGGCGACGTGGCGAAGGTCGACGCCGACGGCTACTTCTACATCGTCGACCGCACCAAGGACATGCTGCTGTGCGGCGGCTTCAACGTCTACCCGCGCGTGCTCGAGGAGGCGATCTACGAGCACCCGGCCGTGGCCGAGGTCTGCGTGATCGGCATCCCCGACGCCTACCGCGGCCAGTCGCCCAAGGCCTTCGTCGTGCTCAAGCCCGGCGCCGAGGCCTTCGACATCGACGCGCTGCAGGCCTTCCTGAAGGGCCGGCTCGGCAAGCACGAGATGGTGCAGGCGCTGGAGATCCGCGCCGAGCTGCCCAAGACGCCGGTGGGCAAGCTGTCGAAGAAGGACCTGGTGGAGCAGGAAGCGCACAGGCGCGCCGAAGCCGCCTGACACGCGCCCGGACCGGGGGCGCTCTCGGGTACTTTCGTCTGGCAGCGGCCTCCTACAGGGCATGCGCTGCTGTCCGGCCCCGCGCGCACCTCGCCCGCGCTACGTTCGGGCACTCAGGGAGTTCCGCGGCGCCATCCCGCCCGACACCGGCTGCACCGCCACGAGCGGGAGCACCGGGCCGCCGCGCCTGTCCTCGTTTTCCAAGGATCCCCGGTCGATGTTCCCCCTTTCCTTCCGCCCCGCCGCGCGCGGCTGGCCGCTCGCCGTCTTCGCTGCCGCCGTCGCCGCCCCCCTGTCCTCGTTCGCCCAGTCGACGACCGACGCGCCGATGCCCACCACGATGTCGCCGGCGCTGGACCGCTTCAGCATTTCCGTCGGCGCCTTCAGCGCCAAGCCGGAGATCAATGCCGCCGTCGGCAACCGCTTCGGCTCGCTCGATTCCGGGCAGATCGACGGCGAGCGCAAGACCATGCCGCGCATCAGCGGCGAGTTCCTGCTGGGCGCCAACCACGGCATCTCCTTCGAGGCCTTTCGCTACAGCCAGGGCTACGCCAATTCGTACAACGGGGTCTACAACACCGGCCCCTTCAGCGCCGGCATCACGACGGGCGTGAACCTGGACTTCGACCTCGACGTCGCGCGGCTGGGCTACCGCTACTGGTTCGGCAGCGGCAACACGGTCTTCGGGCTGGGCGCGGGCCTGGGCTACTACCGGGTCAGCCTGGACACGAACGCCTACGGCGCGGCCAGTGCCGGCCTCGCCGGCCTGGGCTTTGCGGGCTACAACGGCACCTTCAGCCGGCACGACAGCGACGACGCGGTCGCGCCGATGCTGGAAGTGGGCGTGCGGCACGCCATCACGCCGGACCTGCGTCTGTTCTTCGACGGCTCGGGCATCCACAAGGGCGGCGGCAGCGGCGTGCGCGGCAGCATCTACAACGCGTCGGCGGGGGTCGAGTGGTTCCCGGTGCGCAACGTCGGCGTGTCGCTGGCCTACGCCGTGACCGACGTCGACCTCAAGCGCGGCGATGCGGGCGTGCAGCGACTGCGGCTGAAATTCCAAGGGCCGGTGCTGGCCGTGAAGGGCCGCTTCTAATCCGGCCTGCCCGCGCACCACGGCCGGGTGCTTGCGGGCCAAAAGTGGCTGCAGCGCCCGCCGGACGGGCGCCAGCCGCTACGAAATCAATAGCATGGCGACCTCAGGCCGTCGCGGTCTGCAGCCCCTGGGCCGCCTCCGCGGCGATCTCGTAGGAGCGCAGGCGCGCGGCATGGTCGTAGATGCCGCTGGCCACGATGATCTCGTCCACCCCGGTGCGGTCGGCGAAGGCCTGCAGGCCGGTGCGCACGGCATCGCGCGTCCCGATGGCGGCGCATGACAGCACCGAGTCGAGCAGCGCGTTCTCGGCCGGGCCCACGCGGCTGCGGTAGTTCTCGACCGGCGGCGGCAGGCGGCCCGGGCGCCCGCTGCGCAGGTTCACGAAGGACTGCTGCCAGGAGCTGGCCAGCAGGTGCGCCTGGCCCTCGTCATCGGCGGCGAAAACGTTGAAGCCCGCCATCACGTAGGGCCGGTCGAGCTGCGCCGAGGGCTTGAAGGTCTCGCGGTAGATGCGGATCGCCTGCATGAGCTGCTGCGGCGCGAAGTGCGAGGCGAAGGCATAGGGCAGGCCCAGGTGCGCGGCGAGTTGCGCGCCGAAGGTGCTGCTGCCCAGGATCCACACCGGCACCTCGGTGCCGCGGCCGGGCACGGCCATCACCGGCTGGCGGGGCGTCTTGCTCATGTAGTCCATGAGTTCGACCACGTCCTGCGGGAACTGGTCGGCGTCGGACTGCAGGTCGCGCCGCAGGGCATGGGCCGTGCGCTGGTCCGACCCCGGTGCGCGGCCCAGGCCGAGGTCGATGCGGCCGGGGTAGAGCGATTCGAGCGTGCCGAACTGCTCGGCGATGACCAGCGGCGAGTGGTTGGGAAGCATCACGCCGCCGGAGCCGATGCGGATGGTCGACGTGCCCGCCCCCACGTAGGCCAGCAGCACGGCCGTCGCCGCGCTCGCGATGCCCGGCATGCCGTGGTGCTCGGCCAGCCAGTAGCGGCGGTAGCCCAAGCGTTCGCCGTGCTGCGCCAGCGCCAGCGAGTTGCGGAAGGACTGGCCGGCGTCACCGCCTTCGCAGATGGGGGACAGGTCGAGGATGGAGAGGGCGACGGGATGCATCGCCGGATGATCGCCCCAATGCAGCGCCCCTGCCGCGGCAGGGGCATGGGGGGCGGCGCGCCACGT
This sequence comes from Pseudomonadota bacterium, assembly GCA_031119395.1. Taxonomy (GTDB): domain Bacteria; phylum Pseudomonadota; class Gammaproteobacteria; order Burkholderiales; family Burkholderiaceae_C; genus Xenophilus. Next base: position 42,797 of record JAVHYA010000018.1, read on the forward strand.
CGGTCAGCCCGGGTCGCGCTTCTCGCGCCAACGGGTGCGCGGCAGCATCGGATGCCGGGGCGGCACTTCCTCGAGCGCGGCGCGGGTGGTCACCACACGCTCTGCCATCTCGGCGTTGACGGCGTCCATGGGTGAACGACTCCACATCAGGAAGCCGAAGCCCGCCACGCCGATCACCAACAACACCAACATGTACACGCGCAAAACCCTCGATTCGTCGACAAAAAATGATGCATTGCAGCACCGGGAGCCGATGTAAGACATTCGTCCACATTGGCGGGCCTGGCCTGCGAGATCGTGAAAAGATTCCGCTTTCCGGCGGCCGAAGCCGCGCAAGCGTCCTACGACACGCCGGCCGTGACACTCCGTAGCATTCGTGCAGGCGGACCTCCCTCCTCCGTTTCGGCCCTGCAACACCATGCGCCTTCATCCCGATGACGACCGCGCCGTGGCCGCCGCGAGACGCGGCATCGACCAGTTGTGCGCCCATGTGGATACCGGCCCCGTCGCCGCCCTCGAGCCGACGGAACACGCCGCGCTTCGCAAGTGCCTGGCGTCGGCCAACGATCTGTTGACGCTGTGCGAGGGCCTGCTCGAAGGCACGGACGGACTCAGCAGCGTCGAGCGCGAGCGGCGCATCGAATGGCTGGTCGACCGGGCCAAGCACGTGGCCCACGGCGCCTACGACACCGCGCTCACCGTGACGGGCGATCCGGCGCAGGGCGCCGACGCACCGACGGGTCAGGACGGCAACTAGGACGAGGAAGGCGCGCTTGGGCGTCAGGCCGGGAGCCCGGCGCGCGGCGTCGCGACGCGGCTGCACAGCAGCCCGCGCACCGCGTGCGGTGAGCGTCCGACCTGTTGAACGGCCTGACGCAGCACGGTTTCGGTCACGCCGAATTCACCCATCCAGACGCTCACGTCGTCGTGAGAGTCCAGGTCTATCCATGCCGGCTGGCTCAGGACGACGTGGGGGAAGACGGGTGGACTCATGGCAGGCCTTGTGGGAAGGAAATGCACCACGGGGGGTGGTGCGGCGCTGCATCATGGTGCGCAAGCCTCGCTGCGCAGCGAGGCGCCCGCGCCACGCGCGTGTCAGCCGCCGCTGACAGGGCGTGCCACGAGCACGGCGCAGGGCCAGTGGCGAAGCAGCGCATCGACCTCCCAGGCCTGGCCCTCGGCCCAGGTGCGGCCGGTCAGCACATCGGTCCAGGCGGACGCACCCGGCTGCGTCGGCGACGGCACCACCTGCGTGCCGGCCCAGGCGGTCGATCGCCAGGCGCTCGGCGGCGGCCCGCCTTCCCGCGCGGACGCCTCGTCCTGCTGCGCGAAGAACCGGCCCGCCACCACGCACACCTGGCCCTGGGGCGTGGCACGGCGGTAGGCGATGGTGGCTGTCGCGGCCGGGCCCACGACCTCCAGCGCCTCGTGCGGGGCATCGCGCAGCACGGGCCAATGGTCCGCGCGCAGGCGCAGCAGCCGCGACACGGCCCACAGCTTGGCATGCGGCAGGCGCCCGGGTGCGAGCAGCGCGTGCAGCCGTTCGGCCAGCCCCTCACCCGCCGAGGCGGCCAGCGTGTCGAGCGCGTCCAGCGCTTGCGCGCGCAGGGCGTAGTCGACCGGGCGGCGGTTGTCCGGGTCGACCAGGCTGAGGTCGATCCACTCGCTGCCCTGGTAGACGTCGGGCACGCCCGCCGAGGTGAACTTCAGGGCCATCAGCACCAGGCTGTTCAGGCCGCCGTACCAGGCCAGGCGCCCGGCCAGCGGCCGGAAGTCCTCCAGGAATCGCGGCGAGCGGTCCGGGTCGACCAGTGCCCGCACGAAGGCCTCCTGTGCCGCCTCGTAGGCCTCGTCGGGCTGCAGCCAGCTGGTGTGGACCTTGGCCTCGCGCGCGGCCTTGCGCAGGTAGGCGACGAGGCGGTCGGCATAGTCCGCCGGCGGGCGGCCCTCGGCATCGGCCTCCCAGGTGCCCAGCAGGGTCTGGTAGAGCAGGTACTCGTCCGCGGCCGAGGGCTCGGTGCCGTGCGCGGTGCGCAACTGGCGGCGCAGCGGCGCCTGGAAGGCGCGCCAGCGGCGCAGCGCCAGGCGCCAGGTGGCCGGCATCTCCGACAGCACGTCGATGCGGGTGCGCACGTCCTCCGCGCGCTTGTTGTCGTGCGTGGACGTGGCCAGCAGCGTGTGCGGCCAGCGTTCGGCGCGGTCGCGGCTGGCCGCGTGGAAGGCCTCGAGCGTGAAGCCGAACACCGCCGGCTCGCCGCCCACCTCGTTGAGCGCCACGAGCGGGAAGTGGCGGTAGAAGGCCGTGTCCTCCACGCCCTTGGCCGCCACCGGCGCGCTGAACTGCTGGAAGCGCGCGGCGAAACGGCGCACCAGCGCACGTGCGGCCTGCGTCGTCCCCGCCTGCCCGAGCATGGCGCCGCGGATGAAGTCGAAGACCGATGCATCGGCCAGTTCGCTGCGGGCCCGCGCGGCGTCGACCGCCTCGTCGATGAAGCGCCGGTCCTGCGCGCTCGCCCCGTCGGTCACGTAGGTGCGGTACACGCTCATGCAGGCCACCACCTCGGCCAGCGCGCGCCGCAGGTTGTTGAGCGTGTGGTCGCGCGTGTGGCGGTCGGCCCGCGCGATGCGCAGCAGCATCGAGGCCAGGGCGGTCATGTCCGAGGCGAGGGCGTTGGTGGTGACAGCACGCTTGCACTGCAGCACCACCTCCTCGTAGGGCGTCGCGATGCCGGTGAAGCTGCGCCAGGTGCGTTCGAACGCGGCCTCGGCCGTGGTGTCGATGAGCACGCCGTTGGCCACGTTGGCGAAGCGGTAGCCCGTGGTGCCGTGGATGGCCCAGGATTCGGGCACGTCCTCGTGGCCGGCGGCGATCTTCTCGGCCACCACGTACAGCGGCCGGTCGGGCCGGCCCTGGGCATCCGCCCCGCTGCGCGGGCGGCCGATACGGCGTGCGTAGCCGTCCTGCAGGCGCTCGAAGTACTCGGCCGGGTCCCGCATGCCGTCGGGGTGGTCGATGCGCAGGCCGTCGACCCAGCCGCGCGCGGCCAGGTCCAGCGCCAGGCCCTGCGTGGCCTCGAAGACCTCGGGCAGTTCCATGCGCAGGGCCGCCAGTTCGTTGACGTCGAAGAAGCGCCGGTAGTTGATCTCGTCGGAGGCCACGCGCCAGAACGCCAGGCGGTAGTGCTGCGCCTCCAGCAGCGCATGCAGTGCATCGCGTGCGCGCGGCCGGTTCCAGGCCTCGAGCGCCGCGCTCAGGGCCGGCGCGGCGGCGGGCTGGTCGTCCAGCAGCGCCACCAGGCGGGCATGCGCCATCGCCTGCTCGCGGGCGCGCACCTCGCGCGCCGCATCGCCGCGCGGCAGGTGCGCGAAGGCATGGCCGATGCTGGCGAAGGCGGCCTGCACCTGCGCGTCGTCGACCAGCCCTTCGGCCCAGCGCAGCACCTCGGCATAGCTCGCCGGTGCGAGCGGGAAGCGGTGCTCGTGGTAGCGGATCGACAGCGCGCCGCGCGAGTCGTCCAGCGCCAGCCTCAGCTCGCCGCGGTCGAGGATGGCGCCGTAGCTGTCGCCCAGCACCGGCAGCAGCACCTTGCCCGCGAGGTCGGCATCGAGCGGCTGCCATTCGATGTCGAAGAAGCGGGCGTAGGCCGAGTCCTCGCCGTTCTCCAGCACGTCGAGCCACCAGGGGTTGTCGGCGCCCAGCACGCCCATGTGGTTGGGCACGAGGTCGAGCAGCTGGCCCATGCCGTGGTCCTGCAGCGCCCGGGTGAAGCGCGCGAAACCCTCGAAGCCGCCGAGCTCGGGATTGACCTCGTCGTGCGCCACCACGTCGTAGCCGTGCCGGCTGCCCGGCCGCGCGCGCTGGATCGGCGAGCAGTACACGTGGCTGATGCCCAGCCGCGCGAGGTACGGGAGCACCGCGATGGCGTCGTCGAAGGTGAACTCCTCGTGGAACTGCAGGCGGTAGGTGGCGCGCGGGATGCGCGTGCGCGGGGCCGCTCCTGCCGCATCCGTGCGCGCGGGCCGCTCCTGCGCCACCGCGGCGGCGACGGCGCACGCGCGTGCCTGGGCCGGCCACCGGTGCGCGGACACCGAGAGGCGGCGACGCCAGTTGGGGTGGCTGTCGAGCGTGCCTGGCATGTTGGCCTGCTCGTGGTCGCCCAGCAGGTCCTCGGCCTGCACCATCATCAGCCGTGCGGGCGTCCTGGCGAGGTAGCGGTGCACGGCCGCAGTCGCATCGGCGTCCAGCTCGCCGGCACCGAGCGCGCGCGCCACCGCCTCGGCGTCCAGCAGGCCGGCCTGCTGCAGCGCGAGCATGAGCTGGGCGCGCTCGGCTGCGCGGTCCGCCAATTGCTGCAAGGCCGTTGCCTCGCGCGGGAACAGGCCCAGCCGGATGCGTTCCTGCAGGTCGGTCGAACTCCACCAGCCCTGCAGGGTGGCCAGGTCGTGGGTGCTCACCGCCGCGAGCGCCTCGCGCGGGTAGGCCTGCGGCGCCTTGAAGGCCGCGCCTTCGCGTTCGAAGTACAGCAGCCGGTACGACAGCAGCCCGAAGCGCTGCAGCAGATGCCGCGTCTCGTCCGAAACCGTGCCCAGGTCCTCGCCGATCACCATGCAGCGGTGGCGCTGGCTTTCCAGCGCGACGATCGCCAGCATCTCCTCGGCCGGGTAGTGCACGTAGGCGCCCTCGGCCGGCGTGGCGCCGGGCGCCATGCAGAACAGGCGCGTGAGGCCCATCACGTGGTCGATGCGCAGTGCGCCCGCGCCGCGCATGCCGGCGCGCAGCGTGTCGATGAAGAGCGCATAGCCCGTCTCGCGCAGCGCCACGGGCTTGAGCGGCGGCAGGCCCCAGTCCTGGCCGAGCGGATTGAACTCGTCGGGCGGCGCGCCCACGCTGGCGCCCGTGGCCAACACCGCGCGCGCGCCCCAGGCGTCGGAGCCGTAGCGGTCGACCGACACCGCCTGGTCCAGGTACAGGCCGATGGCCAGGCCCTCGGCGCGACAGCGGGCCGCGGCCGCCTGCAGTTGCGCATCGGCGACCCACTGCAGCCAGGCGAAGAAGTCCACGCGCCCGGCATGTTCGGACGCGAAGGCACGCACCTGCGGCGTGTCGGGCGACTGGAAGCCCTCGGGCCACACCGGCCAGCCCCAGGCGGCCGGATCGCGCGCATGGAAGTGCGTCTGCAGGGCGTCGAAGAGCGCGTGCCGCTGCAGCGCCTGCCCACGCGACGCGACGAAGGCGCGGTAGTCCTCGCGCTCGGCCTGCGCCGGATCGCCCGGCGCCGGCGTGGCCGCGGCGAAGTCGGCATGCACGAGCGCCAGCACCTCCAGCTTGGCTGCGGCCACCCCGGCATGGTCGACCAGCGCCGCCTCGCGCAGCGCCGACAGCCGCGCCTGGAACTCGGGCGATGCCACACGCCGCTGCGCCGCCGGACTGCGCCGGTAGCCCGGCGCCGCCTCGACGTCGATGTACAGCAGGTTCAGGTGCAGGCGCGACGAGGGACTGTAGGGACTGCGCTTGCCCGGATCGTGCGGGAACAGGGCATGCAGCGGGTTCAGCCCGATCGCCTGCGCGCCCAGCCGCGCTGCCGGCGCCGCGAGCGCGGCGAGGTCGCCGAAATCGCCGATGCCCCACTGCCCCTCGGAGCGCAGGCCGTACAGCTGCACCGCGATGCCCCAGTGCCGCGGCTCGCTCGCGTCGCCCTCGTCCTGCCCCGGCACGTAACAGCGCGCCGGCGCGGCGATGACCAGCGCTTCCTCCGGACGGCCCTCGATGCGCAGGCGGTGGTAGCCCATGGGCAGGGCATTGGCGATGGTTGCCATGCGCTCCGAGACCCATCGGCCGTCCAGTTCCCGGCGCCCGCGTTCTTCCATGCCCTCGAGCACGGCGCTGCCGCGGCGGACTTCGCCCTGCTCGTCGGTGAGCGTCCAGTCGGCGTGCGACTGGTCGGCCGGCAGGCGCAGCGGCAGGCGCAGGGCTTCGCCCGCATGCACGAGCTGAACGGGCGGCAGCGCGCGCCGCCACTGCGCGGCGTCGCGCGCGGCCAGCTCGGCTTCCCAGGCCGGTGCATCGTCCGGCGCATGGCTGCCGAAGCCGAATTCGGCCAGCAGCGCGGCGAGCTGCGCCGGCGCGACCTCGACCCGCCGCCCCCAGACGTCGTGGTAGTACGTGGCGATGCCGGCCCGCAGGCAGGCCCGGTGCAGGGCTTCAAGCATGCGCAGCGTCCTCGAGGGCCACGCGCAGTCCGCCCGGGGCCAGGCGCAGGCCACCGGCGTGCGCGTCGCACGCCCGCTCGTAGATGACGCGGCCGGGCGGCGCGGCCACCTGCGCGGGCTCGGTGCCCAGGTTCAGCACCATCTGCAGATGCGCCGGGGTGCGGCCCCCGTCGAGCACCCACTGCAGGTACAGCACCAGCCCGTCGGTGTGCCACAGGCCGCTGCCCGGCCGCGACGGCAGCCGCGGCGCGATCTCGCGCGCACGCACGGCGAGCACGGCACGGGTGTCTTCCAGGGCCCGGGCGTGCATGCCGCTATTCGCCTCGTCGGCATTCAAGCGCGAGGCCTCGAAGGTGGCCTTTGCATTCGGGTCGGGGATCTGCGCCAGCGCGGCCTCGCCGTCGAAGGCGGCGAAGCGGCCGAACTCCTCCCGCCGGCCGCGCGACACGGCTTCGGCCAGCTCCGGACCGAAATCGCAGAAGTACAGGAAGGGCGAGCTGGCCGCGAATTCCTCGCCCATGAAGAGCATCGGGGCATGCGGCGACAGCAGCACCGCAGTGCGCGCACCCTGCACGCGTGCCGGGTCGGCCAGGGCATCGATGCGGTCGCCGAAGGCCCGGTTGCCGACCTGGTCGTGGGTCTGCATGAAGGAGACGAAGGCGCCGTGCGGCAGGCCCGAGGGGTCCTCGCCACGGCGCTCGCCACCGCGGAAGGGCGAGGCCTGGCCGGTGTAGAGAAAGCCCTGGGCCAGCGCCCGGCCGAACTGTTCCGCGGGCGCCTCGGCGAAGTCGAGGTAGTAGCCGTCGGTCTCGCCGGTGAGCAGCACATGCGCGGCGTGGTGCAGGTCGTCGTTCCACTGCGCGGTCGCGACCTCGACGATGCCTCGCGGATCGCGGCCCAGGAAGCGGGCCTGGTTGAGGTCGTTCTCCAGCACGATGTGCACCGCGCGGTCGCGGCCCGGGCCGTCACGCAGCGCCTGGCAGATCGACGCGACGATGTGCTCGCTGGAGTCGTCGCGGATGGCGTGCACCGCGTCCAGGCGCAGGCCGTCGAAGTGGAACTCCTCGATCCAGTACAGCGCGTTCTGGATGAAGAAGGCGCGCACCGCCTCGCGGCCGTCGCCGTCGAAGTTGATGGCTGCGCCCCAGGGAGTCTTGTGGGCCGGGTTGAAGAAGGCGGGGCAGTAGGTGTGCAGGTAGTTGCCTTCGGGCCCGAAGTGGTTGTAGACCACGTCCAGCAGCACCATGAGGCCGAGCGCGTGGGCTTCGTCGACGAAGGCACGCAGTTCGTCCGGCCGGCCGTAGACGCTGTCGGGCGCGAAGAGCAGCACGCCGTCGTAGCCCCAGTTGCGCTGCCCGGGGAAGTCCGCGACGGGCATGAGCTCGACGGCGGTGATGCCCAGCGCGGCGAGTTCGGGCAGGCGGCGGCGTGCCGCATCGAAGGTGCCCTCGGGCGTGAAGGTGCCCACATGCAACTCGTAGATGACGGCCTCCGACCAGGGCCGGCCGCGCCAGGCCGCGTCCTTCCACGCGTAGGCCGCCGGGTCGACGATCTCGCTCGGGCCGTGCACGTCCTGCGGGTTGGCGCGCGAGGCCGGGTCGGGCACGCGCAGGCCGTCCGGCAGCGCGAAGCGGTACAGCTCGCCCGGCAGGGCGTCGGGCACGTCGAGCTCGTACCAGCCGCCGCTGCGCGGTTCCATCGGCTGCACGTCCCAGCGCGCCTCGTCGTCACCGCCGGGCAGGCGACGCTCGAGGCGAACGCCGTCGAGCACGTCGATGCCCGGCGCCCAGAGCGAGAAGCGCACGCCGCCGTCATCGAGCACGGTCGGACCGAATCGCATGGCCGAGCCATGGGTCTTCATGGAGAACCTTAGGAAAAAAGAGGGAGACAGGAGATCAGATGGGCGGCGGTGGATCGCCCGGCCGCCGGGGGATGAGCGGCTCGCCGCCGGTGCGTCGCGGCGCGGGCGGGCGCAGCGCGTCGTCCGCAGGCACCGCGGCCTCCACGGGCGCCGCGGCCGCTTCCTCGGCCAGGCTCTCGCCCGCGCGGGCGACGCGCTCGCCCGGCACGGGCGCGGGCGGCGGCACACCGTCGCCCGGCAGGCCGTCGCGCGGGAGCCATTCGTCGATGCGGCGCGCCGCCCACTCCTTGCCCGCCAGGCCGAAAGCCAGTGCGACGGCGAACACGAAGCCCGCGAGGATCACGATGAAGCTCTCGCGCACGATGTCGCCGCCCACCTTGACCTGGTCCAGCGCGATCAGGATCACGAAGACCAGCACCGCGTACTGCGCCACCTTCGAGAAGAAGAAGGCGTCACGCACGCCGACGTTGCGGCAGTAGGTCAGCACGGCGTCACCGACGAAGCGCGCGAAGTACGAGCCGAAGGCCAGCACCAGCAGCGCGACGAAGATGTTGGGCACGAACCAGACCACCTTGCTCAGCAGGTCGGTCACGTAGGTCAGGCCCAGCCCGTTGAAGGCGACGATGAGCGCCGCCAGGATGACGACCCAGTAGGCCAGCACCCCCACCACGCCGGTGGTGTCGATCTTCATGCCGCCCTGGCGCAGGAAGCCGTCCAGCCCGGCGCGCTCGGTCAGCACCGGGAAGTTGATGGCGCGCAGCGCCCGCGTCACGGCGAATCGCACCACCTTGGCGATGAGCCAGCCGGCCACCACGATGAGCGCCGCGAACAGCAGCCGCGGAATGAAGGCGCCGATCTGGAACAGCATCGCGCGCACCGGTTCCAGGTGAAAGCCGAAATCGTTCATGCCCGTCCTCCTTCGCGTGTTGCGGATGGCGCCGGCCCGGCCAGCGCCAGCAGGCCCTGCAGCGGCACCTGCACCCAGTCGATGCGGTTGTTCAGCTCGTAGCGCAGTTCGTACAGCGCCTTGTCGATCTCGAACAGGGCCAGCAGCGCCTCGTCGATCGGCGGGCCGCCGGCCAGCGCCAGGGTCTCGAGGTAGCCGCCGAGGAAGGCGGCGCGCACCTGGTCCTCCCACTGCGACGCGGTCGCGCCGAGCCGCGCCAGGTCCTCGACGTTCTGCGCCACGCGGCGCAGCGCCGACCAGCGTGCGTAGTTGAACGAACGCAGCATGCCGGCCACGTCGCGCAGCGGCGAGCCCTTGGTGCGTCGCTCCTCGAAGGGCCGCGCGGGCTCGCCCTCGAAATCGATGATGACGAAATCGTTGCGCGCCACCAGCACCTGCCCCAGGTGGTAGTCGCCATGGAAGCGCGTCTTGCGCTGGTTCGGCGGCGCCTCGCCGTCGAGCGCGGCGATGCGCGCGGCGAGGGCGGCCTCGCGCTCCAGGAGCTGGGCCACATCGGCCTGCGCGCCTTCGGCCAGGCTGCCGGCACGCTCGCGCAGCAGCGCCAGGGTGCTGCGCACCGTGTCTTCGGTGCCGGCGCGCAGGGCGCTGCGGTCCTCGGCCGACAGCGGCTCGGGGGCAAAGGCCACGTCGTCCGCCGGCGCCTGCGCGAAGGCCAGGTGCATCTCGGCGGTACGCTGGCCCAGCAGGCGCATCAGCGTCATGAAGGCACCGTGGTCCGGCGGCGGCGCGTCCTCGGGCGCCACCTGGCGCTCGGCCAGCACCCGCTCCAGGTAGGCCAGCGTGTATTCCCAGGCATCGCCCTGGTTGGGCACGTAGGCCTGCAGCAAGCCCAGCGTGAGCACCTGTCCGTCGGCGCCGTGGTATTCGATCGCGCCGGCCACCGGCACCGCATTGGCGAAGCGCGCCACGTCGGTGAGGTAGCGGCCGATCTCCAGTTCGGGGTTGAGGCCGTCGCGCACCTGGCGGTAGCACTTGAGGAAGAGCTGGTCGCCCAGCGTCACCGCGGTGTTGCTGCTGGCGACGGTCGGGCGGCTGACCTCCAGCGCCTCGATGTCCTCGGCCGCCACGCGGCGCAGTTCCTCGGAGGCGGTGAAGCGCACCTCGCCCTGCGCGGCGGGCAGCACCAGCCCCTGCACCATGGCGACGGCCGCGGCGCGGCAGAACTCGGGGTCGAACAGTGCATCGCCCATCAGCCCCACCTGCGCCTGCTGGCGCACCTTGGCGACCACGGCGGGGGCAAAGGGCCCGATGCGCTCGTCGTCCACGTCTTCCCACACGATGGCCAGCGGCATGAAGTAGCGCGCGCTGCCGCCGGCGCTGCGCACGTCCAGCAGCGGCAGCACCCATTGCCGGTCGCGGTGCGGCCACACCGCATGCTCGACCAATGCGGCGCGTTCGATGGTGTCGGTCTTGGCGGCGTACCAGCGCTGGCCCTGCAGGTGATGCGGCAGCACCTGCACCTCGAACTGCTCGCGCAGGCGGTCGGCCATGGCCATGCGCCAGGGCATGACCTTCTCGCGGAACAGGCTGCCCCAGCCGTCGAAGAGCACCAGCGTCGACAGGTCGCGCAGGGGCCGCCCTTCCTGGTGCCAGGTGGGCTGCGGCACGTCGGTCGCCAGCCGGAACCAGAAGAAGCCGTACGAGGGCATCGTGAGCAGGTAGGGCAGCTCGCCGATGGGCGGGAAGGTGGTGCGGCCCAGCATCTCGACCGGCACCCGCCCCTTGAACGCGCCCAGTTCCAGCTCCACCGGCTGCGCCGCGCGCGAGAGGTTGAAGACGGTGAGGATGACGTCGTCGCCGTACTCGCTGAGGTAGGCCAGCACCTTGCGGTTGCCGGGCTTGAGGAAGGTCTTCCTGCCGCGGCCGAAGGCGCTGCTGGTCTTGCGCACGGCCAGCATGCGACGCGTCCAGTGCAGCAGCGAGCTGTTGTCGCGCATCTGGGCCTCGACGTTGACGGCCTCGTAGCCGTACATCGCGTCCATGATGGGCTGCAGGTACAGGCGCTGCGGGTCGGCGCGCGAGAAGCCGGCGTTGCGCTCGGGCGCCCACTGCATCGGTGTGCGCACGCCGTTGCGGTCGCCCACGAACACGTTGTCGCCCATGCCGATCTCGTCGCCGTAGTAGATGATGGGCGAGCCGGGCATGGACAGCAGCATGCCGTTCATCAGCTTGATCTTGTCCTTGTCGTTGTCCATCAGCGGCGCCAGGCGCCTGCGGATGCCCAGGTTGATGCGCGCACGCAGGTCCGACGCGTAGGTCGTGTACATGTAGTCGCGCTCGCGGCTGGTGACCATCTCGAGCGTGAGCTCGTCGTGGTTGCGCAGGAAGATCGCCCACTGGCAGCCCTCGGGGATGTCCGGGGTCTGCTGCATGATCTCGACGATCGGGTCACGGTCCTCCTGCGCGATGGCCATGTACATCCGCGGCATCAGCGGGAAGTGGTAGGCCATGTGGCATTCGTCGCCGTCGCCGAAGTATTCGCGCACGTCCTCGGGCCACATGTTGGCCTCGGCCAGCAGGAAGCGGCCCTCGTACTCGGCGTCGATCGCGGCGCGGATCTTCTTGATGACCGCATGCGTCTCGGGCAGGTTCTCGTTGCTGGTGCCGTCGCGCTCGACCAGGTAGGGAATCGCATCGAGCCGGAAGCCGTCCACGCCCATGTCCAGCCAGAAGCGCATGACGTCGAACACCGCCTCCAGCACCGCCGGGTTGTCGAAGTTGAGGTCCGGCTGGTGGCTGAAGAAGCGGTGCCAGAAGTACTGCTTGGCCACCGGGTCCCAGGTCCAGTTCGAGGTCTCGGTGTCGGTGAAGATGATCCGCGTGCCCTGGTAGATCTGGTCGGTGTCGCTCCAGACGTAGAAGTCGCGCTCGGGCGAGCCCGGCGGCGCCTTGCGCGCGGCCTGGAACCAGGGGTGGTCGTTCGAGGTGTGGTTGATGACCAGCTCGGTGATGACGCGCAGGCCGCGCTTGTGGGCCTCGTCGAGCATCTCGCGGAAGTCCTCGAGCGTGCCGTACTGCGGGTTGACGTCCTTGTACTCGGCGATGTCGTAGCCGTCGTCGCGCAGCGGCGAGGGGTAGAAGGGCATCAGCCAGATGGTGTTGACGCCCAGTTCCTTGACGTAGTCGAGCTTGGCCGTGACGCCCTTGAAGTCGCCGATGCCGTCGCCGTTGGTGTCGTAGAAGGCCTTGACGTTGAGCTGGTAGATCACCGCATCGCGGTACCAGTTCGGGTCCTGCGAGGTGTCGACCTCGGCGGTCTCGAGCGCCAGGCGCGGCACGGGAGCGTTCATGCGGCCTCCATTCCTTCGTTCTTGTCGTTCACTGGAAGTAGTCGAAATCGCGCTCGCTGCGCACGCGGCGGCGCACCTGCATCACGTGCGCCGGCGCCTGCCAGGGGTTGAGCTGGATGTAGTGGTGGTGGCCGCGCCATCGGAAGCGCTGGCCGCCCAGCCGGTCGTCCATGAGGAACCACTGGTCGTCCTCCACGCCGAGGAGCGCGGGGTCGAGCGCGAGCCAGCCGGTCTGCGTGTTCCAGGGGTCGAGGTTGACCACGGTGACGACGATGTCCTGGCCGTCGGGGCTGGTCTTCATGTACGCCAGCAGCTGGTCGTTGTCGATGGACAGGAACTTCAGGCCGTCGTTGCGCTGCAGCGCGGGATGCGCATGGCGGATGGCGTTGACGTGGGCGATGAAGCCCTCCAGGCTGTCGGGGCGCTGGAGGTCCCACTGGCGGATCTGGTACTTCTCGGAATCGAGGTACTCCTCGCTGCCCGGATTGCGCGGCAGGTGTTCCTTCAGCTCGTAGGCCGGCCCGTAGATGCCGTAGCTGGCGCTGAGGGTGGCGGCCAGCACCAGCCGCAGCCGGAACTGCGCATCCGAGCCGCTTTGCAGCGACTCGTGCAGGATGTCGGGCGTGTTGGGCCACACGTTGGGGCGGAAGTAGTCCAGCCCCGGCGCGGTGCTGAGCTCCGTGAAGTACTCGGTGAGTTCCTGCTTGTCGTTGCGCCAGGTGAAGTAGGTGTACGACTGCGTGAAGCCGAGCTTGGCCAGGCGGTGCATCACCTTGGGCCGGGTGAAGGCCTCGGCCAGGAAGATCACCTCGGGATGCTGGCGCTTGACCTCGGTGATCGCCCATTCCCAGAAGGGAAAGGCCTTGGTGTGCGGGTTGTCGACGCGGAACACGGCCACGCCCTGCGCGATCCAGTGGTCCAGCACGCTCTTGAGCTCGGCCCACATCGCGGGCCAGTCCTCGCTCTCGAAGTTGAAGGGGTAGATGTCCTGGTACTTCTTGGGCGGGTTCTCGGCGTACTGCACCGTGCCGTCGGGCCGCCACTTGAACCAGGCCGGGTGCTGCTTGACGTAGGGGTGGTCGGGCGCGCACTGGTAGGCGATGTCCAGCGCCAGCTCCAGGCCCTGCGCGCGTGCGGCCTTGACCAGGCGGCGGAAGTCCTCGTGCGTGCCCAGCGCGGGCAGGATGTCCTTGTGGCCGCCCTCTTGGGCGCCGATGGCCCAGGGGCTGCCGACGTCGCCGGGCTCGGTCACCAGCGCGTTGTTGCGGCCCTTGCGCTGGAGGCGCCCGATCGGGTGGATGGGCGGGAAGTACAGCACGTCGAAGCCCATCTTCGCGATGCGCGGCAGCTGTGCCTCGACGTCGCGCAGCGTGCCGTGCCGCCCGGGCTCGGGCGAGGCGGAGCGCGGGAAGAGTTCGTACCAGGTCGAGAAACGCGCGCGCAACCGGTCGGCCACGAGCGGGAAACCGGGCGCCAGGGTGGTCGCGTGCTGGCGGTCGGGGTGGCGCTGCGCCACCTCGGCGAGCGCCGGGTCGAGCGCACGGGCCTTGAGCTCGACCGCATCGAGCGCACGGTCGGCGGCGCCGGCCTCGAGCGCGGCGGCCCACTCGCGCAGCAGCTTCGCGTCCTGCGCATGGGTGGACGCCGCGCGGCCGGCGGCGGCCAGGATCTCGGCCGCGCCCACGCGCGCCGCGATGCGGATGTCCTCGGGGTCGACCCGGCGTTCGAGCTCGTGGTGCCAGGACTCGAAGGCATCGACCCAGGCCGTGACGGTGTAGCGGTAGCGGCCCGGCGTGGGGGGCGTGAATTCCGCATGCCACTCGTCGTTCCACTTGAGCTTCATCGGCACTTCGGCGCTGCGGGCCTCGCCCTCGCGCTGCCACTGCAGCACGACCCGCAGCACGTCGTGGCCCTCGGCGAAGCAGTGCGCCTCGACGTGGAAAGGCTCGCCGGCGACGCACTTGGCGGCGAAGCGGCCGTTGTCCACGTTGGGGAGCACCGCGTCGATCACGGCGCGCTGGCGGCCGTCGGACACGCCGATGGGAATCACGGAGGGCTGGGTCAGTTGCATGTCGTCAGGTCTCGTGGCGGGCCGGCTCGGTGCATGGCTGCCCCGGAGCATGAACGATGCCCGGAGCGGTGCCAAGCACCTCAGGCCGGTCCTTTCAGGTACAGCGTGGACAGGGGCGGCAGCGACAGCACCACCGACTGCGGACGGCCGTGGGAGGGCACCGGCGCCGAATCGACGGCCCCCAGGTTGCCCCAGCCGGAGCCGTCGAACTCGCGCGCGTCGCTGTTGAGGAGCTCGGTCCAGCGGCCGGCGTGCGGCACGCCGAGGCGGTAGTTCTCGCGCGGCACGGGCGTGAAGTTGCTGACCACCAGCACCGGCGCCGCGCCATCGCGGCCCTTGCGCAGGAAGGCATAGACGCTGTGCTGGGCGTCGTCGGCCTCGATCCATTCGAAGCCCTCGCCCGAGAAATCGAGTTCGTGCAGGGCCGGCTCGCCGCGCAGGGCATCGTTGAGCTGGCGCACCAGCCGCTGAGTGCCGCCGTGGCCGGGCAGGCCGGTGACCCACCACTCGAGTTCGCCGTCGTGCGTCCATTCGCGGCGCTGGCCGAACTCACCGCCCATGAAGAGCAGCTTCTTGCCCGGATGCGCCCACATGTAGCCCAGCATGGCGCGCAGGTTGGCGAACTGCTGCCAGTCGTCGCCCGGCATCTTGTTGACCAGCGAGCCCTTGCCGTGCACCACCTCGTCGTGCGAGAGCGGCAGCACGAAGTTCTCGTTGAAGGCGTAGACCAGCGAGAAGGTCATCCGGTGGTGGTGCCATCGGCGATGCACCGGCTCCTCCTTGAGGTAGGCCAGCGTGTCGTGCATCCAGCCCATGTTCCACTTCATGCCGAAGCCCAGGCCACCCATCTCGGTGGGGCGCGAGACCATCGGCCAGGCCGTCGATTCCTCGGCCACGGTGAAGGTGTCGGGATGGTCGCGGTAGACGGCGCGGTTGAGGTCGCGCAGGAAATGCACCGCCTCCAGGTTCTCGCGTCCGCCGTGCACGTTGGGGATCCACTGACCCGGCCCGCGCGCATAGTCGAGGTAGAGCATCGAGGCCACGGCGTCCACGCGCAGGCCGTCGATGTGGAAATGCTCCAGCCAGTACATGGCCGACGAGAGCAGGAAGCTGCGCACCTCGTGCCGGCCGTAGTTGAAGATGGCCGAGTTCCACTCGGGGTGGAAGCCCTGGCGCGGGTCGGCATGCTCGTACAGGTGCGTGCCGTCGAACTGCGCCAGCCCGTGCGCGTCGGTGGGGAAGTGCGAGGGCACCCAGTCGAGGATGACGCCGATGTCCTGCCGGTGCAGGTGGTCCACGAAGGCCATGAAGTCCTCCGGCGTGCCGTAGCGCGCCGTGGGCGCGAAGTAGCCGGTGGTCTGGTAGCCCCAGGAGCCATAGAACGGGTGCTCGGTGACGGGCATCAGCTCCACGTGCGTGAAGCCCATGTCCTTCACGTAGGCGGCGAGCCGCACGGCCAGCTCGCGCCAGCCCAGGAACTCGCCGTCCTGCCGCTGCCAGGAGCCCGGGTGCACCTCGTAGATGGCGACCGGCGCATCCAGCGCATTGCGCGCGGCGCGGCCCACCATCCATTCCGCATCGGTCCAGGCGTGGGCGCCGCCCCAGATGCGCGATGCCGTCGCCGGCGGCAGCTCGGTCTGGAAGGCGAAGGGGTCGGCCTTCTCGAGCGTCTGCCCCTCGGGGCCGACGATGCGGTACTTGTAGGTCTGTCCGGGCTGCGCCTGGGCCACGGTGCCTTCCCAGATGCCGCTGCCGTCGTCACGCACCTGCAGCGCATCGGCGTCGCTCCAGTAGTTCCAGTCGCCGATCACGTGCACCTGGCGCGCATTCGGTGCCCAGACGGCGAAGTGCACGCCACCGCGCGGCTGCAGGTGGGCGCCCAGGCGTTCGTGCAGGCGCGTGTGCGTCCCCTCGCGAAAGAGGTGCAGGTCGGCGGGCGAAAGGGGGGCGTGGGTGATCGGCATGGAGGAGCGGGAACGGAACCCGGTTATAGGCCGCCGCCGCGCGGCCACGCGGCGGGGTTCGCCTGAGGGTCCTGTCGGACGATGCCCCTCATCGGCAGATCGTCACGTTCGTGACGAGTTTGGCGCCAACGCCCGCCGGGCGGGCGCTGCGGGCCGATTGCAGAATCGCATTCGGCACCGGTGCGCGGGCTCATGCGGCCACCAGCACGAGCATCGAGCGCGCGGTGACGGTGTACGAACTGCCGGCCTCGAAGCGCTCGCCCGGGCGGGGCGGCTCCTGCGCGGTGTCGATCTCCAGCCGCCATTGCGCACCGTCGCTGGCGGGCGGCAGCACGAAGTCGATCGCATCCTCCCAGCCGTTGAAGACCAGCAGGACGCTCTGGTCCGGACCACGGCGGGCGATGGCGGTGGCGCGCGCGTGCCCTTCGAGCAGCATGCCGAAGCAGCGCGTGCGCGGGTCGTCCCAATGCGGCTGCTCCATCTGGCTGCCGTCGCAGGCCAGCCAGGTGACGTCGCGCAGCTGCAGCTCCTCGTCGAAGGCCCCGGTGAGGAAGCGGTTGCGCCGCAGCACGGGCAGGTCGCGCCGCAGCTGCGTGAGGCGCTGCACGAAGGCGATCAGCGAACGTCCCGCGTCGTCGATGCCCTCCCAGTCGAACCAGGAGATCTCGTTGTCCTGGCAGTAGGCGTTGTTGTTGCCCTGCTGCGTGCGGCCGAACTCGTCGCCGCCCAGCAGCATGGGCGTGCCCTGCGCCAGCAGCAGCGTGGCCAGCAGGTTGCGGCGCTGGCGCGCGCGCAGCGCGTTCACCTCGGCGTCGTCGGTCGGCCCTTCGGCGCCGCAGTTCCAGCTGCGGTTGTCGGAGTGGCCGTCCCGGTTGTCCTCGCCGTTGGCGTCGTTGTGCTTCTCGTTGTAGCTGGTCAGGTCGGCCAGCGTGAAGCCGTCGTGCGCGGTGATGAAGTTGACGCTGGCCCAGGGCCGGCGTCCGCGCCGGTTGAAGCGGTCGGCGCTGGCGGTCATGCAGCCGGCGAGCGCGGGCGCCATGCCCTCGTCGCCCTTCCAGAAGGCGCGCACCGTGTCGCGGAAGCGGTCGTTCCACTCGGCCCAGCCCGGCGGGAAGCCGCCCACCTGGTAGCCGCCCGGGCCGCAGTCCCACGGTTCGGCGATGAGCTTGACGCTGGAGAGCACCGGGTCCTGCCGGCAGCTGTCGAGGAAGCCGCCGCCTTCGTCGAAGCCGTAGGTCTCGCGCGCCAGGATGGTTGCCAGGTCGAAGCGAAAGCCGTCGACATGCATCTCGGTGACCCAGTAGCGCAGGCTGTCGGTCACCATCTGCAGCACCCGCGGGTGGCTGAGGTTGAGCGTGTTGCCGGTGCCGGTGTCGTTGATGTAGTAGCGCGCACCGGGGCCGCCTTCCCCGTCGGGGCCGCCGGGCATCAGCCGGTAGTAGCTCGCGTTGTCGATGCCCTTGAAGGAAATCGTCGGGCCGAGTTCGTTGCCTTCGGGCGTGTGGTTGTAGACCACGTCGAGGATCAGCTCCAGGCCGTGTGCATGGATGCGGTCGACCATGCGCTTGAACTCGTCGATGCTCGGCTCGTGCAGGTAGCGCGGCTTGAGCGCGAAGAAGCCCAGGGTGTCGTAGCCCCAGTAGTTCTTCAGGCCCTTCTCCTCGAGGAAGGACTGCGAGACGAAGCGCTGCACCGGCAGCAGCTCGATGCTGGTCACGCCGAGTTCGCGGATGTGGCGCAGCACCTCGTCGTTCGCGAAGCCGGCGAAGGTGCCGCGCAGGTGCTCGGGCACGGCCGGGTGCCGCATGGTGTGGCCGCGCACATGGGTTTCGTAGACGATGGTGCGGTCCCAGGGCACGCGCGGGCCTTCCGGCTGCTCCCAGGCGAAGCGCGAGTCCACCACCACGCACTTGGGCACCAGGTGCGCGCTGTCGCGCTCGTCGAAGCTCAGGTCGCCGTCCTCGTGGCCGACGGTGTAGCCGAACAGCTCCGGCCCCCAGATCAGCTCGCCCATGTGCGCCTTCGCGTAGGGGTCGAGCAGCAGCTTGTTGGGGTTGAAGCGGTGGCCGTTCTCCGGCTCGTAGGGGCCGTGCACGCGCAGGCCGTAGCGGGCGCCGGGCAGCAGGCCGGGCACATGGCCGTGCCAGACCTCGTCCGTGTACTCGGGCAGCGTCACGCGTCCGATCTCGTTCTCGCCGGCCTCGTCGTAGATGCAGACCTCGACGCGGGTGGCGTGGGCGGAGAACACGGCGAAATTCACCCCTTCGCCGGTGTACGTGGCTCCCAGGGGATGGGGTTGGCCTTCCTCGACTTGCATGGGTCCCTCGCTGTGTCCTGACGTGTGATGGGAAGAACTTAGAAGAATGCGGCGGTGCAGCATGTAGGACGGCGCTGCGAAGCGAGGGCATGGCCGGCGCGTGCCCGCGACGGCAGGGCGCAGACGCGGACGTGTCAGCCGGCCCCGCGCGGCCCATGCAGAATGCGCCCGCCGCCCCTCCTCGGCGCGCCAGGAGACTGCATGCCCAGCCCCGATCCCTCTCTCCCGCCCGTGGCCATCCGTGCGTCGGCCACGGTGCTGATGGTGCGCGACGGACCGGCCGGGCTGGAGGTGTTCATGATCCAGCGCCACGCCGGCTCCGACGTGCACGGCGGCTCCTACGTGTTCCCGGGCGGCAAGGTCGATGCGGCCGATGCGGCGCCGGGCCTGCGTGCGCATCTGGACCTCGCGCCCCCTGCGCTGCGCGCCCGCCTGCACGAGCCGGAGCTCGGCGAGGACGCGGCGGTGGCGCTGCACGTGGCCGCCGTGCGCGAGGCCCTGGAGGAATGCGGCGTGCTTTTCGCCCGCGGCGAGCCGGACGTCGTGGCCGCCGCACGCGCACCGGTGGACGAGCGCTTCGACAGCTGGGTGGCACGCCAGGACCTGCAGCTCTGCGCCGCTGCGCTGCATCCCTTCGCGCGCTGGATCACGCCGGAGAACTCCGTCTCCTCGCCCGGCAGGCGCTTCGACACCCGCTTCTTCGTTGCCGCCCTGCCCGAGGGCCAGGAGGCGACGCACGACAACCACGAGGCGGTGCACAGCGTGTGGATGCGCCCGTACGACGCGCTGCAGCGCTATTGGGACGCAGAGATCGCGCTGGTGCCGCCGCAGATCATGAGCCTCGCGCAGCTCGGCCGCGCGGCGGACGTGGCCAGCCTGCTGGCCGAGACGGCGGCCCGGCCGCCCCACACGGTGCGCCCGCATGTCTGCCAGGTCGAGGGGATGACGACCATGGCCTACCCCGGCGACCCGCTGCATGCCGAACGCGAGCGCGTGATGCCCGGGCCGTTGCGCCTGCTGGTGCGCGGGCGACGCTTCGAACCGGTGGACGGCTTCGACGGCTTCCGCCGCTGAGCGCCCGCCCCGGGGGAGGCGGCATTTCCTATGCCCGGCATAGGTTGTTTTTAATCGCCTTGTCGCCCGGCCTCGCCCAGAATCCGGGTTCACCCTTCTCACGACCCCAGCGCCAGGAGCCGCCCATGAGCAGCGACAAGACCGAAGCCCAATGCCCCTTCCACCAGACCGCCGGCGGCGGCACCACCAACCGCGACTGGTGGCCCAAGCAGCTTCGGCTGGACCTGCTGAGCCAGCACTCGGCCAAGTCCGACCCGATGGGCGCGGACTTCGACTATGCCGAGGAATTCAGGACGCTCGACTACGCCGCGCTGAAGAGGGACCTCGCCGCGCTGATGACCGACTCCCAGGACTGGTGGCCGGCCGACTTCGGCCACTACGGCGGCCTGTTCATCCGCATGGCCTGGCACAGCGCGGGCACCTACCGCATCGGTGACGGCCGCGGCGGCGCCGGCCGCGGGCAGCAGCGCTTCGCGCCCCTGAACAGCTGGCCCGACAACGTGAGCCTGGACAAGGCGCGCCGCCTGCTGTGGCCGATCAAGCAGAAGTACGGCCGCAAGATCTCCTGGGCCGACCTGATGGTGCTGACCGGCAACGTCGCGCTCGAGACCATGGGCTTCAAGACCTTCGGCTTCGCCGGCGGCCGCGCCGACACCTGGGAGCCCGACCAGGACGTGTACTGGGGCCGCGAGACGAAATGGCTGGGCGGCGACATCCGCTATTCGCAAGGCTCGCCCGGCGCGCCGGACCGGCACGGCGTGCTGGTCAAGGACGACGACAGCCAGGTGCCGCACACCCGCGACCTGGAGAACCCGCTGGCCGCCGTGCAGATGGGCCTGATCTACGTCAACCCCGAGGGACCGGACGGCAAGCCCGATCCCGTGGCCGCCGCCAAGGACATCCGCGACACCTTCGGCCGCATGGCCATGGACGACGAGGAGACCGTCGCCCTGATCGCCGGCGGCCACACCTTCGGCAAGACGCACGGCGCGGCCTCGGCCGACAACGTCGGCCCCGAACCGGAGGCCGGCGAGCTGGCGCAGCAGGGCTTCGGCTGGCACAACAAGCACGGCAGCGGCGTGGGCGCCGATGCGATCACCAGCGGCCTGGAGGTGACGTGGACCACCACGCCCACGCGCTGGAGCAACAACTTCTTCGAGAACCTCTTCGGCTTCGAGTGGGAACTCACCAAGAGCCCGGCCGGCGCGCACCAGTGGGTCGCGAAGAACGCCCAGCCCACCATCCCGCATGCCTTCGACGCGACGAAGAAGCAGCTGCCGACGATGCTCACGACCGACCTGTCGCTGCGCTTCGACCCGGCCTACGAGAAGATCTCGCGCCGCTTCCTGGCCAACCCCGACCAGTTCGCCGACGCCTTCGCCCGCGCCTGGTTCAAGCTCACGCACCGCGACATGGGCCCGCGCGCCCGCTACCTCGGGCCCGAAGTGCCGGCCGAGGAACTCATCTGGCAGGACCCGCTGCCGGCGGTCGACCATCCCCTGGTGACCGACGCCGACGTGGCCGCCCTCAAGGCCCAGGTGCTGGCCTCGGGCCTCACGGTGGCGGAACTGGTGTCGACCGCCTGGGCCTCGGCCTCGACCTTCCGCGGCTCGGACAAGCGCGGCGGCGCCAACGGCGCGCGCATCCGCCTCGCGCCGCAGAAGGACTGGGCCGTGAACCGGCCGCAGCAGCTGCAACGGGTGCTGCACGTGCTCGAGGGCATCCGCGCGGGCTTCAACCAGGGCGGCAAGGCGATCTCGCTGGCCGACCTGATCGTGCTGGCCGGCAGCGCGGCCGTCGAGAAAGCCGCCGCCGATGCGGGCCAGGCCGTCACGGTGCCCTTCGCGCCCGGCCGCGCCGACGCCTCGCAGGAGCAGACCGACGTCGCCTCCTTCGCGCCGCTGGAGCCCGTGGCGGACGGCTTCCGCAACTACCTCAAGGGCCGCTATGTGGTGCCGGCGGAGGCGCTGCTGGTCGACAAGGCGCAGCTGCTCACGCTCACGGCGCCCGAGATGACGGTGCTCGTCGGCGGCCTGCGCGTGCTGGGGGCCAACGCCGACGGCGGCGCGCACGGCGTGTTCACCGACCGGCCCGGCCAGCTCAGCAACGACTTCTTCGTCCACTTGCTGGACATGGGGACCGAGTGGACGCCGAGCTCGGCCGCCGAAGGGTTGTTCGAGGGCCGCGACCGCAAGACCGGTGCCGCGAAGTGGACCGGCACGCGTGTCGACCTGGTGTTCGGCTCCAACGCCGTGCTGCGCGCGCTGGCCGAGGTCTACGGCAGCGCCGACGGCCAGGAGAAGTTCGTGAAGGACTTCGTGGCCGCCTGGACCAAGGTGATGAACCTGGACCGCTTCGACCTCGCCTGAGCTCGGCACGGGGCCTCGCCCACGAAGCCGGTGGCCGCGAGGCCATCGGCTTTTCTTCTTGCGGCTCGCCGGGCCGCGCCGCTCAGCGCGGCAGCACGCCGACCGCCACCAGCAGCAGCATGCCCACGGCGATCACGCCGAAGCACACCGCCCCGCCGAGCGCGACCAGCGCGAGGTAGCCCTCGTCGTGCCGGCCGATGAACCCCTGCCATCCGCCGGCGCGGGGCGCCGGCACCGTCGCGTGTTCCAACATTGCGCACTCCTGCTGTGGACCCGCTCCCTGTGGCCGGCAGTTTAGGCCGATGGCGCCGGCAGGGCCATGCCCTGGCGCAAACACTCCCACCGAATGCGTAGGGCGCGCTCCAAAAGAAAAAGGCCCCGGGGAGGGGCCTTCGCGACGCATCGGCGGCGGCCGATTACTTCTTGGCGGCCTTCTTGGCCGGTGCCTTCTTCGCGGGCTTGGCAGCAGCGGCCTTGTCGGCCTTGCGCTTGGCGGCCTTCGGGTCGACCGCGGCCTTGAAGGCTGCGCCGGCGACGAACTTCGGCACCTTCTGCGCCGCGATCTTGATCTTCTCGCCGGCCTGGGGGTTGAAGCCCGTGCGCGCGGCACGCGACACCTGCTTGAAGGTGCCGAAGCCGACCAGCGACACGCTGTCGCCCTTCTTCACGGCACCGACGATGGTGCTGGTCACGGTTTCCAGGATGCGGCCCGCTTCGGCCTTGGACACGCCATGGGCGGCGACGATCTTCTCGATGAACTCAACGCGATTCAAAATTGCTCCTTGGATGCGAGAACGCCCGCAGGCGGAACGCTGCGGGCGGGGCGCAAGTGTAGTCGTGCACTGCTTCGCGTCCGGAAGGTGGTGCTGCCGCGGTCCCGCGGCCCAGGAAAAAGGCCCGCGCTTGCGATCAAGCGCGGGCCTTGGCTGGAGCGACCGTTCGGTGCGTCGAACTCAGAACGGAATGTCGTCGTCCATGTCGTCGAAGCCGGTCGACGAGCGCTGGGGGGCCGGGGCGGGTGCGCGCGGCGCGGGGGCACGCGGCGCTGCGGCAGGCGCGCGCGAGTAACCGCCGCCGCCACCGCCGTAGCCACCACCACCGCCGCCGTAACCGTCGTCGTCACCACCGCCCGCGGGGGCGCCCTGGCCCTGGCGGCTGCCGAGCATCTGCATCTGGTCGACGCGGATGTCGGTGGCGTACTTCTCGACGCCGTCCTTGTCCTGGTACTTGCGGGTGCGGATCTGGCCCTCGACGTAGATCTGCGAGCCCTTGCGCAGGTACTGCGCGGCGATCTCGGCCAGGCGGCCGTTGAACACGAGACGGTGCCACTCGGTGGCTTCGCGCATCTCGCCGGACTGCTTGTCCTTCCACTTGTCGGTGGTGGCCAGGGTCACGTTGCAGACCTGGTCGCCACTGGGGAAGGTGCGGGTTTCGGGATCGCGGCCGAGGTTGCCGACGAGGATGACTTTGTTGACGGATGCCATGTGCGCTGCCCCTGATGAATGAGAAAAGAGGAAGGAATCGGAAGACGAACCGGCAATTGTGCCCGATGCGCCCGCCGCCGCCGGATGCGCCGCGGGCCGACACCGGCCGGGGCGTGCATCCCTGCACAATCGCCCTTTCGCCGATGAACCACGAACCGGATTTCTTCGAGAACCTGCGCAGCGAGCTGTCGAGCTGGCGCCTGTGGCTGGACCGCGCGATCGTGCTGGGCTACGCCATCTTCGCGGGCCTCTTCGTGGTCGGCTTCACGGTGGCGGCGGACTGGGCCTTCGGCCTCTTCGAGGCGATCCACGGCAGCCATGCCTGGCTCATCCTGCTGTGGACGCCGGCGCTCACGGCCGGCATCGTGTGGATCACGCGCCGCTGGTTCCCCGGCGCGGCTGGCTCCGGCATCCCGCAGATCAAGGCGGCGCTCGATCCGGCGCTTCCGCCCGAGCGGCGCGGGCGCTTCGCCTCGCTGCGCCTCACGCTGGCCAAGGTGGGGCTGGGCGTGGCGGGCTTCGCCGGCGGCCTGTCGATCGGCCGCGAGGGGCCCTCGGTGCAGGTGGCGGCGGGCGTCATGCAGCATGCGAGGCGCTGGCTCTCGCCCAATTCGACGATCGACACCCGCGCGCTGCTGATCGCGGGGGGCGCGGCCGGCATCGCGGCAGCCTTCAATGCGCCGCTGGCCGGCGTGGTGTTCGCGATCGAGGAACTGGCGGGCCGGCTGGAGGCGCGCGCCAGCGGCGTGATCATCACGGCCATCGTCCTGGCCGGCCTGGTGGCGGTGTCGGCCTTCGGCAACCTCAGCTACTTCGGCGTCATCAAGGTGCCGCGCCTGGGCTGGGACATCCTGGCGCCCGGCCTGCTGGTGGCGCTGCTGGCGGGCGTGGCCGGCGGGCTGTTCGCGCGGGTGATGATCGCCTCGCTCACCGGCGCGCCCGAGCGGCTCAACCGCTGGCGCGCGCGCTGGCCGGTGCGCTTCGCAGCCGCGGGCGGCCTGCTCATCGCGGTGATCGGGCTGGTCACCGGCGGCGTGACCTTCGGCGCCGGCTCGGAGGCGGTCAAGCAGATGCTGGCCGGCCACGACGAGCTCACGCCGCTCTACACCCTGCTCAAGTTCATCGCCACCTGGGTCACGGCCTGGTGCGGCGTGCCGGGCGGCATCTTCGCGCCTTCGCTGTCGATCGGCGCGGGCATCGGCGACGGCGTCGCGCACCTGGTCAGCGCCGACCTCGGGCCGGCGCTGATCGCGATGGGCATGGCCGGCTTCCTGGCCGCGGTGACGCAGGCGCCGCTCACCGCCTTCATCATCGTCATGGAGATGGTGGACGGCCACTCGATGGTGCTCAGCCTGATGGCCAGCGCCATGCTGGCCAGCCTGGTGTCGCGCATGATCAGCCGGCCGCTGTACGAGGCGCTGGCGGAGCACATGGTGGCGAACGCGATCGCCGCGCCGGCCGCGCCGCCGGTGCACGAAGCCCCGGCGGCCGACCCGCCGCCGGCCGGCGAACCCGGGCCGGTGCGCTGAAGGGCGCGGCGGTCTATCATGCCCGGTTGCCCCGCACCGACCGCCTTCCGCCCGTGAACGCCCCCGACCGAGCCCCACTCGACGACGACGCCTACCTCGGCCGCCTGCTGGCGCAGCAGCGCATCAGCATCCGGGGGGCGCGCACGCACAACCTCAAGAACGTCGACCTCGACATCCCGCGCAACAAGCTGGTGGTGATCACCGGCCTGTCGGGCTCGGGCAAGTCCAGCCTGGCCTTCGACACGCTGTACGCCGAGGGGCAGCGCCGCTACGTCGAGAGCCTGTCGGCCTATGCGCGGCAGTTCCTGCAGCTCATGGACAAGCCCGACGTCGACCTGATCGAGGGCCTGTCGCCCGCCATCAGCATCGAGCAGAAGGCCACCAGCCACAACCCGCGCTCCACGGTCGGCACCGTCACCGAGATCCACGACTACCTGCGCCTGTTGTTCGCGCGCGCCGGCACGCCCTATTGCCCCGACCACCACCTGCCGCTGCAGGCGCAGACCGTGTCCCAGATGGTGGATGCGGTGCTGGCGATCCCCGGCGAGCCGCGTCTGATGATCCTGGCGCCGGTGGCGCGCGAGAAGAAGGGCGAGTTCCTCGAGCTCTTCGCCGAGATGCAGGCCGGCGGCTACGTGCGCTTCCGCGTCGACGGGCAGACCTACGAGTACAACGACCTGCCCAAGCTCAAGAAGACCGAGAAGCACGACATCGACGTGGTGATCGACCGCCTGCGCGCGCGCCCCGACATGCAGCAGCGCCTGGCCGAGAGCTTCGAGGCCGCGCTGCGCCTGGCGGATGGGCGCGCGATCGCGCTGGAGACGGGCGCCGAAGGCAGGCCGGACCAGGAGCACCTGTTCAACGCCAAGTTCGCCTGCCCGCTGTGCCACTACTCGCTGGCCGAGCTGGAGCCGCGCCTGTTCTCGTTCAACTCGCCGGTGGGCGCCTGCCCGACCTGCGACGGCCTGGGGCACCGCGAGTTCTTCGATCCGGCGCGGGTGGTGGCCTTCCCGTCGCTCTCGCTCGCCAGCGGCGCCATCAAGGGCTGGGACCGGCGCAACGGCTACTACTTCAGCATGCTGGAGAGCGTGGCCAAGCACTACAGCTTCGACGTCGACGCCCCCTTCGAGTCGCTGCCGCCCGAGGTGCAGCAGGTCGTGCTGCACGGATCGGGCGAGGAAGAGATCAAGTTCAGCTACACCATGGAGTCGGGCGCCTCGGCCGGCCGCAAGCTGACCAAGAAGCATCCCTTCGAAGGGATCATCCCGAACATGGAGCGGCGCTACCGCGAGACCGACTCGGTCATGGTGCGCGAGGACCTGGCCCGCTACCGCAACCTGCAGCCCTGTCCCGACTGCGGCGGCTCGCGGCTGCGGCGCGAGGCGCGCAACGTGTTCCTGGTCGATGCGCAGGCCGTGGGCGAAGACGGGCAGCCCGCCCGCGCCGCGATCTACGAGCTCAGCCACATGACGCTGCGCGACAGCCTGGCCTACTTCCAGGGCCTGCACCTGCAGGGGTCCAAGGCCGAGATCGCCGACAAGGTCGTGCGCGAGATCGGCCTGCGGCTGAAGTTCCTCAACGACGTGGGCCTGAACTACCTGAGCCTGGACCGCAGCGCCGAGACGCTGTCGGGCGGCGAGGCGCAGCGCATCCGCCTCGCCTCGCAGATCGGCTCGGGCCTCACGGGCGTGATGTACGTGCTGGACGAGCCGAGCATCGGCCTGCACCAGCGCGACAACGACCGGCTGATCGGCACGCTGAAGCACCTGCGCGACATCGGCAACAGCGTGATCGTGGTCGAGCACGACGAGGACATGATCCACGCCGCCGACCATGTGATCGACATGGGGCCGGGCGCCGGCATCCACGGCGGCCGGGTCATGGCGCAGGGCACCTACGCCGAAGTGGCTGCCGACCCGCAGTCGCTCACCGGCCAGTACCTCTCGGGCGCGCGGAAGATCGAGGTGCCGGCACGCCGCACGCCCTGGCTGCCCGTGGTGCGGCAGGCCGAACCGGAGCCGCGCCGGGCGTCGAAATTCCCGCCCAGCCCGGCCGCCGAGCGCCGCGCGGCGCGCGAGGCGCAGCACCTGGCCACGCAGGGCGAGCTGCAGGAGATCCGCATCGTCGGCGCCAGCGGCAACAACCTCAAGAACGTGAGCGCGGCCTTCCCGGTCGGCCTGCTCACCTGCGTGACCGGCGTGTCGGGCTCGGGCAAGTCCACGCTGGTCAACGACACCCTGTACGCGGCCGTGGCACGCACGCTGTACCGCGCGCACGAGGAGCCGGCGCCCCACGAGGCGGTGGAGGGCATCGAGTACTTCGACAAGGTCATCAACGTCGACCAGTCGCCCATCGGCCGCACGCCGCGCAGCAACCCGGCCACCTACACGGGCCTGTTCACGCCCATCCGCGAGCTGATGGCCGAGACCAACACCGCGCGCGAGCGCGGCTACGGCCCGGGCCGCTTCAGCTTCAACGTGGCCGGCGGGCGCTGCGAGGCCTGCCAGGGCGACGGCGTCGTCAAGGTGGAGATGCATTTCCTGCCCGACGTGTACGTGCCCTGCGAGGTCTGCAAGGGCCAGCGCTACAACCGCGAGACGCTGGAGGTGCAGTACAAGGGCCGCAACATCGCGCAGATCCTGGACATGACGGTGGAGGACGCGCACGAGTTCCTCAAGGCCGTGCCCACCATCGAGCGCAAGCTGCGCACGCTGCTGGACGTGGGCCTGTCCTACATCAAGCTCGGCCAGAGCGCGACCACGCTCTCGGGCGGCGAGGCGCAGCGCGTCAAGCTGGCGCTGGAGCTGTCCAAGCGCGACACCGGCCGCACGCTCTACATCCTGGACGAGCCCACCACCGGCCTGCACTTCGCCGACATCGAGCTGCTGCTCAAGGTGCTGCACCAGCTGCGCGACGCGGGCAACACCATCGTCGTGATCGAGCACAACCTCGACGTCATCAAGACCGCCGACTGGCTCATCGACATGGGCCCCGAAGGCGGCGCCGGCGGCGGCACCGTGGTGGTGGCCGGCACGCCCGAAACGGTGGCGGCCACCGAGGCGAGCCACACGGGGCGCTACCTGAAGCGCCTGCTGCCCTCGACCTAGCCGGCCCGCGCCGCGCTCAGCGCTGCCCGATGCGTGCGTCGGGCCCGAACACGTTCTTGAAGTCGCGCGGCTGCGAGCGCCAGTACTGCGGCGGCGCCTGCACGCTCGCGCCCAGTTCGGCGGCGGCACGCCAGGGCCAATGCGGCTCGAACAGGATGGCGCGTGCGACAGCGACGAAGTCCGCCTTTGCGTCGGCCACGATGGCCTCGGCCTGCGCCGGCTCGGTGATCAGGCCGACGGCGATGGTCGGCAGCCCGCAGGCCGCGCGGATGCGCTCGGCGAACGGCACCTGGTAGTGGGGTCCGAGCGCGATCTTCTGACGCGGCGACACCCCGCCCGACGAGACGTGGATGAAGTCGGCGCCGCGCGCCTCGATCGCCTGCACGAAGGCGATGCTCTGCTCGACGGTCCAGCTTTCGGTGTCGGCCTCGCCTTCGAGCCAGTCGGTGGCCGAGAGCCGCGCGCCCACGGCGACGTGCGGCGACACCGCCGCGCGCACCGCCTCGAACACCTCCAGCGGAAAGCGCATGCGGTTCTCCAGCGAGCCACCGTAGGCGTCGGTGCGCCGGTTGGCCACGGGCGACAGGAACTGGTGCAGCAGGTAGCCGTGCGCCGCATGCAGCTCGATCGACTGCAGGCCCAGCCGTTCGGCGCGCTGCGCCGCCTGCACGAAAGCGGCCTTCACGCGCGCGAGGCCGGCGTCGTCCAGCGCGAGCGGCGGCGGCTCGCCCGGCGCGTGCGGCAGCGCGGAAGGCGCGTACGTGTCCCAGGCGCCCTCCTCGGGTGTGAGGCTGGCGCCACCGTGCCAGGGCACGTGGCTCGACGCCTTGCGGCCTGCGTGGCCGAGCTGGATGCCGATGGGCATCGGCGAATAGCGCCGCAGGGCGGCCAGCACCCGCGCCAGCGCGGCCTCGTTGTCGTCGCTGTACAGCCCCAGGTCGCCGGGCGTGATGCGCCCGGCCGCCTCGACCGCAGTGGCCTCGATGACGAGCAGCCCCGCACCCGACAACGCGAGCTGCCCCAGGTGGATGAAGTGCCAGTCGCCGGCGTTGCCGTCCTCGGCGGAGTACTGGCACATGGGCGCGATGACGATGCGGTTGGGCAGCGTCAGCGGGCCGAGCGCGTGTTCGGAAAAGAGGGTGCTCACGGTGGAAGTCCTTGCAGGCCTGCTCGGACCGGGACACCGGCGGCAGTCTGCGGTCCGTTATAGCGAGAACATGCCTGCGCTGCAGGTTCGAGCCGGAAAGGCCTGCGGCGCCCGCTGGTTCTGCGCAAGCAGCTATCGATTCAATAGCAGACAGCCGATGCGCCCGCGGCGGCTGCGCTCACATCCGGCCCTTCCACGGCACCAGCCAGCCCTCGATGCGGCGCATCAGCAGGTCGAACAGCAGCGCCACGATGCCGATGACGATGATGCCCATCACCACCACGTCGGTGCGCAGGAAGTTGCTGGCGTTGAGCACCAGCTGCCCCAGGCCGGCCGTGGCGGCCACCATCTCGGCGGCGACCAGCGTGGTCCAGCCGAAGCCGATGGCGATGCGCATGCCGGTGAGGATGTCGGGCAGCGCGGCCGGCAGCACGACGTGGCGCACCACCTGCCAGCGGCTCGCGCCCAGCGAGAGCGCCGCGTTGATCTGTTCGCTGCCCACCGACTTCACGCCGGCGCGGGCCGCCACGGCCAGGGGCGCGAAGCAGGCCAGGTAGATCAGCACCACCTTCGAGGTCTCCTCGATGCCGAACCAGATGATCACCAGCGGCAGGTAGGCCAGCGGCGGCAGCGGGCGGTAGAACTCGATGATGGGGTCGAACACGCCGCGCATCACGCGCGAGGTGCCCATGAGGATGCCCACCGGGATGGCCGTGATGCAGGCCAGCGCGAAGGCGCCGAACACGCGCCCCAGACTCCAGAGGAAGTGCTCCAGCAGCGGCTTGCCGCCCTGCCCCTGGCCCTTCACGGCGGCGACGAAGGCGTCCCACACCGAGGCCGGCGAGGGCAGCACCAGCGGCGGCAGCCAGGCCAGCGCCGCGGCAGCCCACCAGAGCACGCACAGCACGATGACGGTGGCGATGCTGATGGCCGTGGTGCTGCCCTCGCCGGGGCGCCGGTGGCCGCGGACCTTGCGGGCGGACGGCCGGGCGGCGGCCGGCGGATGCATGTGCGATGCGGCGGGTGCGGCAGGCGCCGCATGGGCGGCGGCCATCGGCGAGGCTGGACTGCGCATGGTGCGGCTCCCTCAGTGCGCGGCCGCCGCACCGGCGCCCGCGTGGATGGCATGGTTCACCTCTTCGCGCAGGCGGATGAACTCCGGCTGCGACTTGATGGCGCGCGCGTTGCCGCCGGCCACGTACTGGCGGCCGAAGTCCAGTTCGTAGCGCCGCGACACGCGGCCGGGCGAAGGCGTCATCACGATCAGCTGCGTGGCCAGGAAGAGCGCCTCCTCCACGTCGTGCGTGATGAAGAAGACCAGCTTCTGCTCCCGCGCCCAGATCTGCAGCACCGACTCCTGCACCTGCTCGCGCGTGAGCGAGTCCAGCGCGCCGAAGGGCTCGTCCATCAGCAGCATGGCCGGGTTGGAGGCCAGTGCCCGCGCGATGCCCACGCGCTGCTGCTGGCCGCCGGAGAGCTGGTAGACCGCCTGCGTGGCGTAGCGCTCCAGGCCCACGGCGCGGACCTGCTTCATCGCCTCGGCATGCCGCTCGGCCTTGCCCATGCCGCGCATCTTCAGCCCGAAGGCGACGTTGTCGATGACGTTGAGCCAGGGCATGAGCGCGTGCTTCTGGAACACCACGCCGCGGTCCGCGCCCGGGCCGTCGACCTGCCGGCCGTTGACGAAGATGTAGCCCTCGCTCGGCGACATGAAGCCGGCGATGGACGACAGCAGCGTGGTCTTGCCGCAGCCCGAGGCGCCGACGGCGACCACGAACTCGCCGGCGGCGAAGCGGAGGTCCACCTTCTGCAGCGCCACCACGTCCTGCCCGTTGTCGCCGGCGTAGGTCACGCCGACGTTCTCGATGTGCAGTCCCTGCATGTGCGTCCTTGCGCGGGGCGGCCGGTCAGGGCGTGGCCACGGCCTTGGCCGCGTACGCCGGGTTCACGCCCACGCTGTAGTCGGGCAGCACGTTGCCGATGGTGCCCTGCGTCTTCAGGAAGGCGGCGGTGGCCGCCAGCGACTGCGCGGCACCGCCCTTGGCCCCGCCGCCCAGCCAGGTGGCCGAGGCCTGCTCGGCCGGCGGCACGAAGCGGTACAGCGCCATGGCGGCCGGCACGTCGGCCTCGGTGGCGCCGGTGACCTGCGCCACCGCCTTCACCTGCGGCGAGCCCACGCTCCATTGCGCCTTGCCGGCCGTGTAGCTGGCATCGGCCTTGGCGATGGCGGAGAGGAACTTCACCATGAAGTCGGCGTTGGACGCCGCCCAGGCCTTGTTGGCGATGATGCCGTCGAAGGTCGCCTTGCCGGTCTGCTGCGCGATCTGGCCCGAGCTGATGATCTGCTTGCCGCTGGCCTTGACCTTGGACAGCACCGGGTCCCACACGAAGGTGGCGTCGATGTCGCCACGCTCCCAGGCGGCGGCGATCTCGGGCGGGCGCATGTTGAGGATCTTCACCTGCGCGGGATCGACCTTGGCGGCTTCCAGCGCGACCAGCGTGTGGAAGTGGGTGGTCGAGGTGAAGGGCACGCCGATCTTCTTGCCCTTGAGGTCGGCCAGGCTGTTCACGCCCGAACCGTTGCGCGCCACCATGGCCTCGGCGTCGTTGATGTTGTCCAGGATCCAGACCAGCTCCACCGGCAGGCCCTGCGACAGCGCGGAGGCGACCGGCGCCGAGCCGGCCTCGCCGATCTGCACCTGGCCCGAGGCCATCGCGCGGATCACGTCGCCGCCGCCGGCGAACTTGCGGAAGTTGATCTTGTAGCCCGTGCTCTTCTCGATCTCCCCCGTGACCTGGGCATAGCGCCAGGGCACCACCATGTCCTGGTGCGCGATGGTGACTTCCCTGGTCTGCGCCTGCGCGCCGAAGGCGAAGGCGGCGAGCAGCGCGGTGGCCGCGAGGCGGGGGGCGAATGTCGTCATGGAAACCTCCTGCGAATGGGTGGATGGATCGATGCCCGCACTCTGCGGCGGGCGCCGTGCGCCACCAAGTGCCAGCGCTGCGCGAT
Source organism: Pseudomonadota bacterium (assembly GCA_031119395.1). Taxonomy (GTDB): domain Bacteria; phylum Pseudomonadota; class Gammaproteobacteria; order Burkholderiales; family Burkholderiaceae_C; genus Xenophilus. Next base: position 75,197 of record JAVHYA010000018.1, read on the forward strand.
CGCTGGAGCCAGCGTCGCGGCGCCGGCACCCGGCTGGTGCAAGGGGCCGGGTGGGCAGGCGTCCGCAGCACCGGATCGGCGCAGCGCCGGCGCGAAGACCGAAAAGTGCAATCGGTCGCTGGCGCACGCGGGACGGGCGCTGCAGCCGAATTCGTCACGGTCGTTACGAATGCGACGAAGCACGACGCGGAGGCGGGCGCCGGATTCTGCGCAGGCGCCTTCCCGCCGCCAACGACGCTTTTCGCGCTAGCTCATGCGGTTGGCGTTCGGGCCTGCGGCGTGCGGGCGCCGACGGCGGCGAGGAAGCGCGGGAGCGACCACTGCGGCGGCAGCAGGAACATCCGGGTGCCCAGCCGCTGCAGGTCGTCGGGCGTGACGTCACGGCCGAGGAAGGTGATCTGCCTGTCGCGAATCTCGACGAATCCGGCTTCGTGGCGCCGTGCCAGGCTGCGCCACAAGGCATGGGCACCGGCCGATTGGCGTGCCCCCGTCATCAGGCAGATGCCCTGGCCCAGGGCCCAGCCGTAGATCGCCGTCGCGATGCCCAGCCGCTGGTAGGCCGCCAGGTAGCGCGAGTGCGGGGAGCGCAGATGCCGATCCGCGCGCCGGTCGACCTCGGCGAGCCGGTTGAACACGGTGCAGCCCGCCAGACACTGCCGCTGCATGTCTTCCACATACGCATGGAGTTCACCGCCCACCGAACGCACGTGCACGTTGAACCGGGGGTCGTGAAGGCGGAAGGCGGGCAGGCCGTGCAGGCGGTCGCCGCGCCTGCGCAGGCGCGCGTAGAGCTCGGCCAGCGGCGTCCCGCGGTCTTCGGCCGGATCGACATCGACCCGAAGCTCGGCCGGCCGGGCGAACGGGTTGGACAGGAAGGGAAAGGGCAGCGCGGCGTGCATGGCCTCAGTCCGCCGGGGGCAGGCCGGCCTCCAGGCGCAGATCGTGCGGCACCAGCAG
>JAVHYA010000064.1 GCA_031119395.1 Pseudomonadota bacterium
CACCGACGAGGAGCAGGCCGCCATCGTGCTGGGCGCGAGCGGCTGGCAGACCTTCCGGCGCGTGACCCTGCCCAACATCAAGTGGGGCCTGCTGTACGGCGTGATCCTGTGCAATGCGCGGGCCATGGGCGAGTTCGGCGCCGTGTCGGTCGTCTCGGGCCACATCCGCGGCCAGACCAACACCATGCCGCTGCACGTGGAGGTGCTCTACAACGAGTACCAGTCCGTCGCCGCCTTCGCCGTCGCCTCGCTGCTGGCCATCCTGGCGCTGGTGACCCTGGTCATCAAGACGGTGGCCGAATGGCGCCACGACCGTGAAATGAAAGCCATCTCCGAGCTGCCGCCGGAGCGGCCGTCGGTGGGCTGAGAGGAAACCGGACATCCGTACGCGAAGGACGCGAAAGTTGCGCGAAGGTCGCGAAGAAGATATTTGAAAGATTGATCTTCCTTTTGCGTCCTTCGCGAAATCTTCGCGTCCTTCGCGTACGGAAGCCCGTATTTGAGGAATCCCCATGAGCATCGAAATTCGCAACGTCAACAAGCGCTTCGGCGATTTCCACGCGCTGCGCGACGTCAGCCTGAACATCGATTCGGGCGAGCTGTTCGCGCTGCTGGGCCCGTCGGGCTGCGGCAAGACCACGCTGCTGCGCATCATCGCGGGGCTGGAGACGGCCGACAGCGGCAGCATCCTCTTCAGCGGCGAGGACACGACCGACGTGCACGTGCGCGAGCGCCAGGTCGGCTTCGTGTTCCAGCACTACGCGCTGTTCCGCCACATGACGGTGTTCGAGAACGTGGCCTTCGGCCTGCGCATCAAGCCGCGCGGCCAGCGGCCCAGCGACGCGCAGATCAAGGCCAAGGTGCTGGACCTGCTCAAGCTGGTGCAACTGGACTGGCTGGCCGACCGCTACCCCTCGCAGCTGTCGGGCGGGCAGCGACAGCGCATCGCCCTGGCGCGGGCGCTGGCCGTGGAACCCAAGGTGCTCCTGCTCGACGAGCCCTTCGGCGCGCTCGACGCCAAGGTCCGCAAGGAACTGCGCCGCTGGCTGCGCCGGCTGCACGACGAGCTGCACGTCACCTCCATCTTCGTCACGCACGACCAGGAAGAGGCGCTCGAGGTGGCCGACCGCGTGGTGCTGATGAATGCCGGGCGCATCGAGCAGGTCGGCTCGCCGCAGGACGTGTGGGACCACCCGGCCAGCCCCTTCGTCTACGGCTTCCTGGGCGACGTCAACCTGTTCCACGGCCGCGCCCACCAGGGCGAGGTCGAGGTGCAGGGCGTGCGCATCGCCTCGGCCGAGGCGGACACGGCGCAGGACGCCAAGGCCCTGGCCTACGTGCGGCCGCACGACTTCGACATCACCCGCTTCGTGCCGGGCAGCGGGCATGCGCAGGGGATCGTGGCCACCATCGGCCGTGCCATCGTGGTCGGCCCGACCGCGCGCATGGAACTCGAACCCGTGGAACCGAATCCAGACAATCCGGGTTCCGGCAACATCATCGAGGCGCAGATCTCTGCGCAGCAGTACCGTGAACTGGGGCTGCGCGAGGGCGACACCGTGGTGGCCAGCCCGCGCAAGGCGCGCGTCTTCGTAGAACAAGGACTCGGGATATGACTTCACCCCCACGCTCATCGCGTCGCGTATCGCTGCCCCCCGAGGGGGCGCATCAGTGCCTTCGGGCGGCCGGGCGGCACCGATGAGCTTCATCTTTGGCGCCCCGCGCCGCACCTACTGGCTCATCTGCATCGCCTGCGTGGCGATGCTGGCCTTCGGCATGTACCTGCAGCATGTGGTGGGCCTGGAGCCGTGCCCGATGTGCGTGGTGCAGCGCTATGCTCTTGTTTTGATAGCGGTCTTCGCAGCACTGGCGGGCGCTACGGGCCGAAACGGCCTGCAAAAGGCCTGGGGTGGGCTGGGCCTGCTGTTCGCCATCGGCGGCGCCTACACGGCCGCGCGGCAGACCTGGCTGCAGTGGCACCCGCCGGAGTTCGCGAGCTGCGGCCGCGACATCTACGGGATGATCGAGACCTTCCCGCTGCAGCGCGCGATCCCGATGATCTTCAAGGGCAGCGGCGACTGCAGCAAGGTGGACTGGACCTTCCTGGGCCTGTCGATCGCCAACTGGTCCTTCATCTGCTTCGTCGTCTTCGGGCTGGTCATCCTGGGCCTGCTCGTCGGCCGTGGCAACCGGCCGGCCAAGCGCTTCGTGACGGCCTGAGCCCGACTGCACCTGCACGCGCAAGAAAGAACACCGCCCTCGGGCGGTGTTTTCGTTGGCGCGTGCGGCGTCAGAGGGGCAGCGTGTCGAAGGCCGCGTAGGCCTGCGCCAGCCAGCTCTTGACGCGCTGGCGTTCCAGCAGGCCCAGCGCATCGGGGCCTTCCTTGTCGTTCACGGCCTTCCAGAAGCTGGTGTTGCGGTTGTCGATCTTGCGCATGCTGGCCTCCTGCAGGCGGGGCAGCGAGATGACCCGCGCGCCCTGGGCCGTGGCCTTGGCCAGCGACTGCGAGCCCAGCATGAGGCCGAAGTCGCTGCCGCGGCCGTAGTTCTGCACCACGATGTAGTTGGCGCGGCTGCCGAAGGTGTCGACCAGCTTGCCCAGCAGGTCGCTCGAGTCGCGGCCGTCGTCCATCACGTGCCAGAAGTTCACGTGGACGCCGATCTCGGCGAACACGTCGAACAGTTGCGACTCCTCGATCCAGCGCGCCAGCGGCGCCAGCGTCTGTGCCGCCATGTCGACGATCACGCTCTGCTGCGGGTTGTGCTCGAAGCCGTTGACCACGGTGTCCAGGCCCTCGAAGCTGTCCACCGCCACCGGCGAGGCGAAGCCTTCGTAGAAGCGGGTGAAGGAGTTGTGCGAGCGGTCGGTGTCGTAGCCGACGAAGGGGCGGCTGTGGTCGATGAAGTACTGGGCCAGCAGGCGCGAGGTGACCGACTTGCCGACGCCGCCTTTTTCGCCGCCGATGAAATTGAGAGAGCTCATGGATGGGTGGGAAAGAAGTCCGAAGGGGTTGGAGGCGACGGCGCGGCACGCGGGCACCGGCGTCGGAGGAAAGCGCTTTGATTCTAGGAGCGTGCTCGAGACACGCTGTGCAGCAAAGTGTGTGCCGCCCAGCGGGCCTGCAGCCGTGCCTTCCAGGCGTCTGGCAGGCTGGAGGCTTCGAGCATCGCCGGCCAGCGTGCCTTGGCGAGGCGCGCCGTCTCGGTGATGGTCTTGCGCACGAGCGGCTCGTGCAGGCCCGCCGAGAAGCAGAAGGCGCGCACGTTGGCCGGCGTGAAGAGGGTGCCGCGACGCGGGGCCGGTGCGGTGCCGCGCGCGGGCGGCAGCAGCGGCAGCGCGTGGCCCTCCGCACCCTGCATGGCGGCGTAGGCCACGATGTCGTAGGCAGGCGCGAGCCGGGGCGCGGTGCCCTGCGGGTACAGCACGCCGAAGTTCTTCAGGTGCGCATCGGGGTTGCCGAGCAGCTCGTTGACCACCAGGCGGCGGATCAGCTCGAGCACGGCCTCGTCGCCCAGCGACGGGAAGGCGCGCATGGCCAGGGCCATCGCGAGGTAGCTGGCGCCGTACTTGTCCTGCGGGTCGATCGCCAGGACCTGCGCAAAGTCCTCGAAGTGGATGCGGCGTGCGCCCTCGCGGTCGAAGCGCGTCACGGCGAGGAACTCCGGCTCGTCCGGCAGCGCGTAGCTGTGTTCGGCATGGATGGCCGAGAGCGGCGCCAGCTCCGCATGGCAGACCGTCACGCCCGCGGCGGCGGCCATCTGCAGCGAGAGCATTTCCAGTTGCGGCATGTGCGGCCGGCCGACCAGCGGGAGCTTGGCGATCACGCGCGTGCTGGGACCGGCGCGCGTGCGCGCGGTGTAGCGCCCGCCCTGGCGCGCCAGCCCCAGCTTGGGCTGCACGCCCGACACCGAGATGCCCTGCGGCAGCGGGTTGGCCACCACCGACATCTCCAGCGCATCCTGGTCCTGCGTGACCAGGCGCTGCAGGGTGGGGCGGTCGACCTCCACGGGCCTGGCGCTCACCGCGCCGGGCAGGTCGCCGCCGCAGGCGGCCAGCAGCTCGAAGTGGTCGTCCTCCCGGCAGCCGCGCAACTGCGCGATGTGGCTGCGAAGCACGCCCTCGGGCAGCAGGTTCTGGAACCAGGCCGGCAGCCGGCCGCCCTGGGCGTTGAACAGCGGGTTCTTCAGGTCGGCCCACAGCGCGGACTGCGTCGCCACATCGCTGGCCAGCATGGACAGCGACAGCACGGCCTCGGGAGGGCTGGCGACGATGGCGGGCTCCGCCACGAAGCGGCACAGGTCGCCGTACTGGAACAGCTTGCCCCAGCGGCGCCCGGCCAGGGCGATCTCCAGGATCTTGACGTTCATGGCGGGCTGCGGCGCGGGGCTGGCGCCGCAGCGGGCGTGCCCTCGGCATGGGCCGTCGCCAGCGCGTCGCCGATGCGCGTGCCGACCGGCCGGTAGCCCGCATCGCCGGCGGGCGTGACGGCCGCGCCGAAGCCCTTGGGAACGAGCTGCAGCTCCATGTCCAGCGCGTCGACCAGGGCCAGCAGGGACGAGAGCTGCGGGTTGCCCTGCGCCCCCAGGGCGTTGCGGATGGAGCGCTCGGTCAGGCCGGCGCGCTCGGCCACCTGCTGGCCCGTGAGGCCCAGGGCGTCGCGCCGGCTTGCCAGGCGTTGGAGGAGTTCCTTCTTGTCCACGGAAACATATTACCGCAATCGGGGAAAAAGGAAACAAGTTTCCGGTCGAACTCGGCGCCGGTTGCTGCTCAGCGCTGCACCATCTGCAGGAAAGGCCCCAGGCTGCCCATCAGCCAGTTCTGGCTGAAATCGAGCGCGGCGCGGCGGTATTTCTCGTCGGCCTGGGCGGCCAGCAGGTCGAGCCGTCCCACCACCTTGGACAGCTCCCGGTCCACCACCAGGTTGCGTCCGCGCTCGCTGATCTCGGTCGACAGCAGCAGGGGCCGGCCGTCGGGCCCCGCGCGCGAGCTCAGCAGCCACAGCGAGATCTCGAAATTGCGCGCGGCACGGTACGCGTTCTCGGCGCTCACGCCGTCGATCATGGTCTGCTCCCAGGTGTCGCCGTTGGCCTGCTTGAGCATCGCCGCCCATCCCACCACCAGCGCCGCAACGCGGTCGCCCTGGTAGGCCGGCGCCGGTCCGGTCTCGAAGGCCATGCGCACCGCATCGATGCTGGTGGCGCCGCGCAGTTCGGGCAGGGGCCTGTCGTTGTGGATCGCGTCCCAGGTGCGGGCGATGGCGTCGTCGGCGCTGCTGGCCCATTTGCGCCACTCGCGCGGGTTGCGCCGGTACAGCGACAGCTGCACGCGCTGCACCGACTGCAGGTTGTCGCGCAATGCCAGGTTGGCGATGCGGTTGGTGCCGGACTGCAGCCATTCGCGTCCCTCGTAGGGTTCGGCGCGCTGCGTGTCGGTGAAGGCGCCGCAGCCCGCGAGCACCGCCGCCAGCGGCAGCGCCAGGCAGGCGCGGCGCCGGCCGCGGGACGGGGGGAGAGAGGCCGGGAAGCGCATACCTGCACGTTATCATCGCCCGGCTGGGCGGCAGCGCATCGCCTCGCGCATTTTTCCTTACAAATCAACACCTTGGCTTCCAAAGCCGATCCGCCGTGCGCCTCAATTCGATCAAGCTCTCGGGCTTCAAGTCCTTCGCGGAACCCACCAACTTCATGCTTCCCGGCCAACTGGTCGGCGTGGTGGGCCCGAACGGATGCGGCAAGTCGAACATCATGGACGCGGTGCGCTGGGTGCTGGGCGAGTCGCGTGCCAGCGAACTGCGCGGCGAGTCGATGCAGGACGTGATCTTCAACGGCACGACCTCCCGCAAGCAGGCCAGCCGCTCCAGCGTGGAGCTGGTGTTCGACAACGCCGACCACCGTGCCGGCGGCCAGTGGAGCCAGTTCACCGAGATCGCCGTCAAGCGCGTGCTCACGCGCGACGGCACCAGCAGCTACTACATCAACAACCAGCCGGTGCGCCGCCGCGATGTGCAGGACGTGTTCCTGGGCACCGGTCTGGGCCCGCGCGCCTACGCCATCATCGGCCAGGGGACGATCAGCCGGATCATCGAATCCAAGCCCGAGGAGCTGCGCCTGTTCCTGGAGGAGGCGGCGGGCGTGTCCAAGTACAAGGAACGCCGCCGCGAGACCGAGAACCGCCTGGGCGACACGCGCGAGAACCTCACGCGCGTGGAGGACATCCTGCGCGAGCTGGGCGCCAACCTGGAGCGCCTGGAGAAGCAGGCCGAGGTGGCGGCCCGCTACAACGCGCTGCAGGCCGATGCCACGCGCAAGCAGCACCAGCTGTGGTTCCTCAAGCGCAGCGAGAGCGAGGCCGACCAGGCGCGCGTCAAGGCCGATGCCGACAAGGCGCTGAACGACCTCGAATCGCGCACCGCCGATCTGCGCCACGTCGAGGCCGAACTGGAGACCATCCGCCAGGCCCACTACGGCGCCGGCGACCAGGTCAACCAGGCGCAGGGCAAGCTCTACGAGGCCAGTGCCGAGGTCGGCCGGCTCGAAGGCGAGATCCGCTTCGTGGTCGAGGGCCGCCAGCGCGTCGAGCAGCGGCTGGTGCAGCTGGCCGAACAGATCGGCCAGTGGGAAACGCGCCGGGGCGATGCCGAGGCCGAGATCGAGACGCTGGCCGGGCAGGGCGTCGACGCCGAGGAGCAGGGCGCGATCCTCGCGGCCCAGCTCGAGGAACACGATGCGCGGCTGCCGGAGCTCGAAGAGGCGCAGCAGCGCGCGCAGGACGAGGCCAACACGCAGCGCGCGGCGGTCGTCCAGATCCAGCAGCAGATCCAGGTGCTCGCCGCCGACCAGCGCAACATCGAGGAGCAGACGCGCCAGCTCACGCAGCGCAGCGAGCGCCTGCGCGCCGACCGCAACGCCCTGGCCGCGCCCGACGAGGCGCGCCTCGCCGCCCTGCAGGAGCAGCTCGCTGCCGCCCAGGAGGCCGCGACCGAGGCCGATGCCCGTCTGCACGAGCTGCAGGACAGCGTGCCGCAGCTCGACGACGACCGCCGCACGCGGCAGCAGGCCGTCAACAGCGAGGGCGCGCGGCTGGCCGAGCTGTCGGCCCGGCTGGAGGCGCTCAAGGCGCTGCAGGAAAAGGTCAAGACCGACGGCAAGCTCGCGCCCTGGCTCGCCAAGCACGGCCTGGACGGCCTGCAGGGCCTGTGGAGCCGCATCCACATCGAATCCGGCTGGGAGAACGCACTCGAGGCGGCCCTGCGCGAGCGCATGGGCGCGCTGGAGATCTCGCGGCTGGACATGGCGCGCGCCTTCGGCAACGACGCGCCGCCGGCCAAGCTGGCCTTCTACAGCGCGCCGAGCGCGGCCGCGCCGGCCGCCACGGGCGGGCTGCCGCGCCTGTCCGACCTGCTGCGGCTGAACGACGCCGGCCTGCAGGCGCTGCTGGCCGACTGGCTGCACGGCTGCCACACGGCCGAATCGCTCGAGGAGGCGATGGCCCAGCGCGAGCGCCTCGCGCCGGGCGAGGCGATCTACGTGCGCAGCGGCCACGCGGTGACGTCCCACAGCGTGAGCTTCTACGCCCAGGATTCCGAGCAGGCCGGCCTGCTGGCCCGTCAGCAGGAGATGGAGAACCTGGAGCGCCAGCTGCGGGCCCAGGGCCTCATCGCCGACGAGGCGCGCACCGCGCTGGTCCGCGCCGAGGCGGCGTACGCGGACGCCGCCTCCCGCCTGGTCACGGTGCGCCGCGAGGCGGCCGAGACGCAGTCGCGCGCCCACGAGCTGCAGGTGGAGACGCTGCGCCTGTCCCAGCTGGCCGAGCAGACCCGCGCCCGCAGCGAGCAGCTCGCGACCGACCTCGGCGAGGTCGATGCGCAGCTCGAGGAGCTGCAGGAGCGCCGCGTGGCCGCCGAGGGCCGCTTCGAGGAGCTGGACATGCAGCTGGCCGACAGCCAGGAGCGCCATGCCCAGCTCGAGGAGCGCGTCATCGAGGCCGCTCGCCGGCTGACGGCCGCCCGCGAGCAGCACCGCAGCCTGGAGCGCCAGTTGCAGGAAACCGCCTTCTCGCAGCGCACTCTGGAGGCGCGCCGCGGCGAACTCAACCGCGCGATCGAGACCGCCTCGCAGCAGGCCGTGGCGCTGGCCGACGAGCGCGAGCGCGCCCAGGGCGAGCTGGCCCGGCTGTCGGACGCCGCGGCCCAGGCGGGCCTGCAGGATGCGCTGGCGCTGAAGCTCGAGCGCGAGCAGTCCCTCGCGGCGATGCGCAGCCAGTACGACGACCTCACGCTCAAGCTGCGTGCCAGCGACGAACGCCGCCTGCAGCTGGAGCGCGAACTCGACCCGCTGCGCCAGCGCATCACCGAATTCCAGCTCAAGGAACAGGCCGCCCGCCTGGGCTTCGAGCAGTACGCGCAACTGCTGGCCGATGCGCAGGCCGACCTCGACGCCGTCAAGCAATCGATCGAGGACGACAAGGTGCGCCTCACGGGCCTGCAGGGCGAGATCGACCGCCTGCACCGCGAGGTCGCGGCGCTCGGCCCGGTCAACCTCGCCGCGCTGGACGAACTGACCAGCGCGCGCGAGCGCAAGACCTTCCTCGACGCGCAATCCGCCGACCTGAACGAGGCCATCACCACGCTGGAAGACGCCATCCGCAAGATCGACGGCGAGACGCGCGAGCTGCTCGGCGGCACCTTCAAGATCGTCAACGAGCACTTCAGCCGCATGTTCCCGGAGCTGTTCGGCGGCGGCAATGCCAAGCTCATCATGACCGGCGACGAGATCCTCGACTCCGGCGTCCAGGTCATGGCGCAGCCTCCTGGCAAGAAGAACCAGACCATCCACCTGCTCTCGGGCGGCGAGAAGGCGCTCACGGCCATCGCGCTCGTGTTCGCGATCTTCCAGCTCAACCCGGCGCCGTTCTGCCTGCTCGACGAGGTCGATGCGCCGCTGGACGACGCCAACACCGAGCGCTACGCCAAGCTGGTGACCAAGATGAGCGGGCAGGGCACGCAGTTCCTGTTCATCAGCCACAACAAGATCGCGATGGAGATGGCCGAGCAGCTCATCGGCGTGACGATGCAGGAGCAGGGCGTCTCGCGCATCGTGGCGGTGGACATGGAGTCCGCCGTCACGATGGCGGAAAGCTGACACCCGCCCGCCCCACGGTCCTTTTTTCGCTCGCACAAGAATTCGAATGAGCAACCTCACCGTCGCCCTCGCGATCCTCGGCGGCCTCGTGCTGGCCGCCGTCATCGGCTACAACACCTGGATGTCGCGCCGCAACGCGCCGCGCCAGCCCGACCGGGTGGAGGGCGATCCGCCTCCGACCGGCCATGGCGGCATCGAGCTGCCGGCCGGCAACGAGGAGCCGGTGCTGCACGTCGACCCCCACGAGGTGGCGAGCGCCGAGCGCCACGAGCCCCTGTTCGATCCCGACCTGCCGCCGCCGAACGCACAGACCGCGGCGCAGCTGGTCGACCGGCGCGGCGGGCTCGATCCGCTGATCGACGTCATCGCGCCCGTGTCGCTCGACGCCCCGGTGTCCGGCGCCGCAGCGCTGGCCGCCATGCCGCCGACGCGCCGCGCGGGCAGCAAGCCCATCGCGGTCGAGGGCCTGAACGAGCACAGCGGCCAGTGGGAGCAGCCCGTGGCCGGCCAGCGCTACCGCGCCTTCCAGGTCGGCGTGCAGCTGGCCAACCGCACCGGTGCGCTCAACGAGATCGAGTATTCCGAGTTCGTGGTCAAGGCCCAGGCCTTCGCCGATGCGGTGAACGGCGCGCCGGAGTTTCCCGAGATGCTCGACGAGGTGGCGCGTGCCCGCGAACTCGACCAGTTCGCCAGCGGACACGACGCACAGCTCGCCTTCGTGCTGCGCGCGCGCCATGCGGCCTGGAGCCCCGGCTACGTGCAGCAGAACGCCGCGCGGCTGGGCTTCGTGCCGGGCATGATGCCGGGCCGCATGGTCCTGCCCAACACCGACGCCGGGGCACCGCCCGTGCTGGGCCTGAGCTTCGACACCCAGGCCGCGCTGGCCGATGACCCGGCCCAATCCGCGATCCGCGAACTGGGGCTGAGCCTGGACGTGCCGCAGGTCGACCGTGGCGCCGAGCCCTTCCTGCGCATGCGCGAGATCGCCGATGCGCTGGGGCGCGAGATGGACGGCGTGGTCACCGACAGCGACGGCCAGCCGCTGCGCGAGGAAACCATGGATGCCATCGGCGCCGACCTCGAGGAGCTCTACGACACGCTGGAAGAGCGCGACCTCGCAGCGGGCTCGTCGCTCGCGCGGCGCCTGTTCAGCTGAGATCTTCGATACCGAATCGGCCTGCAACGCCCACCCAGCGGGCGCAGGCAGCTATGAAAACGATAGCGAGGGCGGCTTTCGGCCCTCGCAGTGAAGAATAGGCCCATGACCCAGGACGCCGCCCAGGAAGCCGCCGCGCTGCGCGCGCAGCTCAACCGCCACGCCCACCTCTACTACGTGCTCGACGCGCCCGAGGTGCCCGACGCCGAGTACGACCGGCTGTTCCAGCGCCTGCAGGCCCTGGAGCAGGCGCATCCCGAACTGCTCACGCCCGATTCGCCCACGCAGCGCGTGGGCGGCCGCGTGCTGGATGGCCTGCGGCCCGTGCGTCACCGCGTGCCCATGCTGTCGATCCAGACCGAGACCGACACCACCGAGGCCGGCGCGCGCGCCTTCGACGCGCGCGTGCGCCGCGAACTGGGCCTGGCGCCCGATGCGCCGCCCGTCGAGTACACGGCCGAACTGAAGTTCGATGGCCTGGCGATCAACCTGCGCTACGAAGACGGCGTGCTCGTGCTGGGCAGCACGCGCGGCGACGGCGAGACGGGCGAGGACGTGACGCAGAACCTGCGCACCATCGGCCAGATCCCGCTGCGGCTGCAGGGCGACGCACCGCCCGTCCTGGAGGTCCGCGGCGAGGTCTACATGCGGCGCGACGACTTCGAGCGCCTCAACGAACGCCAGCGCGAGCAGGGCGAGAAGACCTTCATCAACCCCCGCAACACCGCGGCCGGCGCCATCCGCCAGCTCGACCCGGCGCTGGTGGCGGCGCGCAAGCTGAGCTTCTTCGCCTACGGGCTGGGCGAGGTGCAGGGCTGGGACATGCCCGAGACGCACAGCGGTGTGCTCGATGCGCTGGAGCGCTTCGGCGTGCCGGTGTCGAGCGAGCGCATCGTGGGGGCCGGCGCGGACGCGCTGGTCGCGTTCCACCAGCGGATCGCGGCCAGGCGCGACCAGCTGCCCTTCGACATCGACGGCGTGGTCTACAAGGTCGACAGCCTCGCGCTGCAGCGCCAGCTGGGCTTCAAGACGCGGGAGCCGCGCTGGGCCGTGGCCCACAAGTACCCGGCGCAGGAGCAGGTGACGCGCCTGAACGGCATCGACATCCAGGTCGGGCGCACCGGCAAGCTCACGCCGGTGGCCAAGCTGGAGCCGGTGTTCGTGGGCGGCACCACGGTGTCGAACGCCACCCTGCACAACCTCTTCGAGCTGCGCCGCAAGCGCGCGCGCGTGGGCGACCGGGTGATCGTGCGCCGCGCCGGCGACGTCATCCCGGAAGTCGTCGGCGTCGTGCCGCCGGCGCTGGTGCCGCTGGCCGAAGCCTCGCCGGACGAGGAGGCCGTGGTCGACGCCGCGGCCCAGGCCAACCCCGCCGCACTGGCGCCGCGCGTGCCCTACGTGCCCAATTTCCGCATGCCGCGCCAGTGCCCGGTGTGCGGCAGTGCGGTGGTGCGGGAGAAGGGCGAGGTCAACCACCGCTGCACCGGCGGCATCGCCTGCGCCGCCCAGCGCAAGCAGGCCATCCTGCACTACGCGCAACGCCGCGCGCTGGACATCGAGGGCCTGGGCGACAAGCTGGTGGACCAGTTGGTGGACGGCGGCATCGTGCGGTCGCTGCCCGACCTGTACCGGCTCGGCCTCACGGCACTGGCCGCCCTGGACCGCATGGCGGAGAAATCGGCCGCCAACCTGGTCGCGGCGCTGGAGGCCTCCAAGACGACGACGCTGCCGCGCTTTCTCTTCGGCCTGGGCATCCGCCACGTGGGCGAAAGCACGGCCAAGGACCTCGCACGCCACTTCGGCAAGCTCGACCGCATCATGGATGCCACCGAGGGTCAGCTGCTGGAGGTCAACGACGTCGGGCCGGTGGTGGCGCAGAGCATCCACACCTTCTTCCGGCAGCCGCACAACCGTGAGGTGGTCGAGCAGCTGCGCGCTGCCGGCGTGCATTGGGAGGAGGGCGAACCGGTGGCCGGCGCGGCCTTGCCCCTGGCGGGCCAGACCTTCGTGATCACGGGCACCTTGCCGACACTGTCGCGCGAAGAGGCCAAGGAGAAACTGGAGGCAGCGGGCGCCAAGGTCGCCGGCTCGGTCAGCAAGAAGACCACCTGCGTCGTTGCAGGTGCGGAGGCGGGCAGCAAGCTCGACAAGGCACGTGAACTGGGAATCGAGGTCATCGATGAGGCCGGGTTGCTGGCGAGGCTCGCGCAGACCTGAGCTTTACCTGACTTTTACCCCGGGTTACCGGCGCGCAGGGAATTCGGCTGCGAAGCTTTCGGTCTGACAGTCACGACAGGGCCGAAGCGCCCGAAGGAGCACGAGCATGGTTCGATCCCGTTTGGTTGCATGGAGTGTGGGTGCCGGCGCGCTGGTGCTCCTGGGGGGGTGCGTCGCGTCCGGGCCGGCGGTCTACGGCGACTACCCGTACTACCCGGCGGTCGGGCCGACCGTGTACCCTGCACCGGGTTACGTCGACATCGACGTCTACTCGCGTCCCAACTACTACGGCCCCCGCCCGTACTACGGCCCCCGCCCCGGCTACGCGCCGCGGCCGGGCTATCCGGCCTATGGGCCCGGATATGGCCGCGGCCCCTACGCCGGTGCACCACGGCCCGGGTTCCCCGGACGTCCGGGCGCAGGACCCGCGCCGGGTCGCCCGGCGCTGATCGCGCCGCCGACGCACGCCAATCAGTTGCGCGTGCCGGCGCCGAGCTCCGACAACGGCACCAAGCCGTGACGGCGGTCTGCGCCACAATGACGGCGTGACCATCCGCGACATCCTCAAGATGGGCGACCCCCGCCTGCTGCGCATCGCGCAGCCGGTGGCCGCCTTCGACACCGACGAACTGCACCTGCTGGTGCGCGACATGTTCGAGACCATGCATGCGGTCAACGGTGCCGGCCTGGCCGCACCGCAGATCGGCGTGGACCAGCAGCTCGTGATCTTCGGCACCGATGCGCCCAATCCCCGCTACCCCGATGCGCCCGTGGTGCCACGCACGGTCCTCGTGAACCCGGTGATCGAGCCGATCGGCACCGACGAGGAGGAGGGCTGGGAAGGCTGCCTGTCGGTGCCCGGCCTGCGCGGGGTGGTGCCCCGCTTCGCGCGCATCCGCTACACGGGCTTCGATCCGTACGGCGACCCGATCGACCGCACGGTGGACGGGTTCCACGCCCGTGTCGTCCAGCACGAGGTCGATCACCTGCTGGGCAAGCTGTACCCGATGCGGGTGCGGGACTTCAGCCGCTTCGGTTTCACCGAGGTGCTGTTCCCCGGCCTGGATGCGAGCGACGACGACTGATTCGCCTGCGGCGTGCGGCGCGCAAGAAAAAACGGCCTGCAATGCAGGCCGTTGTCATGTCCGCAGGCGCGGGGCTCAGTTGAACCGTCCCCCGATCCCGATGCGTCCGCCCCCGAGGAAGGCCACCGCCAGCGCCGAGAACAGGAACATGCCCTGCAGTTCCAGCGCCCAGCCACCCTGGTTGTTGAGCGCGGCGAGGTCCTTCAGATGCACCAGCCACAGGGCGACCAGCATGTTGATCACCACCACCCACGCGGCAGGCCGCGTGAAGAGGCCGACGATCAGCAGCACGGGCGCCACGATCTCGCCCACGTACACGAGGTACGCGGCCGCGGCCGGCAGGCCATGCGAGGCCAGCATGCCGCCGATGCCACCCACTCCGGTGTGCAGCTTGGCAATGCCGTGCAGAAGAATGAGCACGCCCAGGGCGACACGCAGGATCAGTTTGCCGAAGTCGTCGGATTTGGTCATGTGTTTTTCGTCAGCGGTAGTTGGTCACGGGCTCGAATGGTAGTGAAACTCGCTGCGCCGCGATACCGTGGCGCGGCCGGTGGCGGGCATAAGCAACGCACCCGACTGTCTTTGGCGGGCGCGATGTGGCCCCCGTACACTGGCCGCGATCATTCAGTCACCGGAAGCATGCCCATGACCCAACGCCCCCTGATTGCCCTCGCAGCCGGCGCCATCGCGCTGGCGACGACCCTCGCTGCCATTCCCGCGCACGCCGGCAAGACCCTCGATGCCGTCAAGCAGCGCGGCGCCGTCAAATGCGGCGTGACCAACGGCGTCGCCGGCTTCTCCGCGCCCGACACGCAGGGCAACTGGTCGGGCCTCGATGTCGACAGCTGCCGCGCCATTGCCGCGGCCGTGCTGGGCGATGCGAAGAAGGTGGAGTTCGTGCCGCTCAATTCGCAGCAGCGCTTCGCGGCGCTGCAGGCGGGCGAGGTCGACATCCTGGCGCGCAACACCACCTGGAACCTCACCCGCGACGCCTCGCTGGGCCTGAACTTCACCACCATCAACTACTACGACGGGCAGGGTTTCCTGGTGCCCAAGAAGATCAAGGTCACGAGCGCCAAGCAGCTCAAGGGCGCGACCATCTGCACGCAGTCCGGCACCACCAACGAGAAGAACGTGGCCGACTGGTCCAAGGCGCAGGGCATCCCGGTCAAGACCGTGGTGTTCGAGAGTTTCGAGGCCTCGTTCAAGGCCTTCTTCGCCGGCCGCTGCCAGGCCTTCACCACCGACACGTCGGCCCTGGCCGGCCTGCGCAACAAGGAAGCGCCCAACCCGGACGACTACGTCATCCTGCCCGAGCTGATCTCCAAGGAGCCGCTGGCGCCGGCCGTCAAGCGCGGCGACGACGAGTGGTTCGCCATCGCGAAGTGGGTCCCCAACGCCTTGATCGAGGCCGAGGAGGTCGGCATCACGCAGGCCAACATCGACGAGCTCAAGGGCTCGAGCAAGGACCCGGCGCAGCAGCGGCTGCTGGGCACCGGCGACGACCTGGGCAAGCTGCTGGGCCTGGACAAGGAGTGGTCCTACCGCGCGATCAAGGCCGTGGGCAACTACGGTGAGATCTTCGAGCGCAACGTCGGGCCCAAGTCGGTGCTGAAGCTGCCGCGCGGCGCCAACAACCTCTGGAACAAGGGCGGCCTGCTCTACGCACTGCCGGTGCGATGAGCCGCGCGGCGCGGCGCGGCGCTGCATCCTCGCTCGCGCTGCCCGCGGGCCTGCAGGTCCTGCTGGGCGTGGCGCTGGTCGCCGGCCTGCTGTGGCTCGCGCGCGGCCTGCCGGGCGTGGCGGGCTTCTGGCGCTGGGCCCACGCGCATTTCGACTTCCTCGGGCAGCCGGCCGGCTTCGGCCTGTCGGAAGGCTGGCTGGCCTTCGATTCGGGCGAGCCTTTCTGGCGCGCCTTCCTTGCGGGTCTCGTGAACACGCTGCGCGCGGCGGTGCCCGCGGCCGTGCTGGCGGTGTTGCTGGGCACGCTGATCGGCATCGGACGCCTCACGCCGCATCGGCTGGTGCGTGGCATCTGCACGTCCTACGTGGAGACGCTGCGCAACGTGCCGCTGCTGGTGCAGTTGCTGATGCTGTACTTCGCCCTCACGCAACTGCTGCCCGACTCGACCGAGCCGCTGCGCATCCTGCCCGGCGTGTGGCTCAGCAAGGGGGGCCTCGCCATGCCCTGGCCCGTGGCCGAGACGGGCGCCTTCTGGCCCAGCCGGATCGACTGGCCGGAGACGACCAGCTTCAACGTGGTGGGCGGTGCGGCGCTGAGCCCGGAATACCTCGCCATCGTGCTCGGCCTCGGGCTGTACACCGCCGCCTTCGTGGCGGAGATCGTGCGCGCGGGCATCCTCTCGGTGTCGGTGGGCCAGACGCTGGCCGCGCGCGCCCTGGGCCTGGCGCCCGGGCAGGAACTGCGCCTGGTCGTGCTGCCGCAGGCGCTGCGCGTCATCGTGCCGGCCCTGACCAACCAGCTGCTCAGCCTGACCAAGAACTCGTCGCTGGCCGTGGCGGTGGGCTATCCCGAGCTGGTCTCGGTCGCCAACACCTCGCTCAATTCGACTGGCAAGGCCTTCGAGTGCATCGCCATCGTGATGGCCGTCTACCTCACGCTGTCGCTGCTCATCTCGGCGGCGATGGACGTCTACAACGCCCGCGTGGCGCTGCGCGGGTGGTCGTCGTGACGGGATGGCGCGCCGAACTCTTCGGCTCGCCGGCGCGTGCCGCGGTGAGCCTGCTGCTGCTGGCGGGCCTGGGCTGGGCGGCCTGGCACGTCGTCGACTGGGCGCTGCTGCACGCCGTGTTCCGGCCGGATGCGCAGGCCTGCCGCGCGGTGCACCACGGGGCCTGCTGGGGCGTGATCGCCGAGAAGTGGCGGCCCATGCTCTTCGGCCGCTATCCCTACGAGGAGCAGTGGCGGCCGGCCGTCGCGGTGGCGCTGCTGTCGGCCACGACCCTGATGAGCGCCTGGCCGCGCTGCTGGCGCTGGTGGCTGCTGCCGCTGTGGCTGGGCACGCTGGCCGTCGCGGTGCTGCTGATGTCCGGCGGCGTGGCCGGGCTGTCGCGGGTGCCCACCAACCGGTGGGGCGGGCTGCCGCTGACCATCGGGCTGGCCGTGGTCGGTCTGGCGCTGGCCTTTCCGCTGGCGCTGGTGCTGGCGCTGGCGCGGCGCGCGCCCTGGCCGGCGGTGCGCGCCCTGGCGGCGACCTACGTCGAACTGATCCGCGGCGTGCCGCTGATCTCGGTGCTGTTCATGGCCTCGTACCTGCTGCCGCTGCTGTGGCCCGCCGGCTGGAAGCCCGACGTGCTGGTGCGCGTGCTGGCCGGCCTGAGCCTGTTCGTGGCGGCCTACCTGGCCGAGATCATCCGAGGCGGCCTGCAGGCGGTGCCGCGCGGCCAGACCGAGGCGGCGATGGCGCTGGGCTTCGGCCGCTGGCCGGTGCAGCGCGACATCGTGCTGCCGCAGGCGCTGCGCCTGGTGGTGCCGGCGCTGACCAACAACGTCGTGGGCACGCTCAAGGACACCTCCCTCGTCACCATCGTCGGCCTGTTCGAGCTCACCGGCGCACTGGGCCTGGCGCTGGGCGGCGACCCGACCTGGCGTCCGTTCTACCTCGAGGGCTACCTCTTCATCGCGGCGGTCTACTGGGTGCTGTGCTTCGGCCTGTCGCGCTACAGCGCCTGGCTGGAGCGGCACCTGGCCAGCGCCCGGTGAAACCCGGCCTATACTCGCCGCTCCATGTCGTGCCATCCGTTCCACCCCGCATCCGCCGCCCGTCCGGGCCGTGCGATGCCGTCCGCCGCCCGGCGGACACCGGATGCACGAATGATGATTTCGATTACCACCACGGCCACCTGAGCGCGTGCAGGTGGCCCGTTCCGGCAGCCACCTGGTGATCGATCTTCCTCCGAACGACTGACCCACCCGGCCCGGCAGCCGGGTTTGTTTTTTGTCGTCAGGAGAAGTCCATGTACCGCGATCCCGTTGCGTCCCTCGAAGCCCCCGGCCTGCTGCCGGCCGCCACCCCTGCCTTGCGCGTGGGCATGATCGGCATCGGCACCGTGGGCGGCGGCACCTTCCGCGTGCTGGCGCGCAACCAGCGCCAGATCGCCGCGCGCGCGGGCCGGGGCATCGAGATCGTGGCGGTGGCGGCACGCGACCTGCCCCGTGCGGCGGCCATCGTCGGGCCGGCGGTCCCGGTCAGCGGCGACCCCTTCGAGATCGCGGCCCATCCCGCGGTCGACGTGGTGGTCGAGGCGGCCGGCGGCACCGGGCCGGCGCGCGACTGGGTGCTGGCCGCCATCGCGCACGGCAAGCACGTGGTGACAGCCAACAAGGCGCTGCTCGCGGTGCACGGCGAGGAGATCTTCGCGGCGGCCCGCGCGCGCGGCGTCGCGGTGGCCTACGAAGGCGCCGTGGCCGTGAGCATCCCGATCGTGAAGGCGCTGCGCGAAGGCCTGGTCGCCAACCGCGTCGAGTGGCTGGCCGGCATCATCAACGGCACCAGCAACTTCATCCTGAGCAAGATGCGCGACGAGGGCCTGGGCTTCGGCGAGGCGCTCGGCCAGGCGCAGGCCCTGGGCTATGCCGAGGCCGACCCGGCCTTCGACGTGCAGGGCGTCGACGCCGCCCACAAGCTCACGCTGCTGGCGGCCAACGCGTTCGGCATGCCGCTGCGCTTCGCCGACGTGCAGGTCCAGGGCATCGACGGCCTGGAGGCGGCCGACGTGCGCGGCGCCGAGCAGCTCGGCTTTCGCATCAAGCTGCTGGGCGTGGCGCGCCGCACGCCCGAGGGGGTGGAACTGCGCGTGCAGCCCGCGCTGCTGCCGGCCACGCACCTGCTGGCCCAGGTGAACGGCTCGATGAACGGCGTCATGGTCAAGGGCGACGCGGCGGGCGTGACGATGTACTACGGCGCCGGGGCCGGCGCGGAGCAGACCGCCTCGGCCGTCATCGCCGACCTGGTCGACGTGGCGCGGCAGGCCGGCGTGCCACCGGCGCAGCAGGTGCCGCACCTGGGCGTGCACCCCCATGCCACCGAAGCGTTGCCGGTGCTGCCCCGCGCAGCGGGTCGCGGGCTGCGCTGGCTCCGGGTGCCACTGGTCGCCGGTCAGGACCTGGCGGTGCTGGAGGGCGCTCTGGCCGCACAGGGTGTGCCGCTGCGACGGGCGGCGTGGGCCGACGGTGCTCCCGCCGAAGCGCCCGAAGCGCTGTGCCTGACGGAATCGCTCGTGCAGGCCACGCTGGACGAGGCCCTGCGGGCGCTGGCCGTCCATCCCGCGGTGCGGGGGACGGTCAAGGCGCTGCCCGTGGAGACGCTGGACGCCTGATCGACTGGCTTGCTATGAAAACGATAGCTGCTTGCGCCCGCCGGACGGGCGCTGCGGCCCGATTCGGCTCGAAAGCGGCGCTCAGGCGTCGAGCGCCTCGAGCAGTTCGGTCTCGATGGCCAGCTGCGCCTTCTGCCCCTGGAGTTCGGGCCCGCTGATGAGGAAGCTGTCTTCCACGCGCTCGCCCAGCGTGCTGACCTTGGCCAGCTGCAGGTTGAGGTGGTGCCGCGCCAGCACGCGCGCCACCGAATAGAGCAGCCCGACCCGGTCGCTGGCCGAAATGCTGAGCAGCCAGCGCTGCGCCTTCTCGTCGGGCGTGAGGTTCACGCGCGGGCGGATGGGGAAGCTCTTCACGCGACGCGACACGCGCCCGCGGCTGGGCGGCGGGAGCTCGCCGGCGGTGTTCAGCGTCTGGGCGAGGTCGGTCTCGACCATGCTGATCAGTTCGCGGTAATGCTCGGGCAGGAAGGTGGTCACGACCTGGAAGGTGTCGATCGCGTAGCCGTTGCTGGCCGTGTGCACGCGCGCGTCCAGGATGCTGAAGGAGGCCTGGTCGAAGTAGCCGCAGATGCGTGCGAAGAGGTCGGGCTGGTCGGGCGTGTAGACCACCACCTGCAACCCTTCGCCCAGCGGCGACAGGCGCGCCCGCACGATGGCCGGCGCATGCGGATCGACCGGGACGTTCTTCGGCGGGACGAAGCGCGACAGCTTCTTGGCATGCCACGCGATCTCGCCCGCGTCGTGGCGCATGAAGTAGCCCACGTCCAGCGTGTCCCACAGCGCCTTGTGGGCGTCGAAGGGCAGGGCGTTGAGCTTGATCTCGGCCAGCGCCTCGCGCTTGCGGGCCTCGACCTCGGCGTCGGGGTCGGGCATGCGGCCGCCCAGCACGCGCGAGGTGGCGCGGTACAGGTCTTCCAGCAGCTTGCCCTTCCAGGCGTTCCACACGCGCGGCGAGGTGCCGCGGATGTCGGCCACCGTCAGCAGGTACAGCGCCGTGAGGTAGCGCTCGTTGCCCACGCGGCGCGCGAAGGCGGCGATCACCTCGGGGTCGGACAGGTCCTGCTTCTGCGCCACCGTGCTCATGACCAGGTGCTCGGCGACGAGGAACTCGATCAGCTTCGCGTCCTCGCGCTCGATGCCGTGCTGCCTGCAGAAGCGGTGCACGTCGCGCGCGCCCAGCTCCGAGTGGTCGCCGCCGCGGCCCTTGGCGATGTCGTGGAAGAGGGCGGCGACGTAGAGGATCCAGGGCTTGTCCCAGCCGGCGGCCAGCTGCGAGCAGAAGGGGTACTCGTGCGCGTGCTCGGCGATGAAGAAGCGCCGCACGTTGCGCAGCACCATCAGGATGTGCTGGTCCACCGTGTAGACATGGAACAGGTCGTGCTGCATCTGCCCCACGATCTTGCGGAACACGCGCAGGTAGCGGCCCAGCACCGAGGTCTGGTTCATCAGACGCATGGCGTGCGTGATGCCGCGCGGCTCCACCAGCATGCGCATGAAGGTCACGTGGTTGACGTGGTCGTTGCTGAAGCGGCTGCCCATCACGTGGCGCGCGTTGTAGAGCGCGCGCAGCGTGCGGGCAGACAGGCCGTTGACGCCCACGGTCTTCTGGTAGAGCAAAAAGGTTTCGAGGATCGCGTGCGGCTCGCGGACGTACAGGTCGTCGCTCGCCACCTCGATGGTGCCGGCCTTCTCGAAGAAGCGGTCGTTGATGCGGGTGAGGGTGGCCGACTGCGGGTTGAGCCGCTCGGCGATGTTGAGCATCAGGATCTCGGTGAGCTGCGTCACCGCCTTGGCCGCCCAGTAGTAGCGCCGCATCAGCGCCTCGCTCGACTTGCGCTGGCCCCCCTCGTAGCCGAAGGTGCTCGCCACGGCGGTCTGAAGGTCGAACACCAGCCGGTCCTCGCGCCGGTTGGCCACCACGTGCAGGCGCGCGCGGATGAGCGACAGCGTCGCCTCGTTGCGCTTGAGCTGCAGCACCTCGAAGGGTGTGGCGAGCCCGTTCTTCGCGTAGTCGTCCCAGCGCTGGCCGAAGCCGGCCGCCTGCGCCACCCAGCGCACGGTCTGCAGGTCGCGCAGGCCGCCGGGCGATTCCTTGCAGTTGGGTTCGAGCGCGTAGGGCGTGTCGTCGTACTTGTGGTGGCGGTGCCGCATCTCCTGCGACTTGGCGGCGAAGAAGGCCTGCGGGTCGATGCTGCCGTCGAAGCGCTGGCGGAATTCGTCGTACAGGCGTCGGCTGCCCGTGATGAGGCGCGATTCCAGCAGCGAGGTCTGCACCGTCACGTCCTTGGCCGCCTCGGCCAGGCAGTCGTCGACGCTGCGCACGCTGGAGCCGATTTCCAGGCCCGCATCCCAGCAGCGGCCGATGAAGGCTTCCAGGCGCTGCGGCGCGATGCCGCCGGTGTCGCCGTCGGCCGCCCCTTCGGGCGCGGAGGGCAGCAGCAGCAGCACGTCGACATCGGAATAGGGGAACAGCTCGCCCCGGCCGTAGCCGCCCACGGCGACCAGGGCGAAGGCGTTGCCGAAACCGGCGTCCTGCCACAGGGCGCGCAGCGCCTCGTCGGCGGCGCCGGCCATGCCGCGCAGCAGGCTGTGGATGTTGCGCACGCCGGTGGGCGAGCGCAGCCGGTCGAACAGGGCGCTCTTGCGCGTGCGCAGCTCGTCGCGCAGCGTGGCGGGCAGGTCGACGACCACGGAAAAGGCCATGTCAGCCTCGCGGACCGTGGCCCGGGGCGCGACGCGGCGCGGCGGGGGCGGTGCGCACGGTCAGCCGGCGGTCACGAAGGCCGGCGGCGGCGGGCTGCCCGCCGAAAGCGTCAGCACCTCGTAGCCCGTGTCGGTGACCAGCACCGTGTGCTCCCATTGCGCCGACAGCGAGCGGTCGCGCGTGACGATGGTCCAGCCGTCGTACTTGCCGGCCTTGTGGTCTTCCTTGATGTCGCGCTTGCCCATGTTGATCATGGGCTCGATGGTGAAGATCATGCCGGGCTTGAGCTCCTCCATGGTGCCCGGGCGGCCGTAGTGCAGCACCTGCGGCTCGGCATGGAAGGTGCGGCCCACGCCGTGGCCGCAGAACTCGCGCACCACCGAATAGCCGTTGCCCTCGGCGAACTTCTGGATCGCATGGCCCACGTCGCCCAGGTGGGCGCCCGGCTTCACCTGCAGGATGCCGTGCCACATCGCCTCGAAGGTGACCTGGCACAGCCGCTTGGCGGCGATGGACGCATCGCCCACCACGAACATGCGGCTGTTGTCGCCGAACCAGCCGTTGTAGATGACGGTGACATCGATGTTCATGATGTCGCCCTTCTTCAGCGGCTTGTCGTCGGGGATGCCGTGGCACACCACGTGGTTGACCGAGGTGCACAGCGACTTCGGGAAGGGCACGCTGCTGGCGCCCATGTAGCCCACGGTGGCGGAGGTGGTGCCCTGCTTGACCATGTATTCGGCGGCGAGGCGGTCGATCTCGTTGGTCGTGACGCCCGGCTTCACGAAGGGCGTGAGGTAGTCCAGCACTTCGGAAGCGAGCCGGCAGGCCGTGCGCATGTCGCCCAGGCTGGCCGGATCGTGGTAGGTGATGCTCATCCTGCGATTATCCCATTCGCCCCGTAAAATGCCGGGTTCTCCCGGATGGCCCCAGTCAGCGGTCGTCTGGAGAAGATCCCCAAGTTCACCGGCCGCCAGGCCCCTCCATCCGTGACGCAGCCCGCCCACACCGTCCCCCCCGTCGTGACCGTTTTCGAGGGAGGCGCGGCGCTCAGCGACTTCCGCGTGCGCCAGCTGCTGCCCAAGCTGCAGGCCATCGAGCCGAAAATCCAGGGCCTGGATGCCCGCTTCGTCCACCTGGTGCTCAGCGAGGCGGCGCCCGATGCGGCGGCGCGCCAGCAGCTCTCGGCCTTGCTGACCTATGGCGACCCCTTCGATGCCGGTGCCGCAGATGGCACGAGCCTCGTGGTCACGCCCCGGCTGGGCACCGTTTCGCCGTGGGCCTCCAAGGCGAGCGACATCGCGCACAACTGCGGCCTGGCCGTGCGCCGCGTCGAGCGGGTCACGCAGTACTTCGTGCACCTGAAGGCACCCCTGATCGGCAAGGCGCCGACCCTCGATGGCGACGCGCTCGCCGCCGTCGCGGCCCTGCTGCACGACCGCATGACCGAATCGGTGCTGCCCTCGGTCGAAGGCGCGGCCGCGCTGTTCTCGGAGCTGCCGCCGCAGCCGATGGCGCATGTCGACGTGCTGGGCGGCGGGCGTGCGGCGCTGGAGGCGGCGAACACCGGCTTCGGCCTCGCGCTGGCCGAGGACGAGATCGACTACCTGGTCGAGGCCTTCACCAAGCTGGGCCGCAACCCCACCGACGTCGAGCTGATGATGTTCGCGCAGGCCAACAGCGAGCATTGCCGGCACAAGATCTTCAACGCCGACTTCACCATCGACGGCGTGCGCCAGGACA
>JAVHYA010000137.1 GCA_031119395.1 Pseudomonadota bacterium
AACGTCATCGTCGGTCGCCTGATCCCTGCCGGTACCGGCCTGGCCTACCACCAGGCCCGCAAGGTGAAGGACGCGATGGACGAGGCCGAGCGCCGCGCCATCGCCGACGCCGAAGCGGCCGAGCTGGCGGCGTCCTCGTCGACGCCCGAAGCGGCCACCGCGGAGGCCGGCGAAGGCACGGCGGACAGCGCCGAGTGATCGTCCTGCGTCGTCGCTGACGCCCGCATGGCCATGACCGGCCTCCAGCGCCCCCCTTCCTCCCCGGGAAGGGGGGCGTTTTTCGTCATGGCTGCGCCCTGGTGCAGCCTCGGGAGCCGCCCGTGAGCGGGCTCAGCCATTCGCTGTTGACCTGGGCCGGGGCGGCGGTGGCGCTGTTCTGGTTCGTCGGAGCGCACAACCGGCTGGTGCGGCTGCGCTCGGCCGCCTTGCAGGCCTATGCCGCCCTCGACGCGCTGCTGGTGCGCCAGCTGGATTTCGTGCAGGCCTCGCTGGATGCGCCGCCACCGGAGGGCGAAGCGTCGCAGGCCGCCGTCTCCGCCTTGCAGGCGGCAGCCGGCCAGGCCCTCACCGTCCTCGGCGCCACCCGCGCCCGGCCCCTCGATCCGGCGGCCATGGGCGCGCTGGCCACTGCCTTGCGCGTGCTCCTGGCCGCCTGGGAGCGGGTGCACCCCGACGAGCTCGTGAGTTTCGAGGCGGACGGCACGCTGTCGCGTCCGGCCAGCCTGCTCGGTCCACGCGAGAGCGGCGCCGGCGCATCCTCGGCACCCGCGGCGGCGCCCATGGCCTGGCCCGAACCTTCGGCGCTGGTCGAAATCACACGTGCGCAGTTCAACGCCGCCGTGCTCCAGTACAACGCGGCGATCCGCCAGTTCCCGGCCGTCTTCGTGGCCTGGGCCTTTCGGCTCAGGGCGGCGGCGCCCCTGATCTGAACGGCACTGCCCCGACCCCTTACCATCCCTCGACCTTGCCCGACCCTTCCCTGCCCGGCGGCGACACGCCGCCTTCCCTTTCGCCGATGGCGCCCGCGCTGTGGCGCCAGCTCCAGCAGGTGGCCGGCGCGCTCGCTGCCATCCGCGCCGGCACCTCCGGCAGCGTCGCGCTGGACGCCGTCGACTCCGAACTGCGCCCTGGCGTGCAGGCACTCCTCTTCCACGTCCTGCGCTGGCTCGGCCGCGGCGAGGCCCTGCGCCGGCACCTGGCCAAGCGCACGCCGCCGCCGGCCGCCGACGCGCTGCTGTGCACCGCCCTGGCCCTGGGGTGGGACGCGGCGCGCGCCCCCTACGAGCCCTTCACCCTGGTCGACCAGACCGTGGAGGCGGCCAAGCGCCAGTCCTCCACGCGCGCCCAGGCCAGCTTCATCAATGCCTGCCTGCGCCGCTTCCTGCGCGAACGCGACGAACTGGTGACGGCCACCGACCGCGAGCCCGTGGCGCAGTGGAATCACCCGCGCTGGTGGATCGAACGCCTGCGCCGGGCCCATCCCCAGGCCTGGCAGCGGGTGCTGGAGGCCGACAACACGGCGGCACCGCTGACGCTGCGGATCAATGCATCAAAAACGTCGGTAGACCAATACCTGCCTGCGCTGGCAGCTATCAATCTGGGAGCAAAACGGGTCGCGGAAACGGGCCTGGAGCTGACCAGGGCCCGGCCCGTGCAGCAGCTTCCCGGCTTCGAGTCGGGCGAATTCTCCGTGCAGGATGCGGCGGCCCAGCTTGCCGCGCCGCTGCTCCTGACGGGCCTGACGGCGCCCGGCAGCGGCCCGCTTCGCGTGCTCGACGCCTGCGCGGCACCGGGCGGCAAGACCGCCCACCTGCTCGAGCGCGGCGGCGATCGCGTCGCCGTGACGGCCCTCGAGGTCGATGCCGCGCGCAGCCGTCGCATCGACGAAACCCTGGCGCGGCTGGGTCTGTCCGCCGAGGTGCGGGTGGCCGACGCCTCGCGCCCCGGCGAGTGGTGGGAGGGGCAGCCCTACGACGCCATCCTGCTCGATGCGCCCTGCACGGCGTCAGGCATCGTGCGCCGCCACCCCG
This sequence comes from Pseudomonadota bacterium, assembly GCA_031119395.1. Classification (GTDB taxonomy): domain Bacteria; phylum Pseudomonadota; class Gammaproteobacteria; order Burkholderiales; family Burkholderiaceae_C; genus Xenophilus. The sequence continues at coordinate 2,031 of JAVHYA010000137.1, forward strand.
ACGTCCGCTGGTTGCGCCGGGAGAGCGACATCGAACAGCTGGCCCTGCAGCAAGCCATGCTGCTGGCCGCGCTGTGGCCGCTGGTGAGGCCCGGCGGCCGCCTTCTCTATTGCACCTGCTCGGTCTTCCGCGAGGAAGGCAGCGGGCAGATCGATGCGTTTCTTGCACACAACACCGATGCCCGATTGCTCCCATCGCCCGGCCATTTGCTGCCCCAAAGCGGGGCAGGCCCCCGTGGGCTCCTGGAGAATGACCTGGGTGAGCACGACGGCTTCTTCTACGCCCTGCTGGAAAAGCGCCCCCGCTGAGCGGCCGCCGGGCCGACTGTGGCTGGCGGCGTTGTGGATGCTTGCGCTGGTGCTCGTGCTGTTGCCCCTGGGCGCTCGGGCCCAGTCGCACGCTGCCGAAGTCACGCAACTGCGCCTGGAGCGCGGCGACGATGGCGTGTTCCTCAGCGCCGCGGTGAAGTTCGACCTGCCGCCTTCGGTGCTCGAGGTGCTCGACAAGGGCATCGCCATCCACTTCGTGGCCGAGGCCGAGCTCTACCGTGAGCGCTGGTACTGGACCGACCAGAAGATCGCCCAGGTGGCGCGCCACATGCGCCTGACCTACCAGCCACTCACGCGCCGGTGGCGGCTCGCCGTCTCGCCCTTTCCGATCACCACCGCCGTCGCGGGCATCACCCTCAACCAGAACTTCGACACGCTGGACGAAGCCCTGGACGCCGTGCGCCGCATCGGCCGCCTGCGCATGGGCGATGCGTCGGAGATTCCCGACGACAGCCCGCAGACGGTGGTGTTCCGTTTCCGCCTCGACACCTCGCAACTGCCCCGGCCCTTCCAGATCGGGCTGGTCGGCCAGTCCGACTGGAACGTCTCGGTCGAGCGCACGGCCAAGCTGCCGGTGGAGAAGCTGCGTTGAACGAGCCCTCGGCGTCGCCGGTGGTGCCGCCGAGGCGCTCGCGCGGCGTGCGCTGGGCGATCGGCGTCGGCGCCGCCGCCGTGACGGCGATCGGCCTGGTGCTGATGTTCCTGCTGGCCCAGGCGACCAACAACCGCGCCCTGTACGAACGCAACTACGCGCGCCTGTTCACCATCAACGTCGTGGTGGCCGTGCTGCTGGTGCTGGTCATCGGCTGGGTGGCCTTCCGGCTGGTCCGGCGCTTGCGCCAGGGCAAGTTCGGCAGCCGGCTGCTGATCAAGCTCGCCGCCATCTTCGCGCTGGTGGGCGTGGTGCCCGGCATCCTGGTCTACACCGTGTCGTACCAGTTCGTGGCGCGTTCCATCGAGAGCTGGTTCGACGTCAAGGTCGAGGGAGCGCTCGACGCCGGCCTGAACCTCGGCCGGGCCACGCTCGACTCGCTGTCCGACGACCTCGCCGCCAAGACGCGGGCGGCGGGAGCGCAGCTCTCGCAGGTGCCGGATGCCAGCGCGGGCCTGGCGCTGGACCGCCTGCGCGAGCAGCTCGGCGCCAGCAACGTGATGCTGTGGAACTCCTCCGGCCAGCTCATCGCCAGCGCCGGCAGCTCGCGTTTCGAGCTGAACCCCGAGCGGCCGTCGCCGCAGCTCTTGCGCCAGGTGCGCAGCGACCGGGTCGTGTCCCACATCGAGGGGCTCGACGACACCGCGGAGGCCGGCGCCGCCGCGGGTGCGGCGCCGACGCCCGCGCTGGTCAAGGCCCTGGCGGTGGTGCCGCGGCCGGGCTTCGACCTGAGCACCGAGCCGCGCTTCCTGCAGATCACGCAGGCGCTGCCCCCGGCCGTGGTGGCCAATGCGCTGGCCGTGCAGGAGGCCAACCGCGAGTACCAGGAACGTGCCCTGGCCCGCGAAGGCCTGCGCCGCATGTACATCGGCACGCTCACGCTGAGCCTGTTCCTCGCCGTCTTCGGCGCGGTGCTGCTGGCGGTGCTTTTCGGCAACCAGCTCGCGCGGCCGCTGCTCGTGCTCGCCGACGGCGTGCGCCAGGTGGCGGCCGGCGACCTGCGGCCCACCCAGGTGTCTCAAGGGCGCGACGAACTCGGCGGGCTCACGCGCTCCTTCGCGGTGATGACGCAGCAGCTCGCCGATGCGCGTGCGGCGGTGGAGCAGAGCATGGGACAGGTCGACGCGGCCCGTGCGAATCTGCAGACCATCCTGGACAACCTCACCTCCGGCGTCATCGTGCTCGATGCCGGCGGCGTCATCCGCTCGACCAACCCGGGCGCGACGCGCGTGCTGCGCGCCCCGCTGGCCGCCTACGAGGGCCGGCCGCTGGCCGAGGTGCCCGGGCTCGCCGAGTTCGCGCTCGGCGTGCAGCAGCAGTTCGACGAATTCGAGGTCGACGCCGCGCAGCACGGCCTCGACCATTGGCAGCATGCCTACGAGCTGCATGCGAGCGGCACCGGCGTCGAGCGCAACGCCGTCAACATCGTCGCGCGCGGCGCCAGCCTGCCGGGCGCGGGGCGGCTGCTCGTCTTCGACGACATCTCGGAGATCGTCTCGGCGCAGCGTGCGCAGGCCTGGGGCGAAGTGGCGCGCCGCCTCGCGCACGAGATCAAGAACCCGCTCACGCCCATCCAGCTCTCGGCCGAGCGCCTGGAGATGAAGCTCAGCGGCAAGGTCGCCCCGCCCGAGGAGGCCATCCTGACCAAGTCCGTGAAGACCATCGTCGACCAGGTCGACGCGATGAAGCGGCTGGTCAACGAATTCCGCGACTACGCGCGCCTGCCCACCGCGCGGTTGCAGCCGGTGGACCTCAACGCCCTCGTCACCGACGTGCTGCATCTCTACGGCACCGAGAACGCCAAGGTGCCGGTGCAGGCCGAACTCGACCCGCGCTGCCCCCCCATCCGCGGCGACGAGCAACAACTTCGACAGGTAATTCACAACCTGTTGCAAAACGCCCAGGACGCCACCGAAGCGGCGGCTGCAGGCGCCGATGCGGTGCATCCCGTGATCATCCGCACGCGCCTGGCCGACTCGGGCCAGCGCGTGCGTCTCACCGTGCTCGACAGTGGTTCCGGCTTTGCACCGCACATCCTGCAGCGCGCTTTCGAGCCCTACGTGACCACCAAGAGCAAGGGCACCGGCTTGGGGCTCGCGGTCGTCAAGAAGATCGCCGACGAGCACGGCGCGCGCGTCGAACTGTCCAACCGAAGCGCCGACGGGGCTGTGGCCGGTGCGCAAGTGTCGCTATCATTTGCGATCGCAGTCGAGCGGGCTGTCAACACCTCCAAGAACGAATCCAAGACGTCCGCCCCGACCACCTGATCGTCTGGTGTGCGGGCGACCGATCACTCAACGCGAGCAGCACACAAACATTCATGGCAAACATCCTGGTGGTCGACGACGAGTTGGGGATCCGAGACCTGCTCTTCGAAATCCTCAATGACGAAGGCCACAACGTCGAGCTCGCGGAGAACGCCTCCGAGGCCCGTGCCGCGCGGCAGCGGGCCCGCCCCGACCTCGTGCTGCTCGACATCTGGATGCCCGACACCGACGGCGTCACGCTGCTCAAGGAATGGTCCACGGCCAATCTGCTGAGCATGCCGGTCATCATGATGAGCGGTCACGCCACCATCGACACCGCGGTGGAAGCCACGCGCATCGGCGCCTTCGCCTTCCTCGAGAAGCCCATCACCATGCAGAAGCTGCTCAAGGCCGTGGAGCAGGGCCTTGCGCGTGAGGATGCACGCCGTGCGGCAGCCAGCGTGGTGCCGCCGGCCGTCGGCTTCGCGCCCACCGTCACCAGCGGCAGCGTGCCGGGTGCGATGGCGGCCGCGCTGGTGGCGCCTGTGCCGGTGGTCGATCCCGGCCCGCAGGCGCTGCAGAGCTTCGACCTCGACCGGCCGCTGCGCGACGCGCGCGACGGTTTCGAGAAGGCGTACTTCGAGTTCCACCTCGCGATGGAGAACGGCTCGATGACCCGCGTGGCCGAGAAGACCGGCCTCGAACGCACGCACCTCTACAGAAAACTCAAGCAACTGGGCGTCGACCTGTCGAGGGGGCGCCGAAGCGCTGTATAATCTGAGGCTCCCTCGGTTCCACCCGGAAGCGAGA
>JAVHYA010000065.1 GCA_031119395.1 Pseudomonadota bacterium
CGCCTGCCGTGCAGGCGCAGCCGCCGTCGCATCCAGCACGGCGCCGATGACGTCTCGCCAACCCATCGCTCTTCTCTCCTCGCCCGCCCCGGCGGGCCCCTTGTTTGACAAATGTAAATCGATAGTTACATGAGCGGTACCTATGGTTTGTCGCAGGTCATCAGAACGTCGAGGTAAGGCAAACCGGGCGCGATACAGCAGATCGCACGCGCGTGAGTCATCGCGTCGGTCCTTAAGCCAAAAAGTGCCCGCAGCGCCCATGCAGCCTGCGCAAGCAGCTCCTGATTCGATAGCAAGACGTCCTCACGCGGTGGGCAAGCGAAGAACGGCGCCCCGGCCCACACGCTGCCCGCGCCGCCCTGCGCCCCACTGGCACGCCCGCGTGCAAGCCGGGTCGTCGCCCACCTACACCCGCGCGCCGCGACCGACGACGCCGCAGGCACGGGGTGTCGTCCATCGTTCAACTCAACTTCTCCGGAAGTGATTTTTTCTTCAACCCATCCACCCCGGCGCCGATGCGGTGCCGATCAACCTAGGAAGGAATTCGACATGCTGGACAACAAGGACGTGGTGAGCGTGCTCAACGATCTGCTGGAAAACGCCCGCGACGGCGAATACGGCTTTCGCACCTGTGCCGAAGAGGTCGAGGCCTCGAACCTGAAGACGCTGTTCGCAGACCGCGCCGCAGGCTGCGCGCAGGCCGCCTCGGAACTGGAAGCGCTGATCGTTCAATACGGCGGCAAGCCGGCCGAAGGCGGCACGGCCGCCGGTGCGCTGCACCGCGGCTGGGTGAAGGTCAAGGGCGCCGTGGGCGCCGACAGCGAGGCCTCGATCCTCGAGTCGTGCGAGCGCGGCGAGGACTCGGGCATCGCCCGCTACCGCAAGGCGCTGAAGGAAGAGCTGCCGCCGGACGTGCGTGCGGTGGTGGAGCGCCAGGCCCAGGGCGCGCAGAAGAACCACGACCAGATCCGCGACCTGCGCGACGCGGCCAAGGCGCGCGCCTGAGCGTGACGTCGTCGCGGCCGCCGGTTCGCGCCGGCGTCGCGACGGTGGACCGCCGAACGAACAAAGGCCCCGCGGGGCCTTTTTCTTTGGCGTCGTGGAGCGCGTCTTCTTCCAAGAGAAATCGGCCGTTTGCGCAGGCGGGGCGGGCGCGACCAGCTACGAAATCGATAGCAAACCCGCTTTGCCGGCCGGCGTGGCTCAGCGTCCCCAGCGCAGCGCCAGCGCGTCCAGCCGCTTCGCGGTCTCGATCAGCAGCTCGCGGCTGAAGGGGTTCATGGCCGGCAGCGGGTGGCGCGGCGCCTCGCAGTCGATGATGCCGCCTTCCTTCATCAGCGCCTTGGCCGCCAGCAGGCCGCACTGGCGGTTCTCGATGTTGATGAGGGGCAGCCAGCGCTCGTAGCCGGCAATGGCCTCGTCGCGCCGGCCCTCGCGGTAGGCGTCGAGGATGGGGCGCAGCCCGTCGGGAAAGCCGCCGCCGGTCATGGCGCCGGTGGCGCCGGCCTCCAGGTCGGGCAGCAGGGTGATGGCCTCTTCGCCGTCCCACGGGCCCTCGATGGCGTCGCCGCCCAGGCGGATCAGCTCGCGCAGCTTGGCGGCGGCAAAGGCGGTCTCGATCTTGAAGTACGACACCTGCTCGATCTCGGTCGCCATGCGCGCCAGGAAGGCGGCCGACAGCGGCGTGCCGGCGGCCGGCGCGTCCTGGACCATGATGGGGATGCGCACCGCGTCCGACAGCCGCGCGTAGAAGTCGAAGATCTGCGGCTCGGGCACACGGAAGGTGGCGCCGTGATACGGCGGCATCACCATCAGCATGGCGGCGCCCATGTCCTGCGCGCGGCGGCTGCGCTCGGCGCACACGGTGGTGCTGAAGTGCGTGGTGGTGACGATCACCGGCACGCGGCCGGCCACGTGGTCGAGGATGGTGCGGGTGAGCACCTCGCGTTCCTCGTCCGACAGCAGGAACTGCTCGGAGAAGTTGGCCAGGATGCACAGGCCGTCGGAGCCGGCGTCGATCATGAAGTCGACCGCGCGCTTCTGGCTGGGCAGGTCGAGCGCGCCGTCTTCGGTGAAGGTGGTCGGCACGACGGGGAAGAGGCCGCGATAGCGGGGCGAGGGGCGAGAGGTCATTGGAAGGTCGTCCGGATCGTTGGGTTCTCAATGCGAATGTCGCGGCACCTCGTTCCCGCGGCAGCCGACGAGGAAGTCGAAGTCGCAGCCCTCGTCGGCCTGCAGCACGTGCTGCACGTACAGGCCCGCGTAGCCGCCGCGGGGCTTCGTGTCGGCGGGTGCGGGGCGGTCGGCCAGGCGGCGCTGCAGTTCCTCGTCGGGGATGTCCAGGTGCAGCCGGCCGCCGTCGCAGTCCAGCTCGATCCAGTCGCCGTCGCGCACCGCGGCCAGCGGCCCGCCGGCGGCGGCTTCGGGCGAGACGTGCAGCACCACGGTGCCGTACGCGGTGCCGCTCATGCGCGCGTCGGAGATGCGCACCATGTCCTTCACGCCCTGGCGCAGCAGCTTGGGCGGCAGGCCCATGTTGCCCACCTCGGCCATGCCGGGGTAGCCGCGCGGGCCGCAGTTCTTCATCACCAGCACCGAGTCGGCGTCGACGTCGAGCGACTCGTCGACGATGCGCGCCTTGTAGTGCTCGAAGTCCTCGAACACCACGGCCCGGCCGCGGTGCTGCAGCAGCGCGGGCGTGGCGGCCGAGGGCTTGAGCACGGCGCCGCGCGGCGCGAGGTTGCCGCGCAGGATGCGCATGCCGCCGTCGGCCACCAGGGGCTTGTCGAGCGGGCGGATCACCTCGTCGTCGTAGTTGGGCGCGTCCTTCACGTTGTCCCACAGCGTGCGGCCGTTGACGGTGAGCGCCTGCGGGTGCGGCAGCAGGCCGTGCTCGCCCAGGCGGCGCAGCACGGCGGGCAGGCCGCCGGCGTAATAGAACTCCTCCATCAGGAAGCGGCCGGAGGGCATGAGGTCGACCAGCGTGGGCGTGCCGGCGCCGATGCGGGTCCAGTCCTCCAGCTCCAGCGGCACGCCGATGCGCCCGGCGATGGCCTTGAGGTGGATCACGGCGTTGGTCGAGCCGCCGATGGCGGCGTTGACGCGGATCGCGTTCTCGAAGGCCTCGCGCGTGAGCACCTTCGACAGCGTGAGCCCTTCGCGCGCCATCTCCACCGCCCGCGCGCCCGACAGCTGCGCGAGCACGTAGCGCCGCGAATCGACGGCCGGAATGGCCGCGTTGTGCGGCAGCGAGGTGCCCAGCGCCTCGGCCATGCAGGCCATGGTCGATGCGGTGCCCATGGTGTTGCAGGTGCCGGCCGAGCGGCTCATGCCGGCCTCGGCCGCCAGGAACTGGTGCAGCTGGATCTCGCCGGCCTTGAGCGATTCGTGCAGCTGCCACACGGCCGTGCCCGAGCCGATGTTGCGGCCCTCGAGCTTGCCGTTGAGCATCGGCCCGCCGGTGACGACGATGGCCGGCACATCGCAGCTGGCCGCGCCCATCAGCAGGGCGGGCGTGGTCTTGTCGCAGCCGGTGAGCAGCACCACGGCATCGATGGGGTTGCCGCGGATGGCCTCTTCCACGTCCATGCTGGCCAGGTTGCGCGTGAGCATGGCGGTGGGCCGCAGGTTCGATTCGCCGTTGCTGAACACCGGGAACTCCACCGGGAAGCCGCCCGCCTCGGAGATGCCGCGCTTGACGTGCTCCGCGATCTTGCGGAAGTGGGCATTGCAGGGCGTCAGTTCCGACCAGGTGTTGCAGATGCCGATGATGGGCCGGCCGTCGAACTCGTGGTCGGGGATGCCCTGGTTCTTCATCCAGCTGCGGTACATGAAGCCGTTCTTGTCGGCGGTGCCGAACCATTCGGCGGAGCGCAGCTTCTTGTTCTTCGGGGGAGGGGAGTCGGGCATGGCGATGGCCTCTGGCGGCGGGAGATGGAGGACGGAGAAGGGCGTCAGCGCCGCGGCACGCGCGTGGCGATGAAGCGCTGCAGCAGGCAGAACACGAAGAGCAGCACGCCCACCACGATGCGCGTCCACCACGAGCTGAGCGTGCCGTCGAAGGCGATGAGGGTCTGGATGATCCCGAGCATCAGCACGCCGAAGAGCGTGCCGGCGACGTAGCCCACGCCGCCCGAGAGCAGCGTGCCGCCGATCACCACGGCGGCGATGGCGTCGAGCTCCATGCCCACCGCATGCAGGCCGTAGCCCGAGAGCATGTAGAAGGTGAAGATGACGCCCGCCAGGCTGGCGCAGAAGCCCGACAGCGCATAGGCGCCCACCACCGTGCGCCGCACCGGCAGCCCCATGAGCCGCGCCGCCGCCTCGTTGCCGCCGATGGCGTACACCGTGCGGCCGAAGCGCGTGTAGTGGGCGACGAAGATGCCCGCGAGCAGCACCACGAGGGCGATCACCGCGCCCACCGAGAGCGACGCGCTCTCGCCCAGCGGCAGGCGCCATTGCGCCAGCTCGGTGTAGCCCTCCTGCGTGATGGCGATGGAGTCGATGCTGATGAGGTAGCACAGCCCGCGCGCCAGGAACATGCCCGCCAGCGTGACGATGAAGGGCTGCAGCCGGAAGCGCTCGATGAGCCAGCCCATCACGGTGCCGAAGCCCGTGCCCATGACCAGCACCAGCGCGATGGCCGCGGCGGGCGGCCAGCCGCGGTGCTCCACCAGCGCCGCCGCCACCATGGTCGACAGCGCGATCACCGAGCCCACCGACAGGTCGATGCCGCCGGTGAGGATGACGAAGGTCATGCCCACCGCCACGACGATGAGGAAGGCGTTGTCGATCAGCAGGTTGAGGAACACCTGCGCCGAGAAGAAGCCGTCGTAGCGCAGCGAGCCGGCCGTGGCCACGCAGACGAAGAGCGCGATGGTGGCGGCCAGCGGCAGGTACTTGGGGTCGAACCCCCGGCGGCGCGTGGCCGGGGCGGCGCGCGCCGGTGCAGGGCGGGCGGCCGCGGGCAGGTGGGTGGTGGGCGTGCTCATCGCAGCGCTCCCGGCGCGGGCCGCACGGCAATCGCGCGCAGCGTGGCGCGGAACTCGGCCGACTGCAGCAGCATCACCGCGAACACCACGGCGGCCTTCACCACCAGGTTGATCTCGGGCGGCACGCCCAGCGAGTAGATGGCGTAGGTCAGCGTCTGGATGATGAGCGCGCCGATCACGCTGCCCACCAGGCTGAAGCGCCCGCCTGTGAGCAGCGTGCCGCCCAGCGTCACGGCCAGGATGGCGTCCAGCTCCAGCAGCTGGCCGGCGTTGTTGCCGTCGGCGCTCTTCACGTTCGAGCTGATGAGCAGCCCGGCCAGCCCCGCGCACAGCCCGCACACGGCGTACACCGCCAGCGTGAGCCGGCGCGCGCGCACGCCCGCCACCCGCGCCGCCACCGGGTTGATGCCGATGGCCTGGATGAACAGGCCCAGGGCGGTGCGCGTGCACAGCACGAAGAGCAGCGCGAACACCGCACCCGCGACGAAGAGCGAGAAGGGCAGGCCCAGCAGGTAGCCGCCGCCGATGAAGAAGAAGGGCTTGTGGTAGATCGTGAGGATCTGCCCGTCGGTGACGAGCTGCGCCACGCCGCGGCCGGCCACCATGAGGATCAGCGTCGCGATGATGGGCTGCATGCCCGCGCCGGCGACCAGCACGCCGTTCCACAGGCCGCACAGCAGCGCCACCGCCAGTGCCGCGGCCACCGCGGCGGCCAGGCCGAAGCGGGCGCTGCCGTCGACCGCGCCGCCGATCATCCAGGCCGCGACGGCCGCGCTGATGGCGACCACCGCGCCCACGGAGATGTCGATGCCGCGCGTGGCGATCACCAGCGTCATGCCCAGCGCCACCACCATCAGCGGCGCCGCGCGGTTGAGGATGTCGACCAGGCTGCCGTACAGGTGCCCGTCGCGCCATTCCAGGTGCAGGAAGCCGGGGTTGAAGGCCGCGTTGGCGGCCAGCAGCAGCAGCAGCGTGACCACCGGCCAGGTCAGGCGGTGCTGCATCGCCCGCGCGAGCAGGCCGGGGCCGGAGGAGGGCGTGGCGTCAGGCATGTTCCGCCGCGATCAGTTCGTAGACCTCGTCTTCGGTCGAGCCGCCGGGCAGTTCGCCGACCTTGTGGCGGTCGTGCAGCACCACGATGCGATGCGCCACGCGCACGACTTCCGAGATCTCGGAGGAGATGAAGAGCACCGCCATGCCGGCCTCGGCCAGGCGCAGGATCTGCGCCATGATTTCCTGCTTGGCCGCGACGTCGATGCCGCGCGTGGGCTCGTCGAGGATCAGCAGGCGCGGCTCGATGGCGAGCCAGCGCGCGATCACGGCCTTCTGCTGGTTGCCGCCCGAGAGCAGGGCGATCGGCGTGTCGGCGCTGTCGGTGCGGATGCCCAGCGCGGCGATGAAGCGCTCGGCCAGCCGCTGCTGCTCGGCGCGCGGCAGGAAGCGGCCGATGCCCATACGCGCCTGCAATGCCAGCACGATGTTCTCGCGCACCGACAGCTCGCCCACGATGCCGTCGGTCTTGCGCTCCTCGGGGCACAGCGCCAGGCCGTGCGCGATGGCGTCGGCCGGGTCGGCGAAGCGCACGGTGCGGCCGTCCATGGCCAGCGTGCCGCGGTCGGCGGGCTCCAGGCCGAAGAGCAGGCGGGCCAGCTCGGTGCGGCCGGCGCCCAGCAGGCCGGCCAGGCCGACCACCTCGCCGGGGCGGATCTGCAGGTCCAGCGGCTCGAGCATCCCCGCCTGTCCGAAGCCCTGCGCCGACAGCAGCGGCGGCGTGCCGTCGACGGCCTGCGCGGGCGGCGGGCGTCGCGTCGCTTCGGCCGCCAGCTCGCGGCCGAGCATGGCCGCGATCAGTGCCGGTGCCGGCAGCTGCGCCACCGGCCATTCGCCGACCCAGCCGCCGTTGCGCAGCACGGTGATGCGGTCCGACACCGCATACACCTGGTTCATGAAGTGCGTGACGAAGAGGATCGCCAGGCCCTGCGCACGCAGGCGGCGCAGCACCTCGAACAGGCGCTGCACCTCGTCCTCGTCGAGGCTGGAGGTCGGCTCGTCGAGGATCAGCACGCGCGCATCCACGCCCAGCGCGCGGGCGATGGCCACCATCTGCTGCACCGCCACCGGGTAGCTCGCGAGCAGTCGCGTGACGTCGATGTCCAGCCCGATGCGCGCCAGCAGCGCACGGGCGCCGTCGTTCACCGCGGCCCAGTCGATGCGGCCGGCGCCCAGCAGGCCCTTGCGCGGCTCGCGGCCGGCGAAGATGTTCTCGGCCACCGAGAGGTTGGGGCAGAGGTTCACCTCCTGGTACACGGTGCTGATGCCCAGGCGCTGCGCGGCCAGCGGCGAGTCGGGCCGCACGGCGCGGCCGGCCAGGCGGATCTCGCCCGCATCGGCGCCGAACACGCCGGTCACGATCTTGATGAGGGTGGACTTGCCGGCGCCGTTCTGGCCCATGAGCGCATGGATCTCGCCGGCGCGCAGGGTGAGCCGCACGTCGTCGAGCACCTGCACGGTGCCGAAGCGCTTGCCCAGGCCGGCGACCTCGAGCACCGGCGCCTCGGTGGCAAGGGAGGGGATGGTGTCGGCCACGGCGCTCAGCGGTTCTTGTGGTAGACGTCGATGAACACGGCGGCCAGCAGCACCAGCCCCTTGATGACCTGCTGGTAGTCGATGCCGATGCCCATGATCGACATGCCGTTGTTCATCACGCCCATGACGAAGGCGCCGATGACGGCCCCCGTCACCTTGCCCACGCCGCCGGAGGCCGAGGCGCCGCCGATGAAGCAGGCGGCGATCACGTCCAGCTCGAAGCCCAGGCCGGCCTTGGGCGTGGCGGTGTTCAGGCGCGCGGCGAACACCAGCCCGGCCAGGCCGGCCAGCGCGCCCATGTTCATGAAGGCATAGAAGCTCAGGCGCCGGGTGTCGATGCCCGACAGGCGCGCCGCCTTCTCGTTGCCGCCCAGCGCGTAGATGCGCCGGCCCAGCGTGGTGCGGCGGGTGACGAAGTCGAACAGCAGGATCAGCACCGCCATCACCACCAGCACGTTGGGCAGGCCCTTGTACGAGGCCATGAGCCAGGCGAAGCCGACCATGAGCAGCGCGAAGATCGCGTTGCGGGCCACGAAGATCACGAGCGGTTCGGCGCCGATGCCGTGCGCGAGCTGGCGCTGCCGCGTGCGCCAGCCGGCGATGGCGAAGGCGGCGCCCGCCGCCACGCCCAGCAGCAGCGAGGTGAGCCGCAGGCCGCCGGCGCCGGCGATCGCCTCGGGAATGAAGCCGCTGCTCAGGCGCTGGAACACCTCGGGAAAGGGCCCGACCGACTGCCCCTGCAGCACCGCCAGCGCCAGGCCCTTGAAGACCAGCATGCCCGCCAGCGTGACGATGAAGGAGGGGATGCGCGCATAGGCCACGAACCAGCCCTGCACCGCACCCACCAGCGCGCCGGCCGCGATGCACAGCACCACGGCGGGCAGCACCGGCCAGTCGTGCTCGACCATCAGCACCGCCGCGATGGCGCCCACGAAGCCGCACACCGAGCCCACCGACAGGTCGATGTGGCCCGCCACGATCACCAGCAGCATGCCCAGCGCCATGATGACGATGTAGCTGTTCTGCAGCACCAGGTTGGTGAGGTTGAGCGGCTGCATCAGCGTGCCGTCGGTCACGACCTGGAAGAACACCATGATCGCGATCAGGCAGATCAGCATGCCGTACTCGCGCAGGTGGTGCTTCAGGAAGGATGCGGCGGAGCTGTCGGTGCCGGCGCGCGCCGGCGCGGTGGGCAGCGCGGCGGTGGCCGTCTTCTCGTTCATGCGGGGACTCCCTCGGTGTGGTGCGCGCCGCGGGCCTGCGCACGCAGGATGGCGGCCATGATGCGTTCCTGCGTCGCCTCGGCCGTGGGCATCTCGGCGACGAAGCGGCCCTCGTTCATGACGTAGAGCCGGTCGGTGATGCCCAGCAGCTCGGGCATCTCGGAGGAGATGACGACCACGCAGCGGCCCTGCGCGGCCAGCTCGGCGATCAGCGTGTAGATCTCGTACTTGGCGCCGACATCGATGCCGCGCGTGGGCTCGTCGAGGATCAGCACCTGCGGGTCGGTGAAGAGCCACTTGGCGATCACCACCTTCTGCTGGTTGCCGCCGGAGAGGTTCACCGTCTTCTGCTCGACGCCCGAGCAGCGGATGCGCAGCGCCTGGCGGTAGCGCTCGGCCACCGCGTGCTCGCGGCCGCGGTCGATCACGCCGGTGCGCGAGGAGACGCCGGCCATGTGCGCGAGCGGCGTGTTGAAGCGGATGCTCTCCTCCAGCACCAGGCCCGCGCCCTTGCGGTCCTCGGTGACGTAGGCCAGGCCGGCGGCGATGGCGCGGTGGACGGTGGTCACGTCGAGCGGGCGGCCGTCCAGCAGCGCCTCGCCGCGGATCGCGCGGCCCCAGCTGCGGCCGAAGACGCTCATGGCGAACTCGGTGCGTCCCGCGCCCATGAGCCCCGCGATGCCGACCACCTCGCCGCGGCGCACCTTGAGGTTCAGGCCGTCGAGGAAGGGGCGGCCGGGCCGCTCGGGGTGTTCGGCCGACCAGCCGCGCACCTCGAAGCCCAGCTCGCCGATGGCCGGCGTGCGCGGCGGGTAGCGGTCGGTCAGCGCGCGGCCGACCATGCCGCGGATGATGCGGTCCTCGTCCACCGGCGCTTCGCGGCAGTCGATGGTCTCGACCGTGCGGCCGTCGCGCAGCACGGTGACGGCGTCGGCCACGCGCGCGATCTCGTTGAGCTTGTGCGAGATGAGGATGCAGGTGATGCCCTGCGCGCGCAGCTCCAGCAGCAGGTCGAGCAGGGCCTGGCTGTCGTTCTCGTTGAGGCTGGCGGTGGGCTCGTCGAGGATCAGCAGCCGCACGCGCTTGGACAGGGCCTTGGCGATCTCGATGAGCTGCTGCTTGCCCACACCCAGCGGGCCGACCAGCGCGTCGGGCCGCTCGGCCAGCCCCACCTTGGCCAGCAGCTCCTGCGTCTGGCGGTAGGTGGCGATCCAGTCGATCACGCCGGCCGCGGCCTGCTCGTTGCCCAGGAAGATGTTCTCGGCGATCGAGAGCATGGGCACCAGCGCCAGCTCCTGGTGGATGATGATGATGCCGGCGCGCTCGCTGTCGTGGATGCCGCCGAAGTGCTGCACCTGGCCGTCGAAGGCGATGTCGCCTTCGTGGTCGCCGTGCGGGTACACGCCGCTGAGCACCTTCATCAGCGTGGACTTGCCGGCGCCGTTCTCGCCCACCAGCGCATGGATCGAGCCGGCGCGCACGCGCAGGTCGACGCGGTCGAGCGCGACCACGCCCGGGAAGGTCTTGCGGATGCCCCGCATCTCCAGCAGCGTGTCGGCGGTGCGCGCGTCGTCTCCTGCCTGCATCGTGGTCCTGCCCTGTGCCGCGTCGGCGCCCTTACTTCAGCTGCGACGCCTTGTAGTAGCCGCTGTCGACCAGCACCTTCTCGTAGTTGCTCTTGTCCACCAGCACCGGCTTGAGCAGGTACGAGGGCACGACCTTCACGCCGTTGTTGTAGGTCTTGGTGTCGTTGACCTCGGGCGTCTTGCCGCTGAGCACCGCGTCGACCATGTCGGCCGACACGCGGGCCAGCTCGCGCGTGTCCTTGAACACGGTGGAGTACTGCTCGCCGCGCAGGATCGACTTGACCGAGGGCACCTCCGCGTCCTGGCCCGACACGACGGGGCAGGGCTGTTGCGCCGTGCAGTAGCCCACGCCCTTGAGCGAGGACAGGATGCCGATCGACAGCCCGTCATAGGGCGAGAGCACCGCATCGACGCGCGCCTTGCCGTAGAAGGCCGACAGCAAATTGTCCATGCGGGCCTGGGCGACGGCGCCGTCCCAGCGCAGGGTGCCGACCTTGTCCATGCCCATCTGCTTGCTGCGCACCACCAGCTTGCCGCTGTCGAGGTAGGGCTTGAGCACCGACATCGCGCCGTCGTAGAAGAAGAAGGCGTTGTTGTCGTCGGGCGAGCCGCCGAAGAGCTCGATGTTGAACGGACCCTTGCCCTCCTTCAGGCCGAGCTTGTCGACGATGGAGGTGGCCTGCAGCACGCCGACCTGGAAGTTGTCGAAGGTGGCGTAGTAGTCGACGTTCTTCGAGCCCTTGATGAGCCGGTCGTAGGCGATGATCTTCACGCCCTTGTCGGCCGCGTTCTGCAGCGCCTTGGTGAGCGTGGTGCCGTCGATCGAGGCGATCACCAGCACCTTGGCGCCCTTGGTCACCATGTTCTCGATCTGCGCGAGCTGGTTGGGGATGTCGTCGTCGGCGTACTGCAGGTCGGTCTGGTAGCCGCGGCCCTTGAGCACCTTGACCATGTTGTCGCCGTCGGCGATCCAGCGGGCCGAGGACTTGGTGGGCATCGCGATGCCGACCAGGGCCTTGCCCTGGGCCAGCACGGACAGGGGGCTGATCACCGCGAAGGCGGCGGCCAGGGCGAGGGTGTGGCGCAGGAATTGGCGCTTCATGGTCGTCGTGTCCCCGGCGTGCTCAGTACTTGCGCTTCGGGAATTCGGCGGCGGCGGTTTCCATGGGGAAGATGCTCTCCTCCGTCACGATGCGCTTGGGCACCGGCTTGCCGGCCAGGATGTCCTTGACGGCCGTCATCAGCTGCGGGCCGAGCAGCGGGCTGCATTCGACCGAGACGTTGAGCTTGCCGGCCATCATGGCCTCGAAGGCGCCCTTGACGCCGTCGATGGAGATGATGGTGATGTCCTTGGCCGGCTTCAGTCCCGCCTCCTCGATGGCCTGGATGGCGCCGATGGCCATGTCGTCGTTGTGCGCGTAGAGCACGTTGATGCCGTTCTTGCCCTCGGCCTTCAGGAAGGCTTCCATCACCTCCTTGCCCTTGGCACGGGTGAAGTCGCCGGTCTGGCTGCGCACGATCTTGAACTTCGGGTCGGCCTTGATGATTTCCTCGAAGCCCTTCTTGCGGTCGATGGCGGGCGCCGAGCCCACGGTGCCCTGCAGCTCGACGATGCGGACCTCGCCCTTGCTGTCCTTCATCCTGTCGACCAGCCAGCGGCCGGCCTTGCGGCCTTCCTCGACGAAGTCCGAGCCCATGAAGGTGACGTACAGCGAGGTGTCCTTGGAGTTGACCGAGCGGTCGGTCAGCACCACGGGGATCTTGGCGGCCTTGGCTTCGCGCAGCACGTTGTCCCAGCCCGACTCGACCACCGGCGAGAAGGCGATCACGTCGACCTTCTGCGCGATGAAGGCGCGGATCGCCTTGATCTGGTTCTCCTGCTTCTGCTGGGCGTCGGAGAACTTGAGATCGATGCCGGCGTCCTTGGCGGCCGACTTGATCGACTCGGTGTTGGCGGTGCGCCATTCGCTCTCGGCACCCACCTGGCTGAAGCCCAGCACGATCTTCTTCTGCGCGAAGGCGGTCAGGGGGACCAGGGTGGCGGCCGACAGTGCGACGGCGGTGGCAATGACGTGTCTGCGGTTCGTTGGCATCGGTTTGTCTCCTTGTGCCGTTTATGTCCGCCTCCGGGCGATACCGTTTGTCCGGGGCTGGGCGGCAGTGTAAGAATGAAATTGCTATCAATCCAATAGAGTTTTCGCCAGAATCGATATCGTTCCGGGCATTCGCACAAACCCTCATGACCGCCTATTCCGACTACACCCACTGGTTCCTGCGGGCCCGGCTCAAGACGCGGCAGCTGCTGCTGCTCACGGCGCTGGACGAGGAGGGCAACATCCACGCGGCGGCGCGCGCGCTCAACATGACGCAGCCGGCGGCGTCGAAGCTGCTGAAGGACCTGGAGGACATGCTGGAGGTGCCGCTCTTCGAGCGCTTGCCGCGCGGCATGCGCCCGACGTGGTACGGCGAGACCATGATCCGTCACGCGCGCCAAGCGTTGGCCAGCCTCAGCCAGGCGCACGAGGAGCTGACCGCGCTGAAGGCCGGCCGCTACGGCCAGGTGGGCGTGGGGGCCATCACTTCGCCGGCCCTGGCGCTGCTGCCGCCGGCGATCGCCATGGTCAAGCGCGAGCAGCCCAGCCTGCGCGTGGTGCTCGAGATCGAGACCAGCCCGGTGCTGCTGGAGCACCTGCGCCAGGGGCGGCTCGACATCCTGCTGGCACGCTTCTTCGCCGGCGAGGACCAGAGCGACCTGCGCTACGAGGCCATCACCAGCGAGCCGGTGTGCACCGTGGCCCGGCCCGGCCACCCGCTGGCCGGCCGGCACGACCTGCAGCTGGCCGACGTGAAGGACGCGGCCTGGATCGTGCCGCCCGCCGGCAGCGTGCTGCGGCACCGCTTCGAGCTCATGTTCCAGGAGGCGGGCCTGAAGCCGCCCTTCGACATCATCGAGACGGCGGCACTGCTGTTCATCACGCGCATGCTGCAGCAGAGCGACATGCTGTGCGTCATGGGCACCGAGGTGGCGCGCTACTACGCATCGCACGGCATCCTCACGATCCTGCCGCTCGAGATGGCCTGCCACATGGACGACTTCGGCCTCATCACGCGCGCCGACCGGGCGCTCTCGCCGGGGGCGCAGCTGCTGGTCAAGGCGCTGAAGACCGCCTGCTTCCCGACCTACGGGCGCAAGATGGATTGAGCCCGGCGCCGGCGGCCTCAGACCCAGCCGGCGTCGACCTTGAACTCCTGCGCCGTGCACATGGCCGCGGCGTCGGAGGCCAGGAACAGCACCATGTGCGCGATGTCGTGCGGCAGCAGCTTGCCGGGCAGGCACTGGTTGCGCGCCAGTTCCTTCTCGCCTTCCTCGTCGAGCCAGAGCGCGACCTGACGCTCGGTCATCACCCAGCCGGGCGACACGGTGTTGATGCGGATGCGGTCCTGTCCCAGCGGCTTGGCCAGGCCGCGGGTCAGGCCGTTGACCGAGGACTTCGCGATCGCGTAGCAGGGGTAGCCGCCGCCCTTGCCCTGCCAGCCGGTGGAGCCGAGGTTCACGATCGATCCGCCGCCCAGGCGCTTCATGCCCGGCACGACGGACTGGATGGCGAAGAGGGCCGGGCGCTCGTTGATCGCCATGCGCTCCTCGTAGTAGGCGGGCGTGACCGACTCCAGCGTGTGGCGGTCGTCGCTCGCCACGTTGTTGACCAGCACGGCGAAGGGGCCGAGCTCGGCCTCGGCCTGCGCGATCGCCTGCTGCAGCGCGCCGATGTCGCGCACGTCGCAGCGCCGCCACCAGGGCGCCGGCAGCCCCGCCGCGGCGATGCGCTGCGCCAGCGCTTCGCTCGGCGCCTCGGCAATGTCGATGAAGGCCACGTGCGCGCCCTGCTCGGCGAAGGCCTGCACGATGCCGGCGCCGATGCCGCTGCCTCCGCCGGTGACGAAGACGTTCTTGCCGCGAAGGCCGGGGTAGGAGGCGAGGGGGGTGCTCATGACGATGTCTCGAAGTGGGATATTGAAATTGCAATCAATAGATTGCGAAAAGATATTTTTAAGCATCAATATGCCTTGATAGCATTTGCGCCGTCAAGCGCGTTCGACGCTTCAGGAGACAACGAGGATGAGCGCAACCGCAGCCCTGGCGCCGCGGCCCGTGTCGGGTTCGTGGCGATGCCTCTGGGAGGCCGGCGCCGAACTGGGCGAGGGCGCGCTGTGGTCGCCCCGGCTGCAGGCGCTGTGGTGGGTCGACATCCTCGGCCGGCGCCTGCACCAGTGCGACGCGCAGGGCCAGTCGCGCCGCAGCTGGCAGTTCGACGAGGAGGTCTCGGCCGTGGCCGAGGGCCGTGGCGAGCGACTGCTGCTCGCCCTGCGGCGCGGCTTCGCGCGCTTCGCGCCCTTCGAGCCCGACGCCATTCCGCGCTACCTGCACTGCCCGCGGCAGGAGCCGCCGGGCAACCGCTTCAACGACGGCAAGTGCGACCCGCAGGGACGCTTCTGGGCCGGCAGCATGGACTTCGACGCCGTGGCGCCCACGGGCACGCTGTACCGCTTCGATGCCGACGCACGCTGCACGCCGCAGGACGGCGGCTTCGCCGTCTGCAACGGGCCGGCGTGGTCGCCGGACGGGCGCACGCTCTACTTCAACGACACCGTCGGCGCGCGCACGCTGGCCTACGACGTCGATCCGGTGTCGGGTGGTGTCTCGGGCCGCCGCGTGTGGCGCGAATGGGACCGCGATGCGGAGGGCCTGCCCGACGGCATGACCACCGATGCCGAGGGCTGCCTGTGGATCGCGCACTGGGGCGGCAGCAGCGTCACGCGGCACGACCCCCTCAGCGGCGAACTGCTGGCGCGCATCGAACTGCCGGTGACGCAGGTGACGAGCTGCGCCTTCGGCGGGCCGCAGCTGCGCACCCTGTTCATCACCAGCGCGGCGGTCGGGCTCGATGCCGCGCAGCGTGAGGCCCAGCCGCTGGCCGGCGGGCTGTTCGCGGTCGACGTCGACGTGGCCGGGCTGCCGGCGGCGGTGTACGGCGGCGCGCCATGAGCGGGCCGCACACGGTGGCCGAGGTCCGGTGGGTCACGCATGCGAACCAGCGCCTGGGCCTGCTGCCCGCGTTGGGCGGCGGCGTGGCTGCATGGCAGATCGCGCGCCCAGGCGGCGGCTGGCTCGACCTCTGGCGGCCCTGGGACGGGCAGACGCCGGACATGTACCGCCTCGCGTCCTTCGCGATGGTGCCCTGGTCCAACCGCATCGGCGGCGGCGGCTTCACGCACGCGCGGCGCCACCATCCGATGCAGCCCAACCGCGCGGGCGAGCCCTATCCCATCCATGGCGACGGCTGGCTGCAGCCCTGGGAGGGCGCCGCGGTGGCGCCCGGGGTGTTCGAGATGCACCTGCGCTCGCACGGCCATGGCGGCAGCCCGTACCGCTATCGCGCCACGCAGCGCTTTGCGCTGGTCGAAGGCGGGTTGGACCAGTCGGTGGAGGTGACCCACACCGGGGACGAGGCGCTGCCCTTCGGCCTCGGCCTGCACCCGTGGTTCCCGCGCACGGCGCGCACGCGCGTCCGTGCGGCGGTGGGCGGGGTGTGGCTGTCGGGCGCCGACCCGCTGCCGGTGGGCCACAGCACCGAAATCGCGCCCGATTGGGACCTGCGCCGCGGCATCGGCGCGGAAGGCAGCTTCATCGACAACGGCTTCACCGGCTGGAACGGCGAAGCGGCCATCGAGTGGCCCGAGCAGGGCCTGCGCGTGACCCTGTCGGCGCGCGACGGCGCGCCCGGTGACGAGTCGCCGACCGCCTTCTGCCTCGTGTACCGCCCGCCGGTGGGCAATGCCTTCTGCTTCGAGCCGATCACGCACCCGATCGACGCCTTCCACCTCGACGGGCGGCCCGGCCTGCGCGTGCTCGCGCCGGGCGAATCGATGGTGCTGCGCGCCGCCTGGCGCGTGCAGGCGATACCGTCGCCGGCCTGAAGCGGGTCTGCCGAATTGCGATCGAAAGAAGCCGTTCGGGCTGAGCTTGGCCTGTCCTGAGCCTGTCGAAGGGTCGAAGCCCTGCGCAGCGCTTCGATCGTTCGCTAGGCCGGGCGCGCGACTGGCAAGCCACGCAAGGCCTCGGCCATCGCGGGCGCGGCCCAGTCGCGTTCGCCCTCGGCCCAGGCGAGCGGCCGGCCGGCGCTGTCGAACACGAAGGTCGCGGGCAGCGCCTGGCCACCCCAGGCCTTGAACACCGACTGGCTGCGGTCGAGCAGCACGGTGCCGTGGATCGGCACCTCGGCCAGGAAGCGCCGCACGCGCTCCGGCATCTCGCCATGGTTCAGCGCCACGAACTGCCAGCCCTGCGGTGCAAGCTGCTGCGCCAGCGTGTTGAGCGAAGGCATCTCGATGCGGCAGGGACCGCACCAGGTCGCCCACACGTTCACCAGCAGGGGCCGGCCGGCGAAATCGGCCAGCGTGCGCGCCTGCTCGGTCTGCAGGTCGGTGGCGTCCAGGCGCGGCGGACGGGTGGGCCGCCAGCGGTCCAGGCCGGTGGCGTTCGCGGGCTGGGCATGCAGCGGCGGCCACGCCGCGCCCGCGAGTGCGGCGGCGGCGCCGGCGAGAAGCCGCCGCCGCGCGTGCTGCAGGCTCAGGCGCTCACCCGCTTGGACTGGATCACGTACTTGAAGCTGGCCGGGTCCAGGCTGTCCAGGCGGCCCTTGGCGGTCTCGCCGTTGGGGTACATCAGGAAGGCGATGGGCGAGCCCTGGCGGCTGCCCGGCAGGCGCACGTCCTCGGCGGTGTTGTAGCCCAGCCAGTTGGATTCCCAGGCGCCGAACAGCATCGCGTTGGCGGCGCGCACGCGGGCGTCGGTGGCGGCCAGGCCGCCCTTTTCCTCTTCGAGCATGACCTTGCGCACGTCGGCCGGATCGACCGGAACCCAGCCGTAGCCCTGGGCATAGAACTCGGCGCGGCAGTGCTGCGCGCGGCTGATGTCGCCGCTCTTGCCCATGCTCTTGTAGCCGCGGGCCGAGTCGTCCACGCGCACGCCATACACGTCGCGCGCCGGCACGCCGCTGGCGCGGGACAGGGCGACGAACAGGCCGTTGAGGTCGGCGCACTTGCCGCCCAGGTTGCCGCTGGTCAGCACGTACTTGACGTCGCCGGTGCCGCAGCCGCGCACGCTGCCTTCGCGGTGGCAGTTGGCCACGATCCAGTCGTAGACGGCCTTGGCTTTCTCGATGTCGGTGCGGGCACCGGCGTCGGCCACGATCTTGCGGGCCGTCTCGCCGACGATGCCGTCGGTGGGCTTGAACCCGGTCGGGCGCAGCCAGGCGCGCAGCTGCTCGGGCGTGGCGCTGCCGGCGCGCGGCGCGGCGCCCAGGTCGGTGGCACGGTCGCGCAGCGCGACGCGGTTGACCAGGGTGAGCTGCTGCGGCGCATCGGCGTCGGCCCACTCGACCATCAGCATGCGGGCGCCGCCGGTGCCTTCGACGATGCGGGCCTGCTTGGCGCCGGGGGCGTCGAAGCGCGTGTCCACCAGGCGCTGGTAGACGCCCTCGGTGCCGGCCAGTTGCTGCGCCGGCAGCGGCACCCACACGCGGCCCAGGCCGGTGCGTTCGGCCAGGTCGACCTGGGTCGTGATGTCGTAGCTGCGCCAGCCGTCGGCGGCCGGGGTGGCGGGTGCGGTGCGCGCGCTGGCGAGCGCCGGCAGGGCGGCGCCTGCACCCAGCAGGGGGGCGGCAGCGGAGAGGCTGAGGAAGTGGCGGCGTTGCATGGTGGCGGTTCCTTGGAGCGGGTTGGTCGTTGTCGCCGTTGCACGGCGGGTGGCCGATTATTCACGTTGCCTGCGCCGGGGCGAGCGGGCCGACCCCAAGCCCCAGCGGGGCGCTCAGGCCGAGGCCGTGCCGCCGGCGCGCGTCGCCGCCGCCACGGCCGCCTGGGCGCGGGCATAGGCGGGTGCCGGACCGATGCGCAGGCGTGCGCGGGCCGCGTCCAGCGGCTCGTGCAGCAGCACCTCGTAGTCCTCGCTCAGCAGCCAGGCGGCGGCCCGGCCGCGGCGGTAGCCCTCGAGGATCGCGCGTGCCACGACCAGGCTGTGCATCTCCTTGAGCCCCTTGAGCGCCGACGCGATGCCCAGCACGGCCCAGCCCTTGCCGCGCGTCTGCGCGAAACTGAAGCCGACCAGGCACGCTTCGCCCAGCGGCTCGTTGGCCTGATAGCCGGTCAGCACGTGCCAGATGTCGTGCACGTCGCGCACGCGGCGGCCGAGCCAGGCATGCGGATGCTCGACCAGTGCGCGGCCGTCGGGATTCGAGGCTTCGGCAAGGCCGGCGGCCGAATAGCCGGTGCGTTCCAGAAAGGCCCGGTAGGCGGCACCCACGGTGCCGGCCGCAAAACTGCCGATGAAGGAGGGGTCGGACAGGCGCTCGACCAGTTCGGTACGGCGGTACACCTGCCGCGCGCCGGCCTCGGTGGCGATGAGCCGCGCCAGATTGACGGGCAGCACCGGGCCGTTGAGCGACTGCATGATGATGAACACCTGCTCGGTGGCATTCGCGTCGCGCATGAGCGCACGCACAGCGCGCAGGGCAGCGGGAATGTTGCGCTTGTAAGACCCAGAGGGGGTGGTGCTGTATCGCATGCTGGTTCTCCTGTGGCCCGGCGCGCGGGCCTCGCGGCGACAGGCCGGGCACGCTGCGTTCCACGCCGATCATCCCAGACTCGGCGCCCCTGCGCGCAGGTCCGTGTCTGTGGTGGAATGAAAGGATTCGATCGTGCAGCCGTGCCGCCGCGAACGCGGCGACGCCGCGCGCGCGGGGCAATCGCCCGTTCCATCGCACTTACCGTTTCCTGTGAAGTCCATGACCGTTGCCACCGACCCCGTCCCCCGCCTGACCTCGCTCTCCCACGGCGGGGGCTGCGGCTGCAAGATCGCGCCTGGCGTGCTGTCTGCCTTGCTCGCCCGGAGCAGCCTGCCGCCCATGGTCTTTCCCGACCTGCTGGTCGGCACCGAGACGGCCGACGACGCGGCCGTCTACCGCATCAACGACCGTCAGGCCATCGTCGCGACCACCGACTTCTTCATGCCCATCGTCGACGACCCGCGCGACTTCGGCCGCATCGCGGCGACCAACGCGCTGTCGGACCTGTACGCCATGGGCGCGCAGCCGCTGATGGCGCTGGCCATCGTGGGCATGCCGATCAACGTGCTGCCGCACGAGGTGATCGCCAAGATCCTCGAGGGCGGCGAATCGGTGTGCCGCGAGGCGGGCATTCCGCTGGCAGGCGGGCATTCCATCGACTCGGTCGAGCCCATCTACGGCCTGGTCGGCATCGGCATCGTCGAGATCGAGCACCTGAAGCGCAACGCCACCGCGCGAGCCGGCGACGTGCTGATCCTGGGCAAGCCGCTGGGCGTGGGCATCCTGTCGGCGGCGCTGAAGAAGGGCGAGCTCGATGCCGATGGCTACGCCGCCATGATCGAGGCGACCACCCAGCTGAATCGCCCTGGGACCGAGTTGGCGCGTCTGCCCGGCGTGCACGCGATGACCGACGTGACCGGCTTCGGCCTGCTGGGCCACACCCTGGAGCTGGCGCGGGGCGCAGGCCTGACGGCGCATATCGACGCGCAGGCCCTGCGGTGGTTGCCCGGTGTACGGGCGCTGGCCGAGCGCGGGGTCGTCACTGGCGCCTCAGGGCGCAATTGGGCGTCGTATGGGGCGGATGTGCGCGGGTTGGACGACGACGAGGTGCTGCGGGCGCTGTTGACGGATCCGCAGACGTCGGGGGGGCTGTTGGTGGCGTGTGAAGCAGACGCTGCGCTGGCCGTTGTGAATGTATTCAGCCTTCACGGGTTTACAGAAGTAACGACCGTGGGACGACTTGCGTCGGGGCTAGCGCAGGTTCACGTGGGGTAGTGAGCAGCGCAGCGACCTTAATTGAGCGACCGCAGCCATCGGGCACATGAAATTCCTTTTTTTGTCCCTGTCCTGTTATTTATCGATATGCATTTGGCCGGCTGGTAGGTCAACAATTTGATTTTCAGATCATAGACTATTCTGTATCGTTCGATCGATTGACCCGCAGTTTCAGTGGTAATCGTGAGCGGCATACCGGCTGTGCGTGCTTTGGAAAATGAGATGCTGTTTGCCGCGGGTGCAAATAGAACTAAACAGTAGCCGTCATTTGCTTGCGCCAACACGTACCGAGAAGGGTTAACGGTCGGCGTGGTGTCAGTAAAAACAGAGATTCGGCTACGGGCTATCTTTAGCTCGACAATATTTGAGTCCGTTCCATAGTCGTCCCCTAGCCGCGGAGCTAAGATCACATCGCGGTTTGCCCCGCATGTCTCAGGTGCGCGATCTGCATAGGCGCTGAACGACGTCATGCCAACTAGTATTGCGGTGAGCATCATTTCAAGGAATTTGGCGCTCGTAGTTGACATTTTCTGTCTGATCTTGGGCGATTCCACTGGCGAGTGGGAATTGTCTCGTCAGACTGGAAGATAGGCTGGGAAAATTAAAGTTTTCGATGCCCCTTCGTGGCGGATCGTCAAGTAGAACGTTGGATAGGTATTTCGCGAACTGTTGTCGGTCGGCGTAGCCGGCACCGCCGCCATTGACCAGCCATGAGATGAAGCCAACAATGTCCGCATTTACCCCAAAGTCGCATAGTCGATTGATATTTGTTGTGCGTTTGAAGTGCTTGCTGACCCAGTAGTGGCCGCTGGCGGAGCCCGCCAAAGGCATGCTAAGTTCGACAACAGCTGGGTCATATCGTGGTGCCCATTTCATTGTCCCGGTTCCTGAATCGATGGGGTGCACCGACGTGGTAGTGATTCGACCATCTGTATATTGTCCGTGATGGTCAGCGAGACCAGAAAACTCCCCGAAGCTTTTGAAGTTCCCAGCCCACGTAAGTTGGTGAAACCCTCGGCCGTAATGTGCGCCATACGCTTTGCCCACACCGCGGCCGTCTTCTGTCAATGTTCTGAATAAACCCGTTTCTGTTAGAGATTGGGCAATATTGTGCAAATACCTTTGAATTGAATTTCCACTGAACTTTCTAATAAATCTGTTGTAGTCAACAGAGTATCGTTCCGCACGTGCGATTGCTGTATTCCAGCTTACCGGGCCTGCGAGGCTTTTTCTTGGTATGCATTGCGCGAATTCATGTGCGCTCAGCCACACGCACTTACGCAGGTGAGAGACGAATTGCCTCGGATGTATATGCCAAGTGGCCTTAAGGAGATTCGTAGGCAATTGTTCGAAGGTCATCGACTCCATGTGCGCTTGCAATCTTGGCCAAGCGGTAGCGCTTTTGCGAAATGGCTCGGCTTCGCGAATGAAGGCATAGCGTTCACTCGCTGTGGAGCGATCCCATTCGCACGGAAAGTCTGTCAAGATTTTGGACAGGATTTTTCGGATCTGAGGATCAGATAGGCGTTTCTCTAGTTCACGGGGTTCCAAGCGGTGGGCGTTGCCGAGACTGGTATCGGATATTAAATTCTTGAGGGCATTGGAGTCGCAGCGTTGATCTCTCTCGTTGGAGTCGTCGACGATGCAGTTCCAGCCCATCGCGGGTAGAAAATCTGCATCACTAAACTTGCGTACTTGTTCTGCATTGAGGTCCACCCAAAGATCGTGGCCAGAAGCACTCTTGATGCAGCGCCAATGCGAAGCGTTAGCCGGTAGGCGATCTTTGTCTGCCGCATTTGCTCCGTATCCGATGTTTCTGCCAAAGCGCAGAAGTTCATACCAGCCGCTGGGGCTGCTAGCTGCCCGGTCAGGCCCACTCAAACTCTTGTGACAACTTTCCGCTAACCCTTGAAGGTTGTATTCGAGTGCGATGTCGGTGTCATCACGCCCTCCTAGAAGGCGGCCTTGAGCGTCAAAGGTGTCGTAACGGCATCCCCCCTTGTGGTAAGTCATGCGGACCCAGAGTTTGGACCCTACTACCGTATTGCTGCGCTGGCGTGTATGAACCGTGGGCTGCGTGATCGACGCAGGAGTTTGGTCGTCGACATAAAAATAGGTCGACCCATAGACGCTGTCGGTGCGGCCGTCTTGTGTAGGGGCAGGAATGGCGCCTGGCTCTATCCAAGCCGGTTTGCGCCCAAGCAGCACTTTGACATTCTCTTCATTCATGCAGATCTCAAAATGAATCTGCCCAGATGCGCCGTAAATCTGGCCGGGCGTGCCTACCTCGTCCTTCCGCCAGATGGCGTCACCTGCTTGCCATGGATGTGCGCCGGCCCCTTTTCCCGTCGCCGTCGTTTGGCCGAGTGCTGCGAGGTGCATGTAGACGCTGTAGTACACAAGTACCGTTGGGGTGTTGCCCAACTCGGTCGGCGAGTTGCCGTGAGCACCGATGGCTGTCGTGTGCTCGATCACTACGATGCCGTTGTCGGTCCAGCGCGGTGTGGGCGTCTCTGAGTCATCCCAGGGGTTGTAGTTCTGAGGATGCTTCGGATTTGAACTCATCGCCGAGGGGGGCTGCGCAAAGATGACTTTTCCGTCGGCAACCGCTCGCGCAGGCGGCACTTGGCCGTTGTTGAACCGGGCCAGAGCATGCGCGTCAATGTGCATTCCGTTGTGCCACGCCAAGTTGTAGCCCAACGGGTAGCTTCCCGCAGGGCCAGGAGTGTTCTGGGGTGGCGCGTCCGGCATGTTCGCATTCACCCAAGCCTCATCGGAGGTTTGGGTCTGACCGGTGGGTAGGAAGGGAGGGCTGATGATCATGAAGGGGGGTCAGCTAGAGCGAGAAGGGATATGCGGCAAAGGTCGACTGCTTGAGTTGGAGACCGACGTTCGGAAGAGAGATCTTTGGTACCGGCTTGCTGTCCGGCCCCACCAATGAATGGCTCGCTGCATGCTC
>JAVHYA010000066.1 GCA_031119395.1 Pseudomonadota bacterium
CTGCGCCGGAGAACGCATACCGGCGCCGCCGGCCGGGTTCAGCCCCACGGCGCTCGTGCCGACCCGCCGAAGAACCCAACGATCCCGCCAAGGGACTCAAAAAGTCAAAGTGCAATCGCCCGCCAGCGCAAGCCAGCCGGGCGTTCCAGCCAAACCCGTCACGAACGTGACGATCTCCGCTGCAACGCGAGGGCACGTGCGACCCACAAGGGCTCCCCCAGCTTCGCCCGGGGCAGGAACGGACTCAGCCCCGAATCCCGCACCCCGCCAGCACGAACGCGATCAACTCGCGCGCCACCGGCTCGCGGTCCACATGGGCGTCCTCGGGCAGGCCGCCCATCGCGCGCACCTGCAGCGCGTAGTCGGCGTGGTACTGGGTCATGGCCCAGATGTGCTGCAGCAGCAGCCGGGCGTCGAGCGGGCGCACCAGGCCGCGCGCGATCCAGCCGTTGATGATGTCGATCTTCTTCTGCGTCCACAGCCGCGAATTGGGCCAGTAGCGCTCGAGGTTGCGGCCGCCGTCCAGCACCTCGCGCGTGAAGATGCGCGACATCTCCGGCTTGTCGAAGGCATGGTCCAGCTTCTGCCGGATGTATGCGGCCAGCACGCGCCCCGGGTCGTTGGCGTTCTCGTCGAAGGAGAACACCACCTTCCAGTCGTGCAGCACCTGCATCAGCAGCTCGGCGTAGAGCTCTTCCTTGCCGGTGATGTAGTAGTGCAGCTGCGGCTTGGTCAGCCCGGCCCGGTCGGCGATCGCCTGGGTCGACGTGCCCTTGAGCCCATGCAGGCTGAACTCGGTGATCGCCGCCGCGCGGATCGCCGCCAGGATGCGCTCGCGCCCCGGCCGCGCCCGCGACAGCGGCCCCTCCGGCGCCGGCATGTCGGGCGCCACGCCGGGGGCGAGGGAGGGGGCGGTATCGGAATTCATCGGCAGCAGCGGCAGGGCGCCGATGGTACTGCGCGGGTCCGACCACGGCCTTGCGTGCCGTCAGGGTCGCCGCCGCGCGGCTGCATCCGCGGCATCGCCGCATGCGGACACGGCATCGCCCCGGCGTGCAGCACGGCACGCTTCCTGTATCTTTTCGCGCGGCTGCCAGGCGCCGCACCACGCGGTGCACCGCCGTGAAGCATGCACTCGCACCACGCGGCTGGCAGCCGCCAGAAGATCAACACCTCTCAGGAGCTTCCATGTACCTTTCTCCCCGCTTCCGCGCCTTCGCGGCCGGCGCCGCGCTGCTGGCCGCCAGCGTCGTCGCGCACGCCCAGCAGGCGCTGCCCAACGTCGTCATCCTGGCCACGGGCGGCACCATTGCCGGCGCCGGCGCCTCGGCCGTCAACAGCGCCACCTACGCGGCCGCCAAGGTCGGCGTCGAGAAGCTCATCGCCGGCCTGCCCGAGCTGTCCAAGATCGCCAACGTGCGCGGCGAGCAGGTCTTCCAGGTGGCATCGGAGAGCCTCACCAACGACAACCTCATGACCCTGGCCAAGCGCGTCTCGGCGCTGTCCAAGCAGAGCGATGTCGACGGCATCGTCATCACCCACGGCACCGACACGCTGGAAGAAACCGCGTATTTCCTCACCCTGACCGTGCACACCGCCAAGCCCATCGTGGTGGTCGGCTCGATGCGCCCGGGCACGGCGCTGTCGGCCGACGGCGCCCTGAACCTGTACGACGCCGTGAGCGTGGCCGGCAGCAAGGACGCCATGGGCAAAGGCGTGCTGGTGACGATGAACGACAACATCGACAGCGGCCGCGACGTCAGCAAGTCGGTCAACATCAAGACCAGCGCCTTCTCCAGCCAGTGGGGTCCGCTGGGCATGGTCGTCGAAGGCAAGAACTACTGGTTCCGCGCGCCGGTCAAGCGCCACACCATGAACTCCGAGTTCGACATCGACACCATCACGGCGCTGCCCAACGTCGGCATCGCCATGGGCTATGAAGGCGTGGAGCCCACCGCCATCGAGGCACTGGGCAAGAGCGGCGTGAAGGCGCTGGTGCACGCCGGCACGGGCAACGGCTCGGTGGCCAACCGCATCGTCCCCTACCTGCAGAAGGTGCGCAGCGATGGCGCCATCGTCATCCGCTCGGCCCGCGTGCCCGACGGCTTCGTGATCCGCAACGCCGAACAGCCCGACGACAAGTACGACTGGGTGGTCGCGCACGACCTGCGCCCGCAGAAGGCCCGCATCCTGGCCATGGTGGCGCTGACCAAGACCAGCGACACCAAGGAGCTGCAGCGCATCTTCTGGGAGTACTGACTCGCCCCCCAGTCTGCGCGGACTGCGTCCGCTCCGCCAACCCCCCTGCCGGGGGGCACACCCAGCGGCCCGGCAAAGCCGGTTCCGCGGGTGTCCTGAAACGGGGCCGCGTCGCGCTTGCGCGTGGTCAGCGGGCGGCGGCCTGACTGGCCCTGTGCGCCCTCAGCCGCCTGCGGTGCCGCGCCGCTTCGAGGCTGGCGATGCACACGGCGAGCCAGGCGGCGCCGGAGCACAGGCCGGCGAGGATGTCGGTGAGGTAGTGCACCTGCAGGAAGACGCGGCTGGCGGCGATGGACAGGGCCATGGCCACGGCAAGCACCAGCACCGGGACCTGCCAGCGCGGCGGGGCCAGGCGCAGCGCCAGGTAGGCCAGCATGCCCCACATCACCACCGCGCTGGAGGTGTGGCCGCTCGGGAAGCTGAAGCCCGGGGCCTGCGCGAGCGCGGTGTCGTGCACCGGGCGCACGCGCTCGAACACGTTCTTGAGCGACAGGTTCAGCGCCGCGTTGCCGCCATTGGCCAGCACCCAGCCCATGGCGAAGCTGCGATGCCCGTGCCGCCACAGCAGCACCGCCGCCACGGCGCAGTAGGCCGTCATCGGCCACGGGTCGCCCACATGGGTGAACCACGCGAAGCCCTGTCGCACGGCCAGGGGCGTGTGCAGGCCGATGGCGCGGCTCAGCGCGTCGTCCATCTCGCCCATGGGACGGCCGTCGCCCAGGCCGGCGGCCAGTCGTGCGAAGAGCATCGACAGCACGACGATGGCGCCGAAACCCAGCGCCAGGCCGATGACGAGGTCGCGCGGCCGGGGCTCGGCCCGACCTGCGCGCTCGCGCAGGGGGCCTTCGAGGCGCCGGCCGCTGAGGGCCAGCAGCGCGACGAGCACGGCCAGCACGATCGGAAAGCCGGGCCAGGCCAGGGTGCCGATGCGTTCGCCCAGCGCCGCCCAGTCGGCGTGCTCAACCGGCATGCGGATTCGACGAGGCGGCGGACGGGCCGGTGGGCATGGGCGAAAGCTCCAGGGTGCGGACCTGCGCCGGCTCGAAACGGCCCGTGCGCGCATCGTGGTCCCAGCGCTCCAGCGTACAGGAGCGTGCGCCGCCGACGCCGATGACCGGCCCCCGGATGAGGTTGACCGAGTTGGGGGCGCCGGCGCGCACACGCGACGAGACGGCCGTGCCCGCCTGCACCGCCCAGGCGGCGCGCCCCGTCGGCAGCCGCAGCGCGTAGGGCAGGTGGATGTGGCCGCCCAGCACCAGGTCGGCGCCGGCTTGCGACGCCTGGCGCACGAGCGCCGCGTGGCCCCGCAGCAGGTTCTTCCGGTCCTCGGGGCGCGTCACCGCCACGGGCTGGTGCACGGCCACGATGCGCAACTGTGCGGGCGAGGCCCGGCCCAGGCGGCGCGTGATGTCCTCGATCTGACGCGGCGACACCTCGCCGTTCTCGTGCCGCCACCAGCGCGTGGTGTTCAGGCCCAGCACCAGGCAGTCGGGCCGTTCGACCACCGGCGCCAGCTCGGCGCCGAAGGCCGCGGCGTAGCGGCGGTAGGGGGCGAAGAGCCGCGCCCAGAGGGCGAAGAGCGGAATGTCGTGGTTGCCGGGGACCGTGAGGCATTGCGCCACGCCCAGTGCGTCGACGAAGGCGCGTGCCGCCGCGAACTGCGCCGCCGTCGCGCGCTGCGTGATGTCGCCGGTCAGCAGCAGCACGTCGGGCGCCTGCGCGCGCACCCAGTCCGCGAGGGCACGCACCACGGGGGGCTGCTCGGTGCCGAAATGCGGGTCGGAAATCTGCACCAGCACCGTCATGCGGCGCGCTCCCGCTCGACGGCGGCGGGCTTGACCAGCCAGAGCGGCCGCTTCGACACCTCGAAGCGCAGCGGCATCTGCATCCACTGCACCTCGCCGTCCGTGGCCACGCGCACGCGGCGCTGCGCCGGGCCCCGGGCCGGCGCGACCTCGAGGCGGCGGAAGGAGAAGCTCTCGACCTCCTCGGCCTCGCCCAGCCGGCCCATCGCCGCCTGCGCGAGCAGGCCCAGCATCGCCAGCCGGCCCAACGGGCGCAGCGCGATCGCGCCCAGCTCGCCGCCTTCCACCGACTCCGCCTCCGGCACGCCCACCTGCTCGAACTGCAGCGGGTTGTTGCCCACGAAGAGGGTGGGCGTGCGCAGGCGCCTGGGCCGGCCGTCGTCGACGACCTGCAGGTCCCACAGCCGAAAGCCCTTGAGCATCGTGAGCAGCGCTGCGCCCATGGCCACGCTGCGGCTGCGGCCGTAGCGGGCCTTGAAGGTCTCGCGCTCCTCCAGCAGGCGCGCATACAGGCCCAGGCTGGCATTGACCAGGAAGACGCGGCCGTTCACCTCGCCCACCTGCACGGCGCGCGGCTGCCCGGCCAGCAGCAGGGCCAAGGCCTCGTCCACGGGCGCCGGCAGGCCGTGCGCCCGGCTGAAGTAGTTGAAGGTGCCCTGCGGCAGGACGCCGAAGGCGCAGCCGCGCGCCACGGCCTGCTGGGCCACGGCGTTGATGGTGCCGTCGCCGCCCGCCGCCACGGCGATGCCGCCGGCCTCGAGCGCGCCCTGCACCGCACGCTCGACGGTGGCGGGCAGCGGATGCGCGCCGTCCAGCGTCAGCAGGGTCAGCGGCCGCCCGGCCTCGCGGCAGCCGGCCTCGATCGCGGCGCGCGTGCGCTGCGCGTCGCCACGGCCGGAACCGGGGTTGAAGACGACGAAGAGCGGCGCGTCGGGGGCCAGGCGGGGAGGGGTCATGGAAGGGTGCAGGGGCGGCGTCGCCGCGACGGTGCATTGTGGGCGGCGCGCCGCGCGGTGCACCTGGGACAAGAACGCCTGGCGCTGTCGGCGCGATGGCCGTGGGGAGCGCCCGCAAGCCGCGCTCCTAAAATGACCGGTTCGCCGCCTTCCGCCCGTTTGCGCCGCCTGTGCGGGCGGGTGCCCGATGCGCGGCCCCGACCCAGCCCATCCATGCTGACCTTCCAACAGATCATCCTCACACTGCAGTCGTACTGGGACGCCCAGGGCTGCGCGCTGCTGCAGCCCTACGACATGGAAGTCGGCGCGGGCACGTCGCACACCGCCACCTTCCTGCGCGCCATCGGCCCCGAGCCGTGGAAGGCCGCCTACGTGCAGCCCAGCCGCCGGCCCAAGGACGGCCGCTACGGCGAGAACCCCAACCGCCTGCAGCACTACTACCAGTACCAGGTGGTGCTCAAGCCGGCGCCGGCCAACATCCTCGAGCTCTACCTCGGCAGCCTGGAGGCGCTGGGCTTCGACCTCAAGAAGAACGACATCCGCTTCGTCGAGGACGATTGGGAGAACCCCACGCTCGGCGCCTGGGGCCTGGGCTGGGAGGTCTGGCTCAACGGCATGGAGGTGACGCAGTTCACCTACTTCCAGCAGGTGGGCGGCATCGACTGCCGGCCCGCGACGGGCGAGATCACCTACGGCCTGGAGCGCCTGGCGATGTACCTGCAGGGCGTGGACAACGTCTACAACCTGAAGTGGACCGAAGGGCTGAGCTATGGCGACGTCTACAAGCAGAACGAGGTCGAACAGTCGACCTACAACTTCGAGCACTCCGACGCCGACTTCCTCTTCACCGCCTTCGCCGCCCACGAGAAGCAGGCCAAGCATCTGATGGAGGCGCAGCTCGCGCTGCCGGCCTACGAGCAGGTGCTCAAGGCCGCGCACAGCTTCAACCTGCTCGATGCGCGCGGCGCCATCAGCGTGACGGAGCGTGCCGCCTACATCGGCCGCATCCGCAACCTCGCGCGCGCCGTCGCGCAGAGCTACTACGACAGCCGCGAACGCCTGGGCTTCCCCATGGCGCCGCGCGAGTGGGTCGCGCAGATCCCCAAAAAAGAGAAAGCGGCGGCCTGAGCGATGACCATGGACACCCACAACCTTCTCGTCGAACTCTTCGTCGAAGAGCTCCCGCCCAAGGCACTGAAGAAGCTCGGCCAGGCCTTCGGCGACGTGCTGCTGGCGCAGCTGCGCGCGCAGGGGCTGGCCGATGCCGGCTCGCTGCTCACGCCGTACGCCTCGCCGCGCCGGCTGGCCGCACATGTCACCGGGGTGGCGGCGCGCGCGGCCGACAAGGCGGTGTCGCAGAAGCTCATGCCGGTGTCGGTGGGGCTGGACGCCGCGGGCAACGCCACGCCGGCGCTGCTCAAGAAGCTCAACGCGCTGGGCGCCGATGTCTCGGCCGTCGCGTCGCTCAAGCGCACGCTGGACGGCAAGGCCGAGGCGCTCTTCTACGAAAGCGTCGTGCCCGGCGCGACGCTGGCCGAAGGGCTGCAGAAGGCCCTGGCCGAGGCCATCGCCAGGCTGCCCATCCCCAAGGTGATGAGCTACCAGCTCGAGACGAACTGCGAGCTGCCGGGCTGGACCAGCGTGAGCTTCGTGCGCCCGGCGCATGGCCTGGTCGCGCTGCACGGCGACGCCGTGGTGCCCGTCACCGCACTGGGCCTGGCGGCCGGCCGTGAGACGCACGGCCACCGCTTCGAGGCGGCGGTCGATCCGGTGGTGCTCCGCAACGCCGACAGCTACGCGCTGCAACTGCAGGACGAGGGCGCCGTCATCGCCGGCTTCGAGGCGCGCCGCGCCGAGATCGCGCGCCAGCTGGCCGAAGCGGCCGTCTCGGTGGGCGGCGGCGCCGAGCCGATCCAGGACGAGGCTTTGCTCGACGAGGTCACCGCGCTGGTCGAGCGGCCCAACGTGCTGGTGTGCCAGTTCGAGCCCGAGTTCCTCGAGGTGCCGCAGGAATGCCTCATCCTCACGATGAAGGCCAACCAGAAGTACTTTCCGCTGCTCGACGCCAAGGGCCGGCTCACCCACCGCTTCCTGGTGGTGAGCAACATCCAGCCTGACGATGCCAGCGCCGTCATCGGCGGCAACGAGCGCGTGGTGCGCCCGCGCCTGGCGGACGCCAAGTTCTTCTTCGACCAGGACCGCAAGAAGACGCTGGCCTCGCGCGTCGGGCTGCTCGCCAAGGTGGTCTACCACAACAAGCTGGGCACGCAGGGCGAACGCGTCGAGCGCGTGCGCGCCATCGCGACGGCGATCGCGACCGCGCTGGCGCAGGTGTCGGGCGATGCGGCGCTGGTCGCGCAGGCCGACCAGGCCGCACAGCTCGCCAAGACCGACCTCGTGACCGACATGGTGGGCGAGTTCCCCGAGCTCCAGGGCACCATGGGCCGCTACTACGCCCTCAACGACGGCCTGCCTGCCGCGGTGGCCGACGCCATCGAGGACCACTACAAGCCGCGCTTCGCCGGCGACGAGCTGCCGCGCGGCAACGTCGGCCTGGCCGTCGCGCTGGCCGACAAGCTGGAGACGCTGGTCGGCATGTTCGGCATCGGCAACCTGCCCACCGGCGACCGCGACCCCTTCGCGCTGCGCCGCCACGCGCTGGGCGTGGTGCGCATGCTGATCGAGCGCGACCTGCCGCTGGATCTGACGCGGCTCGTGGGCATCGCCGCCGACGCCATGGGGCCGCTGCTGACGCAGGCCGACGCGCAGGTGCAGTTGCTGGACTTCATCTACGACCGCCTCGCCGGCAACCTGCGCGAGCAGGGCGCCAGCGCACAGGAAGTGGACGCCGTGCTGGGCAACCGTCCCGAGCGCCTGGCCGAAGTGCCCAGGCGCCTTTCGGCCGTGCGCGCCTTCGCGCAGCTGCCCGAGGCGCCCGCGCTGGCCGCGGCCAACAAGCGCATCGGCAACATCCTCAAGAAGTCGCCCGAGGCCGATGCGCACGTCAACCCGCAGCTGCTGCGCGAGAGCGCCGAGACGGCGCTGTACGACGCCATGCAGGGCGTGGTGCCCGACGCGAACGCCAAGTTCGACGCCGGCGACTACACCGGCTCGCTACAGGCCCTCGCCGCGCTGCGTGCACCGGTCGACGCCTTCTTCGACGGCGTGATGGTCAACGCCGAGGAGCCCGACCTGCGCCTGAACCGCCTGGGCCTGCTCGCCTCGCTGCACCGCGCGATGAATCGCGTGGCGCTGCTGGAGCGGCTGGCGGCCTGAGGAACGGCTCCGGATAATCGCGGCATGAACCGGCAACTGCAGATCGACGCATTCCTGCTCGCCGCACACCGGCTGGGGATGCAACGCCTGCGCGCCGATCCATCGCGCCTGCGAGATGTTGCGGGCACGCTCGCGCGCTGGCGCAGCCGTGCCGGCGGGACGCGGGCCGACCGCTACTGGGACGAGTGGCAGGCCCTGCTCGACGGCGGCCTCGACGCCCTGGAGGCCGCAGTCTGCGGCGTGGATGACCGCGCGACGGCCCTGCGCAATGTTTCGCCCTTTGCCAGCCTCATCACGCAGCAGGAGCGCGGCGAACTGCTGCGCGCCTCACGTGCCGGGGCATTGTCGTGAAGCGGGAAGAGGCTGAGCACGTGCTGCGGGCCGCTGCCGCCATTGCGCAGGAGCAATCCTTCGTCGTGATCGGCAGCCAGGCTGTGCTGTTCACGCTGGACGATGCCCCGGCCGATCTGCTCGTGTCGCGCGAACTCGATCTGTACCCGGCACTGCACCCCGAGAAAGCCGACCTCATCGACGGCGCCATCGGCGCGCTCTCCAGCTTCGACGACACCTTCGGCTACCACGCCGATGGTGTGGGTCCCGAGACCGCCGTGATGCCCGCGGACTGGATGGATCGCGCCTCGCTGCACTACGTGGGCGATCTGACCGTGATCTGCCCCGAGCTGCACGACCTTGCCGTGTCCAAGTGCGTGGCGGGGCGCGAGAAGGATGCGGACTTCATCGAGGTGCTGTTGCGACACCAGTTGATCCAGCCCGACGAGGTGTATGGGCGCATTGATTTGTTGGACCCAAGCAAATATCCGCGCGACCCGATTCGCGCTTGGTTCGAGCGATGCGTGATTCGCGCTCTGTTTCCCGATAAGCCATGAAACTCGTCATCCTCGACCGCAACGGCAGCATCAACGTGCACCGCGAAGACTTCGTCAAGAGCGAGACGGAGTGGACGCCGCTGCCGGGCGCGCTGGAGGCGATCGCGCGGCTCAACCAGGCCGGCTGGCATGTGGTGCTCGCGTCGAACCAGTCCGGGCTGGGTCGCGGCCTGTTCGACGTCGCATCGCTCAACGCCATGCACGCCAAGATGCACAAGATGCTGGCCGCCGTGGGCGGGCGCATCGACGCGATCTTCTACTGCCCGCACAGCCCCGACGAGGACTGCGACTGCCGCAAGCCCAAGCCGGGGCTGTTCCACCAGATCGGCGAGCGCTACGGCATCGACCTGGCCGGCGTGCCGACGGCCGGCGACTCGCTGCGCGACCTGCTGGCCGGCGCGGCCGCGGGATGCGAGCCGCACCTGCTGCTCACCGGCATGGGCGAGGCCTGCCGCGGCGTGCACCCGCTGCCGCCCGAATACCCGGCGGGCACCGTCGTCCACGAAGACCTCGCCGCCTTCGTGAAGCACCTGCTCGCGCGCGAGGCGCGCGAGTCCCTCAAGATCTCCGTCTGATGGCCCTCCTGCGTTCCGTCGTGCATCTGCTGTGGATGCTGGTCACCGTCGTGCCCTGGGCCATCGTGCTGCTGCTGGCCTCGCTCTTCACACGCGGCGAGCCGCTGTACTGGTTCGCGGCCGGATGGCTGCGCGTGGCGATGTGGGGCGCGCGCTGGATCCTGGGCATCCGCCACCGCGTCCAGGGCATGGAGCACCTGCCGCAGGACCCGCGCGCCGGCGCGGTGCTGCTGGTCAAGCACCAGTCCACCTACGAGACCTTCCTCATGCCCACGCTGATGCCGCACCCGCTGGCCTACGTGTTCAAGAAGGAGCTGCTGTACGTGCCCTTCTTCGGCTGGGCCATGGGGCGGCTGGACATGATCCACATCGACCGCAGCCAGCGCGCGCAGGCCTTCCACCGGGTGGTGCAGCAGGGCAAGCGGCTGCTGGAGCAGGGCGTGTGGATCATCATGTTCCCCGAAGGCACGCGCATCCCGCGCGGGCAGAAGGGGCAGTACAAGACCGGCGGCTCGCGCCTGGCGATCGACACCGGCGCGCCGGTCGTCCCGATCGCCGTCACCTCGGCCAAGTGCTGGCCGCGCAAGGCCTTCGTGAAGTACCCGGGGGTGGTGGACGTGTCCATCGGCCCGGCCATCCCCAGCGCGGGCCGCAAGGCCGACGAGCTGATGGCCGAGGTCGAAGCGTGGATCGAGTCCGAGATGCGTCGGCTCGATCCCGAGGCCTACCGTTGAGCCGGGAGTTCGCGTGCGCACGCTGGTTCAATTGACGCTCGACCTGTTCGACGGCCTGCGCGAGCCCGCGCCGCCCGCCACGCCCACGCCGCCGCGTTCGAAGAAAAAGAAGGCCGTGGCGCCCGTCCCGCCTGCGCAGAGTGCTCCTGAAAAGATAGCAAACGACCTGCCGCCGCTGCTGCCGGTGGCCTCCGCGCTGCCGCCCATGTCGCTGCCCGACGCGCTGGCGCCGGCGCGCTTCGCCCACCCGCGCGCCAACCGCGAGGTGCGCCTGGGCCATGCGCAGGTGGCCTACGAATTCGCGCGCGGCCAGCGCCGCACCATCGGCTTCCTGGTCGGTGTCGACGGTCTCACGGTGCGCGCGCCGCGCTGGGTGGCGCTGCGCGACGTCGACGCGGCGCTGCAGGAGAAGTCGGCCTGGATCCTGCGCAAGCTGGTCGAGGTGCAGCAGCGCGATGCGCAGCAGCAGGCGGGCCGCATCGAGTGGCGCGATGGCGCCACCTTGCCCTTCCTGGGCCGGCCGGTGCAGCTGCGCATCGACCCCGGGCACCGCTTCGACGGCGTGGGCGCGATGCTCGATGCCGCCGAGGGCGAGGGCCCAGCGGTGCTGCGGCTGGCGATCGCGCACAACGCCGATGCCTCGCAGGTCCGCGACGCCGCCCAGGCCTGGCTCATGCGCCAGGCGCGGCGCATCTTCATCGAGCGGCTGGAGCATTTCGCGCCGCAACTGGGCGTGCGCTGGACCAAGCTCTCGCTGTCCAACGCCGCCACGCGCTGGGGCAGCGCCAGCGCCGACGGCTCCATTCGCCTCAACTGGCGGCTGATCCACTTCCGGCTCGACATCGTCGACTACGTGGTGGTGCACGAGCTGGCCCACCTGCGCGTGATGGACCACAGCCCGCGCTTCTGGGACCAGGTGGAACGCGTGCTGCCCGACTACGCCCAGCGCCGCAAGGTGCTCAAGGACGAGCCCGCGCCGCGCTGGAACTGAATCCGCCGCCGGCGTTCAGGCGGTCGGATAGGTCCCCGGCAGCAGGATGCTGCGGTCGACGTTCTGGATGTTGGTGTGGCCGCAGAAGGCCATGGTCACGTCCAGTTCCTTGTGGATGATCTGCAGCGCCTTGGTCACGCCCGCCTCGCCCATCGCGCCCAGGCCGTAGGCCATGGCACGGCCGATCATGGTGCCGCGCGCGCCCAGGGCCCAGGCCTTGAGCACGTCCTGGCCGCTGCGGATGCCGCCGTCCATCCACACCTCCAGCCGGTGCCCCACGGCGTCGACGATCGCCGGCAGCGCCGAGATGCTCGAGGGCGCGCCGTCGAGCTGGCGGCCGCCGTGGTTGCTCACCACGATCGCATCGGCGCCGACGTCGGCCGCCAGGCGCGCGTCCTCCTCGACCATGATGCCCTTGAGGATGAGCTTGCCGCCCCACTGCTGCTTGACCCATTCGATGTCGGCCCACGACAGGCGCGGATCGAACTGCTCGTTGGTCCACGCGGCCAGCGAACTCATGTCGCTCACGCCCTTCACATGGCCCACGAGGTTGCGGAAGGTGCGGCGCTTCGTCTGTGCCATGCCCAGGCACCAGGCCGGCTTGGTCATGAGGTTGAGGATGTTCTTCAGCGTGGGCCGCGGCGGCGCCGTGAGGCCGTTCTTCAGGTCCTTGTGGCGCTGGCCGATCACCTGCAGGTCGAGCGTGAGCACCAGCGCGCTGCACTTGGCGACCTTGCAGCGCTCGATCATGCGGGCCATCGCGTCGCGGTCGCGCATCATGTACAGCTGGAACCAGAAGGGCGCCGTGGTGTTCTGCGCGATGTCCTCGATCGAGCAGATGCTCATCGTCGACAGCGTGAAGGGGATGCCGAACTTCTCGGCCGCGCGCGCCGCGTGGATTTCGCCGTCGGCATGCTGCATGCCGGTGAGGCCCACCGGCGCGATGGCCACCGGCATCGTCGCCGCCTGGCCGACCAGGGTGGCGGCCGTGGTGCGGCCTTCCATGTTCACGGCCACGCGCTGGCGCAGCTTGATCTTCTGGAAGTCGGCCTCGTTGGCGCGGTAGGTGCCCTCGGTCCACGAGCCGGAGTCGGCGTAGTCGTAGAACATGCGCGGCACGCGCTTTTCGGCCTGCACGCGCAGGTCCTCGATGGTGGTGATCACGGTCATGGCGGGGATTGTCTCCGTTGCCCGTCGGGCGGGCGATGCACTGGGAGGCAGGGGGCTGCCTGCGTCCAGCACGGACTCTAGGTCCGGCGCCCACGCCGGTGGATGAAATCCGGCGCTGCGGTGCTTGAAAGTTTTTCAGTCCGGGCGCGGCCCCCCCCTGGCCGCTCAGCGCAGCGCCTGGCGCAGCCAGTCCACGAAGACCGCGCACTCCCAGCGCTCCAGCGTGCCCGGCTTCCAGCACAGGAAGTAGTCGTGCGGCGAGCGCGCGCTGCGCCGCGACAGGCGCACCAGCCGGCCGCTGTCGAGCCAGCCCTGGCCGAGCCTGAGGCGCATCAGCGCCACGCCGAAGCCGGCCACGGCGGCATCGAGCACCAGGCCCAGGTCGTTGAACTGGTTGCCCGAGGCGGGCTCGGGCAGGCCGATGCCGCAGGCGCGGAACCAGGTGCGCCAGGGCTCCAGGGGCGAGCGGATGAGGTGGGCGCGCGCCACCGATTCGGCGCTCTCGAAGCCGTCGTCGAAGGGCCCCGCCTCGCGCAGGTAGTCGGGGCTGCACACCGGGCACACCTCGTCCGACAGGAGGTGCATCGATTCGCGGTCGGGGAAGGGCCCGGTGCCGAAGCGCAGCTCGATGTCGGCCTCCTCGGCCGTCACGTGG
This sequence comes from Pseudomonadota bacterium, assembly GCA_031119395.1. Lineage (GTDB taxonomy): Bacteria > Pseudomonadota > Gammaproteobacteria > Burkholderiales > Burkholderiaceae_C > Xenophilus. The sequence continues at coordinate 13,309 of JAVHYA010000066.1, forward strand.
TGGATCGGGATCGCCACCTGCAGCATCAGCTCGATGTCGGGGTAGGCATGCCGGAACAGCGCCAGCCGCGGCAGCAGCAGCTGGCGCGAGAAGGTGGGCGTGACGGCCACGCGCAGCCGCACCGGCGCGCAGCCATGGCCCGCCGCCGCGCGCGGGTGGTCCTGCAGGGCCGCCAGCGCCTCGCGCACGCGCGCCAGGTAGGCCGCGCCTTCGGGCGTCGGAAGCCAGTCGCCGCGGCCCGAGAAGAGCTTGAGCCCGAGCTGCGCCTCGAGCTGGCGGATGCGGTGGCTCACCGCGCTGGGGGTCACGTTCAGCGCATCGGCCGCCTGCGTCATGCTGCGCAGCCGGGCCACGGCCTCGAAGGCCAGCAGGGCCTGGATCGGAGGGATGCGAGGGGGCGGCGCGCTCATGGGCCGCATTGTGGGGGCGCCTTGGCGGGCCGACGCGCGAAAGTGCAATCGGCCTGCAGCGCACGCCAGCCGGGCGCTGCGGCCGAATTCGTCACGATCGTGACGATCTGCAGCGGGCCTTCAGCGGCCCCAGGCGCAGCCGCCGTCGACCACCAGCGTCGAGCCGACCACGTAGTCGCCCGCGCGCGAGGCCAGGTACACCGCGGCGCCCGCCATGTCCTCGGTGCTGCCGATGCGGCCCAGCGGCACGCGCTCGGCCACCTCCTCGCCGTGGTCGCGCGCGTCCTTGTTCATGTCCGAGGCGAAGGGGCCCGGGGCGATGGCGCTCACCACGATGCGCTCGGGCGCGAGCTTCAGCGCCATGCGCTTGGTCAGGTGGATCAGGCCGGCCTTGCTGGCAGCGTAGGAGTACGTCTCCCACGGGTTGACCGAGATGCCGTCGATCGACGCGATGTGGATCACCTTGGCCAGGTGGTCGGTGGCCGCCTTCTTGAGCATCGGCGTGAGCGCCTGCGTGAGGAAGAAGGGCGTCTTCATGTTGAGGTCGGTCACCTTGTCCCAGCCGCTCTCCGGAAACTCGTCATACGGCGCGCCCCAGGCGGCGCCGGCGTTGTTGACCAGGATGTCGAGCGAGTCCTCGTGCTTGCCGTAGGCCTCGACCAGGCCGCGGATGCCCTCCATCGTCGACACGTCCGCCGGCAGCGAGACGCAGTGGCCCAGCGCCGACAGCTCCTTGGCGGTCTGGTCGCAGGCCGCGGCCTTGCGCGCCGAGATGTAGACGCGCGCGCCGGCCGCGAGGTAGCCCTCGGCGATCATGCGGCCGATGCCGCGCGAGCCGCCGGTGATGAGGGCGGTGCGGCCCTTGAGCGAGAACAGCTGATTCATGTCCATGGGTGTCTCCTGAAGGTGGGATGCACGCCGGTGGCGGCGTTCGCGGCGCAGCTTAAGCGGCGTGCCGGCCGGCCGGCGTCGCGCAGGCGCCAGCGGGCCGCTCCAACTTTTCTTGTCCCCTGCGGGGGCGGGATGGGCGCAGCCCGGCCCTGGGGGCGCTCAGGATGCGAGATTGGCGTGCACTTGCGCCATCGTCGGCCGCGCGGCCGGGTCGCCGGCCAGGCAGGCGTCGCGCAGCGCGGCCAGATCGGTCAGATCGGCCCGCCCGTCCGGCACCTCGGCGTGCGCCAGGAGTTCCTCCAGCAGGAAGCCGAAGGCGCGCGACTCGGTGCGCTGCACGGCGGGCGCCAGGGCCTCGGGCAGCAGCGCGGCGGCGCCGAAGTCGCCCAGCAGCGCCTCGCCCGCGCGCCACAGGATGTTGTGGGCGTAGAGGTCGCCATGCACCATGCCGCGTGCATGCAGATGCGCCACGGCGGCGGCGATGTCGCAGGCGATGGCGCGCGCGGCGGCGCCGGGCAGGCGCAGGCCCTCGGCGTACACGTCGCGCGTGCAGCTCGCCAGGCTGGGCGGCCCGGCAAGGTTGCGCCAGTCGGGGCCGATGCGTTCGAGCACCAGGCCCTCCGTGCCCTGGGGGTGGCCGGCCAGGCGGCCCCGCACGCGCACGGTGTGCGGCGCCGCGCCGGCCGCCAGGCTGGCGGCCATCTCGCTGAGCGGCCAGCCGTCGCTCGTCACCTCGCCCTTGAAGAGCTTCAGGGCGACGGCCGATTCGCCGGCCGCTCCGCGGTGTTGCGCCGCGTGGATGACACCCGATGCGCCTTCGCCGAGGCGCTCGCCCACGGTGAGCTCGGCCCAGGGCACCATGGTGATGGGCGTGTCGGCCAGCGCGGCCGCCTCCAGGGCGGCATTGAAGGGATTGCCCGCGCAGGCCAGCCAGGACAGGCGCGGCAGCCGGTCCAGCCAGTCGGGCAGGGCCTCGAAGCGGTTGGCGGCGATGCGCAGCAGTTCCAGCCGCTCGCAGCCGGCGAGCGAGTCCGGCAGCGCGGCCAGGCGGTTGCCGGCGAGCATCAGCTTCTGCATGCGCGTGCAGTGGCCCAGCGTGTCGGGCAGGGCCTCGATCGCGTTGTCGGTCAGGATCAGCCAGCGCAGCGCGGTGCCGGGGCGAAAGCACTCGCGCGGAACGTCGGCGATCCGGTTGGCCTTGAAGCCCACCATCTCCAGCTGCGGGCAGGCGCCGAGCGCAGCAGGCAGTTCGGTGAAGGCGTTGTCGGAGCCGAAGAGGATGCGCAGGCGCCGCAGCCGGTGCAGGTCGTCCGGCAATTCGCTCAGCTGGTTGCCCGAGAGGTCCAGCACCTCGAGCGTGTCGGCGAGCGCGAAGACCTCGGGCGGCAGGGCGGTGAGCCCGGCGCCGCGCAGGTCGAGGCGCTGTGCGCCCCTCAGCCCGCCGGCCCGCAGCGCGGCCAGCGCCTGGACGCCGGGGCCCGTCGCGCTCACGCGGCGGCGCTGAAGCGGTACACGCCGTCCTCGCCCTTGCGGCGCTGCAGCTGGCCGCCGAACCACAGCAGGTGCAGGTGGGCGATGGTCTCGCCCAGTGCGAAGGTCATCTGGTGCAGGTCGAGCTCGCGCTTGAAGAGGATCGGCAGGGCCTCGGCCGCGGTGTGCGGCTTCTGCGTGCAGGCGGCCAGCAGTTCGGCCAGGCGGTCGCGGTGGTGCTCCTGCAGCTGCTCGACGCGGCGGTGGATGCCGGTGAAGGGCTTGCCGTGCGAGGGCAGGCCCAGCGTGTCGCCCGGCAGGTCCATGAACTTGACGATGCTGTCGAGGAAGAGCTTGAGCGAATTCGCCTCGGGTTCGCCGGCGTGCACGCTCACGTTGGTCGAAATGCGCGGCAACATCATGTCGCCGCCGAGCAGGGCCTTCAGCTCATCGCAGTAGAGCGCGATGTGTTCCGGCGCATGGCCGTAGCCGACGATGCAGCGCCAGTCGCGCCCGCCGATGTGCACGATGTCGCCGTCGAGCAGGCGCACGAAGCGCTCGGGCACGGCCGGCACCATGTTCCTGTAGTAGCTGGTGCGGGCGCGGATCTTGGCGACCGCCTCGGGGTCGGTGAGGCCGTGCATGGCGAAGAAGTCGGCCGCCGCGTCGCCGCCCGCCAGGGTGTCGCCGGCCTGGGTGAGCACACGGGCCACGTGGTAGTCCGTCGAGCTGATCCACAGCGGCGCGTTCCAGCGCGTGCACAGCCAGTCGGCCAGGCCGATGTGGTCGGGGTGCATGTGGGTGACGATCACGCGCAGGATCGGCAGGCCCTGCAGCTGCGTCTCGAAGATCTGCTCCCATTGCGCCTGCGCCTCGGGGCGGGCGATGCAGCAGTCGACCACGGTCCAGCCCTCGACGCCGTCGATGGTGTCGCGCAGCAGCCAGAGGTTGATGTGATCGAGCGCGAAGGGCAGCGCCATGCGGATCCAGCGCACGCCGGGCAGCACCTCGATGGTGTCGCCGATGGCGGGCAGGCGGTCGCCCAGCGGGTAGTGGAGTTCGCGTTCGAGGAGGTTCATCGGGGGTCCGGTCGCTGTGGGTGCGGGCCGCGCGCTGCAGCGACGAGGCGATGTCGCGGGCGGCCGGATTCGGGTAGGATTGACGTTTACGTAAACGTCATCAGTTCGGCTTCATTGTAGGCACCTGGCGGCGTCCGCGTTGTCGCGTCGGGTACCCGGCGCGCTGTCCGCCTCCCATCCGTCGATGCCAGCCCAGACCTTCACCATCAGCGAGCTCGCCAAGGAGTTCGACCTCACGACGCGGGCCATCCGCTTCTACGAGGACATGGGGCTCATCACGCCCGAGCGCGCCGGCCTGCAGCGGGTCTACAGCGCGCGCGACCGGGCGCGGCTGCTGCTCACGCTGCGCGCCAAGCGGCTGGGGCTGACCCTGAGCGAGGCCAAGGCCATCCTGGACATGTACGACAGCCCGCGCGACACGGTGCCGCAGCTGGAGGAATTCCTGCGCGTGCTCGGCGAGCACCGCGCCCAGCTCGAGGCGCAGATGGCCGAGCTGCAGGCCAACCTGATCGAGGTGCGGGCGCAGGAGGCGCAGGCGCGCGCCGTCCTCGCCCGCGCCCGAAAGAGTCTGCCGGCGCGCCCGTCGCCGGTGGCCGTCCCCGCCAAGCCGGCCCGCAAGGGCCGAAGGAGCCCGCCCGAAAGCGCTGCCGTGCGCTGACCCTGCCCACGTCCCCTTCTTCCCGTCTCCCCGTTCGCCATCCGGCATCCAAATACAGAAAATCGACGCCATGACCTCTTCCATCCAAGACCTCTTCGTCCACAACCGTGCCTGGGCGGCCCAGATGGAACGCGATCGCCCCGGCTTCTTCACCAGCCTGGTCAAGCAGCAGACACCCAAGTACATGTGGATCGGCTGCTCCGACAGTCGCGTGCCGGCCAACCAGATCACCGGCCTGGACCCGGGCGAGGTGTTCGTGCACCGCAACGTCGCCAACGTCGTGGTGCACTCCGACCTCAACGCCCTGTCGGCCATCCAGTTCGCGGTCGACATGCTCAAGGTCGAGGACATCATGGTCGTGGGCCACTACGGCTGCGGCGGCGTGAAGGCGGCGCTCGACGGCATCCGCGTCGGCCTGGCCGACAACTGGATCCGCCACATCCAGGACGTGCGCGATCGCCACCACGTCATGCTCGAGTCGCTGCCCGAGGCGGTGCGCGCCGACGCGCTGGTCGAGCTCAACGTGGCCGAGCAGGTCGTCAACGTGGCGGTGAGCACGGTGATGGTCGACGCCTGGAGCCGCGGCCAGAAGGTCACCATCCACGGCTGGGCCTTCGGCGTGCACGACGGCCTGCTGCAGGACCTGGGCATCACCGTCGACGGCAGCAAGCCGCTCGAAGCCATCTACAAGGCCGCCGTGCAGCGCATCCGCCACAAGTGGAGCGCGCCCTCCGAAGCGACGCCGGCGCCGCGCAGCACCGCCAAGTGAATCCGAACACGGACCTGCGTACGCGAAGAACGCGAAGGTTGCACGAAGGACGCGAAAGAACTGCCATGAAGAACTTTGGAAGTCTTCTTTTGCGATCTTCGCGTGACCTTCGCGCCCTCCGCGGACGGCTGTCCGATTTCCTGACCCCCTGACCGGAGACCCTCATGTCCGAATCCATCGTCATCCTCGGTGCCGCGCGCACCCCCATGGGCAGCTTCCAGGGCGACTTCGCGTCGCTGGCCGCGCACGACCTCGGCGGGGTCGCGATCAAGGCGGCGGTCGAGCGTGCCGGCATCGCGCCCGATGCGGTGGGCGAGGTGCTGTTCGGCAACTGCCTGATGGCCGGCCAGGGCCAGGCGCCGGCGCGCCAGGCGGCCTACAAGGGCGGCCTGCCCGACAGCGCGGGCGCGGTCACGCTCAGCAAGATGTGCGGCTCGGCCATGAAGGCCGCGATGCTCGCGCACGACCTGCTGCTGGCCGGCACGCACGATTGTGTGGTGGCCGGCGGCATGGAAAGCATGACCAACGCGCCCTACCTGATGCTCAAGGGCCGCGGCGGCTACCGCATGGGCCACGACCGCATCTTCGACCACATGATGCTCGACGGCCTGGAAGACGCCTACCAGCCCGGCCGCAGCATGGGCACCTTTGGCGAGGACTGCGCCGCCAAGTACCACTTCACGCGCGAGCAGCAGGACGAATTCGCCATCGCCAGCGTGCAGCGTGCGCAGCACGCGACGAAGGACGGCCTGTTCAAGACCGAGATCGCGCCGGTGACCGTGAAGGGCCGCGGCGGCGACACGGTGATCGCCATCGACGAGGGCCCGGGCAAGGTCAAGCTCGACAAGATTCCCACGCTCAAGCCGGCCTTCAAGAAGGACGGCGGCACCATCACCGCGGCCTCCAGTTCCTCCATCAACGACGGCGCCGCCGCGCTGGTGATGAGCACCGCCTCGCATGCGCAGAAGATCGGCGCGAAACCCGTCGCGCGCATCGTCGCGCACAGCACGCACGCGCAGCAGCCCGAATGGTTCTCCACCGCGCCGGTGGGCGCCGTGCAGAAGCTCTTCGCCAAGACCGGCTGGGGCGTGAAGGACGTCGACCTGTGGGAGGTCAACGAGGCCTTCGCCGTGGTGCCGATGGCGCTGATGACCGAGCTCGGCGTGTCGCACGACATCGTCAACGTGCACGGCGGCGCCTGCGCGCTGGGCCACCCCATCGGTGCCAGCGGCGCGCGCATCATGGTCACGCTGATCCACGCGCTGCAGTCCAGGGGCCTGAAGCGTGGCGTCGCCACGCTGTGCATCGGCGGCGGCGAAGGCACGGCCGTGGCCATCGAACTGCTCTGATTTCGATCGCTGACTGCGCCCCACCGGCGGGCGCTGCAGCCACTTTTCATTCATAGAACTGCGTCCGACAAGAAAGACATCTGCATGTCCGCACTCCGCCTCCACCGCTCCCTCCTCGCCGGCCTGCTGGCCACCGCCTTCGCCGCGCCCGCCGCCTTCGCGCAGCAGCGCGACGAGGCGCTGTTCAAGGCCGCCACCGACGAGCAGCCCGCCGTCGTGAAGACGCTGGAGCAGCTGGTCAACATCGAGACCGGCACCGGCGACGCCGAGGGCATGGCCGCGGCCGGCAAGTACTTCGAGGACCAGCTCAAGGCGCTGGGCTTCACCGTCACGCGCAGCAAGTCGGCCGGCATGGTGGTGGGCGACAACATCGTCGGCAAGCTGCAGGGCAAGGGCGGCAAGAACCTGCTGCTGATCTCGCACATGGACACCGTCTACCTCAAGGGCATCCTCGCCAAGGCGCCCTTCCGCGTGGAGGGCGACAAGGCCTACGGGCCCGGCATCGCCGACGACAAGGGCGGCAATGCCGTGGTGCTGCACAGCCTGAAGCTGCTCAAGGCGCGTGGCTTCCAGGGCTTCGGCACCATCACCGTGCTGTTCAACACCGACGAGGAGCAAGGCTCCTTCGGCTCGCGCGACCTGATCCAGGAGGAGGCCGCCAAGGCCGACTACGTGCTGTCCTTCGAGCCCACCTCGGCGCTGAAGGAGAGCTTCACGCTCGGCACCTCGGGCATCGCCTACGTGCAGGCCAACATCAAGGGCAAGGCCTCGCACGCCGGCGCCGCGCCCGAGCTGGGCGTCAACGCGCTGGTCGAGGCGGCCGACCTGGTGCAGCGCACGCTGGACATCGACGACAAGGCCCGTGGCCTGCGCTTCAACTGGACCATCGCCAAGGCCGGTGCGGTGAGCAACATCATCCCCGACAGCGCCACGCTCAACGCCGACGTGCGCTATGCGCGCAACGAAGACTTCGAAGCCGCGATGAAGACGCTGGAAGAGCGCGCCCAGAAGAAGAAGCTGCCCGACGCCGAGGTCAAGCTCCTGATCACGCGCGGCCGTCCGGCCTTCGATGCCGGCGCCGCGGGCAAGGTGCTGGTCGACAAGGCCGTGGGCTACTACAAGGAAGCCGGCGGCACCCTGGCCATCGAGGAGCGCACCGGCGGCGGCACCGACGCCGCGTACGCCGCGCTGTCGGGCAAGCCGACCATCGAGAGCCTGGGCCTGCCGGGCTTCGGCTACCACAGCGACAAGGCCGAGTACGTGCAGATCGACGCCATCCCGCGCCGCCTGTACATGGCCACGCGCCTGATCATGGACCTCGGCCAGGGCAAGTGAGGGGGGTCTCGCGTCCGTGATCACCGATCTCGCCTCCCTGCGCCAGTTGTACGCCCAGCCCGGCGAGCGCGCCGTGCGCAAGCAGCTCGACCGGCTCGACGTGCACGGCCGGCGCTTCGTGGCGCTGGCACCCTTCTGCGTGATCGCCAGCGCGGGGCAGGGCGCCGCACTGCTCGACGCCTCGCCGCGCGGCGGTGCGCCGGGCTTCGTCAAGGCATCGGAGGACGGCGCCACGCTGCTGCTGCCCGACTCGGGCGGCAACAACCGGCTCGACACGCTGGAGAACCTCATCGCCGATCCCCGCGTGGCACTCCTTTTCATGGTGCCCGGCGTGGACGAGACGCTGCGCGTCAACGGCACGGCGCGGCTGCGCGACGAGGCCGAGTTCGTCGACGCCTTCGCACAGGAGCGCCAGCGGCCCAGGCTCGTCATCGAGGTGGCGGTGCGCGAGGCCTACCTGCACTGTGCCAAGGCCTTCATGCGGTCGCAGCTGTGGCAACCCGACAGCTGGGGGCCGCGCGATGCGTTGCCGACCATGAACCAGATGATCCGCGAGCAGATCGGCGCCGTCGGTTCCTCCGGCGAATCCGATGCGCAGACGATGGCGCGCTATCACGCGCAGCTCGCCGAGGAGCAGACGCCCTCGGCCCCTTGAGGCTGCGGACTTCAAGCCAAAAGTGCCTGCAGCGCCCGTCCCGCGGGCGCGAGCAGCTATCGAAAACATAGCGCCCAGGGCGCGCCGGAGACTGTCCCATGCTGCTGACCCCCGACCAGGAAGCCATCCGCGACGCGGTGCGCGAGTTCGCTCAAGAGCAGTTGTGGCCCCACGCCGCGCAATGGGACCGCGAGCACCGCTTCCCGAAGGAGGCGCACCAGGGCCTGGCCGCGCTCGGTGCCTACGGCATCTGCGTGCCCGAGGAGCACGGCGGCGCGGGGCTGGACTACCTCACGCTCGCGCTCGTGCTCGAAGAGATCGCGGCCGGCGACGGCGGCACCAGCACCGCCATCAGCGTCACCAACTGCCCCGTCAATGCCATCCTCATGCGCTACGGCAACGCGCAGCAGAAGAAGCAGTGGCTCGAGCCGCTGGCGCAGGGGAACATGCTCGGCGCCTTCTGCCTCACCGAGCCGCAGGCGGGCAGCGACGCGTCGAGCCTGCGCACGACGGCGGCCCGGGACGCCGATGGCTATGTGCTCAACGGCACCAAGCAGTTCATCACCAGCGGCAAGAACGGCCAGGTCGCCATCGTCATCGCCATGACCGACAAGGCCGCGGGCAAGAAGGGCATGAGCGCGTTTCTCGTGCCCACCGATGCGCCGGGCTACACCGTGGCGCGGCTGGAAGACAAGCTGGGCCAGCATTCGAGCGACACCGCCCTCATCAACTTCGACCACTGCCGCATCCCGGCCGAGAACCTCATCGGCCAGGAAGGCGAGGGCTACAAGATCGCCCTGGGCGCGCTCGAAGGCGGGCGCATCGGCATCGCCGCGCAGAGCGTGGGCATGGCGCGCAGCGCCTTCGAGTTCGCCGTCAACTACGCCAAGGAACGCACGGCCTTCGGCGGCCCCATCTTCGAGCAGCAGGCCGTGGGCTTTCGCCTCGCCGACTGCGCCACGCAGATCGAGGCCGCGCGCCAGCTCATCTGGCACGCCGCCGCGCTGCGCGACGCGGGCCGGCCCTGCCTCAAGGAAGCGGCCATGGCCAAGCTCTTCGCCAGCGAGATGGCCGAGCGCGTGTGCAGCGCGGCCATCCAGACGCTGGGCGGGTATGGCTACGTCAACGATTTCCCGCTGGAGCGCATCTACCGCGACGTGCGCGTGTGCCAGATCTACGAAGGCACGTCGGACATCCAGAAGCTGTTGATCACGCGGGCGCTGGCCTGAAGGCCGGGCGGCCGCCGCGCTGCGGCCGTGTCATCGATTTCGACGACAGACAGACGCGCCGCGGCGGCGCACGATGACGGTCC
>JAVHYA010000067.1 GCA_031119395.1 Pseudomonadota bacterium
GCGGATCAAGGGCCGCGCATGTTTGAGCGAAGCGAGTTTGCGCGGACCCCGCCAGGCGCGAGCACCGCAGGTTGCCCGTAGCGAAGCGGAGGGACGCAGACAGTGGGGTCGCCTTTCTTTTGCCTACTTTTCTTTGGCGAGACAAAGAAAAGTAGGTCGCCCGCCGGGGCGAAATCCCGGCCCCCGCCCGCCGCCAGCGCCCAAGGCCAAGCCATGACCAGCCGAGCGCTCCAACAGTGGTTCAAACAAAAAGCCTGGAACCCCTTCCCCTTCCAGCAAGCCGTCTGGCGCGCCATCGCCGCCGGCGAATCCGGCCTCCTGCACGCCACCACCGGCGCCGGCAAGACCTACGCCGTCTGGCTCGGCGCCCTGCAGGCCCTGGCCCAAGCACCGAAGACTTCCAAGCCAAAAGTGCCTGCGGCGCCCGCCCCACGGGCGCGAAGCGCTACAAAAACTGTAGCGCCTCCACTCACGGTGCTCTGGCTCACCCCCATGCGCGCGCTGGCCGCCGACACGCTGCGCGCCCTGCAGCAGCCGCTGGAAACGCTGGCGCCGCACTGGTCCGCCGGCGCCCGCAGCGGCGACACCTCCAGTGGCGAGCGCAGCGCCCAGAACGCGCGCCTGCCCACGGCGCTCGTCACCACGCCCGAGAGCCTGTCGCTGCTGCTGGCGCGCGCGGATGCGCAGGACGTCTTCCGGCATCTGAAGCTCGTCGTGGTCGATGAATGGCACGAACTGCTGGGCAACAAGCGCGGCGTGCAGGTCCAGCTCGCGCTGGCGCGGCTGCGGCTGTGGAACCCGTCGCTCATGACCTGGGGCATGTCGGCCACGCTCGGCAACCTCGACGAGGCGATGCGCACGCTGCTGGGCCCCGAGGCGCCCGGCACGCTGGTCCAGGGCGAGGTGCCCAAGCAGCTCGTGGTCGATTCGCTGCTGCCCGGCCGCGCCGAACGCTTTCCCTGGGGCGGCCACCTGGGCATCACGATGCTGCCGCAGGTGGTGGCCGAGATCGCGTCGAGCAGCACCACCCTGGTCTTCACCAACACGCGCTCGCAGGCCGAGATCTGGTACCAGGCCATCCTGGAAGCCAAGCCCGAGTGGGCGGGGCTCATCGCGCTGCACCACGGCTCGCTCGACCGCGCAGTGCGCGAGTGGGTCGAGCTGGGGCTCAAGAAGGGCGAGCTGCGCGCGGTGGTCTGCACCTCCAGCCTCGACCTCGGCGTCGACTTCCTGCCGGTGGAGCGCGTGCTGCAGATCGGCTCGCCCAAGGGCGTCGCGCGGCTGCTGCAGCGTGCCGGGCGCTCGGGCCATGCGCCGGGGCGGCCGTCGCGCATCACGCTCGTGCCCACGCACAGCATCGAGATGGTCGAGGGCGCCGCGGCGCGCGCGGCCATCGCGGCCGGCCACATCGAGGCGCGCCGCACGCCGCAGCAGCCGCTGGACGTGCTGGTGCAGCACCTGGTCACGGTGGCGCTGGGCGGTGGCTTCGTGCCCGAGGCGCTGCGGGCCGAGGTTCAACGCACGGCCGCCTACGCCCACCTGTCCGACGAGAACTGGCAGTGGTGCCTGGACTTCGTGCGCCAGGGCGGTCCCTCGCTCGCGGCCTACCCGGACTACCGGCGCGTGGTGCCCGACGACGAGGGCGTGTGGCGCGTGCCCGACGCGCGGCTGGCGCGCCGGCACCGCATGAACATCGGCACCATCGTCAGCGACGCCAGCATGTCGGTGCAGTTCGTCGGCGGCGCGCGCATCGGCAGCGTGGAGGAGGGCTTCGTCGCGCGCATGAGGCCGGGCGACTGCTTCCTCTTCGGCGGGCGCATGCTGGAGCTGGTGCGCATCCACGACATGACGGCCTGGGTGCGCCGCGCCAGCGGCGCCAAGCCCGCCGTGCCGCGCTGGAACGGCGGGCGCTTTCCGCTGTCCACCACGCTGGCCGACGCGGTGGTGCAGCAGCTGGGCGAAGCGTCGGCCGGCCGCTGGGAATCGCCCGAGCTGCAGTGCGTGCGGCCGCTGCTCGAGATCCAGCAGCGCTGGTCGGCGCTGCCCACGCCCGACACCCTGCTGGCGGAGGCCCTGCACACGCGCGAGGGCTGGCACCTGTTCCTCTACCCCTTCGCCGGGCGCTCGGTGCACCTGGGGCTGGCCAACCTGCTGGGCTGGCGGGCCGCGCAGCAGGCGCCGCGCACCTTCTCCATCGCCGTCAACGACTACGGCTTCGAGCTGCTCAGCGCCACCGAGCTCGACTGGCCCACGCTGCTGCCGCAGGTGCTGGCGCCGCGCGAACCGGCCGAACTGCTGCACGAGGTGCTGGCCAGCCTGAACGCGAGCGAACTCGCGCAGCGGCGCTTTCGCGAGATCGCGCGCGTCTCCGGCCTCATCTACCAGGGCTACCCCGGCGAGCGGCGCAGCAACAAGCAGCTGCAGGCCTCGTCCTCGCTCTTCTGGGAAGTCTTTCGCAAGTACGACCCCGCCAACCGGCTGCTGGCCCAGGCCGAGGCCGAGCTGCTGGCGCAGGAGCTCGAGATCGGCCGCCTCGCGGCCAGCCTCGCGCGCATGGCCGGCCAGCGCCTGGAGATGCAGGCACTGGCGCGGCCGACGCCCTTCGCCTTTCCGCTGATGGTCGAGCGCTTCCGCGAGAAGCTCAGCAACGAGAGCGTGGCCGACCGCATCGCGCGGATGGTGGCGCAGCTCGAGAAGGCCGCGGGCGGCGCGGTGCCGGTCGGCGACGCGACCCAGGTGCGCGAGACGCTGGCCTTCGGCCAGGAGGCGCCCGGCGGCACGCGCGCCGCCAAGCCGCAGGAGGGCGACAGCGAGGCCGGCAACGCGCCGCGCGACCGGCGCCGGCGGCGGCCGCCGTCGCGGCCGTTGCCACCGCTCTGACACGTCGAGCCCGTCGGCTCGATACACTTTGCACTGCGGGGAGGTACGAAGAAATCATTCTTTTTTGCGAAACTGCGTGCTTCGTGTCCCCATCCTTTCCGTCGTCCTCCGCCCCTCCCGCGCCCTGCGAGGTCCATTGGGCCGGGGAGCACCTCCGACTGCTGCCCGAGCGCGCCCTCTGGTGGCCTGCGCAGAACACCCTCTTCGTGGCCGATCTGCACATCGGCAAGGCCGCCACCTACCGGGCGCTCGGCCAGCCCGTCCCGGGCGGCACGACGCAGGAGAACCTGGCCCGGCTCGACGCGCTGATCGCGTCGCACGCCCCGGCCCACCTGGTCTTCCTCGGCGATTTCCTGCACGCGCCGCAGGCGCGCACGGCACCGGTGCTGGCGGCGCTGCAGGCCTGGCGCTCGGGCCATGCGGCGCTGGCCATGACGCTGGTGCGCGGCAACCACGACAGCCGTGCCGGCGATCCGCCGCAGGCGCTGGGGATCCGCGTGGTCGAGGAGCCCTTCGTGCTCGGCCCCTTCGCCTGCTGCCACCACCCGCAGACGCATCCCACGCACTTCGTGCTGGCGGGCCACCTGCACCCGACCTGCAGCCTCTACGGCCGCGGCCGCGACAGCCTGCGCATGCCCTGCTTCGTGAGCGACGCGCACCAGGCCATCCTGCCGGCCTTCGGCGAATTCACCGGCGGCTGGGCCATGCCGGCCGCGCCGGGGCGGCGCTTCTACGGCGTGGGCGGCTCGGCCGTGTGGGCGCTGCCACCCTCGCGCGGGGAGCTGGCCGCATGAGCCGCCTGACCGCCCCGCGCCGCCGCAAGGAGCTCGCATGACGACGCGCCGCCCCAGCGCGCTGCGCGACGAGGCTGCGCGCATGCTGTTGCGCTCGTCCATGGTGGCCGAACTCGATGCGCACGAGGCCAGGCTGGTCATCGACGCGATGAGCCCGATGCTGGTGGCCGCCGGCACCGTCATCATGGAGGAGGGCCAGACCGACGACGCCGATTACATGGCCCTGCTGCTCGAAGGCCAGGTGCGCGCCGAGACCGCCTCGGGGGTGCCGGGCGAGGAGGTGGTGATCTCCATCCTCAACCCGGGCCAGCTGATCGGGGAGATGGGGATGCTCGACGGCTCGCCGCGCTCGGCCACCTGCACCGCGCTCACCGACGTGAAGATGGCGACGCTGTCGCGCGCCGCGCTGCGCGGCATGGTCGAGGTGCAGCCCGCGCTGGCGGCCAGGCTGCTGCTGGCCGTGGCGCAGTCGATGGCGCAGCGCGTGCGCGAGAGCAACCGCCGGCTGCGCACGCTGTCGCAGGTCACGCGGGCGCTGCAGCGCGAGCTGGACGCGACGCACGCGGTGAACCGGCGGCTGCTGGACGACGAGGACACCGCGCCCTGAGGGCGGCCACCCAGGGCGGCGGACGGGGCGGTCGATGGCTCGGACGCGTCCGACGGAATCTCAAGCCGGAAAGAGGCCTTGACGCCCGTCCAGCGGGCGCGAGCAGCGATCGATTCGATAGTCCGTCGAAGTCGGTCAGAGCAGCACCACCGGCGCGTCCGGCAGCTCGTTGCGCCGTGAGGGCGCGCCCGGCTCGGCCGGGAAGTGTTGGACCAGCAGCGCCGACACCTCCTCCAGCGCCTGCGTGAGGCCGTCCTCGAAGCGGCCTTCGCGAAACGCCTGCGCCATGCGCCTGGCCATGGCCGCCCAGTCGGCCGCGTCGACGTGCAGGTCGATGCCGCGGTCGGCCACGATCTCGATCGCGTGCTCGGCCAGCAGCAGGTAGATCAGCACGCCGTTGTTCTGCGCCGTGTCCCACACGCGCAGCTTGCCGAACAGCGTGATGGCGCGCTGCCGCGCCGGCGCGTCGCGGCGGATGTAGCTCCAGGGCAGGCCGGCCTCGATGCACACGCGGATCTGGCCGGTGTGGCGCCGCTCGCTCGCCGCCACGCGCTCGCCGATGCGTGCCAGCGCCGCGGGCGGCAGGGCGCGGCGCAGCGTGGCCTCGTCGGTCCAGCGGTGGCGCAGCAGGCGCTTCAGGCGGCCCATGAGGCCCGGGGCAGGGGTTGCCATCACCAGTCTCCCGAGGCGCCGCCGCCACCGAAATCGCCACCCCCGCCGGAGCTGAAGCCGCCGCCCGACGAGGAGCCGCCGGACCAGCCGCCACCACCGCCGCCGCCGGACCAGCCACCCCCGCCGTAGCCGCCGCTGCGCCCGCTGGGCGCCAGCATGCGCGCGCCCGAGAACAGCGTGAACAGCAGCGCCACGAAGCCTGCGATGCCGGAGATCACCAGGCTGCTGGTCAGCACGAAGGCGATCACCCCCGCGATGCCGCCCGTGGCCACCGAGCCCAGCTTGCCGCCGACGATGGTGCGCAGGATCGGCCCGCCGATGGCCACGAAGAAGAACAGGAAGATCGCCAGGTGCTCCCAGTCCACGTCGAGCAGCCCGCGGTCGCCGTCGCCCACCGGCGGCGCCACCTCGGGCAGCGCCTCGCCGTCGATGCGGGCGACGAGCTGGTCCACGGCCGCGTCGAGCCCGCCCGCGAAGTCGTTGTTGCGGAAGGCCGGCTTCATCTGCTGGTCGATGATGCGGGCCGCCGCCAGGTCGGGGATCGCGCCTTCGAGCGTCTTGGCGACCTCGATGCGCATGCGCCGCTCGTCCTTGGCGACGATGACCAGCACGCCGTCGCCCACCTCGCGGCGGCCGATCTTCCAGGCGTTGGCGACGCGGTTGGCATAGGCCGCGATGTCCTCCGGCGCCGTCGCCGGCACCATGAGCACGACGATCTGCGAACCCTTCTTCTGCTCGAAGGCGGCGAGCTTGGCATCGAGCGCCTGCACCTGGGCGGGCGTGAGCGTGCCGGTCTGGTCGATGACCCGGCCGGTCAGCGTCGGCACGGGCAGCAGGCCCTGCGCCCAGGCCGCCGCCATGAAGGCCGCGGTGGTCGCGGCGATCAGGAACAGCGCGCCGAGGGTGCGCCAGATGCGCGCAAAGGCCATGTCCGAGCTCAGCGCAGCGGGGGGATCACTTCTTGTCGAAGTTCACGACGGGGGGCTTGGAGATCTCGGCCTCGTTCTGCACGCTGAAGTTGGGCTTGGGGTCGTAGCCCATCACCTTGGCCGTGAGGTTGGTCGGGAAGCTGCGTGCCAGCACGTTGTACTCCTGCACCGTCTGGATGTAGCGGTTGCGCGCCACGGTGATGCGGTTCTCGGTGCCCTCCAGCGTCACGCGCAGGTCGCGGAAGGCCTGGTTGGCCTGCAGTTGCGGGTAGCGCTCCGACACCACCATCAGGCGCGACAGGGCGCTCGACAGCTCGCCCTGCGCCTGCTGGAACTTGTTGAAGGCCTCGGGGTTGTTCAGCGTCTCGGGCGTGACCTGGATCGAGGTGGCCTTGGCGCGCGCCTCGATCACCTTGGTCAGCGTGTCCTGCTCGAAGTTGGCCTCGCCCTTGACCGAGGCCACGATGTTGGGCACCAGGTCCGCGCGGCGCTGGTACTGGTTGAGCACTTCGCTCCAGGCCGACTTGCTGGCCTCGTCCAGGCGCTGGAAGTCGTTGTAGCCGCAGCCGGTGAGCACGGCGGCGAGCATCAGCATCGGAAGCCAGCGTTTGATCATCGTCATCATGGTTCGGTCCTCCAACTGCAGGTCGTTCGAAAGGAGCGCAAAGGTAGCATAGGTCCATGGCCTCCGATCCCGTGCAACCCCTCCAGGCGCTGCAGGCCGCCATGCGGCCGGCGGCCCGTCCTACCGGGCGGCCGCAGACGCTGCTGATCGCCGGTGCCACCGGTGCGCTGGGCAGCGAGCTCGTGCGTCGCCTGGCGGGCACCCACCGCTATGCGCACACGCGCGTGCTCGCCGGCGAGCCCATGCACGACGGGCTGCGCGGCGTCGAGTCCGTGACCGTGCCGGCCGCCGAGCCGGTGGGCGCCTGGCCGGCCATGCCGCATGCGCGCGCCGACGTGGCCGTGGTGGCCTTCGACCCGCCGCGCCTGTACCACGGCCGCGAGCGCGCGCTGTGGGCGCCGCCGCCCGCGCAGCTGGGCGAACTCGCCCGCTGGCTGCAGGCGCAGGGCGTGCGCACGCTGGCGGTGGTGCAGCCGCACGACCAGGGCAGCCTTCCCGAGGCCCTCAAGCACGGCCTGGCGACGATGGACGAACATGCGCTCGCGGCGCTGGACTTCGATTGCGTGCTGATCCTGCGCACCGCGCGCAAGCCCGCGGCGCTCGAGCTCGGCCTGCTCGAGCGGCTGGCGGCCTGGATGCTGTCGGTCACCCGCTTCATGGTGCCCAGCACCGAACGCCCGGTGCGCGGCGCCAAGGTGGCCGAACTGCTCGACGTGGCGCTGCAGATCGCGCCGCCCGGCGTGCACGTCGCCGCGCCCGAGGTGGTGTGGGCCGCCTCCCAGGGCCACACCCGTGCGGTGGCCGAGCGCTGGCTGCTCGGCACCCACGCGGAGGGCTCGGACCCGACCCCCGCCAAGGACGCCTGGAAGGCCGTCTGAGGGGTCAAGGGGTGGGGCTGCAGGCACAATCCGCGCTGCCATGTCCACCAAGTCCAAACTCCGTGCCGCGGCCCTCGGGGGAACCGCCGATGAGGTCGAAGCCGCCTTCTACGAGGCGCTGCACCGCGGCGACGTCGACGCGCTGATGGCCTGCTGGGCCGACGAGGACGAGGTCTTCTGCGTGCACCCCGGCGGCCCGCGCCTGGTGGGCAGCGGCGCCATCCGCGCCGCCTTCGAGCAGATGTTCGCCGACGGCGGGGCCATCCATGCGCAGCCGGCGCGCGTGCGCAAGATCGACTCGCTGGCCAGCAGCGTGCACAACGTGCTGGAGCGCATCGAGGTGCTCACCGCCGAAGGCCCGAAGCACGCCTTCGTGTTGGCCACCAACGTCTATCACAAGACCGCGCAGGGCTGGCGCATGGTGGCCCACCACGCCAGCCCCGGCACCGCGCAGGCACCCGACGATTCGCACGAGGTGCCGGCGCTGCTGCACTGATCCCGCGCGGCGGTTTGCGCCGGTTCTCGCTGCCATGGAACGCTACGTCTCTCCCCGCTGGTTGCCCGGCGGCAACCTCCAGACCATCTGGCCGGCGCTGTGGTCGCGCCGCCACGACGGGCCGCCGCCGGTCTACCGGCGCGAGCGCTGGAACACGCCCGACGGCGATTTCATCGACGTCGACTTCCAGGATGCAGTGGCCCCCACGCTCCCCGCTGCGCGAGGTTCGCTGCCCCCCGAGGGGGCGCTCGCGCCGGGCCCCGGCCAAGCCGGGGCGGGCGATCCTGCGGATCGCGCGCCCGGTCTCCCTACGCAGCCAGCTGCGCCGCTGCTGGTGCTCTTCCACGGCCTCGAGGGGTCCTCGCACAGCCACTACGCCGAAGCCTTTGCCGCCTACGCCGCGGCGCACGGCATGGGCTTCGCGGTGCCGCATTTCCGGGGCTGCAGCGGCGAGATCAACCTGGCGCCGCGCGCCTACCACTCGGGCGACCACGAGGAGGTGGGCTGGATCCTGCGGCGCTTGGCCGATCGAGCCGCAGGGCGCCCCCTGCTCGCCGTGGGCGTCTCGCTGGGCGGCAACGCGCTCTTGCGCTGGGCCGAGGAAGCCGGCGACACGGCCGCCGCGGTGGTGAAGGCCGTCGCCTCCGTCAGCGCGCCGCTGGACCTCGCGGCCGGTGGCGCGGCGATCGGGCGCGGCTTCAATCGCCTCGTCTACACGCGCATGTTCCTGTCGACCATGAAGCCCAAGGCGCTGGCCAAGCTGGCGCAGCACCCGGGGCTGTTCGACGCCGAGCGGCTGCGTGCCGCGCGGGACCTGTACGCCTTCGACGACGTCTTCACCGCGCCGCTGCACGGCTTTCGCAACACCGAGGACTACTGGGCGCGCGCGTCGGCCAAGCCGCACCTGCGCGCCATCCGCGTGCCGGCGCTGGTGGTCAACGCGCGCAACGACCCCTTCGTGCCCGGCAGCAGCCTGCCGGGGCCGCACGAGGTCGGCAGCCATGTGACGCTGTGGCAGCCGCTGCACGGGGGCCATGTGGGCTTCCCGTGGGGGCGGCCCCCGGGCCATGTGCGCACCATGCCCGAGGCCGTGGGCGGCTGGCTGCGCGCGCAACGCTAGGCGCACCCTCCGACAGCCGGTCCCGGGGCCGCGGCGCACAATCCCGGCCATGGACGACATCGTCAGACAGGCGCTGGCCAAGTGGCCGAACGTGCCCCACTGCTACGGCTGGCTGGGCCTGGACGCGCGCGGCAACTGGTACATGCGCGACGACCGCACCCAGGCGGCCGGGTCCTTTCCCGCGGCCAAGGGCTCGCTGCTGCGGCACGACAAGCTCATCGACTTCATCCACCGCAACTACGAGCACGACGAGGCGGGGCAGTGGTTCTTCCAGAACGGGCCGCAACGCGTGTACGTGGAGCTGGAGCTGACGCCGCTCGTCTGGCGCGTGGCGGACGACTTCCGCGTCACCGCGCACACGGGCGCCGACGCCGAGCCCACCGACTGCCTGCTGGACGAGGATGGGCGCCTGTACCTGGCCTCGCCGCTGGGCCTGGGGCTGGTGCACACGCAGGACGTCGGCATCGCGGCCGAGGCCATCGAGCAGGGGCGCTGGACGCCCAAGACCGTGGAGGCCGCCAGCCTGCCGGCCCGCTACGGCTACGTGACCAGCCCTCAGTTGCTATCGAAAAGATAGCTGCTTGCGCAAGCGGGACGGGCGCTGCAGCCCGATTCGGCTCGAAAGTCGAGCCATGAAAAAAGCCGGCGCGAAGGCCGGCTTGTTCCTGGCGTGCGGACCGCCTTACTTGGCAGCGCTGGCCGCTGGGGCCGCTGGGGCCGCCGGCGCGGCGGCGGCCGCGTCCGATGCGCCGGCGGCGGGTGCCGCTGCTGCAGCGCCGTCGGCAGGCGCAGCGCCGGCCGGTGCGGGGCGCTGGGGTTCGGGGAACTTGGCGCCACCGGCGTTGGCCATGTAGACCACGGCGCGGCCGATCTCGGCGTCCTCGAAGTCGCCGCCGCCCTGCGGCGGCATGGCGCCCTTGCCCTTGAGGGCGTGTTCGAGCAGCGTGGCGTAGCCCTGGCCGATCCGCGGACCCCAGGCGGCGGCATCGCCGTAGTGCGGGGCGCCGGGGATGCCGGGCGAGCCGTGGCAGGCGACGCACTGCGCCTTGAAGACGGCCTCGCCGGCCGCCAGGGGGCGGTTGGCGTCGCGGATCTCGATCGTGCCGACCTTCTTGATGCGGTCGGCCACCTCGCGATCGCGCGCCTCCTGCGACACGCCGTACAGCGACATGTTGTCGCCCTGCGCCGCGCCGGAGGGCTTGGTGCCCGACACCACGTACGAAACGAGGCCCACGATGATGAGGATCGGAACGATGAAACTGAAGAACACCGCCAGCAGCAGCTGCTTGGGGTTCTTGATCGGACCGGTGTGGGCGTCTTCCGTTGCGTGGTATTGCGCGCTGTCGCTCATGGCGTCCTCGTTATCGGGGGGCTTTTTCGGATCAACCGCGGATTATAGGGAGGGGTCCCCGCCGCCCCTGTCCGGTACGTTGCGGGGTGCGGCCGCCGGCCGGAACGCTCTCAGGCCGGCGCCTGGGCCGGCGCGCGCTCGGTCCAGCCGCCACCCAGCGTGCGGTACAGCGTCACGCGGTTCTGCAGTTCCAGCAGCTGCGCCTGCACCGCCGACAGCCGCGCCGAGAACAGCGAGCGCTGTGCGTCCAGCAGGTCCAGCGAGCTGGCCACACCGTTGCGGTAGCGCAGGTCCGACAGGCGAAAGCGCACGCTCTCGGCCTCGGCCGTGGCGCGCAGCGCACGCGCCTGTTCGGTCAGCGTCTCGCGGCCGGCCAGGGCGTCGGCCACCTCGCGGAACGCGCTCTGGATCGACTTCTCGTACTGCGCCACCGCGATCTCGCGGCCCGCACGCGCCGAGTCGAGGTTGGCCTGGTTGCGGCCGGCGTCGAAGATCGGCAGGGTGATCGACGGTGCGAATGCCCAGGCCTTGGTGCCGGTGCTGAAGAGGTCGGAGAACTCGCGGCTTTGCGTGCCGATGGAGGTGGTGAGCGCCACGCGCGGGAAGAAGGCCGCGCGCGCCGCACCGATGTTGGCATTGGCGGCGATGAGCTGCTGCTCGGCGGCGCGGATGTCCGGCCGCTCGGTCAGCAGGTCCGAGGGCAGGCCGGCCGGCACATCGGGCATCGGCTTGACGGCGGCCAGGCCGCCGTCGATGCCCGCGAGCGCCGAGGCCGGCACCGGCGCGCCCAGCAGCAGGGCCAGCGCGTTCTCGTCCTGCCGGCGCAGGCGCTGCTGTTGCGCGTAGGTGGCGCGTGCACTCTCGGCCAGCGAGTTGGCGAGCTGGAAATCCAGCTCGGACGAGACGCCGTTGTCGAAGCGCAGCTTGGTCAGCTTGAGCGTGTCCTCCCGCGTGGCCAGCGTCTGGCGCGTGATGGCGAGCAGCTCCTCGTCGGCGATCAGCGTCAGCCAGCCGTTCGCGACGTTGGCGATCAGGCTGATCTGCGCCGACTTGCGGGCTTCCTCGGTGGCCAGGTACTGGGCGAGCGCCTGGTCGCGCAGGCTGCGCACGCGGCCGAAGAAGTCGATCTCCCAGGCCGAAACGCCCAGGTTGACCGAGAAGGTCTGCGACACGCTGGGCGCGTCGGGGTTGTAGACCTGCGCGGGATTGGGGCTCGAGCGCGAACCCGAGGCCGACAGCCCCACGGCCGGGAAGAGGGCGGCGCGCTGGATGCCGAACTGCGCGCGCGCCTGCTCGATGTTCTGCACCGTCACCCGCAGGTCGCGGTTGTTGGCCAGCGCGGTCTCGATCAGGCCCGCGAGCCGCGGGTCGGTGAAGAAGTCCTGCCACGGCAGCGCGGCTGCCGCCGGGCCGGGCGGCTGCACCGGGTCGCCGGGGAAGGTGGTCGGCACCGGTGCCGCGGGGCGCTCGTAGGTCGGGATCAGCGAGCAGCCGGCGGCCAGCAGGGCAGTGGCCAGCGCCACGGGGATCAGTCGCATGGTGTTTCGTCGCTCAGTCATGGCGTGATTCTTCCTGGATGCCGGCCGCTTCGGCGTGCTTCTTGTTGAGTTCCTGCTGGCGCTTGCTGCCCTTGAACAGGCTGCGCACCACCACGAAGAACACCGGCACGAAGAACACGGCCAGCGCCGTGCCCGTGATCATGCCGCCGATCACGCCGGTGCCGATGGCGCGCTGGCTGGCCGAGCCGGCGCCGGTGGCGATCGCCAGCGGCACCACGCCCAGACCGAAGGCCAGCGAGGTCATGACGATGGGGCGGAAGCGCAGGTGGGCCGCGGTGAGCGCGGCTTCGATCACGCCCTTGCCCTGCGCCTGCAGGTCCTTCGCGAACTCGATGATCAGGATGGCGTTCTTCGCCGACAGGCCGATGATGGTGATCAGGCCGACCTGGAAGTACACGTCGTTCGAGTAGGCCCGCAGCAGCGTGGCCAGCAGCACGCCGAGCACGCCCAGCGGCACCACCAGGATGACGGACATCGGGATCGACCAGCTCTCGTACAGCGCAGCCAGGCAGAGGAAGACCGCCAGGATCGCGAAGCCGTACAGGATGACGGCCTGCGAACCCGCGAGCTTTTCCTCGCGCGAGGTGCCGGTCCATTCGTAGCCGAAGCCCGCCGGGAGTTGCGCGGCCAGCTTCTCCATCTCGGCCAGCGCGGCGCCCGAGCTGTGGCCCGGTGCCGGCTCGCCGCTGATGCGCATCGCGGGGTAGCCGTTGTAGCGCACGGTCTGCTGCGCGCCCTTGACCCACTTGGTGGATCCGAAGGCCGACAGCGGCACCGGCTGCCCCTGGCTGTTGGTCGCGTTGATGCGCAGCAGGTCCTCCGGCTGCATGCGGCCGGGCGCGTCGGCCTGCACCACCACGCGCTGCATGCGTCCGCGGCTCGGGAAGTCGTTCACGTAGCTGGAGCCGAGCGCCGTCGACAGGGCGCTGTTGATGGCGTCGAAGCCCACGCCCAGCGCCTGCGCCTTCTCGCGATCGATCTCGATCTGCAGCTGCGGCGCGTCTTCCAGGCCGTCGGGACGGATGCCGGTGAGCACCGGGCTCTTCATCGCCATGCCCAGCAGCTGGTTGCGCGCGTTGACCAGCGCATCGTGGCCGGCGCCGCTGCGGTCCTGCAGGCGGAACGAGAAGCCGCTGCCGGTGCCCAGCTCGGGAATCGGCGGCGGGCTCAGCGGGTAGATGAACGCATCGCGCACCTGCGACAGCGCGCCGAAGGCACGGCCGGCCAGGGCCGAGGCTGCGTGCTGTTCGCCCTCGCGCTCGTGCCAGTCCTTCAGCGTCACGAAGGCGATGCCGGCGTTCTGGCCCTGGCCCGAGAAGGAGAAGCCCAGCACGCCGACGATGCTTTCCACCTCGGGCTGCTTGAGCATGAACTTCTCGACCTGTTCCATCGCCGACAGCGTGCGCTCCTGCGTCGCGCCGGGCGGCAGCTGCACGTTGACCAGGATGTTGCCCTGGTCCTCCTGCGGCAGGAAGGCCGTCGGGATGCGGGTGTAGACCAGTGCCACGGCGGCGATGATGGCCAGGTACACGATCATGTAGCGGCCGGCGCGGCGCAGCAGCCGCGACACCAGGCCCTCGTAGCCCTTGGCGGTGCGCGAGAAGCTGCGGTTGAACCAGCCGAAGAAGCCGCGCTTCTCGTGGTGGTGGCCGGCCTCGACGGGCTTGAGCAGCGTGGCGCACAGCGCCGGCGTGAGCGACAGCGCCATGAAGGCCGAGAAGCCGATCGAGGCCACCATCACCACCGAGAACTGGCGGTAGATGTTGCCGGTGGAGCCGGCGAAGAAGGCCAGCGGCACGAAGACCGAGATCAGCACCACCGTCACGCCGATGATGGCGCCCGAGATCTGCTGCATCGCCTTGCGCGCGGCCTGCAGCGGCGGCAGGCCTTCCTCGCTCATGATGCGCTCGACGTTCTCCACCACCACGATGGCGTCGTCCACCACGATGCCGATCACCAGCACCATGCCGAACATGGTGAGCACGTTGATCGAGAAGCCCAGCGCCAGCAGCGTGGCGAAGGTGCCCAGCAGCGCGATCGGCACCACGATGGTCGGGATGATCGTGTAGCGCCAGTTCTGCAGGAACAGGAACATCACGATGAACACCAGCGCCACGGCCTCGAACAGGGTCTTGACCACTTCGGTGATCGAGATCTGCACGAAGCGGGAGCTGTCGTAGGGGATGGAGTACTTCACGCCCTGCGGGAAGTACTTCTTCAGCTCGTCCATCTTCTCGCGCACCAGGCGGGCCGACTCGAGCGCGTTGCCCGTCGGCGCAAGCTGCACGCCCAGGCCCACGGCCGGGCTGCCGTTCAGGCGTGCCGAGGTCGCGTAGCTCTGGCCGCCCAGCTCGATGCGGGCCACATCCTTCAGGCGCACGGAGGAGCCGTCGGTGTTGGTGCGCAGCGAGATGTTGCCGAACTGCTCGACGCTGGAGAGCTGGCCGCGCACCACCACGGTGGCGGCGATGCTCTGGCCGGTGATGTTGGGCAGGTCGCCGATGGTGCCCGAGGCCACCTGCGCGTTCTGCGCGCGGATGGCGGCCGTGACGTCGGCGGGCGCCAGGTTGTAGCCGCGCAGCTTGTCCGGGTCGATCCACACGCGCATCGCGCTTTCGCTGCCGAACAGCTGCACCTGGCCGATGCCCTTGACGCGCTGCAGGTCGGGCTGGATGTAGCGGGCCGCGTAGTCGCCCAGCTCCACCGGCGTGTAGGCCGGGTTGTCGGAGGCGAGCATCGCGAACATCAGGAAGTTGCTGCGCGACTTGTCCACGCGCACGCCCTGCTGCGTCACCACCGCCGGAAGGCGCGGCGTGGCGCGCGACAGGCGGTTCTGCACGTCCACCTGCGCCAGGTCGTCGTTGGTGCCGGTCTCGAAGCTGATGGTCAGCGTGCCGGTGCCGTCGGCCTGCGCGACCGACTCCATGTAGATCATGCCCGGCGAGCCGTTCATCTCGCGTTCGATGACGGCCAGCACGCTGTCTTCCAGCGTCTGGGCCGAGGCGCCCGGGTAGGCGACGCTCACCACGATCGTGGGCGGGGCCACGGGCGGGTACTGCGCGATCGGCAGCTGCGTGATCGACACCGCGCCCATCACGATGATGAACAGGGCGATCACCCAGGCGAAGATCGGTCGTTCGATGAAGAACTTGGCCATATCTGCTCGCGGTCCTTACTGCTTGGGCGCTTCGGCCGGGGCGGGCGCCGGGGCTGCCGCCGGTGCGGCGGCAGGCGCGGGCGCCGGCGCTGCGCCGGGTGGCGTCCACGGCACGGGTTTCACGGGGGCACCCGGCGGCATCATCTGCAGCTTCTGGAAGCCGTCGACCATGACCTGCTCGCCGGCCTTCAGGCCCTCGGTGACGATCCAGCGGTTGTTCTGGCCGGCGGTGATCTTCACGTCGCGCTTGCTCACCTTGCCGTCGGCGCTCACGACCATGAGGCTGTCTCCCTGCTGGGTGCGGGTGACGGCCTGCTGCGGCACGCTGATCGCGTTGTCGGCCTGTGCCTGCTCGATGCGCACGCGCACGTACAGGCCCGGCAGCAGCTCGCCCTTGGGATTGGGCACCTCGGCGCGCAGCGTGACCTGGCCGGTGGTCGGGTCGACGGTGAGGTCGGAGAACAGCAGCCGGCCCGGCTGCGCGTACTCGGTGCCGTCTTCCAGCACGATGCGCACGCTCGCGCCCTCGCTGCCGCTGGCGCGCTTGAGCTTGCCGTCGGCCATCGCGCGGCGCAGGCGCAGGGCGTCGTTGGCCGACTGCGTGAAGTTGACGTAGAGGGTGTCGATCTGCTGGATCACGGCCAGTTCGGTGGCGTCACCCTGGCCCACGAGGGCGCCTTCGGTCACCAGGGCGCGGCCGATGCGGCCCGAGATCGGGGCGGTCACGGTCGCATAGCCGAGGTTGATCTTCGCCGTCTGCACGGCGGCGCGCCCTGCCGCCACGTCGGCTTCGGCCGCCTTCCAGGAGGCGACGGCGTTGGCGTAGTCCTGCTTGCTCACCGCATTGGCTTCCACCAGCGGCTTGTAGCGGTCGGCGAGCGCCTTGGCCTGCGCCGCGTTGGCCTCGGAGCGCGCCAGGCTGGCCTGCGCGCTCTGCGAGGCGGCCACCAGCGGTGCCGGGTCGATGCGAAAGAGTGGCTGGCCGGCCTTCACGTCGCTGCCCTCGCGGAACAGCCGTTGCTGCAGGATCCCGGCGGCCCGCGCCCGCACCTGCGACACGCGGGTGGCCTCCAGGCGGCCCGGCAGCTCGGTCACCAGGCCGACTTCACCCGGCGTCGCGACGATCACGCCCACGGCCGGCGGCGGGGGAGCGCCGCCTCCGGCGCCCGGGGCTCCGGCGCCCGGGGCGGCCTCCTTCTTGCCGCAGGCCGCCAGGGCCACCACCATCAGCGCGGCCGCGGCGACACGCGTGGCGCGCGGCAGGAAGGTCGAATCGTGTGAGACATGCAGATCGGGCATGCGAATCCTTTGAGGGCTGAAATCGGGGAGGGCAACGTCGGTGTCGCACCGGGCGTGCCGGAGGCACGGGCGCGTCAGGGGAATTTGCCGAAGCGGCGAGTTTACATACATTCATGCATGTATATTCATGACCTCGCGTTTCGTCGTTCGCATCCCCAGGAGACATCGTGGTTCGTCGCACCAAGGAAGAGGCCCTCGCCACCCGGCATCGCCTGCTGGATGCTGCCGAGGTCCTGTTTCAGGCGCAAGGCGTCTCGCAGACCACGCTGCAGCAGATCGCGCAGCAGGCCGGCGCCACGCGCGGCGCCATCTACTGGCACTTCAAGGACAAGGCCGACCTGTTCAACGCCATGATGGAGCGCGTGACCCTGCCCATGGAGGACGGCGTGCGCGTGGCGGCCCATGGCGCGCAGGACGATCCGCTCGCCGTGCTGGAGCAGGGCATGGTCTCGGCCCTGCGGCTCGTCACCACCGACCCGCAGGTGCGGCGCGTGTTCGAGATCGCTTCGCACAAGGTCGAATACACGCAGGAGATGGCGTCGGTGCAGGAGCGCCATCTGGCAGGTCGGGGTGCCTGCATCGAGGACTTCGAGAAGGCGCTGCGACTGGCCGCGCAGCGCAGCAGGCTGCGCTTGCCGATTCCGGCGACCACGGCGGCGCAGGGCCTGCATGCGCTCATTGCAGGCCTTATCCAGGACTGGCTGCTCGATCCCTCGGGCTTTGCGCTCGTGCAGGCGGGCCGGCGCGTCTTCCACGTGTACCTGCGCGGCCTGGGTTTCGAGCGCGCGGGTGAAGACCTGGCGCCGTGCGCCGCCTGCGGCGCGGCGGCATCGCCTGGCACGGCGCCCGCGCGATCGGCCATAATGTCGGGTTCGCGCCGCCGTGCGGTGCACCCTTCTCGCCGTATTTCAACGGATAGAATTCGGCCCTCCGAAGGCTGAGATCCAGGTTCGATTCCTGGCGGCGGGACCAGACGACAAGAAGGCCGGAAGCTGCAACAGCTTCCGGCCTTTTTCTTTTGGCTGGACGGCGCCTTGGCGCCGCGGCGGCAGGGCTCAGGGCCCGTAGAAGGTCACGCCCGACGGGCGGTAGTACCCCGGCGCGGGGCCGTAGTACACGGGCGCGGGCCGGTAGTAGACCGGCGGCGGCGGGCGGTAGTAGACGGGGGCCGGGGGCCGGTAGTACACGGGCGGCGGGGCGTAGTACGCCGGCGGCGCCGTGTAGACCGGTGCGGGTGCGTAGTAGGGCTCGGCCACGCCGACGGCGACGCCGGGCAGGCCCACGCCGACCGACCACGACACGTGGGCCTGCGCTGCGCCCACGGCCAGCAGGCCTGCCGCCGCGAGGGCTGCGGCGACGAATTTCGACATACGGGAAGACATGGAAGGCTCCTGCAAGCGGCGGTGCGATGGACCGCCCTGGGCCTCACAACGCGGCAGCGATCGCCGACGACGACGCGGCATGGTGTCCAAAGGTAAACCGGAGGGTGGCCGACTTGCGCCCGAGGCGTGCCGCGGCATCCTTGCGACATGACCCAGTCCACATCCTCTTCCGCCGACCTTTCCACGCCCTATCACCTGCACTACTGGCCCACCATCCAGGGGCGAGGCGAGTTCGTGCGCCTGGCGCTCGAGGCGGCCGGCGCGCCGTATGTGGATGTGGCGCGCAACACGCCTGCCCAGGGCGGCGGAGAGGCGGCGCTGATGAAGACGCTCGGCGATCCGCACAACCCACGGCCGGCCTTCGCGCCGCCCTTCCTGGTCGACGGCGACTTCGTGGTGGGCCAGACGGCGGCCATCCTGCTGTACCTCGGCCCCCGCCTGCACCTGGTGGGCGCGAGCGAGGCCGACCGCGTGTGGACGCACCAGCTGCAGCTCACCATCGCCGATGCCGTGGCCGAGGCGCACGACACGCACCACCCGCTGGCCAGCAGCGCCTACTACGAGGACCAGCGGGAGGCCGCGCTCGAGCGCAGCCGTGCCTTCCGTGAGGAGCGCATTCCGAAGTTCCTGCACTGGTTCGAACGCGTCCTGGAGCGCAACCCGGCGGGCGACACGCACCTGGTGGGCGATGCGCTGAGCTATGCCGACCTGTCGCTGTTCCAGCTCGTGGCCGGCCTGCGCTATGCCTTCCCCAAGGCCACGGCGCGCGTGCTGGCCGACACGCCCGCGGTCGCGCGCCTTCACAGGAACGTGGCGCGGCGCGAGCGCGTCAGGGCCTACCTCGACAGCCCGCGCCGCATCCCGTTCAACGAGGAAGGCATCTTTCGCCACTACCCTGAGCTCGATGGCTGAGCTTCAAGGAAAAAAGGCCTGAAGTGCCCTTCCTGCCTGCGCAGTCAGCTATCCAAAACGCAGCGACGATGCGGCCGGCCGGCGTGCCCGATCAGGCGCCGCCGTCCTTCCATTGCAGCGCCAGCGCGTAGAGCGCGTTGCGCGGCGCCTTCGTGATGTCGGCGGCCAGCTTCACCGCGGCCTTGGTCGGCAGCTCGGCCAGCAGCAGCCGCAGCACGCGCTGGGCCTCGGCATCCGGCCCGGCGCCATCGTCCGCCGCGGACAGCGGGTGCAGCACGAGCGCGAACTCGCCTCGCGTACGCTGCGGCGAGGCCGCCAGCCAGCCCGCCAACGCCTCGGCGGGCACGGTGTCGATCTCCTCGAACTGCTTGGTCAGCTCGCGCCCGACCGTCACCTCGCGTGCGCCCAGCAGCGCGAGTGCGCGCGCCAGGGCCTCGATGCGGTGCGGCGCTTCCAGCAGCACCACGGGGCGCGCCTCGGCGGCCAGCGCCTGGATCGCCCTCTCGCGCTCGGCGGCCTTGTTCGGCAGGAAGCCGGCGAAGACGAAGCCCGCGCCCTCGGCCTCACCGCCCACCAGGCCGGCCGCGCCCACGAGCGTGGTCACGCTGCTGGCGCCCGGCAGCGGCAGCACGCGCAGCCGCGCGGCGCGCACGGCCGCCACCAGGCGCGCGCCGGGGTCGCTCACCCCCGGCGTGCCGGCGTCGCTCACGTAGGCGATGCGCTGGCCCTGCTGCAGCCGCGCGACGACGGCCTGTGCGGCCTCGGCCTCGTTGTGCTGGTGCACGGCCAGCATCTGTGCGCCCGGACGGTCGATGCCATAGGCCCGCAACAGCTGCTGGGTGTGGCGCGTGTCCTCGCAGGCGATGGCATCGGCCACATGGGCCAGCACATGCAGCGCGCGCAGCGTGATGTCGGCCAGGTTGCCGATGGGCGTGGCGACGACGTAGAGCGTGCCCTCCGGATAATGCTGCGCACCCGCGGCATCGCGTGCGGCCTGCAGGGCGGCGCCGAAGCCGGCGGACGAGGGGAGGGCATTCACCATGGGTTTTCTGTTCGGCCGCGGCCGCACCACCAAGGCCGTGGGCGACGCGGCGGAAGACGCCGCGCTCGCATACCTGCAGGAGGCAGGCCTGCGGCTGGTGGCGCGCAATTATCGGACGCCGGGCCGCGGCGGCGGCGAGGTGGACCTGATCCTGCGCGAGCGCGACGGCACGCTGGTCTTCGTCGAGGTACGCCGCCGCGGCAGCGCCTCGCACGGCGGCGCGGCCGCCAGCATCACCGCCACCAAGCGGCGGCGCATCGTCTTCGCGGCGCGGCATTACCTGATGCGGCTCGCGTCGCCGCCGCCCTGCCGTTTCGACGTGGTGCTGGTCGAGGACCGCCTCACCTGGCTGCGGGCCGCGTTCGGCGCCGATTGAGGGCGCTCTATCATTCCGCCCTTGTCCGGCGCCGTGCGCCGCCGCCCACGAACGCAAAGCCCGATCGGCGGGCGCAGCGAAGCCCCCAGGGCACCCGTGGAACTGGCTTTGCCAGGCCGCAGGGTGCGCCCCCTTCCCGCGTGCGGAAGAAGGGGGACCCGCGAAGCGGGATGGGGGCTGCCACCTATATCCTCATGCTCGAGCAACGCATTCAGCAGCATTTCATCGACAGCGCCGACCTCAAGTACCAAGGGGGGCCGGCCCTCAGCAAACCCCTCTCGCAGGCCGTGCAGGCGCTGCTGGCCTGCGTGACCAGCGGCGGCAAGGTGCTGGCCTGCGGCGCCGGTGTGTCCGGCCTGCTCGCGGCGCAGTTCGCGGCCCAGTTCGTCGGCCGCTTCGAGCGCGAGCGCCCGGCGCTGGCCGCGCTGGCGCTGCCCGGCATCGCCGACGACCCGGCCGCCGACACGCGGGCCGCGGCCGACCCGCAGGCCTTCGCCCGCCAGCTGCGCGCGCTGGGCGAGGCCGGCGACGTGCTGCTGGTGCTCAGCCCCAGCGGCGAATCGGCCGCCGTCCTGTCGGCCGTGCTGGCGGCGCACGAGCGCGACATGACCGTGATCGCGCTCACCGGCGGCGTCGGCAGCGGCGCCGGCGGTGCCGTGGGCCGCGCGCTGCGCGAGACCGACGTGCAGATCTGCGTGCCGCACGAGCGCCCGCTGCGCGTGCACGAGGTGCACCTGACGGCGCTGCACTGCCTGTGCGACGGGGTCGATGCGCAACTGCTCGGCGACCCCGACGGCGACGTGCTGGCGGTCGAGTGAGTCAACCCCTTGGCACCCGCACCCATTGACACAGGAGCGCCGCAGTCGCTGGGCTAAACTTTCCGCGGCCCCTGCGCCCCGCGTCAGCCGCGTCCTTGCGCGCCTCGCTGCACGCCCCATCCGCATCCACTGCATCCAGCACAGGAACCCCTCCATGACCCGCACACACACCTCCTTCCGCCTCCTTGCCGCAGCACTCGCCGGCGCGACGCTCGTCGCCTCGCTGTCGGGCTGCGTGCCGCTGGTGGTCGGCGGCGCGGCGGTGGCCGGTGCCGGCATGGTCGCGACCGACCGCCGCACCTCCGGCGCACAGCTGGACGACCAGTCGATCGAGCTGCGCTCGGCGGCGCGCATCCGCGACATCGCCAACGACACCATGAACATCACCACCGTGAGCTACAACCGCCAGGTGCTGATGATCGGCACCGTCGGCAGCGAGGCCGACAAGCGCCGCGCCGAAGAGGTGGTGCGCGGCACGCCGAACGTGCGCTCGGTGGTCAACGAGGTGGTGGTCGGTCCCGCGCTGGGCATCGCGCAGCGCTCCAACGACACCTACATCACCGGCAAGGTGAAGGCCTCGCTGCTGGACGCCAAGGACATCTTCGCCAATTCCTTCAAGGTCGTGACCGAGGGCGGCGTCGTCTACCTCATGGGCCTGGCCACGCGCCGCGAGCTCGACCGGGCCACCGACATCGCGCGCAGCGTGTCGGGCGTGCAGAAGGTGGTGCGCGCGGTCGAGATCATCAGCGAGCAGCAGCTCGGCCAGGGCGCCGTCGAGGGCGGCACCGGCCTGCAGCCGTCGGCCGTCGACGGCACCAACGGCAGCGGCTCGCGCGTACCGCTGCCGCCCATGCAGCCGCTGCCGGGCCAGCCGCAGCCCGGTGCGCCGGTGCAGGTCTCGCCGCAGCCGCAGCCCGGCGTGGTGACCACGCCGGTGCGCTGAGCCGGATCTTTCCAGCCAAAAGTGCCTGTAGCGCCCGTCCAGCGGGCGCAGGCAGCTATCCTTTTGATAGCGTGAGCGGCTATTTCAGCCGCGTGATCAGGCTCGACGTGTCCCAGCGGTTGCCGCCGGCCTGCTGCACGTCGGCATAGAACTGGTCCACCAGCGCCGTCACCGGCAGGCGCGCGCCGTTGCGCTTGGCCTCGTCCAGCACCAGGCCCAGGTCCTTGCGCATCCAGTCGACCGCGAAGCCGTAGTCGAACTTGCCGGCGATCATGGTCTTGCCGCGGTTCTCCATCTGCCAGCTCTGGGCCGCGCCCTTGCTGATGACGCCCAGCACCTGTTCCATGTCGAGCCCGGCGCGCTGGCCGAAGGCGATGGCTTCCGACAGGCCCTGCACGAGGCCCGCGATGCAGATCTGGTTGACCATCTTGGCCAGCTGGCCGGCACCGCTCTCGCCCAGCAGGGTGACGGCGCGCGCGAAGGCGTCGATGACGGGCTGCACCTTGGCGAACGCGGCCGCATCGCCGCCGCACATCACCGTCAGCACGCCGTTCTGCGCGCCGGCCTGGCCGCCGGACACGGGTGCGTCGATGAATTGCAGGCCTTGATCCAGCGCCGCCTTGGCCAGCTCGCGCGCGACGTCGGCCGAGGCCGTGGTGTGGTCGACGAACACCGCGCCGGGCTGCATGCCGGCGAAGGCGCCGTCGGCCCCGAGCACCACCGAGCGCAGGTCGTCGTCGTTGCCCACGCAGCAGAACACGATCTCGGCCCCGGCCGCAGCCTCGCGCGGCGTGGCCGCGGCAGCGTGCGGCGCGCCGCCCAGCTCCTGCACCCATGCGGCCGACTTGGCCGGCGTGCGGTTGTAGACCGTGACCGTGTGGCCGGCCTTCGCCAGGTGCGCCGCCATGGGATAGCCCATGACGCCGAGGCCGAGAAAAGCCACGCGGCGCGGCGGCGTGGCGGTGTAGTTCTTGGGGGTGAAGGAAGGGGTGCTCATGCGGCGAGCTTAGTGCACAGCCGCGGCCCCGCGCACTGATCGGGCATACGGCCGGCGAGCGCAGCGAAGCCCCCAGGGCACCCGCGGAACTGGCTCAGCCAGGCCGCTGGGTGCGCCCCCCTCCAAGCCGAAGGCGCCAGAGAGGGGGGAGCCGCGAAGCGGCTTGGGGGGTGCTAGTCCAATTTAATGCCAGCGGCCT
>JAVHYA010000068.1 GCA_031119395.1 Pseudomonadota bacterium
GGTGTGCGACCGGGTCGAGGACCTGCAGCCGATCGGGGAACTGCTGGGCGATTGACGCGTCCAGGGGCGCGGCGTCGCGTCAGCGATGCGCTACGCTCAACGGGTGCAGCTCGATCCCTTGCCTTCGCAGTGCCGTGTCGACGAACCCCTGGACATCCGGGTGCGCGGCCTGTCTCCGGGAGAGCGGCTCACCCTGACGCTGGCGAGCCGCTTCGGCGGCACCGTGTGGTTGTCCCGCGCGAGCTTTCGTGCCGACGCCGTGGGCGTGGTGGATCCCGCCAGGCAGGCCCCGCTCGAGGGGAGCTACGAAGGTGTCGATGCAACTGGACTGCTCTGGTCTCGATCCCCCGTCGACGAGATCGATATCTCCGTGCGCGAGTCATTGAGCGAAGACCCGATGACGGCGACGTTGATCGCGCAGGCCGCGGCTCAGGGCGAGCGAATCGTGCAGGGCATCCGGCGTGTGTACGTCGATCCCGACGTCGTCGTGCGCCGCGTTGACCAGGACGGTCTGGTGGGCAAGCTCTTCGAGCACAGCGATGGCGCGGCCCGGCCGGGTGTGCTCGTGGTCGGCGGCTCGGGCGGGGGGGCTGGGCTGGGCGGAAGAGATGGCTGCGCTGCTGTCCGCCCGTGGCTATACGACGCTGGCGCTGGCGTACTTTGCGATGCCGGGCCTGCCGGCCACATTGGACCGCATCCCGCTGGAGTACTTCGGCTCAGCCCTGCAGTGGTTCGCCGGCCAGCCATCGGTGCAGGCGGAGCGCCTGGGCGTCGTGGGCGCGTCGCGTGGTGGCGAGCTTGCCTTGCTGTTGGGTGCGAGCTTCCGGCAACTGCGTTGCGTCGTGGCCTATGTCCCGAGCGGGGTCACTTGGGGTGCGTACCCGTCGAGCGGGCACAGCGCATGGACCTTGGCAGACCAAGAGCTGGCGCATGCAGCGCCGGACGAGGCGCAGTGGGAAGCGGCGGTGGCTGCGGGCCGGGCCGGCCCCGAGGAACACGGCTGGTATCGATTTGCGCTGCAGCAATCCGCCGTGCGTGAGCAGGCGTCGATCCGTGTCGAGCAGATCCAGGGACCGGTGCCGCTCATCTCGGGCATGGACGACGGACTCTGGCCTTCCACCGAATTGGCTGACCTGGCCGTGCAGCGGGCATGGCGCGAGAAATTCGCGCACCGCATGGACCATCTGGCCTACCCGGAGGCTGGTCATGGCATCGGCTGGCCGGGTGGGCCCACGACCGTGACGCGCTTCACGCACCCGGTGTCGGTCGAGGCATTGGACTGCGGCGGCACGCCGGCGGGCAATGCCCGCGCGCGGCGCGATTCGTGGGCACGCGCGCTGGACTTTCTTGCCCAGGCGCTGCAGACCACCGGCGCCTGAGCGCTGTTTGCTATCGAAAAAATAGCTGCTTGCGCCCGTTGGACGGGCGGTGCAGCCCTTTTTTGCTCGAGATTCCGGGCCCTCAGCCCGTGTTGCGCAGCCCCGCCGCCACCCCGTTGATCGACAGGTGGATGCCGCGCTGCACGCGGTCGCCGCCCTCACCGGCGCGAAAGCGCCGCATCAGCTCGACCTGCAGGTGGTGCAGCGGGTCGATGTAGGGGAAACGGTGGCGCACCGAGCGCTGCATCTCGGCATTGCCTTCCAGCCGCTGCTTCGCGCCGGTGATGAGCGTGAGGGCGTCGGAGGTGCGGTGCCACTCGGCGTCGATCATGCCGAAGACCTTCTGGCGCAGCTTGCGGTCGGCCACCAGCTCGGCATAGCGGGTGGCCAGCTGCAGGTCGCTCTTGGCCAGCACCATGTCCATGTTCGACAGCAGCGTGCGGAAGAAGGGCCACTGCGCATACATGCGCTGGAGCAGGGCGATGCGTTCCTTGCGTTCGGTGGCGCTGGCCGCACCGTCGAGGAAGCCCGCGACCGCGCTGCCGAAGCCGTACCAGCCGTTGAGCGTGAGCCGGCACTGGCCCCAGCTGAAGCTCCAGGGCACGGCGCGCAGGTCCTCGATGTTGCGCTTGGGGTTGCGCGAGGCCGGGCGCGAGCCGATGTTGAGCTCGGCGATTTCGCGGATCGGCGTGGAGCCGAAGAAGTAGTCGACGAAGCCGGGCGTCTCGTACACCAGCGCGCGGTACGCGGCCATGCTCGCGCGCGAGAGCGTCTCGGCCGCGGCGATGAAGGCGGCGGGTGCCGGCTTGGAGGGCGCGAGGAAGGTGGCTTCGAGGGTGGCGGCGACCAGCGTCTCGAGGTTGCGCCGGCCGATCTCGCGGTTGGCGTACTTGGAGCCGATGACCTCGCCCTGCTCGGTCAGGCGCAGCTGGCCGCGCACCGTGCCGGGAGGCTGCGCGAGGATGGCCTGGTAGCTCGGGCCGCCGCCGCGTCCCACGGTGCCGCCGCGCCCATGGAACATGCGCAGCCTGATCTTGTCCTGGCGGCCCGCATTGAGCTCGTCGAACAGCTTCACCAGCGCCATGCCCGCGCGGTAGAGCTCCCAGTTGCTGGTGAAGATGCCGCCGTCCTTGTTGCTGTCGCTGTAGCCCAGCATCACGTCCTGGTCGGCGCCCGAGCGGCGCACCAGGGCGTCGATGCCGGGCAGGGCGTAGAAGGCCTTCACGATCGGCGCGGCATTGCGCAGATCCTCGATGGTCTCGAAGAGGGGGACGACGATGAGGTCGCACACGGCATCCTCGTCCAGCGTCCCGCGCATCAGGCCGACCTCCTTCTGCAGCAGCAGCGCTTCGAGCAGGTCGCTCACCGTCTCGGTGTGGCTGATGATGTAGTGGCGGATGGCCGCGCGGCCGTAGCGCGCGTGGGCGGTGCGGGCCTGCGAGAAGATGGCCAGCTCGCTCACGGTGAGCGGCTGGTAGGCCCCGTCGGGCACGCGCAGCGGGCGGGCGTCCTCCAGCAGCTTGACCAGCAGCGTCTGCTTCGCGTCCTCGGGCAGGGCGGCGTAGTCGGGCTCGATGCGCGCGATCTTCAGCAGGTCCGCGACCACCGCCTCGTGCTTGTCGGAGCTCTGGCGCAGGTCGACGGTGGCCAGGTGGAAGCCGAACACCTCCACCGCGCGCATCAGCGGGCGCAGGCGCTGGTTCACCAGGGCGGCACCGTGCTTCTCGCGCAGCGAGTCCTCGATCGTGCGCAGGTCGGCCAGGAAGGCCTCGGCGTTCGGGTAGGGGTTCTGCGGGGCGACGGCATGGCGCGCGGCCACGCCGCCGGTCAGGTCGCGCAGGGTGGCGGCCAGCCGGGCGTAGACGCCCGTGAGCGCACGGCGGTAGGGTTCGTCGTGGCGGTGCTCGTTGGGGTCGGGCGAGGCTTCGGCCAACGCCTGCATCTCCGGCGAGACGTCCACCAGCGTGGCCGAGAGCGACAGTTCGCCGCCCAGGTAGTGCACTTCGGTGAGGTAGTGCCGCAGCACCAGCTCGCACTGGCGCCGCAGCGCGTAGTCGAGCGTGTCGGCGGTGACGTTCGGGTTGCCGTCGCGGTCGCCGCCGATCCACTGGCCCATGCGGAAGAAGGGGGCGATGTCCTCCCGCCCGAGGGCCTTCTCCAGGTCGGCGTACACGCGCGGGATCTCGCGCAGGAAGGTGGCCTCGTAGTAGGAGAGCGCGTTCTCGATCTCGTCGGCCACGGTGAGCTTGGTGAAGCGCAGCAGGCGCGTCTGCCACAGCTGCGTGACGCGGGTGCGGATCTGCTCCTCGTTGTCGGCCATCTCGCGGGGGGTGAGGGCGTCCTTCTGGCCGGCGAACATCTTCTGCCGTGCACGGATCTCGTCGCGCGCCGCGAGCAAGGCGGCGATGCCGCGCTCGGCGTCGAGGATGCTCTTGCGCTGCACCTCCGTCGGGTGCGCCGTCAGCACCGGCGAGAGGTAGCTGTGCGCCAGCGAGGCGGCCACCTGGTCGGGGCCCACGCCGGCCTTGCGGATGCGCGCCAGCGCGACGTCCAGGCTGCCTTCGATGGCGTCGTCCGCCCGTTCCGCGTCGGTGCGGCGGCGGATCAGGTGGCGGTCCTCGGCCAGGTTGGCCAGGTGGCTGAAGTAGGTGAAGGCGCGGATCACGCGCACCGTCTCGGCGGCCGAGAGGCCCTTGAGCAGGTTCTTCAGCGCCCGGTCCGCCGAATGGTCGGCGTCGCGCCGGAAAGCCACCGACAGGGTGCGGATCTTCTCGACCAGTTCGTAGCTGTCCTTGCCCTCCTGCTCGCGGATCACGTCGCCCAGGATGCGGCCCAGCAGGCGGATGTCCTCGATCAGCGGCTGGTCCTCCGCCTGTCGCTTCGGCTGGGCCGGGGCGCTGCTCTTGTTGTTGTTGTTCTTGCGGGCGGTGGGCATTCGACGTGGCTCCTCGAGGAACGTTGGGGAAAAGACCGGACCAGGCAGCGTTGCTGCAACGCAACATGCTAGCATCCCCGACCCCCCTGAACAGCACCCGGACGGCCCTGTGACCCACATCGTGATTGCCACGCGCGAAAGCCGCCTGGCCCTCTGGCAGGCCGAGCATGTGCGGGCCCTCCTGCAAGAACAGGGCCACACGGTGGAGCTCCTCGGGATGACTACCACCGGCGACCAGATCCTGGACCGCACGCTGAGCAAGGTCGGCGGCAAGGGCCTGTTCGTGAAGGAGCTGGAAGCGGCCCTGCACGACGGCCGGGCCGACATCGCCGTGCACTCGCTCAAGGACGTGCCCATGGACCTGCCGCCGGGCTTCGCGCTGGCCTGCGTGCTGGAGCGCGAGGACCCGCGCGACGCCTTCGTCTCGCCGCAGCACGCCTCGCTCGACGCCTTGCCCGAAGGCGCGGTGGTCGGTACCTCCAGCCTGCGCCGCACGGTGCTGCTGCGCGCGCTGCGCCCGGACCTGCGCATCGAGCCGCTGCGCGGCAACCTCGACACGCGGCTGCGCAAGCTCGACGAAGGCCAGTACGCGGCCATCGTGCTGGCCGCCGCCGGCCTCAAGCGCCTGGGCCTGGAAGCACGCATCCGCCAGTGCTTCGATGCCGCGACCATGCTGCCGGCGGCCGGGCAGGGCGCGCTGGGCATCGAGATCCGCAGCGGCCGGCCCGAGCTTGTCGCCGCACTGGC
Source organism: Pseudomonadota bacterium (assembly GCA_031119395.1). Taxonomy (GTDB): domain Bacteria; phylum Pseudomonadota; class Gammaproteobacteria; order Burkholderiales; family Burkholderiaceae_C; genus Xenophilus. Next base: position 5,062 of record JAVHYA010000068.1, read on the forward strand.
ACCCTTGGCCCATCGGCCGACCTGGCTGGCCACGGCCGCCGAGCGCGCCGTCAGCCGCGCAATGGGCGGCAGCTGCTCGATGCCGCTGGCGGCGCATGCCCGCAGCATCGACGGCGGGCTGCATCTGGCCGCCGCCTGGGGCGACCTCGACCAGGCTGCGCCGCTGCTGCATGCGCGGGCCGAGGCACCGGTCGCCGACCTGGCCGAGGCCGAGGCGCTGGGCACGCGGGTGGCGGCTTCGCTGCAGGCGCAGGGCGCGCGTTGAGGCCAGCATGAGCGGCACCCCGTGGCGGGTGATCGTGACCCGGCCGGCGCGCGAGGCGGCCCGCTGGGTCGACGCCTTCACGGCCCATGGCATCGAGGCCGTGGCCCTGCCGCTGATCGAGATCGCGCCGCCGCTGCCCGGCATGCCCACCGGCCCGCTCGATGCACGGCCCTACGCGGCCCTGATGTTCGTGAGCGCCGCGGCCGTCGACGGATTCTTCGAGCTGAATCGGGCCGCAGCGCCCGCGGGACGGGCGCCGGCAGCTATTGATTTGATAGCAAACGCGCGTTGCTGGGCCACCGGGCCGGGCACGGCCCGGGCGCTGGTGGACGCGGGCGTGCCGCCGGAGCGCGTCGACGTGCCGCCGACCGAGGCGGGGCGCTTCGACTCCGAGGCGCTGTGGGCGCAGGTGCAGGGGCGCTTGGCGGCTGGCGCGCGCGTGCTGCGGGTGCGCGGCAGCGATGCGGCCGGGCGGCCGGCAGGGCGCGACTGGCTCGCCCGGACGCTCGAAGCGACGGGCGTGGCGGTGGACACGGCCGTCGTCTACCGGCGGCTCGCGCCGCGGCTGGACGACGCCGCACGCGCGCTGGTCGCCGCGAGCACGGTCGACGCACGGTGCGCGTGGCTCTTCAGCAGCTCGGAGGCGATCGCCCATCTCCTGGCCGCGATGCCCGGCACCCCCTGGCGCGGCGCCCGTGCCTGGGCCACGCATCCGCGCATTGCCGAGGCCGCGCGCGCGGCGGGTTTCGGCTCGGTCCGCGAGGTGCCGGCGAGCCTGGGCGCGCTGGTCGCGTCGATAGAATCGTTTCGATGACCGCTGCTCCCGTGCCCGACGACTCCGCACCCGACGCCGTGGGCCGCGGGCAGTTGCCGGCGGTGGTGGTGCCGGCCCCCGAGGCCGGTGCCGTGGCGCTGGCACGCATCGGCCTCGGCCTGCTGGGCCTGATCGCCGTGGTCGCGCTGGTGATGGCCATCGTGCTGTGGCAGAAGGTGGGCGGCATGCAGGAGCAGCTGGCCCGACAGAGCGCCGACGCCACCATGCAGGCCGCCGAGGCCCGGGCGCTCGCACGCCAGGCCCAGGATGTGGTGCGCGACACCGCCGGCCGCCTGGCCCTCATGGAAACCCGCGTGGCCGAGGTGGCGCTCCAGCGCAGCCAGCTCGAGGAGCTGATGCAGAGCCTCTCGCGTTCGCGCGACGAGAACCTGGTGGTCGACATCGAATCCGCCGTGCGCCTGGCGCAGGAGCAGACCCAGGTCACGGGCAACGTGCAGCCGCTGCTGGCCGCACTCAAGGCCGGCGAGCAGCGCGTCGCGCGTGCCGCCCAGCCGCGGCTCGCGCCCCTGCAGCGCGCCATGCAGCGCGACGCCGACCGCATCCGCGCCACCGCGAGCGGCGACGGGGGCGAGGCGCTGGCGCGGCTGGACGACCTGCTGCGCACCGTGGACGAATTGCCGCCGCTCAACGCCGTGGCCGTGCGCGGCGCCGGCGGGGGGGATGCCTGGCAGATCGAGTCCATCCCGGCCGACGCGGCCTGGTGGGAGCGCATCCTGCTGAGCGCGCGCAACGAGTTGCGCTCGCTGGTGCGCGTGTCGCGCATCGACCGGCCCGAGGCGGTGCTGCTGTCGCCCGACCAGACCTTCTTCCTGCGCGAGAACCTGAAGCTCAAGCTGCTCAATGCGCGCCTGGCGCTGCTGTCGCGGCAGGTCGACGATGCGCGCACCGAACTCGCCTCGGTGTCGGCTTCGCTGAACCGCTACTTCGACCCGGCCTCGCGCCGCGTGCAGCAGGCCGCGACGCTGCTGCAGCAGGTGCAGGCGGCGGTCAGGGCGTCGGCACCGCCGCGCATCGACGACACGCTGGCGGCGCTGGCCACCGCGGCGGCGGGCCGCTGAGATGAAGCACCCCCCAGGCCGCTTCGCGGCTCCCCCCTCTCTGGCGCCTTCGGCTTGGAGGCGGGCGCACGCAGAGGCCTGGCCAAGCCAGTTCCGCGGGTGCCCTGGCGGCTTCGCTGCGCTCGCTGGCGGGTCTTCGTTCTGTGCGATGCGCGTCGGGCGTTCGGGCACGACCGATCCGTGCGAGGAGCGCGGCTGATGCGCGCGGCACTTTGGCTCCTGGCGCTGTTCGGCATCGCTGCGGCGGTGGCGCTGTTCGCCGGCAACAACCAGGGCACGATCACCGTGTTCTGGCCGCCCACGCGGGTGGACCTGTCGCTCAACCTGGTGCTGCTGGCGCTGGTGGTGCTCTTCGTGCTGCTGCACCTGGCGCTGCGGGCGCTGACGGCACTGTTCTCGCTGCCGCGCCAGGCGCGGCAGTGGCGCCTGCTGCAGAAGGAGCGTGCGCTGCACACGGCGCTGCTCGATGCCATGGTGCAGTTGCTGGCCGGCCGCTTCACGCGCGCCCGCAAGGCCGCCCAGGCGGCTCTGGCGCAGGAACGAATGCTCGCGGCCCTGGATGCGCGGCTGCCGCAGGCCCAGCAGGTGCGCATGCTAGCCCACCTGCTGGCGGCAGAGGGCGCGCAGGCGCTGCAGGACCGTGCGGCACGCGACGCGCACCTGCAGCAGGCCCTCAACGATGGCGAGGAGCGGGGCGCGCTACCGTTGCCGCCGGAGACGCGCGAAGGCGTCCAGCTGCGCGCCGCCCGCTGGGCGCTGGAAGACCGCGACCCGGCCGGTGCCCTGGCCCGCCTGGCCGAACTGCCCCAGGGGGCGCAACGCCGCACGCTGGCCTTGCGTTTGCGGCTCAAGGCCGCGCGCCAGGAGCGCCTGACGCTGGAAGCGCTGGAAACCGCCCGGCTGCTGGCCAAGCACCGGGCTTTTCCGGAGGCGGGGGCGCAGAGCATCGTGCGCGGGCTGGCGTCGGACCTGATCGCCAGCGCCCACGATCCCGAACAGCTGCGGCGGGCCTGGGCCGAACTGGAGCCGGCGGAGCGGGAAACGCCCGAAGTCGCGATCCAGGCCGCGCAGCGGATGGTGGCGCTGCATGGCGACCTCGCCCTGGCGCGGACCTGGCTGCTGCCCGTGTGGGAACGCGCGGCCGCGGAGCCGAAGAGCCTGAGCGACGCACTGCGGGTGCGGCTGGTGCGCGCGCTGGAGGCGGGACTCGACACCGTCGACGGCGACTGGCTGGCCCGCATCGAAGCCGCGCAGCGGGCCGACCCGCGCGATCCCAACCTGCAGTACCTCGCCGGCATGGCTTGCATGAAGCGGCAGCTGTGGGGCAAGGCGCAGCAGCTCCTGACCCAGGCCGGCCTGGGGCTGCAGGATGCTGCACTGCACCGTCGGGCCTGGTCGGCCCTCGCCCGATTGGCCGAGGACCGGGGCGATATCGCCCAGGCCGCCGAGGCCTGGAAGCGCGCCGCGCAGGCCGACTGAGCGGCTCTCCCCGGGGCCTCGGCGCCCCGATTTCGACCGAAACGCCGTCATATCGCGGCGAATCACACATCGGCCATACGAAGTAACCCAAGAAACATTTGGGAGCTTTCGCTTCGTAGGTTACAGTCGGAACTGTGTCCAAAAGTACTAATTGCGGATGCAGTTGGGGGCCCAGATTGGAACGAACTTCTACATTTTTTGCGATCGGCTTGACGGCGGTGGCCCTGGTTCTCCAGGGCTGTGCGGCCATCGGACCGGGTTTTGACTCCACCAGGGTGGCGCTGCCGCCGCCCGTACCCGCGGCCGACGACGGCACGCCACCGGAGGGCGCACTTCGAGAGATCGATGCCGAACTCGTGACCCGCATGCGGGCACGGCAGCCGACGGCGGTCAGCGACGACGTCCGGGCGCTGCTCGGCACGCCCGAGAAGTACCGGATCGGCGCAGGCGACGTGATCGGGATCACGGTCTTCGACCATCCCGAGCTGGTCTCCAGCGCCATCCCGGCCACCACCGTGGCCGACCCGGCCAGCGTGTCGCCCGCGCCGGGCTTCATCGTGTCGGACACGGGGCAGCTCGCCTTTCCGTATGCCGGCACCTTGAAGGTCGAGGGCATGACGGTGCAGGAACTCGAGGACATGCTGACCCGCCGCCTGGCGAAGGTGTTCCGCGAACCGCAGGTGAGCGTGCGCGTCTCGGCTTTCCGGAGCAAGCGCGCCTACGTCGAGGGCGAGGTCAAGAACCCCGGGCTGCAGGTCTTCACCGACATTCCGATGACCTTGCCGGAGGCGATCAACCGCGCCGGCGGCATCCTGCCCACGGGCGATCGCTCCTTCGTCACGCTCACGCGCGGCAGCAAGACGACCAACATCGACCTCATGCAGATGGCCGAGGTCGGCGTCGACCCGACGCGCATTCCGCTGCTCAACGGCGACATGGTCATGGTGCGCAACCGTGAAGACCGCAAGATCTTCGTGATGGGCGAGGTGCTGCGCCCGTCGGCCATCCTCATGCGCAACGGCCGGCTCAGCCTCAACGATGCGCTGGGCGAGGCCGGCGGTGTCGATCTGGGCACGGCCAACCCGCGCCAGATCTACGTGGTGCGCAATCAGCCGGGAGGCGGCCAGACCGTTTTCCACCTCGACGCGCGCACCGCCACTGCGCTGGCGCTGGCGGATACCTTCCCGCTCGAGCCCAAGGACGTGGTGTACGTCGATCCGGTCGCGTTGGTGCGTTGGAACCGCATCGTGACGCTGATCCTGCCGTCCGCGACGACCGCCAACACCATCCGCGCCACCTACAGGTAGGCCAGCGGTGTCCATCCGGCGGATCCTCATCGTGTGCACAGGCAACATCTGCCGCAGCCCCATGGCGGAGCGCGTGATGCGCGACGCCCTGCCGGGCTTCGAGGTGTCGTCTGCGGGCACGCACGCCCTCGTCGGGGTGGGCGCCGACGACACCGCCCGTGCGTTGATGCGGGCGCGGGGCCTGTCGATCGACGAGCACCGCGCACGCCAGCTGGACGCCCGCCTCTGCCATGAGGCGGACCTGGTCCTGGTGATGGAAAGCGCCCAGCGGCAGTGGATCCAGCAACGGCACCCGGAGAGCACCGGCAAGGTGTTCCGGCTGACCGAGCAGTTGCGGGTCGACGTGCCCGATCCCTACCGGCGAACGGTGGCCTCCTTCCAGACCGCGCTGGCCCTGATCGACCAAGGAGCCCAGGCCTGGGCCGAACGAATCTCCAGAGTGACCCCATCATGAAGTCATCGACCGCTACCCCTCCCTCTTCTTCCTTTGGTTCCGGCTTCCAGGGCGGCGCCGACGGCGAGGAGGTCGAACTCGGCCACTACATCGATGTCGTCGTCGCCAACCGATGGCTGATCGCCATCGTGACGCTGGTGGTTCTGGCGTGCGGTGTCGCCTACGCCTACCTCACGCGGCCGGTCTACGAGGCCAACCTGCTGGTGCAGGTCGAGGACAGCGAGGCCAGCGCCAGCAAGAGCTTCCTGGGCGAAGCGAGCGCGCTGTTCGACGTCAAGACACAGGCGAGTGCCGAGATGGAAATCATGCGTTCGCGCATGATCGTGGGCAGCGCCGTCGAGGCCACGCATCTCTACATCGACGCGCACCCGCGCTACGTGCCGCTGATCGGCGGCTGGCTGTCGCGGCGCGCCACCGACCTGTCCAATCCTGGTTTCCTCGGCTTCGGCGGCTACACCTCGGGCACCGAACGCATCGACGTGAGCCGCTTCAACGTTCCGCCGGCCTTCGAGAGTTCGCCTTTCATCCTCACCGCGCAGGAGGGTGGCCGGTACTCGCTGTCGCACAAGGGCCTGAGCCAGGCGATGGAGGGGAGCGTCGGCCAGATGCTCCAGACCACGCTGCAGCCCAGCGGCAGGAAGATCGAACTGATGGTCGATCGCCTCGACGGCAAACCGGGCGCGCAGTTCGTGCTCACGCGCGCGCCGACGCTGGCGACGATCGAGGGCCTGCAGGGCCAACTGGTCCTCGCCGAGCGCGGCCGGCAATCGGGCGTCATCAGCGCCACCCTGCAGGACACCGATCCCGAGCGGCTGACGCGCGTGCTCAATGCCATCGGCTCGCAGTACGTGAACCAGAACATCGAACGCAAGGCGGCCGAGGCGCAGAAGACGCTCGCGTTCCTGGACGTGCAGTTGCCGCTGTACAAGAAGCAGCTGGAACAGTCCGAAGAGATCTACAACCGCTACCGCAACCAGAAGGGGACGGTCGCCTTCGATGAAGAGGCGAAGCTGATCCTGACCAATTCCGTCGAACTGCAGACCAAGCTGCTCGAGGCGCAACAGAAGCGCCGCGAGCTCGAAAGCCGCTTCACGGCCGCCCACCCGACGGTGCAGACGCTCGACGCGCAGATCGCGGCCTACTCGCGCCAGATCGGCGAGATCCAGAATCGGATCAAGGGCCTGCCTGCCGTCCAGCAGGACGCCGTGCGGATGGAGCGTGAGGTCCGGGTGAACACCGGTCTGTATCAGTCCCTGCTGAACCAGGCACTGCAGTTGCGCCTGGTCAAGGAAGGCAAGGTGGGCACGGTACGCCTGCTCGATGCCGCGGCGCAGCCCGAGGTGCCGATCAAGCCCAATCGGCGCCTGATCGTGCTGGCCTCCCTCGGCGCCGGCCTGGTGGCGGGCCTCCTGCTGGCGCTGCTGCGCAGCGCCCTGGTGGAGCAGCGTCTGCGCGATCCGCACGAGGTCGAAGAAAACATCCACCTGCCGGTGTTCTCGTCGATCCCGCACAGCAAGGTGCAGACCTCGATCGGGCAGCGCCGCCTTACCGGCGCGACGGGCGTGCGGCTGCTGGCCGTCGAACAGCCCGACGAACCCGCGGTCGAAAGCCTGCGCAGCCTGCGCACGGCGATGCAGTTCGCCATGCTCGAGTCGCCGAACAACCGCGTCATGATCACCGGCCCGACCCCGGGGGTGGGCAAGAGCTTCGTGACGGCGAACTTTGCGGCGCTGATGGCGGCGGCCGGCAAGAAGACGCTGCTGATCGATGCCGACCTGCGGCGCGGCCACCTGCACCAGTATCTGGGCCTGCAGCGCCACGGCGGTCTCTCCGAGCTCATCGCGGGCAGCCTGACCGTTCAGCAGACCGTCCACCGTGATGTGGTGCAGAGCCTGGACTTCCTGGCGACCGGCCAGCTCCCGCCCAACCCGGCGGAACTGCTGACCTCGGCGTCGTTCCACAGCGTGCTCGAGCGCCTGTCGGAACAGTACGACCTCGTCGTCATCGATACACCGCCGGTCCTGGTGGCTTCGGACGCGACCACCATCGCCGCCCAGGCGGGCACGGTGCTGCTGGTGGCGCGCGCGTCGGTGTCGACGATGGGCGAACTGCGCGAGAGCACGCGTCGCCTGTCGCTCGGCGGCAAGGTGGCCAGCGGTGTGCTGCTCAACGGCATGGAGACCAAGCGCCGCAACTTCAGTACCTACAAGTACGGGCGCTACCGCTACACCAACTACAACTACGAGAGCATCCTGCCCGAAGAGCAGTGAACAAGAAGAAAGGCGCCGCAAGGCGCCTTTTTTTGGGGGGGGTGAAGCGGGGCTGCGCGCGTCAGCACCCCCGCCGGGGGCGGGTCGTTCAGGAGGGGCGCACGCGCTCTGCCGCGGCGCTGGCGCCCGGCGTCACGACGCGCTCGAGCGCCGACTCGAATCGACGAAGCACCGCGCCCTGGTCCAGATGCTCTTCGGCATAGGCGCGTGCGGCGAGGCCGAACTGTGCGCGCAGTTCGGGCGCCGACGCCAGTGTGCGGATGGCGTTCACGAGCGCCTCGGCGTCTTCCGGCGCAACGACCAGGCCGCACCGGGACACCACCGTGGCCAATTCGGTGCCGTCGTGGGCCGTGGCGATCACCGGCCGGCCGCTGCTGAGCATCCCCGTGAGCTTGGACGGCATCACCAGGTCGGCCGCATCGGCACGCTGTGGCAGCAGGTGGATGTCGGCCAGGCCGAGCAGTTCACCCAGCGCCTCGACCGGCTGAAGGTTCAAAAAGCTCACTCGGGGCAGTCCGGCGCAGCGCGCTTCCAGCGCCTCGCGCGCGGGCCCGGAGCCGCAGAAGACGAAATGGATGTCGCTGCGCTCGCGCAGCGCGAGTGCGCAGTCGCCCAAAATTTCGAGGCCCTGCTTGCCACCCATGTTGCCGGAGTACAGCGCCACGACCTGGTCGTCGCCGATGCCCAGTTGCTCGCGGAAGCGGCTCCTGCGTCCGAGCGGCCGGATGGCGGTGATGTCCGCCCAGTTCGGCAACGACACCAGGCGGGCGTCGTCCACGCCCTTGGTGCGCGCGCGCTCCATCATGCGCTGCGAAATGGTCGACACGCGGGTGAAGCGTCCCATCAGCCAGCGTTCCACGGCGAGCACGGCGCGCTTGGAGCGCTCACCCTTGAGCACGCCGAGCGCGAAGGCCGCATCGACCTCGTAGTCCTGGATGTGCAGCCACGACGCCGCACCCCGCATGCGGCAGAACGCCAGTGCGGCGGGCGTGCAGAACAGTGGCGGTTCGGTGACCCAGACCACGTCGGGCTTCCAGCGCCACTGTGCGAACAGCATCGGAGCGCTCGTGAGCGCGAAGCTCGCCAGATGGACCAGGCGCTTGAGCCCGGACACCTTGCGCGGAACCCACAGGGGCGCACGCAGGACGGTCACGCCGTTGCGCTGCTCGCGCAGGTACCGCCCGGCACGGTAGGGCGCCTGGACTTCCCATTCGGGGTAGTAGGGAGGTGCGGTGATGACCCGCACCTCGTGCCCCGCCGCGGCGAGCCATTCCGCCATTTCGCCCGAGTACTTGCCGATGCCGGTGAGTTCGGGGGCGTAGTTGATGCCGTAGATCAGGATCTTCATGCAGCGTCGGTGCGAAGCACCCGCTTCTTGATGGGCGTTGCCGGATTGCCCGTGTAGATGGTCCAGGGCTCGGCGTCGCGCATGAGCACGGCGCGCGCTCCGATCACGCTGCCTTCGCCCACGGAGACGCCCGGGCCGACGAAGGCCTCGGCCGCCACCCAGGCCTGGTCGCCGATGCGGATCGGCCGCGCCACGAGCTGGAAATTCGGATCACGCACGTCGTGCGTGCCGGCGCACAGGTGCGCGCGCTGCGACACCACGACCCGCTCGCCCAGCGAGATGGGAGCCATGCAGTAGCAGATGACACCGGGGCCCATGCACGCATGGGCCTTCATCTCGAGAAGCGGGGGGTACCAGATCCTGGCGGACCCGTAGACCCGCGCCGTCGGATGCACACGCGCGCCGAAGCGCGACAGCAACCACCTGCGCCAGGCGTGCAGCGGCGGTGGCGTCCATGACGCCAGGCACAGCCAGGTGATGCCCCAACATGCGCGGAACAGGCGGTGGCTCAGGGTGAACGTGGGGCCGCCCTCCAGCGGCTTGCTCATGCGTGCGTCCAGCAGGCTCATGGCGCCACTCCCATCAGTCGCCTGTCGGGCAGCTCCGCGGCCTCGAGCTGGCTGCCGATCAGGCTGGCCAGGTGCGCTGCCGCCGCGTCGATGCGAAAGCGCTTCTCGAAGCTTTGCCGCGCGGCAAGCGACGCCTGCCTGCGCTCGTCGTCGGAAGCGCGGAGCCACTGGCGCAACGCACCGAGCGTGCCTTCCACCGTGTCGCTGCCCACCCAGCCGGCGCCGTCGTCGGCGATCTCTCGCCAGATGTTGACCTTGTCCGAGATGGCGACGGGACGGCCGCACGCCAGTGCCTCCGCCACGGCAATGCCGAAGTTCTCCTGATGCGAAGGAAGGCAGAACAGGTCTGCCGCGTAGAACGCGCCCCACTTCAGGTCGCCGGTCAGCATGCCGGTCCACGTGATGCGGTCGGAGATGCCAGCCTCCTGCGCCAGTTGCCGAAGGTGGGCCAGCCAGGCCTCCTCGCCCGGACCGGCCATCACGAGGTGCAGCCTCCGGTCGTCCCGCGCGAGCTCGGCAAAGGCCTGGATCAGGAGGTCGCAGCCCTTCTTCTCCTGGATGCGCCCGAGGAACAGGCACAGGCGCTTGTCGGCCAAACCGGCGAACTGGCGATGGAACGATTGACGCAGGCCCTCGGAGTCCGGCGGCACGTCGGCGGTGCCGAAGGCCGTCACCAGTTCCTGCCGCGGCCGGTAGAGCCAGAAGGACTCGCGTGCCAGGCGGCGTTCTTCTTCGCAGGTGAACAGGACCGCGCGCGCGTCGCGCAGCACCCGGTATTCGGCCCACGGCCAATACAGCCACTTCTTGAGATGCTTGAGCGGGTAGGCCCGCTTGAACCAAGGGTCGAGCATGCCGTGGGTGAAGACGAAGTACGGCACCGCGCCTCCGGCCAGCGCGCGCCAGGCGCCGAGGCCGGGATACTGCCAGAGGCCATCGACCACGACCGCGTCGAAGCGGGGGGCGTTCCTTTCGAGCCAGGGCTTCAGATCGGGCGAATAGCGAAAGTGCCCGCGGCCGCCCAGGGCATGGACAGCCACCGGGTAGTCGCCGATCCAGCTCTCGCCGGCGTCATCGAGCGAGACCACCTCGACCGCATGGCCGAGCCGTACGAGCTCGGCGTCCAGGCGGCGCGCAGCTTCTGCAGGGCCACCGGAGCGTCGATCGATACTGGGAATGATGCGCAGCAGGCGCATGGAGGAAGGGGACGAATGGCTCAAGTCGCGCGCTCCAGGGCCCAGCCGGTCGCGGCGGGCGCGACTGCCGGACGAGGCTGGCTCCTGGCCGGCTGCGCGAGGGGCAGATAGCGAAGGGCCAGCAACGCCTGGGCGAACAGCAGGCCGGTGGCGGCATTGACGGTCAGCTGCCCGATGGTGGACCAGGTCAGCAGCGCGATGGCCAACGTCAGCCATACCAGCAGTGGCGCGGACGAACGGATGCGCACCGCGGCCCGCCACGCGGCCCACATGCCGACCACGATCACCGCCAGCTTCAGGAAGATGAACAGGACGCCGATCACGCCGCCTTCGAGCAGGATGCGAGCCGACTCGGTCTCGGCCAGCATGAAGCTGCGTTCGCCCGATTCGAAATAGCTCGCCAGGTTGGACCCCTTGCCCAATCCGGCGCCGAGCCACGTGATCTGGCTGTAGGTCTCGGGCTCTCCGGCCAGCATGGCGACGATGCGCTCGCCGAGGTCCTCGGTCTGCGAGGCGTTCTCGAAGCGCTCCTGCGTGGCGACCAGCGCACCGCTGAAGAGCATCGCCGCTCCCGCCATCAGCGACACCGTGATGATCACCCCCATGGTGGCGTAGACCTTGCCCACGCCGCGGGAGAACCACAGGGAACCCAGCAGCGAGACGCCCAGCAGCCCGACGTAGAACAACACGGCGGCGCGTGAGCCGCTCAGGATGGAGCCGACCAGCAGGGCGATGAAGGCCAGGACGAACATCAGCCGCGCGCGCCCGGTGCGGCGTGACAGCTGCCGATAGCAGAAGATCGCGGACACGGCCATCGCGAGAAAGGTGGTGAATCCCAGCGTGAAGCTGAAGGTGCCGGTCGGTCGCACGACGCCGGCGACCACCACGAAGATGTCCCGCACATCGGTGTCGATCTGGGTGTTGATGAACGCGCTCGGCGGCGAACTCTGCTGCAGGGCCACCAGCGGCATCATCAGGATCAGCAACGCGAGCATGACCCACAGGCTGCGGCGATAGTCTTCGATGGTCATCGAGACTGCCGCCGCGTAGCCGAACCAGAAGTACAGCAGCCAGAAGCGCAGGCCGATCACCAGGATGGCGGGAGAGAACTGGTTGATGATGAGCTGGACGAATCCCCAGAGGATCAGCACCCCGCTCCACACCAACAGGATCTGCGCGGGCAAGCGGCGGAAGTTCAGGGCACCGGTGCGAATCGCGTACCAGACGGTGTAGATGGCCAGCAGGTCACGCAGCAGCACCAGCGGCAGCGTCAGCGAACTGGAGACCCATTTCCGGAGCGCGCCTTCCAGCACCACGACCAGGAGCACGGCGATGAAGAGCGTGCCCGCGCGGCTGGTGCGTCCCAGCTTCGCGGTGGCCGCGGTGCGTGGGGGGAGCGAGCTGGCGGCATGGGCCATTGGATTCATGTCAGCACCCGTTCGGTGAACACATCGCGCACCCGCTGGCGGTAGCTTTGCCAGGTGAAGTCCTTGGCCGCGCGCAGCGCTGCCGACCGGGCCGCGCGCAACTCCGGCACCGACAGGGCCAGTGCACGCACCTGAGCGTACAGCGCCTGCGCGGTGGGCTCGACGACCCAGCCGCTGCCAGGATGTCTCTCGATGATCGCCTTGGCGCCGGTCTGGGTCGAGACCAGCGCCGGCGTGCCGCTGGCCATGGACTCGGCGACGACCATGCCGAAGGAGTCGAAGCGCGAGGGCAACAGCAGGCAGTCCGACGCTGCCAGGACCGAATACAGCTGCGCCTGCGGCACGCTGGGCTGGTAGGTGGTGCCTGGGAGGGCTTGCACCTGTTCGAGCAGTTCCGGGGACGCCACGCCGCCGACGAAATGCAGTTCGTACGGAATCTGCTCTTCGTGCAGGCGGCGGAAGGTGTCGATGATGAGGTCCACCGATTTGCGGTAGCTCATCACCCCGGCGAAGACGAAGCGCGGCTTCTCGGGGGCCGTGAAAGCAGGCGGGCGGTCCGTGGGCAGCTCTGCCCCGAGCAGCAGCGGGAACACCTTTTCGGGTGGCACGCCGTTGTCGATGTAGCTGTCGGCGGCCAGTGGGGAACAGGTCAGGATGAGATCGGCGAGTGCGACCTCCTCGTCCCTCTGGCGATAGATCTCGGGCGTGAAGGGCGTGCGCGGGATGTCCATCAACTGCTCGCCGGCGACGTGGTGCAGCGATGGCGCGTCGAGCACGCAGGTCGCCCCGATGGCCTTGGCAGCGCGGAAGGTCTCCAGGGCCGCACTCTCGTAGGCCACGACGACCTTCGGGCGGATCGTCCGGATCTGCCGCGCGATCCAGCGGTCGTACGCGTGCTGCATGCGAAAGAAGAAATCGCCCTTCTGGTAGGGCAGCGGCAGCGATTTGCCGACCCGCCAGAGGATCTGGAAGCGCGAGGGATGGTGGCGCAGTTCCCGCGGGATGGGCACGCGCCGCACGCGCTCCTTGTAGTAGCGCGGCAGCCAGGGCGAGATCTCGCTCTCGTCGGTGCAGACCGGAACGCCCGACCAGAAGGCCTTGAGCATCCCGCCCTCATGCAGGGCCAGTGCGAGCTGCTGTGCGTGCTGCAGGCCGAACTGGCTCACGAAAACCGATCCCGGGGCCGTCATGCGGAGGTCTCCCGTTTGGAGCCGGAGTGCAGGTGTTCGCCGCGGGGCGTGATGGAGTCGTTGAATGTCATGGTCAGTTCGTCACCGGCGTCCCGGGGGACGCGTCGCTTTCGGATGGCGGACAGATGCGCCAGGTACTCGGCCGCCACGGCAGTGGCGCGATAGGGCTTCAGATGGGCGTCCACGGCCGGGTCCAGGGCGTCGGTCGATGGGGTGGCGGATCCTTGCAGTTCCTGCTCGAGGATATCGGCGAGCGATTCCGCGCTGCCGGGCCTGAACAACTGTCCGCACCCGCCCACGGCTTCGGGCAGGCCGCCGACGTCGCTGGCGACCACCCGCAGGCCGCACGCCAGCCCCTCGAGCACCACCACGCCGAAGGGTTCCTGCCATCGCGAGGGCACCACCAGGACGCGATGAGCGGCCAGCGTGCGGGCGAGGGCGGGCCCGGATCGTTTGCCGAGAAAGGCCACTGCGTCCGTGAGGCCGAGGCGGTCGGTCCGTTCGCGCAGCGCGGCCTCCTCCGGCCCCGTTCCCACGATCGACAGGGTCGCTCGTATGCCGCGGGCGGCGAGCACGGCCAGCGCGTCGATCAGAAGATCCACACCCTTGTCGTCCACCAGGCGCCCCAGGAACACCAGGTCGCCGAGCGTCACCCGCTGCGGTTGTGGCTTGAACGTCTGGTCGTCGTACGGGTTGCGGATCACCCCGACCCGACCGGGCAGGCTCGCGGCCACAGCTTTGCTGACCGCCAGGTTCCTGGTGACCCCATGCGTGGCCAGGCGCTTCACGCGGTCTTGCCAGGCCACCGACCCGTCGGGCCTTTGGAGCCAGGTGTGGTAGGTCACCAGGGACGGCGTTCGCAGCAGCAGGGCCGGCCAGAGGTAGCGCAACGAGATGTTGGATTGCAGGTGCACATCGCACCATTGCAGCAACCGTGCGGTCTGCCTGGCGTTCGGCCGGCGGTAGACCTCGTAAGGCAGCGCATCCTCTTCGTCGGCCGGGGTGTGGGTGATGACGCGGACCTGGTGGCCCGCAGCGACGAACTCGCGGGCCAGCGTGGCGGACACGAACTCGATGCCCCCCAGCTGTGGCAGAAAGGCGTGGCTCGTCAGAAGGATGTTCATCGGGCCCGTCGATCCGTCGGCGCGCGAAGCGTTGCTGCCGTGACGGCCCTCGCGACATGGAGGCACGAAGGAGGCGCCGATCATTTCAGATCCCCTCTCACCTGCGCATGCAGCAGGTCCGCCAGCGTCGCGCTGATCATGGCGAGCGGAAAGCCGAACTGGAACATCAGGACGCCTTTGAGCGTGGCCAGATCGAGAAAGCTGGGGCACAGCGCACACCACAGGCCGAACACCGGAATCTGGATCAGGGTCCAGCGGTTCCATCCGCGGTTGGCGGCCAGCCGCCACATCGTCATCGAGAGGATCACCGTCGCGCTGTAGATGCTGGCGATCAGCACCTCCTGCTGCAGGTGGGCATAGTTCGGACCGATGAGCAGCAGCAGCAGCGACGGCGCCAGCGCTGCCACCACGACCAGCACCAGGCCCGGCACCAGCCCGAGAAGCGACCATGCCATGAAGGCGGGCAGCACCCCGCGCTTCGTCTGGCTGAAACGTGGAATGGCAAAGGCCGACACGAGCATCGACACGGGCACGAAAAGCTGCGCCAGACGCCCCAGCGCCCCGAACGATGCAGTCTCGACCGGTGCACTCATCGCCGCCAGCAGGAACAGCGGGACCTGCGACTGGATGCAGTAGTACAGCTCGACCGGCAGCTGCCGCAGTGTGACGGATCGGATTTCCCTGCGGTCGGACTCCACCACCTTGGCCGAGTCCATCGGAACCTCCTGCCGGGCCCACTTCTGCACGAACGGGACCCGCAGCGCCGCACCGATGACCGCCAGGGCAGTGACCAGGAGGATCGAGACACCGTTCAGGACATGCAGCAGTGCCACCGCGGCAAGCCGGGCAGCGCCCAGTGCAGCTTCGAGGGACTGCAGCCGCGCGGCCCGCTGGGCGAAGAGCAGGATCTGGTCCGTGATGTGGGACTTCAGCTCCACGAACCACTGGATCATCAGCAGGGTCAGCAGGGCGACCACCAGCCACACCGGCGCGCCGGCCTTGAGCAGCAGCCAGCTGGCGATCGCGAGAAAGAACGGCAGGACCACGGCGGAGATCAGGTGCCGCTCGCGCCGGCAGGCTGCGAGCGCTTCGGCCGCGCGTTGGCGATCGGGCCAGACCCGCCCGACGATCGTCGAGAAGGCGATGTTGACGCCGCCCATCGTCAGCACCGTCAGCGCCCCGGTCAAGATCGCGAGCACCGTGTAGATCGCATAGTCGTCGACGCTCAGCCACCGCGTGAGCAGCAGACCGGTGACGGCAGACAGGCCCTGCGCCGCGAGCGCGCCGGTCATGAACCCCGCAACGCTCTTGAAGCGACCTCGCCATGCAGCTTTCAGGCGGGGCTGGTCCTGGTGCGTTGCCACGAGGTCCTGCTCAAGCGCGACGGTGCCTTGGACGGGGTTTTCCATGGGATCGTCGAAGTCGGGCGAAGCGGATCGGATGGGCGGGGACGGGCTTTCACCCGCGCCGAAAGAGCATCGCGTTTAACGCGAGCCCTCGGCCATGAACACCGCCCGGAAGGTGCGCAGGAGAATCTTGATGTCGAGCCAGAGCGACCAGTTGTCGACGTAGTAGGCATCGAGCTCGACGCGCTTGGCATAGGGAAGGCGGTTGCGGCCGCTCACCTGCCACAGCCCGGTGATGCCCGGGCGCATGGTGCAGTAGTGCGACCAGTGCTTGCCGTACAGGCTTCGCTGGCGCTCCATGCACGGCCGCGGGCCCACGAGGCTCATGTCTCCCTTGAGCACGTTCCAGAACTGGGGCAGCTCGTCCAGGCTCGCGCGGCGGATCAGATGGCCCATGGGAGTGATGCGAGGGTCCTTCTCCAGCTTCTGGAAGGTGTCCCATTCCGTGCGCGCCATGTCGTTCTTGCTCAGGAAATCGTCGAGCACGGCATCGGAGTTGTGGACCATGGACCGGAACTTGTAGAACTTGAAGCGTTCTCCGTTGCGGCCCAGGCGACTCTGCCAGTAATGGATCGGGGCGCCCATGCTGATGCGTACGCAGAGCGCGACCAGCAGGTAGACCGGACCCAGCAGCGCGAAGAACGCCAAGGCGCCCACGATGTCCATCGAACGCTTCGCGGTACGTTCCAACCAATGCATCTTTCTGCCCACCACCGGATTCGGCGTGGCGGCAGTGCCTCCGCCTCCGGGGGGCATATGGCGTGCAATGGGCCCTTGCGCTGTCGAGTCAGAACGAAACATCACCATTTCCTTCGAGAGGGGTGCCTTGCTGCCACCACGCTGAGACACCTGTCAAAGTAACTCTTTTCTACTAATGGGACGCCATTGAATCACAGGCGCTCCGGCTTGTCGTGTCAGCATTGGTCGTATGCCGTTTGCGACAAAATATGTAACTTGCTACCCCGCTCCAGACCCTCACGCACGGCCCGATCTTCGGTTGTTGCATCGCAGCAAGGTGATTCAAATTGTAGTCCTTTTGGCTGACAGGTATCTGAATTTCTAACTTAAGTACTCTTTTTTGTGGCCTAGTTCACCGTCCTGGGGCAAGCTTCACTATTTGTAACGAACGTTTTCCGCGGCGCGCGTTGCGACGGGTGAGAAACAAATGCAAAACGCCCGCTCCGTGGACCGGAGCGGGCGTTTCTTGATTCGGCCTCTTGGGTAGGCCTCGGGGCCGCCGTGCAGGCGGCTGGGTTCAGGGCGCTGGCGTGCCCGTGGCCCCGGACTGGTTTTCGAAGGGCAAGGTCAAGCTGGCCAAGTCCTTGCGGGTCTCCACCAGCACCAGCGGGCCGTCGTCGAGCACGACCACGGCGGGGCGCTCGCGCGGGACGTGGATGGGACGGGGCTCGGCGTCGATGGCCGCCCGGACCGCTGCCACGCGTTCGGCGTCGGAATTGACCCACTGCAAGCCGGCGCCTTCGGCGATTCGGGCCAGTTCCGCCGCGGGCAGATCGAAGGCCGAGACCTTGGGCAGAGCCGGCCGGCGCGAGGACGGGCTGGCGGCAGGGGGCGGCGCCGATACCGGCGCCGCAACGGGCGCCGGCGCGCCGGCAGCCACCGCAGCAACCGCCACTTCGGCCACCGTGTCGACTTCCGCTTCGGCTGCAACCGGCATGCTCGTCGCAGCGACGCCGGCTTCGCGCTCGCCTTCACGGCCTTCGCGCGGTGCGCGTTCGCGGCGGTCCCTGCCATATCGGTCGCGGGAGCGCCCGCGTCGTTCGTCGCCCTCACGGCGGGGGGCGTCGCCCTCGACCTGCGCGTCGTCAGGCATGGCGCCATTGGCGATCGGCGCGTCGACAAGCTCACTGCGCTCACCGCGCTCACTGCGCTCACCGCGCTCACCGCGCTCACCACGTTCACCACGTTCACCGCGCTCGCCACGCTCGGCGACATCGGCCGGCCTGGGGGCTCGGCGTTCGC
>JAVHYA010000069.1 GCA_031119395.1 Pseudomonadota bacterium
GCCCCCGCCCCCACCACGTCGTCGAAGAAGTACTCCTTCACCGACTTCGGCTCGTTCTTGATGGCGCCGACGCGGTGCATGAACTGGCCCAGCACGAGCGTGTTCTGCGGCTCGGTCTTGAACTGCACCTCGGGGTTGTTGATGATCTTGAGCAGCAGGGCCTTGTCGGTCTTGGCGCCGCTCACCTTCAGGTAGATGTCGGCCGCCTGCTCGGGGTTCTTGCGGATGAACTGCGCGGCTTCGTCCAGCGCGGCGACAAACGCCTTGTAGGTCTTCGGGTTCTCGGCGCGGAATTTCTCCGTCGCGTACAGCACGGTGGCCGACGAGGGGCCGCCCAGCACGTCGTACGAATTGAGCACGATGCGGGCATTCGGGTTGCCGGCCAGTTCCTGCTCCTGGAAGGGCGGGTTGCCGAAGTGGCCCGTGATCTCCGTGCCGCCCTTGATGATGGCGGCGGCCGCGTCGGGGTGCGGCACGGCGACGCTGATCTTGTCGAGCTTGGCGAACTCCTTGTCGCCCCACAGCTTGGCCGACGCCAGCTGCAGCACGCGCGACTGCACCGACACGCCCACGGCGGGCAGCGCGATGCGGTCCTTTTCGGTGAAGTCGGCAATGGTCTTCACCGCCGGGTTGTTGGTCACCAGGTAGTACGGGAAGTTGCCCAGCGACGCCACGCCCTTCACGTTCTGCCGGCCCTTGGTGCGGTCCCACAGCGTGAAGAGCGGGCCGACGCCGGCGCCCGCGATGTCGATGCTGCCCGACAGCAGCGCGTCGTTCACCGCCGAGCCGCCCGACAGCTGCAGGAACTCGACCTTGGCGTCCACGCCCGCGGCCTTGGCGTGCTTCTCGATCAGCTTCTGCTCCTGCGCCACGTTGAGCAGCAGGTAGACGATGCCGAACTGCTGCGCGATGCGGATCTGCCCTTCGGCATGGGCGGCGAGCGAGGCGGTGGCCAGGCCCAGGGCGGTGACGAGTGCGGCGGCGCGGCGGGTGATGGGTTTCATGGGAGGTGTGGGGTTGGGAGGAGGAGGAATGCGGGCAGCCGTACGCGAAGGACGCGAAGGTTTCGCGAAGGGCGCGAAAGGATTCAAGAAAGAAAAAAATCGAATGTCTTCTTTCGCGTCCTTCGCGAAACCTTCGCGCCTTTCGCGTATGGATGTCCGTTTTCGGATGTCCGCCTTCGGATGTCCGCTTTCAATACGGCACGTCGCCTTCGATCGTGGTGCGGTACAGCTTGCGGCGCAGGTGGTCCGGGGTGCCGGCGGCCAGGTGCTGCACGGAGCGGTTGTCCCAGAACACCATGTCGTGCGGCTGCCAGGGGTGGCGGTACTGCAGCTCGGGCTTCACGGCCAGGGCGAAGAGTTCGGCCAGCACGGCGGCGCTCTCGTCCTCGGGCAGGTCGACGATGCGGGTGGTGAAGTGCTCGCTGACGAACAGCGCCTTGCGGCCCGTCTCGGGGTGCGTGCGCACGATGGGGTGCACGACCGGCTTCACCTCGTCGAGCTGGGCCTGCGTGAGCTTGGGCCGCCAGGGGCTGCGGGCGCGCAGTTCCTCGTACTTGGCCAGGTAGCTGTGCTCGGCGCGCAGCGAGGCGATGGTGGTCTTCAGCGCCTCGGGCAGCGCGTCGTACGCGGCGTGCTGATTGGCGAACAACGTGTCGCCGCCCTCGGCGGGCAGCTCCTGCGCATGCAGCAGCGAACCGAGGCTGGGCTTGTCCTTGTACGACAGGTCCGAATGCCAGAAGTGGCCGGCATCGCCCAGGCCGATGGGTTCGCCGTTCTCCTTGATGTTCGAGACGACCAGCACCTCGGGGTGGCCCGCGAGCTGGAATTTCTTCTGCACGTGGATCTGCAGCGGCCCGAAGCGGCGGCTGAAGGCCACCTGCTGCGCGGGCGTGATGCGCTGGTCGCGGAACACCAGCACGTGGTGGTCGAGGTGTGCGCGGTGGATGCGCGCGAAGTCCTCGTCGGCCAGCGGGCGGCCCAGGTCCAGGCCGATCACTTCGGCGCCGAAGGGGGCGTCGAGGGGGCGGATGACGAGGCCGGTTGCGGGCGCGGGGGATTCGGTGCGAAGGGGGGGCGAGGCAAGGGCGGACATGGTGCAGGCCGGCGGCGGACGCCGCATGGGAATGCCCGCACTCTAGGCAGCGCGCGCCGATGGGGGAACGAACGATTTCTCGGTTGCTAACAACCGAAACATCTAAGGCGGCCGTCCGGCCCGCGGTTGGCGAGGCCTGTGCCGGCGTGGCGCCAACATGGTGCGCCGACGTGGCCGCCGTGCCAAGCACGCTTTGCGCAGTTGCTTATGCAAAAGCCTTCGAACATGCGGACCGATGCCGCTCCTAGCATCGCCGTCCCACGCCGACCGGCCCCCGTGCGCCGTTCGCGGTCCCCATCCACAACTGGAGCAATCGCCTTGGCCCACCCCACCGCTTCTTCCAACATCGACACCGTGGGCGACCTGCGCGTGCGCCGCGTGGCCGGTCACATCGGCGGCGAGGTGCTCGACCTGAAGCTCGGTGAGCACCTCGCGCCCGAGGTCTTCGCCGACCTGCAGGCTGCCCTGCTCAAGCACAAGGTGCTGTTCTTCCGCGACCAGCAGCACCTGGACGACGTCAAGCACCAGGCCTTCGGCGCGCGCTTCGGCCGCACCGTGGCGCACCCGACGGTGCCGTCGCCCAGCGGCACCAAGCTGTTCGAGCTCGACGCCTCCAAGGGCGGCGGCCGTGCCGACTCGTGGCACACCGACGTGACCTTCGTCGACGCCTTTCCCAAGATCTCGATCCTGCGAGGCGTGACCATCCCGGCCTACGGCGGCGACACCGTCTGGGCCAACACGGCGCATGCTTACGAACGCCTGCCCGACTCGCTCAAGCGCCTGGCCGAGACGCTGTGGGCGGTGCACAGCAACGACTACGACTACGGTGCCGAGCGCACGCAGATCGCGCAGGACCGGCTCGAGCACCACCAGAAGGTGTTCGTCTCGGCCGTGTACGAGGCCGAGCACCCGCTGGTGCACGTGCACCCCGAGACCGGCGAGCGCGCGCTGCTGCTGGGCCACTTCATCAAGAAGATCGTGGGCCTGACCAGCACCGAGTCGGCGCGCATCTTCGAGCTGCTGCAGAACCGCGTGATCCGCCTGGAGAACACGGTGCGCTGGCAGTGGCGCCAGGACGACGTCGCGATCTGGGACAACCGCGCCACGCAGCACTTCGCCATCAACGACTATGGCGACCAGCCGCGCCTGGTGCGCCGCGTCACGGTGCACGGCGAGCCGGCCGTGTCGGTCGACGGCCGCCGCAGCATCACGCGCCGCCGGCCCGAGGCGTCGAACGATGCGCAGATCGATGCGCTCATCGCCGCCACCGCCTGAGCAGGACCGCGACGCCATGAGCCAACACCTCCCCACCGACCCCGGCCGCCGCCACCTGCTCGCCGCCGGCGCCGCGCTCGGCGCTGCCGCGCTGTTGCCCGGCGTTTCCGCCGCACAGGGCGGCGCGAAGAAATACCAGGGCGTGACGCTGAACGTCTCCACCTTCAGCGCGGCCTACCCCAAGCTGCTGCAGCAGTGGCTGCCCGAGTTCGAGGCCGCCACCGGCGCCAAGGTGAACTTCGACGCGCCGTCCTTCCCGGTCTACAACCAGCGCGCCGACCTGGAACTGTCCACCCGCGGCTCGGCCTTCGACGTCGTCAACGTCACCTTCATCTATTCCAGCCGCTGGATCAACTCGGGCTGGCTCACGCCGCTGGACGACTACGTCAGGAACCCGAACCTCACGGCCGGCGACTTCGCCATCGACGACTTCCTGCCCGGCGCGCGCGCACCCGAGACGGGCCGCGACGGCAAGCTCTACGGCATCCCGTGGACGGCCGAGGCGCTGCTCAGCGCCTCGTCGCGCTTCGACCTCGTGCAGCAGGCCGGGCTGGCCTTCCCCGACACCACCGACGACCTGGTGAAGGTGCTGCAGGCCGTGAACAAGAAGGACCGCGTGGCCGGCTTCGTGGCCGACAACCACTACGGCTGGACCTTCGTGCCCTACCTGCACGCCTTCGGCGGCGACGTGTTCCGCAAGGCGCCCGACGACCTCTTCCCCACGCTCGACACGCCCGAGGCCGTCGCCGCGGCCGACTACTACGCACGGCTGGTGCGCGACTTCGGGCCCGACGGCGCCATCACCTACCAGCCCGACCAGGTGACGCAGGCGCTCAAGCTCGGCCGCGTGAACTTCACCGACGCGGGCCAGCTGCACCTGGCGCAGCTCGGCGACCCGGCCACCAGCAAGACCCTCAAGACCGTGAAGTTCGGCCAGGTGCCCAAGGGCCCCGCGGGCCGCTTCCCCGGCACGGCCGTGCATGCGCTGGGCATTCCCGCCGGCTCGAAGAACAAGGAAGCCGCCTGGGCCTTCATCCAGTGGGCGCTGTCGAAGCAGACCACGCGGCGCGCGGTGGAGGCGGGCTACGGCTCGCCCGCACGCCGCTCCGACATCGACTCGCAGGCCTTCCGCGCCAAGCAGGTCATCAACGGCAACGACCTGGCGCAACTCGCGCTGGATGCGATTGAGCAGGCCTCGAAGACGGGCCACATGAAGTACCGCACCGTGTCGGTGTACCCGCAGGTCGACCAGCAGCTCAACAAGGCGATCGCGCTCATCGCCTCGGGCCAGGCCAACGCGAAGCAGGCCATGCAGCAGGCGCAGGCGCAGTCCATCGCCGAGCTCAAGCGCGCGGGCCTGAACCTCTGATGGCAGCGGTGGCGGCGGCAACCGTGCCCCCCGCGCGCGGCGCGGGCTGGGAGGCGCAGCGCCGGCGCGCCTTCCTGTTCGGCCTGGCGCCCTCGCTGGCGGTGCTGCTGGTCATCACGCTGGTGCCGGCGCTGGCGCTGTTCGTCGCCAGCCTCACGCCGCTGAGCCTCACCGACCCGGCGGCCACCTTCCGCTTCGACGACCCGCTGGTCAACTACCGGCACCTGCTGGACGACGAGCGCTTCCTGGGCTCCATCGGCACGCAGCTCAAGCTCTCCGTCGCCAGCGTGGTGCTTCAGCTGGGTGCGGGGCTCGGGCTGGCGCTGCTGCTGCATGCCCGCGCGGGCTCGGCGGGTGCGCGCATCCTGGGCGCCACGCGCACCGTGTTCCTCATCCCGATGGTGCTGCCGCCGATCGTCGTGGCGCTGATCTGGAAGATCATGTTCACGCCCGACGTCAGCCCGCTGCACCGCGCGCTGGAGGCCGTCGGCCTGCCGGTGCGCTCGCTCATCGCCAACCCCGACACGGCGTTGTGGGCCATCGCCTTCGCCGACACCTGGCAGTGGTTCCCCTTCACGCTGCTGATGGTGCTGGCAGCGCTGCAGATGATCCCCGACGACCCCATCGAGGCCGCCAGCCTCGACGGCGCCAACCGCTGGCAGCTGTTCCGCTACATCGTGCTGCCGCATATCCGGCCGGTGCTGGTGGTGTGCGGGCTGTTTCGCCTCATCGACAGCTTCAAGGCCTTCCCGCTCATCTACGTGCTGACCGACGGCGGGCCCGGCAACGTGACCGAGGTCACCAACTACTACGGCTTCATCCAGGCCTTCAATTTCTCGTACTGGGGCTATGCGAGCGCGATCGCGATGGTGATCCTCACGGGCGTGTTCGCGCTGAGCTGGGTCATCGGCCGTGCGGGCTGGAACGGGGGCGCGCGATGAGCAGCGCGAACCCCGCCGCCGGCCTGGGCGACCGGCTGGGCGATGTGCTGCACGCCGGCCACGAGGAGGGCGTGCCGGTCGACGCCGCGGTGCGCCGGCCGGGCTGGCTGCGCCGGCACGCGCGAGCGCTCGCCGCCGTCGCCGTGCTGCTGGCCGTGATGTTCCCCTTCCTGTGGCTGGTGCAGCTGGCCTTCCGCCCGGCGGCCGACATCTTCGACGAGCGCCTGCTCTTCACGCCCACCCTGGACGGCTTTCGCAGCCTGTTGCAGGGCAACTTCCTGCGTTCGTTCTGGAACAGCCTGGCAGTGAGCACGCTGTCGACGGCGCTGTCGCTGGTGATCGGCGTGCCGGCCGCCTACGCGCTCACGCGCTGGCAGTTCAAGGGGCGCGGCCAGGTGGCGCTGTGGATCCTGGTCACGCGCATGGCGCCGCCGATCGCGTTCACCATTCCCTTCTTCCTCGCCTACCGCTGGCTGGGGCTGCAGGACACCATCGTCGGCCTGGCGATCGTGTACCTCACCTTCAACCTGGCGATCGTCATCTGGCTCATGCAGACCTTCTTCGAGGCGGTGCCGCCGGCGCTCGAAGAGGCGGCCTACATCGACGGCTGCGGCGTGTGGCAGGCCTTCTGGCGCATCACGCTGCCGCTCACGGCGCCGGGCCTCGCCGCCACCGCGGTGCTGTGCTTCATCTTCTCGTGGAACGACTTCTTCTACGCGCTGATCCTCACGCGCACGCAGGCCGTCACGGCGCCGGTCGCGATCGTCAACTTCCTGCAGTACGAAGGCTGGGAGTGGGCCAAGATCGCCGCCGCCGGCACGCTGGTCATGCTGCCGGTGGTGGTCTTCACCGTGCTGGTGCGCACCTACCTCGTCCGCGGCCTCACGGCCGGCGGCGTCAAGGACTGAACATGGCCTCCCTCACCCTGCGCAACATCGTCAAGCACTACGGCGGCACGCCGGTCATCCACGGCGTCGACATCGACATCCGCGACGGCGAGTTCGTGGCGCTGGTCGGGCCCTCGGGCTGCGGCAAGTCCACGCTGCTGCGCATGATCGCGGGGCTGGAGCCCATCAGCGCGGGCGAGATCCGGCTCGGCGGTCGGCTCGTGAACGACGTGGCGCCGCGCGACCGCAACATCGCGATGGTGTTCCAGAACTACGCCCTCTACCCCCACATGACGGTGCGCGAGAACCTGGCCTTCTCCCTCAAGCTGCAGGGCGTGGACAAGGCGCAGATCGCGCGCCGCGTGCAGGACGTGGCCGAGGTGCTGGGCCTCGCGGCGCTGCTGGATCGCACGCCGCGCCAGCTCTCGGGCGGCCAGCGCCAGCGCGTGGCCATGGGCCGCGCCATCGTGCGCCAGCCCGATGCCTTCCTCTTCGACGAACCGCTGTCCAATCTCGACGCCAAGCTGCGCGTGCAGATGCGCACCGAGATCAAGGCGCTGCACCAGCGCCTGGGCACCACCACCGTCTACGTCACGCACGACCAGGTGGAGGCCATGACCATGGCCGACCGCATCGTGGTGCTCAAGGACGGCGTGGTCGAGCAGGCCGGCGCGCCGCTGGAGCTGTACGACCGGCCGCGCAACGCCTTCGTGGCCGGCTTCATCGGCTCGCCGGCGATGAACTTCATTCCCGGGCGGCTGGCGCTCGACGGCGCGCCGCGCGTGGTGACCGACGACGGGCTGCAGTTGCCGCTGCCCGCGGCACCGGGCGGCGACCACGGCGCGCGCGTGCTCTACGGCGCGCGGCCGGAGCATTTCACGATCGACACCGAGGCCGGCCTGCCGGCCGAGGTGGTCGTGGTCGAGCCCACGGGCGCCGAGACGCAGGTGGCGCTGCGCCTGGCGGGCCAGAGCGTGGTCGCGGCCTTTCGCGACCGCGTCGGCGTGCGGCCCGGCGAGCGCATCGCGCTGCGGCCGCTCGCGGCGCACGCGCACCTGTTCGACGCGGGCAGCGGCGCGCGCCTGAACTGACGCGAAAATTCAAGCCAAAACGGCTGCAGCGCCCGTCCAGCGGGCGCGAGCAGCTATCAATTCAGGAGCATCAGGGCTCGGCCGCGGCGTCGGCCTGCGCCAGCGCCTGCTCGATGACCTCCTGCGTCAGCGTGGGCGCGAAGGACTCGATGAAGGCGTAGACGTACTTGCGCAGGTAGCCGCCGCGCCGCACGGCCAGCTTGGTCTCGTTGATGCCGAAGAGGTGGCCGGCATCGATGGCGCGCAGGGCCGTGTCGCGCTCGGCCTCGTAGGCCACGCTGGCGACGATGCCCACGCCCATGCCCAGCTGCACGTAGGTCTTGATGACGTCGGCGTCCATGGCGGCCAGCGTGATGTTCGGCTCCAGTCCGGCCTCGGCGAAGGCCGCGTCGATGCGCGTGCGGCCGGTGAAGCCGGCGTCGTAGGTGATGAGCGGGTGCGCGGCCAGCGTCTGCAGCGTGAGCGGCGCCTGCAGCAGCGCATGCTCCGGCGGCACGACCACCGCGTGCGTCCAGCGGTAGCAGGGCAGGGCGACGAGCTGCGGGATGTCGGCCAGCGCCTCGGTGGCGATGCCCACGTCGGCCTCGCCGTCCAGCAGCATCTGCGCGATCTGCCGCGGCGAGCCCTGGTGCAGGTTGAGCTTGACCTGCGGGAAGCGTTCCCAGAACTCCTGCACCGCCACCGGCAGTGCGTAGCGCGCCTGCGAGTGCGTGGCGGCGATCGACAGCACGCCGGTCTGCTGCGCGGCGAACTCCTCGCCGGCCAGCCGCAGGTTGCTGCTTTCCATGAGCACGCGCTCGATGATCGGCAGCACGTGGCCGCCCGGCTCGGTCAGCCCGGTGAGCCGCTTGCCGGCGCGCACGAAGAGCTCGATGCCGAGCTCCTGCTCCAGCTCGCGGATCTGGCGGCTCACGCCGGGCTGCGAGGTGTGCAGGGCCTGGGCGACGTCGGTGAGGTTGAAGTTGCAGCGCACGGCCTCGCGGACCGAGCGCAGCTGCTGGAAGTTCATGGTGGCAACGCGATCGACACGGCAGCGCAGGGCGCGGCTGCCGGGCCGCCATTGTGCGAAGCGGCGTCCTGCACGGGAACGACCGTTTCGCTGGTTGCTCATGAGCAAACTGTCTTTGGGGGCCGGCCCGGCTCAGGGCGTGCGCGCCGGCAGTCCCTTCAGCCGCTCGTAGCCGCTCAGTTCCAGGAAGCCCTGGCCCGTGAGCGCGCCGCTGGCCTTCACCGCGCCTTCCCAGTACACGTTGGCGCTGGTGGTGCCGGCGTCGAACTCGGCGTTGGGCACGAAGGGCTCCACGTCCAGCGTGCCGGCCGGCACCTGCACGCGCCAGCCCACCGGGTACTTGATGCCGGTGGCGGGGCTGGTCCATTGCCGCACGGGCTGCAGCTGCACGGACTCGCGCGTGAGCGGTGTCGACGTGCCGTCGGCCAGCGTGTGGGTGCCGGCGGTCATCACCGGGCGGCCCACGCGGTCGAACAGCTCGTAGATCATGAGGTCGGAGCCGTCCGAGAGGTGCAGCGCGAACCAGTTCCAGCCCAGTTCCAGCACGTCGAACTCGCCCCACTGGTGGTCGAACCAGACGGTGCCGCGCACCGCGGTGCTCTGCCCGCCCACGGCCACCGTGCCGGTGGCCGGCAGGCGCGGGCGCGAGTAGTAATAGCTGATGCCGCTGCTGCCGAAGTCCAGCAGCCCCGGCGTGGCCGAGCCGGCCGCGCGGTGCGCCACCAGGGGCGGCGCGTCGGCGAGGTCCAGCGCGAAGGCCGCGCCGCCGTCCAGGCTGGCCTGCAGCACGTGCGTGCCGCCCAGGCTGGCGAAGCGCCAGTTGGCCTGGCGGAAATCGAAGCCGTCGCGCACCGGCGTGCTGGCGACGCCGGCCGTCTTGTACTGGCCGTCGTAGCGCTTGCCGGTGCGCAGGTCGGTCAGCGCCACATGCATCACCGTGTGCCGCACGAGGCTGCTGGCGACGAACACCGCCACATGGAAGGCATAGCGCGGCCCGTCCGCGGCGTCGAGGATGCCGTTGTAGTACCACCATTCCATCGCCGAGCCGTGCGGCGCCTCGTCGGCGGGCAGGTTCAGTGCCGGCAGGGCGGCGGTGCGCTCGCCCGGCACCGGCGTGGGCGTCGCCGCGGGCCGGGGCGCGTCGGCCTGGGCGAGGCGGGGCGCGCTGTCGGGCGGCGCCTCGGCGAAGTACCAGGCGATGGCACCGATCGCCAGCACCAGCACCGTGAAGGCCACGCCCCGGATCCATGCGCGCCGGCGGCTGCGCCGGCTGCGATGGCGCCGGAAACGGCTGTAGCTCTCGCGTTTCCTGCCGAAGTACTTCAAGGTCGCTCCTTGCAACAAAAGGTTGCATGGAGCCTAGCACCGCTGCGGCGTGCGTGCCGCCCGGGTCAGCCCGCGGTGGTGGCGAAGCCGGTGTCGAAGGTGGCGGCCACCTGCAGCGGCTGGCGGATCAGGCCCACCTCGCGGTAGAAGTCGGCCGTGCGCTGCTGGTCGGCGATCACGGCCGCGTCGATCGGTACCCATTTCTGCTGGCGGCGCTCGAACTGCAGCTTCGCCGCCTCGGGCGGGATGCCGATGATGCGCGCCAGCGTGGCCGAGAAGGCGTCCACGTTGCGGTACGACCAGGCCTGTGCGCGCACCACGCGCTGCAGGAAGTCCTGCAGCACCGGGCGCTTGGCGGCGATGGCGGCATCGGTCGCCGCGAGGTAGCTCAGGCCGGGCAGCAGGCCGCGGCCGCTGGCCAGCACGCGCGCATGGCCGCTGGTTTCGGCCAGCGCGGTGTAGGGCTCCCAGGTGGCCCAGGCGTCGACCGAGCCCTGCGTGAGCGCCAGCTTCGCGTCGGCCGGCGCGAGGAAGCGCAGGTTCACGTCCTCCGGCCTGAGGCCGGCGGCGGTGATCGCCTTGAGCGTCACGAAGTGGCCGATCGAGCCGCGGTTGGTCGCCACGCTGCGGCCCTTGAGGTCGGCCGCGGTCTTGAGTGTCGAATCGGGCCGCACCAGCACCGCCGTGCCGTAGGCGTCGCTGCGGTTGGCGCCGATGGCCTTGACCCGGGTGCCGGCCGCCAGCGCGAAGATCAGCGGCGCATCGCCGATGGGGCCGCTGTCCACCGCGTTGGCGTTCAGCGCCTCGGCCAATGGCGCGGCGGCCGGGAATTCCGACCACTGGATGTCGTAGGCCAGCCCCTGCAGCGCATCGGCGGCCTCGAGCAGCGCGCGCAGGCCGCCCTTCTGGTCGCCGGCCTTGAGCACGGGACGGCCCTGCGCGTGCAGGCCGATGGACGGCAGCGCCAGGCCGGCGGCTGCGAGGCCCGCGCCGGCGACGAGGCGGCGGCGGCCGGGGGAGGAGGGGAGGCGAGAAGTCATGGAAGCTCCGGGTGTCGTGCGATGAAGGAGAAGAAGAGGAAGGCGGTCAGTGGAGGAAGCCGCCCTTGACGAAGCGCACCGGCTGCGCGTCCATGCGGGCGATCAGCGCGCCCAGGCCGTCGGCCGTTGCCGTCGCCGACGCGGCCCTCGGCGGCGCGTCGCTGCGGCACAGCAGGTCGTCGTCGGACCACTCGGTGCGTGTGGGGCTGCTGCGCGCGCGCAGGTAGCCGTCGCGGTCGACGATGAACTGCAGGCCGGCCGGCGAATCGGTCCCGGCCACCAGCGCCAGCGCCTGCCAGGCCTCGGGACTGCGGGTCTCGCAGCCCTCGGCCACCGGGCCGTCGGCGGGACGGGGACGCACCCGCACCGTGACCAGGCGCGGGTCCTCGGCCGGCAGCGGCGTGCCTTCGCCCGCTGCGACCAGCCGCAGCCGCTGGCCGCGCCAGCTCGACAGCTGCCGCGTGCGGCCGTCGGCGCAGTGCACCGGCGCATCGGCCAGGCGCACCGGCCGGCCCCACTGGCCGGTGGCGCGCAGCATCTCGCCCGCGGCCTGGGCCTTCATGGCGTCGATCAGCGCCCAGGCGTCGGCGTCGCTCAGCCGCTCGCCGAAGGCCGGC
This sequence comes from Pseudomonadota bacterium, assembly GCA_031119395.1. GTDB lineage: Bacteria > Pseudomonadota > Gammaproteobacteria > Burkholderiales > Burkholderiaceae_C > Xenophilus. The sequence continues at coordinate 11,653 of JAVHYA010000069.1, forward strand.
ATGGTGGGGCGGCCCTGCGCGTCGCGCAGCCCGTGCTGCAGGTGCCAGAGCAGGTCGCCGTCCGCGCGCCGCCACAGCAGCGGCCCCGCTAGATTGGGCGGCCAGACGGCGAGCGACGCGGCCTGCGGGCCCTGCCCCCGTCCGTCCGTGCCGTGGCACTGCACGCAGTGCTGCGCATAGAGCGCCCGCCCACGCACCACGCCGGCGGCGGTGGGCGGGCCGGGCGGGACGTGGAAGCTGGCCGGCGTCGCGGGCACGCGCAGGGCCGACGCATCGGGCCAGGGCACGGCGATCGCCGCCAGCGGCAGCGTGGCCAGCAGGTACCAGCGGCCGCGGCGCCACGCCCAGGCCACGGCCAACGCCAGCAGCGCGAAGGCGACGAAGGCCAGCGCCGCGGCCAGGCGCCGTGCCTGCCCGAGTTCGATCAGCAGGTTGTCGCCCGACAGCCGCCAGGCCCAGGGCCAGGCCGGTTGCCCGTGCACGTCGCCGACGATGCCCAGCGCGTGCAGCGCCCGCAGCAGGGCGAGCTGCGCCGACTGCAGGCCGTCGATCAGCGCCTGCAGCCACTGCGCCTCGATCGCGGCCTCCACCGTTCACCAGCTCGCGTCCAGCCCGAGGTGGCGCAGCGCCTCGTGGCGCAGTTCGGCCAGCCGCGGGTGGCCGCGGTGGCGCGGGTAGGGCAGGTCGACCGTGAGCTCGGCCACCACGCGCGCCGGGCGGTCGCTGAGCACGATCACGCGGTTGGCGAGGAACAGCGCCTCCTCCACGTCGTGCGTGACCAGCAGGGCCGAGAAGCCGCTGCGCTGCCACAGCGCGACCAGCTCGCTCTGCATCGCGATGCGGGTGAGCGAGTCCAGCTTGCCCAGCGGCTCGTCGAGCACCAGCAGGCGCGGGTCGTTGACCAGCGCACGCGCCAGCGCCACGCGCTGCGCCATGCCGCCCGAGAGCTGGTGCGGAAAGGCCTTGGCGAAGTCGGCCAGGCCCACGCGCTGCAGCGCCTCGTCGACGCGGTGCCCCTGCGACTTCAACACACCCCGTGCCTGCAGGCCGAGCGCCACGTTGTCGCGCACGCTGCGCCAGGGGTAGAGCGTCGGGTCCTGGAAGACGACGATGCGCGAGGGGTCGGGGTGGGTGATCGGCGCGCCGTCCTGGGTGAGGCGCCCGGCCGTCGCCGGCTCCAGCCCGGCGACCAGGCGCAGCAGCGTGGACTTGCCGCAGCCGCTGGGCCCGAGCAGCGCGACGAATTCGCCCGGCGCCACCTCGAGGTCGATGTCGTCGAGCACCTGCAGCGGCGCGGCCGCGGTGCCGAACCAGTGGCTCACGCCCTGGATGCCGATGCGCGCGCCGCCGGTGGCGGTCGCCGGCGCGGGTGGCAGGGCCGCGTTCACCATTTCACGGTCCCCTTCTGCCACGACAGCACGCGGTCGCGCACCGTGAAGAGCAGCGTGATCAGGCCCGAGCACAGCACCGCCATCACCAGCAGCGCGGCGTACATGTTGGCGTAGGCGGCCCAGCCCTGGGCCCATTGCAGGTACCAGCCGAGGCCGGCCTTCACGCCCATCATCTCGGCCGTCACCAGCACCGAGAACGAGGCGCCCAGGCCCATGAAGAGGCCGACGAAGACCTGCGGCAGCGCGGCCGGCACGGCCACGCGCCACACCAGGAACCATTCGCTCGCGCCCAGCGTGCGCGCCACGTCGTAGTAGCTCTTGTGCACCGAGGCCACGCCCGACCACGACAGCACGGCCACCGGGAAGAAGGTGGCCAGCCCGATCAGGAACACCGCCGCCGCGTAGCTCGACGGCGCGAAGAAGAAGGCCAGCGGCAGCAGCGCCGAAGCCGGCACCGGCCCGAGGAAGCGCAGCAGCGGATGCACCCAGTAGCCGGCGATGCGCGACCAGCCGATCCACACCCCGGTCGCAAAGCCCACCAGCGCACCCAGCACGAAGCCGTGCGCCAGCAGGCGCACCGAATGCGCGGTGGACAGGCCCAGCCGCGCCCAGTCCTCGTAGGCCACGTCGATCAGGCTCTGCGGCGGCGCGAAGAAGGGCGGCGGCAGCGCGCCGAGCTTGGCCGTGAGCAGCTCCCACAGCGCCAGCAGCAGCGGCGCGGCCACCAGCCACTGGCCGGCGCGATGCAGCGCCTGCGCGATGCGCCCGGTGCGCGGGCCGGCCAGCGCCCAGGCCAGCACCGCCGCCGCGATGCCCAGCGCCAGCACGCCGAATTCGGTGGTGAAGTTCCAGTCCGAGAAGCCCACCTCGCGGTTGGGCCAGGCGAGCGTGAGGACGCCCAGGCCCGCCCACGCAGCGGCCGAGCCGAGGCCCGTGCGCCAGATGCGCCGTGGCCGGGGCGTGGCCGCGACGGCCGGTGCGCGCTCGGCACGGGGCGCCGCAGCGCCCGTGTCATAGGGGCGCGCGAGCGTGCCCTCGATGGCGGTCATGCGTTGCTCCTCTTCAGGCCAGCACGTCCACCGACACGTGGTTCGCGAGGCGCGCCGGGTCGGTGGAGGACTTGAGCACGCCCACCGAACGGAAGTCGCGCGCATAGAACTCGACCTCGTCGCGCAGGTTCCTGCCCACGGGGTGGTGCTGGTGCGTCAGCGTGCCCAGCAGCGCCTGCAGGTCCTCCACGGCCACCTTGGGCGAGTACTTGGCGAAGAGCTTGGCCGACTCGTTGGGGTTCTCGGCCACGTAGTCGGAGGCCTGCACGATCGAGCGCACCAGCGCCGCGACGGTGGGCTTGTCCTTGCGCACCAGCTCGCCGCGCGCGCCGACGATGCAGCAGACCTTGTCCTTGTATTCGCCCGAGAGGTTGGTCGCCAGCTCGGTGAAGCGGCCCTTGTTGCGCTTCTCGATCAGGTAGAGCGTCGGGTCGCCGTCGGCGATCGCCTGGATCTCGCCCTTGTTCACGGCCACGTCGAGCAGGTCGGCCGGGTACTGGCGCCACTGCACGTCCTTGTCGGCGTCGATGCCGTTCTTCTTGAGCAGGATCGAGAAGAAGTTCTTGCCGGGGCTGGCGATGTCCGAGACGCCGATGGTCTTGCCCTTGAGCTTTTGCAGACTGGTCACGCCCGCCTCGTTCACGCCCACCATCCGCACGCAGCCGCCGTGCGAGCTGCCGACGATCTTGACGTCGAAGCCCGACTCCAGCGGCTTGAGCCAGCGGTGGATCATGCCCACCGCGGCGTCGGCCTTGGCGGTGGCCAGCGATTCGAGCAGCTGGTCGGTCGAGCCGGTGTAGTTGATCAGCTCGACCTGCAGGCCGTTCTTCTCGAAGATGCCGCGCTCCTGCGCCACCACCACCGGCGACAGGCAGAAGGCGCTGGCGTTCCAGGCGAAGGTGAGCTTGCGCGGCTGCGACCAGGCGCGCGAGGCGAGCAGGCCGCTGGCGGCCACGGTGGCGGCGGCGCCGGCGATGCGCAGGGCGCCGCGGCGGTTGAGGGTGGGGTGGGTCATGGTCGTGGGGCGAGAGGGTGGTGAATCAATCGAGCAGATCCGGCTCGCTCAGGACGAGGCCTTCGTACAGGCTCTCGAAGGCATGCAGCGCGCCCTCGGGGCCGCCGATCTGGCCGTGCGTGTGGCGGGCCGTGGCCTCGTCGATGGGCTGGGGCGTGCCGGCGGCCTGCGCCAGCAGCTGCGTGTGGCAGGCGTTGTCGAGCGCGATGTACCACCACGCCGCGGCTTCGACTGTCGGGCCCGCGGTGAGGATGCCGTGGTTCTTCAGGATCGCGCCCTTGGCCACGCCGCCCTCCTTGGCCAGCGCCTGCGCGATGCGGTCGCCCTCGCTGGTGTCGACCACCATGCCGGTGAAGTCGTCGAACAGCGCCACGTCGCCATGGAACACGCAGCTGTCCTGCGTCAGCGTCGCCAGCGGCTGGCCCAGGGTGGAGAAGGCCTTGCCGAAGGTCGAATGCGTGTGCGCGGCGGCGACCACGCCGGGGTGGCGCTCGTGGATGGCCGCGTGGATCGCGAAGGCGGCCTTGTTGAGCGGGCGCCGGCCGATCACCGTCTCGCCACTCGCGTTGACCAGCAGCAGGTCCGACACCTTGATGCGCGAGAAGTGCACGCCCAGCGGGTTGACCCAGAAGTGGTCGGCGAGCTCGGGGTCGCGTGCCGTGATGTGGCCGGCCAGGCCCTGCGCGAAGCCGAAGCGCGCGAAGAGGCGGAAGGCGCCGGCCAGGCGTTCCTGCCGGTGGCGGCGCTCGGCCTCCACGCTCGGGCGGGCGGGAGGCGCCTCGAACCAGAAGTGCTGGCGCGGCGTGGCGTTGAAGCGCTCGCGCAGGCCGCGCGGCGCCGTGGCCGGACGTTCGATGGACAGGATGGAACTCATTGGAAAGCCTCCGTGCTTCGCACTGCGGTGCGAGCTTGCTTGGGGCGGCCCGGCGCGGCGCTCATGCGGTTCTTCCGAAGGGCTTGCGGGTGCATGGCCTCAGGCCGCGCGGCGCTGGCCCGCGATGCGTTGCGCGACCAGCTCGCGGGTGCGCGGGATCAGTTCACGGCCATAGTCGGTGGCGTCTTCCAGCGGGTCGAAGCCGCGGATCAGGAAGGTGCTCACGCCCAGGTCCCAGTAGTCGAGCAGCGCGTCGGCGACCTGCTCGGGCGTGCCCACCAACGCGGTGCTGTTGGAGCGCCCGCCCGTCTCCTGCGCGATGGCGGTCCACAGCCGCTTGTCCACCCGCGGCCCCTTGTCGGCCGCGGCCAGCAGGCGGCGCGCGCCCTCGCTCTGCTGCGGGCCGCCGCGTGCGTAGCCGGCCACCACGCGCAGGCGGCGCGTTTCTTCCAGGATGCGGTCGGCCCGCGCCCAGGCGGCTTCCTCGGTGTCGGCCAGGATGGGCCGGAACGAGACCGAGAAGCGCACGCTGCGGCCGTGCCTGGCCGCCTCGGCGCGCACGCGGGCCGTGAGCTCGCGCGCCTGGTCGAGCGATTCGCCCCACAGCGCATACACGTCGGCATGCTTGCCGGCCACGGGGATGGCGGCCTCCGACGCGCCGCCGAAGTACACCGGCACGTGCGGCTTGCCGCCCTGCGTCTGCAGCGGCTTGATCTCGGAGAAGGCGCCTTGCGCGCGGTAGTGCGCGCCCTCGTGGTCGAAGGGCTTCTCGGCCGTCCAGACCTTGCGCAGCACCTCCAGGTATTCGTCGGTGCGGGCGTAGCGCTGGTCGTGGTCCAGCCAGTCGCCGTCGCGGCGCTGCTCCTCGTCGGAGCCGCCCGAGATGTAGTGCACCGCCAGGCGCCCGCCGCTCAACTGGTCGAGCGTGGCGAACTGCCGCGCCGCCAGCGTGGGCGCCACGAAGCCCGGCCGGTGCGCCAGCATGAAGTGGATGCGCTCGGTGACGGCGGCCGCATGCGCCACGGTGAGCGTGGCGTCGGGGCTGGTCGAGTGGTGCGGCACCAGGATGCGGTCGAAGCCCGCCGCCTCGTGGGCCTGCGCGAAGGCGCGGATGTACGCGGGGTCGAACACCGGGCCGCGCGGGGCATGGATCTCCGAGACCTTCTGGCCCTGGATCATGCCGATGAATTCGACGTCGTTCTGGCTCATGCTGTGTTCCTTGTGAATGGGGGCGGCGCGTGCGGTGCACAGGCCGGGGAGAAGCGGAGCGTCACCGTATCGGCCGCGCGCGGCGCCGTGAACGTAGAAAAACGCGCTTGCATATGCGCCTTCCGTCGTTCACCGCACGGCGCCGCGCGCCTAAGGTGCGCGGCATGCGTGTGCTTGCCCATTCCGTCGCACCCCCCTTCACCCAGGCCCCGGCGCCGGGCAGCGCGCCGCCCGGCCGCGCGCTGCTCGACCGGCTGACGCGCGAATTCGCCGCCACCGCGGACGCGCTCGACGCGAGCGGGGCCTTTCCCCATGACAACTTCCGCGCCCTGCAGGCCGCCGGGCTCGTGGCCCTCGTGGCGCCGGCCGCCTGGGGCGGCGGTGGCGCCACGCTCGTCCAGGCGCGCGAGGTGATCACCGCCGTGGCGCGCGGCGAGCCGGCCACCGCGCTGATCCTGGTCATGACCTACCTGCAGCACCAGGGCCTGGGCCGTGCCGACAGCCGCTGGCCGCGGCATCTGGCCGAGCGGGTGGCGCGCGATGCCGTGGCGCACGGCGCGCTCATCAATTCGCTGCGCGTGGAGCCGGCGCTGGGATCGCCGGCACGTGGCGGCTTGCCGGGCACGGTGGCGCGGCGCGAGGGCGAGGCCTGGGTGATCTCGGGCCACAAGCTCTACACCACCGGCATCGAGGGCCTGAGCTGGCTCGCCGTGTGGGGCCGCACCGACGAGCCCGCGCCGCGCACCGGCGTGTTCCTGGTGCCGCGCGAGGCCGCCGGCCTGCGCGTGATCGAGAGCTGGGACCACCTGGGCCTGCGGGCCTCGGGCAGCCACGAGGTGGTGTTCGAGGACGTGCGCATCCCCCTCGACCACGCCGTCGACCTGCGCGACCCCGCCGAGTGGGCGCCCGGCGCGGGCGGCCCACCCGACATCGCCGGCCAGGCGAGCCAGCAGGCCTGGATGGTGGCGCTGCTGGGCAGCCTCTACGACGCCGTGGCGCAGGCCGCGCGCGACTGGCTGCTGGACTTCCTGCGCACGCGCGCGCCGGGCAGCCTCGGCGCGCCGCTGGCTGGCTTGCCGCGCGTGCAGGAGGCGGTGGGCGAGATCGAGGCGCTGCTGCGCAGCAACCGCGTGCAGCTCGACGCGCTCGCCGCCGACGTGGACGCCGGTCGCGCGCCGCCGCCGGCCGACAGCGGCCTGGTGAAGTACAGCGTCACGACCCAGGCGATTCGCGCCGTGGAGATCGCGCTGCAGCTGAGCGGCAACCACGGGCTGTCGCGCCGCAACCCGCTGCAGCGGCACCACCGCGACGTGCTGTGCAGCCGCATCCACACGCCGCAGAACGATGCGGTGCTGGTGGCCGCCGGACGTCGTGCGCTGGCCGAGGTGGCCTCGTGAGCGGCGGGTCGTGGCGGCCGAGCCGCCGGCAGTGGCTGCACGGCGGGGCGGCGCTGGCGACCGCCTGGCTGTGGCCGACCGTGCAGGCCCAGGCCCGCACCGCGCTCGTGCTGGGCGACCAGGCGCGCGGCCTGAGCGCGCTGTTCGAAGCGGCCGGCGCGCTGAAGGACGCGCCCTTCGATTTCCGCTGGGCCAACTTCCAGGGCGCGGCGCCGCTCTTCGAGGCCCAGCGCAGCGGCGCGGTGGACACGGCCGTGGCCGGCGACCTGCCGGTGCTCGCGGCGGCCGTCGGACGCACGCCGCTGAAGATCGTCGCCACGCGCGCCGGGCGGCCCGAGTCGCTGGGCATCGTGGTGCAGCCCGACTCGGCGCTGCAGCGGGTGGCCGACCTGCGCGGCAAGACGGTCATCGTCTCGTCCGCGCGCGGCAGCATCTCGCAATACCAGCTCTACGGCGCGCTGGAGGAGGCGGGCGTGCCGCTGGCCGAGGTCACGGTGCGCTTCGTGCTGCCGACCGATGCGGCCACCGCCTTCGCCTCGCGCCAGATCGAGGCCTGGGCGACCTTCGACCCCTACTACACGGTGGCGCGCCAGCACGGCGGCCGCGTGCTGCGCGACGGCCGGGGCATCAACACGGCGCTGGGCTTCATCACCGCCAGCGAGCAGGCCCTGGCCGATCCGGCGCGGCGTGCCGCGATCGTGCAGTTCCTGGACCGGCTGGCGCGCGCCGGCGAATGGGCGCGTGCGCATCCGGAGGACTACGCGCAGGTGTACGCCGGCCTGTCGCGCCTGCCGATCGAGTCGGCACGCGCCATCACCGCGAACGCCGCCGTCGCGGCCCGGCCGGTGAGCGAGGAAGACGTCAGCGCGCTGCAGCGGGTGGCCGACCGCGCCGCGCGCGACGGCATCCTGCCCCAGCGCGTGGACGTGCGCGCCATCACCGACGCCACGCTGTGGCGCAGGCCGGCATGACGCGGCCGCTGCGCGAATTCGTCCATGCCTTCGGCCTGCTGCTGGACACCCGCCCCGACGAGCCGCAGCTGCTGGCACAGGGCGGTGCGCTGCTGCGCACGCTGGTCGCGCGCGACGACTGGCTGCCCGAGGCCTTCGCCGAGCCGCACCCGGCGTACTACCGGCAGTACCTGCTGCATGCCGATTCGACCGAGCGCTTCTCGGTCGTGAGCTTCGTGTGGGGGCCGGGACAGGCCACGCCGGTGCACGACCACACGGTGTGGGGACTGATCGGCATGCTGCGCGGCAGCGAGTTCAGCCAGGGCTACGCGGAGCGCGAGGGCGCCTGGGTGCCCGAGGGCGAGCCGGTGCGGCTGCAGCCCGGCGACGTCGAGGCCGTGTCGCCGCGCATCGGCGACGTGCACCGCGTGCGCAACGCCTTCGACGACCGCGTGTCCATCAGCATCCACGTCTACGGCGCCAACATCGGCGCCGTGCGGCGCCATACTTACCCGCCCGAGGGTGGGCGCCGTCCCTTCGTCTCGGGCTACTCCAACACCCTTCTGCCCAACCTCTGGGACCGCAGCGCCGAGCTGCGCTCCGCCATCGCATGACCGACACGCTGCTCGCCACGCGCCCCGCCTCGCAGGCCGCGAAATCCGACCTTCCCGCCCTGAGCGCCGCCCAGGTGCGCGCGCACCTGCTCGCGCGCGACACCGAGATCGCCCTGCTCGACGTGCGCGAGGAAGACCCCTACGCGCAGGCCCACCCGCTGTGGGCCGCCAACCTGCCGCTCTCGCGCATCGAGCTGGAGGCCTGGCGGCGCATCCCGCGCCGCGACACGCGCATCGTGCTCTTCGGCGCGCATGCGGGCGAAGACCTGGCGCCGCGCGCCGCCGCCGTGCTGCGGCGCCTGGGCTACACGCAGGTGCATGCGCTCCAGGATGGGCTCGACGGCTGGCAGGCTGCGGGCTTCGAACTGTTCCGCGACGTCAACGTGCCCAGCAAGGCCTTCGGCGAGCTGGTGGAGCACGAGCGGCACACGCCCTCGCTGCCGGCGCAGGAGGTGCAGGCCCTGATCGACGCGAAGGCCGACGTGGTGGTGCTCGACGCGCGCCGCTTCGACGAGTACCAGACCATGAGCATCCCCACGGCCACCAGCGTGCCCGGTGCCGAGCTGGTGCTGCGCGCGCGCGCGCTGGCGCCCGATCCGCGCACGCGCATCGTCGTCAACTGCGCCGGCCGCACGCGCAGCATCATCGGCACGCAGTCGCTGGTCAACGCCGGCTTGCCCAACCCCATCGCCGCGCTGCGCAACGGCACCATCGGCTGGACGCTCGCCGGCCAGGCGCTGGACCACGGCGCCGACCGCCGCGCGCCGGCCGACATCGACCCGGCCGTGCGCACGCAGGCGCAGGCCGATGCCCGCCGCGTGGCCGAGCGCGCCGGCGTGCGCTGGCTCGACGCCGCTGCGCTGCCCGCCCTGCGCGAGCCCGGCCGCACCGTGTACCGCTTCGACGTGCGCACGCCCGAGGAATACGCCGCCGGCCACCGGCCCGGCTTCGCCAGCGCGCCCGGCGGCCAGCTGGTGCAGGAGACCGACCACCACGTGCCGGTGCGCGGCGCGCGGATCGTGCTGTCCGACGAGGGCGACGGCGTGCGCGCACCCATGACCGCCTCGTGGCTGGCCCAGATGGGCTGGGAGGTGCACGTGCTGCAAGGCCCGGCCGAACTCGGCGAGGCCGGCGTGCCCGCCGCCGAACTGCCGGCCCATCGGCACGACGTGGACGGCATCGCCCCGGCCGCCCTCGCCGCGTTGCTGAAGGCGGGCGACGCGGTGCTCGTCGACGTCGGTGCCAGCGCGAACTACGTCAGGCGGCACATCCCCGGCGCGTGGTTCGCGGTGCGTGCCCAGCTGCCGCAGGCGCTGGCGCGGCTGCCGCGCACCGGCACGCTGGTGCTCACCTGCGGCAGCAGCCTGCTGGCGCGCTACGCGGCCGACGACGTGCGCGAGGGGCTCGATGCGCAGGGTGATGCCCGCGAGGTGCGGGTGCTCGACGGCGGCAACGCCGCCTGGTTCGCCGCCGGCCTGCCCGAGGAGGCCGGCGAGGCGCGCCTGGCGACCCCGCGCACCGACCGCTACCGCCGCCCCTACGAGGGCACCGATGCGCCGCGCGAGGCGATGCAGGCGTACCTGGACTGGGAGTTCGGCCTGGTCGCCCAGTTGGAGCGCGACGGGACGCACCACTTCCGCGTCATCTGAGGTCGGATTGCTACTGATTCGATAGCTGCTCGCGCAAGCAGGACGGGCGTTGTGGCCCGATTTGGCTTGAAACGCCGGAGGGCGCAGCTCAGGTCCCGGCCACGTAGGGGTTGCTGCGCCGCTCGCGGCCGAAGCTGCTTTCCGGCCCGTGGCCGGGGATGAACACGGTCGCGTCGCCCATCGGCCACAGCCGCTCGGTGATGCTGGCGATCAGCTGCTCGTGGTTGCCGCCCGGGAAGTCGGTGCGGCCGATGCTGCCGGCGAAGAGCACGTCGCCGACGAAGGCGCGCTGCGCGCCGGCCGAGTGGAAGACCACGTGGCCCGGCGTGTGGCCCGGGCAGTGGCGCACCGTCAGCGTCTCCTCGCCCAGCGCGACGGTGTCGCCGTCGTGCAGCCAGCGGGTGGGGGTGAAGGGCTCGGCCGGCGGGAAGCCGAACATCGCGCTCTGCTGCACCAGGCCGTCGATCCAGAACTGGTCGCCCGGATGCGGCCCGACGATCGGCAGCCCCAGCCGCCGCGCGAGTTCGCCGGTGCCGCCCGCGTGGTCGATGTGGGCGTGGGTGAGCCAGATCTGCTCGAGCGACACGCCCAGCGCCTTCGCTGTGGCGATCAGGCGGTCCAGCTCGCCGCCGGGATCGACCACCGCGGCCTTCATCGTCGCGTCGCACCAGAGGATGGAGCAGTTCTGCTGGAAGGCGGTGACGGGGACGGTCTGATA
>JAVHYA010000138.1 GCA_031119395.1 Pseudomonadota bacterium
CCATGACCGAAGCCGCCAAACCCTTCGCCTTCAGCCAGCTCGTGCCCGGTTTCGATTTCCTGAAGAGCCTCACCGGCGCGGCGGCCAGCGGCACGGTGCCGGGGCTGCCCAGCCTGTCGAACTGGGTCGCGCCCACGCTCAGCGTGGAAGAGCTCGACAAGCGCATCAACGAACTGAAGACCGTGCAGTACTGGCTGGAGCAGAACGTGCACGCGCTCAAGGCCACCATCCAGGCGCTGGAGGTGCAGAAGATGACCCTGTCCACCCTGCGCGGCATGAACGTGCGCATGGAAGACCTGGCCAATGCCTTCACCCGTTCCACCGCGAGTGCCGCCGCTGCGGTGCGCGATGCGGCGGCCCCTGCGTCGCCGACGGCCGCGCCGGCGCCCGAGCCGGAGGTCGAGGACGAGCAGGTGGAGGACGAGGACGCGCCGCCGGTCGGCCCGGCCCCTGCTGCCGCCGGCACACCGAAGGGCAAGTCCGCCGCCGCCGCTGCGGACAAGCCCGCCGGCGATGCGCCGGGCGTCATCGATCCGCTGCAGTGGTGGAACTCGCTCACCCAGCAGTTCCAGCAGATCGCGAGCAATGCATTGCAGGACGCGTCGCAGCTGAAGATGCCGGGCATGCCGCCCCAGGGCGCGGCCCCACCCGCCAAGCCCGGCGCCAAGGCGCCGGCCCCGAAGAAGAAGGCCGCTGCCGCCAAGGCGCCGGCCCGCAAGGCCCCGGCCAAAAAGGCCGCGGCCGCCAAGCGCCCCGCATCCCGAACGCGCGGCTAGTTCCCCCCACGATGCCGGCGGCGGTGCATCCGCCGCCGGCCCCAGAAAGTCCGCATGAAGCTCTTTCCCTCCGGCCACGCCACCCATCCGCAATGGCGCATGGCCGCCGGCCTGGTGCTCGCGCAACTGCGCGCGCAGATGGCACTGCCCGACCACGAGTCGGCACCCACGCTGGGCCTGCTCTACATCACCGACCACTACGCTGCCGAGGCGCAGGACATCCTCGAGCACTTCGGCGCCGAGCTGCCCGAGGTCACCGACTGGGCCGGCACCGTGGGCCTGGGCATCGTGGCCAACAACGTCGAGTACGTCGACGAGCCGGCGATCAGCGTGCTGCTGTGCGCGCTGCCGGCCGACCAGTACCGCGTGTTCTCGGGCGTCGCGCCGCTGGCCGTGGCGGACGGCGACGGCGCCAACGGGCCGAACCAGCACTTCCGCGCGCACACGGCGCTGGTCCATGCCGACGGCGAGACGCCCGAGCTGCCCGAGCTGATCGCCGAGGTGGCGGGCCGCACCGACACCGGCTACCTCTTCGGCGGCCTGTCCTCCGGCCGCCGGGGGGCGCTGCAGTTCGCGGTCGGCGGCAACGGCACCATCCGCGGGCAGGGCGCGGCCAGCGGCGTGTTCCGCGGGGGCTTGTCGGGCGTGGCCTTCGGGCCGCAGGTGCGGCTCGTGTCGCGCGTCACCCAGGGCTGCCAGCCGATCTCGTCCGAGCGCGAGATCACCGAGGCCGACGGCAACCTCATCCTGCGCGTGGGCCAGCAGCCGGCGCTGGACTGGCTGCTGGACACGCTGAAGGTCTCGCTGGAGGAACCGCAGGAGGCCATCGACGCGGTGCGCGCCACGCTGGTCGGCCTGGTGGCTGCCGGGGCGGACGGACGCCGGCGCACCGGCGACCTGGGCGCCGACGTGCTGGTGCGCCACATCATCGGCCTGGACCCCAACCGCCGCGGCATCGCCATCGCCGACCAGGTCGAGGTCGGCATGCGCATGAGCCTGTGCCGCCGCAACGCGGTGGCGGCGCGCGCCGACCTGATGCGCATCTGCGCCGAGATCCGCGAGGAACTCGAGCCCGAGGAGCAGACCCTGGCGGTGGCCCAGGCCGTGGCCGCCGGCGAGGCCGAGGCCGCGCCGCACCCGGCGCGGCGCATTGCCGGCGCCATCTACGTGAGCTGCGTGGGCCGCGGCGGCGCGCATTTCGGCGCCCCCCATGCCGAGTTGCAGATCCTGCGCCATGCCCTGGGCGACGTGCCGCTGGCCGGCTTCTTCGCCGGCGGCGAGATCGCGCGCCACCACCTCTACGGCTACACGGGCGTGCTGACGGTGTTCACCACCGATTGAGCCGCAGGGGCGACGCCATGCCGGGGCAGGATCCGCCGTCGTCGCCACCGCCCGCGCGCGCCGGCGCACGCGGCAGGTGGGCGCTGGCGATGCTGGCCGTCGCGCTGCTCCTCGCAGGAGCGACCTTCGCCTGGCTCGGGCCGTTGCGCATGCCCTTCGGACGCTCGCAGCAGGCCGTGCCGGCGCTCGACCCGACCCAGGTCCTGGTGCTGCGCACGCCAGGCGGCCACCTGGAGGTGTCGACGCTGGTGAAGGTCGAAGAATTCGGTTGGCGCTCGTCGTACACGTGTCCGTGGCGCGACTGCGACTGGCTGGGCCATCGCCTGGGCACGATCCGCGCGCCGGTGCACTACACCTACCGCATCCCGCTGGCCGAGACCTGGACGCTGCGCCCGGCCGGTGACGGCTACGTGCTCAGCGTGCCGGCACCGCAGCCGCTGCTGCCGCCGGCCGTCGACCTGGCCCAGGCCGAATGGCGCAGCGAGAAGGGCGGCCTGCTGGCGCCCGACGGCGCGGCCAACCAGGCGCTGCTGATGCGCAACCTCGGCCCCGAGCTGGAACGCCGCGCCGGGCGCACCGAGTACCTGCGCGCGCAGTCCCCGATGGCCGAGCAGACGGTCCGCGAGTTCGCGCAGAAATGGATGCGCGAGCAGCTGGGCGCCCCGGCCGCGCCGCTGCGCATCGAGGTGCGTCTGGGCGACGACGCCTAGGCCCGCCGGTACGCTGCGACTTCGGCCTCGAGCCAGCGCGCGAAATCCTCGCGCTGCGCGCTCGCACTGCCTTCGGGCCACACCAGCCAGTAGGGGTACGCATAGGGCACGCGGATGTCGGTCAGCGCCACCAGCTCGCCGCGGCGCAGCAGCGCATCGGCGACGCTGCGCCGCTCCAGCGCCACGCCCTGGCCCAGGCGCGCGGCTTCCAGCGAGAGGTTGGAGTCGTTGATCCACAGGCCGCCGCACGCGGGGGGCGGTTCGGGCAGGCCCGCGGCCTGGCACCACGGCGCCCACGGTTCGGCCGAGCGGATGGGCGTGCACGCCAGCACCTCGGCCGGCGTGCGGGGCAGGGCGCCGCCGTTCAGGTGGGGCGATGCCACCATGAGCAGTTCGTCCTCGAAGAGGTGCTGCTGCGCCAGCCCGTCCCACGGGCCGCGGCCCATGCGGATGGCGACGTGCGCCGCACCCTGGCGCAGGTCCTGCACCTCCAGGCTGGCCTGCAGCCGCACGCGGTGCCCGGGGTGCAGGACCAGGAACCGCGGCAGTCTCGGCAGCAGCCAGTGCAGGCCGAAGGACGGCACGACCGCCACGACCAGCTCGCCGGCGCGCGGGCGGATGCGCAGCGCGCGCGTCGCCTCGCCGATGCCCTGCAGCGCGGCGCGCACCTGCATCGCGTACAGGCGCCCGTTCTCCGACAGGCGCAGGCCGCGCCCCGCGCGCTCGAAGAGCGAGAGGCCGAGCAACTCCTCCAGTTGCCTCACCTGCTGGCTGACCGCCGAGTGCGTGACGTGCAGTGCCTGGGCCGCGCGCGTGACGCTGCCCAGGCGCGCCACCGCCTCGAAGCAGCGCAGCGCCTGCAGGGGCGGCAGGTCGGTGGGCGTGAGAGCGTCGGGCGGCGGCGATGTCATGTCAGGATTTCTAACGCATCCGGGCAGAACAAGTCGATGGTCGTTCGCGGTTGTGCGGGATAGATTGCGATCCTGGCATGCGAAGGCGCATGCAGCAAAGAAAGAAGAACTGAAATGATGCAACTCATCGGCATGCTCGATTCGCCCTTCGTGCGGCGCACGGCGATCTCGCTGCAACTGCTGGGGCTGGCCTTCGAATCGCGGCCCGTCTCGGTCTTTCGCCAGGTCGACGAATTCCGCCGCTTCAACCCGGTCGTCAAGGCGCCCACGCTGGTGCTGGACGACGGCACGGCGCTCATGGATTCCAGCCTGATCCTGCAGCACGCGGAAGCGCTGGCCGGGCCGGCGCGCAGCCTGTGGCCGGCGGCGCCGGCCGAGCGGGTGCGGGCGTTGCGGCTCACGGGGCTGGCCCTGGCGGCCTGCGAGAAGGCGGTGCAGCTCGTCTACGAGCGCGAACTGCGCCCCGCCGACAAGCGCCACGCGCCGTGGACCGATCGGGTGCACGGGCAGCTGCTGGCCGCATGGGAAGCGATCGACGCCGAGATGCGCCGCGCCGCGCTGCCGGTGGCCGCCGGCGGCCAGCCGATCGGCCAGGCCGGGCTGACGATCGCCGTGGCCTGGCATTTCACGCAGGCCCTGCTGCCCGGCGTGGTGGCGCCCGGCGACTTCGCGCTGCAGGCGGCACATTCGGCGCAGGCCGAAGCGCTGCCGCCGTTCGCGGCCTGGCCGCACGCCTGACCGGGCTCGGCGCATGGTCGCAGACGCTCCGGCGCTGCGACGCAGGCGCTGGCCGGCGGCCGGCCCGCACGACGCCCGCGTCCTGCGAAGATCGCACCCATGCGCACGCCCACCGCCGCCCTCCGCACCGTTGCCCTGTTCGAATCCTGCAAGGGCGTGCTGGCGCTGGCGGCGGCCTCGGGCCTGCTGACCCTGCTGCACGGCGACCTGCACGGGCTGGCCGTGCGGCTGGTGCACCACCTGCACCTGAACCCCGCCGCGCACTATCCGCACGTGTTCCTCGACTTTGCGCAGCACCTGCAGGATTCGCGGCTCGGGCTGCTGGCGCTGGGCGCCTTCGCGTACGGCGTGCTGCGACTGGTGGAGGCCTATGGCCTGTTGCGCAACCGGGCCTGGGCCGAGTGGCTGAGCGCGGCCAGCGGGGCGATCTACGTGCCCTTCGAGCTGACGGGCCTGCTGCACCATGCCGATGTGCTGCATGCCGTGCTGCTGGTGGCCAACCTGGCCGTGGTGGCGGTGATGGTGCTGGCGCTGTGGCGCCGGCGCAGCGGCGAAGTGGCGCCGGCCTGAAGCCCTTCAGCGCGGACGCGGCGCCAGCGGCCGGGCGTCGACCGCCTCGCCATCGACGATGAAGTGGCCGCCGGCCACATGGTGCAGCGTGCGCAGGTCGTCGTGCCCGTCGAAGTGCCAGCGTCCGTTGCTGAAGACGCGCGTGTCGGCCTGCGCCGCGATCACTTCGCCGAGGAAGAGGTCGTAGCGCTGCTGGATCGGCGGCTCCGGCAGCAGCCGGCATTCGAGCCAGGCCACGCAGCCTTCGAGCAGCGGGGCGCCGGTGGCGCTGCCGGCGAAGGTCGAGAGTCCGAAGGCATCGAACTTGTCGCGCCCGCCCAGCGCGTCGTCATCGGTGCCGGAGACGTTCCCCAATGCGTCGACCAGGTCGAGTTGCGCGCGCACCGGCACCTGCAGCACGAATTCGCCGCTGGCTTCGATGAGGCGGCGTGTGTAGGTGGCCTTGTCGAGCACCACCGCCACCTTGGGCGGTGCGAAGTCCAGCGGCATCGCCCAGGCCGCGGCCATGAGGTTGCGGCGGCCGTCGGCGGCGGCACTCACCAGCACGGTGGGGCCGTGGTTGAGCAGGCGATAGGCCTTGGCGAGGTCCACGGGTTCACGGGAGGTGGTCATGGGTGCTGGAAGGGAAGGCGCGGTCGAGACGCCGACGATAGGCG
>JAVHYA010000070.1 GCA_031119395.1 Pseudomonadota bacterium
GCCCCCCTTCACGGCCAGGCCGCGCATGGACGGCCGGTCGTAGAAGTCGACACCCGACAGATCCGCCACCGTGCCGATGTCCTTGTCGCCGCGGCCCGAGAGGTTGACGAGGATCGACTGGTCGGGCCGCATCGTGGGTGCCAGCTTCATCGCGTAGGCGAGCGCATGGCTCGACTCCAGCGCGGGGATGATGCCTTCGGTGCGGCACAGGTGGTGGAAGGCGGCCAGCGCCTCGGCGTCCGTCGCGCCGACGTACTCGGCGCGGCCGATGTCGGCCAGGTGCGCATGCTCGGGGCCGACGCCAGGGTAGTCCAGGCCGGCGCTGATGCTGTGCGTCTCGGTGATCTGGCCGTCCTCGTTCTGCAGGATGTAGGTGCGGTTGCCGTGCAGCACGCCCGCGCTGCCGCGCTGGATCGACGCGGAGTGCTTGCCGCTGTCCAGGCCTTCGCCCGCCGCCTCCACGCCCACCAGGCGCACGCCCGGGAAGGGGATGTAGGGGTGGAAGATGCCCATCGCGTTGCTGCCGCCGCCCACGCACGCCACGACCACGTCGGGCTGGCGGCCCTCGGCCTCGCCGGTGATGCCCTGCGCGGCCAGCATCGACGGCATCTGCTCGATGCACTCGTTGCCGATCACGCTCTGGAAGTCGCGCACCATCGCCGGGTAGGGATGCGGGCCGGCGACGGTGCCGATGATGTAGAAGGTGTTCTCCACGTTGGTGACCCAGTCGCGCATCGCTTCGTTGAGCGCGTCCTTCAGGGTCCTGCTGCCGGATTCGACCGGCACCACCGTGGCGCCCAGCAGGTTCATGCGGTAGACGTTGGGGCTCTGGCGCTTGACGTCCTCGCTGCCCATGTAGACCACGCATTCCAGCCCGTAGCGCGCGCAGATGGTGGCCGTGGCCACGCCGTGCTGCCCGGCCCCGGTCTCGGCAATGATGCGCGGCTTGCCCATGCGGCGCGCCAGCATGGCCTGGCCGATCACGTTGTTGATCTTGTGCGCGCCGGTGTGGTTGAGGTCCTCGCGCTTGAGGTAGATCTGGGCACCGCCCAGTTCGCGGCTGGTGCGCGCCGCGTGGTAGATCGGCGAGGGCCGGCCCACGAAGTGCTTGAGCTCGTACTGAAACTCGGCCACGAAGGCCGGGTCGTCCTTGTACCTCGCGTAGGCCTCGCGCAGCTCGGCGATCGCGTAGGTGAGCGTCTCGCTCACGAAGGTGCCGCCGTAGATGCCGAAGTGGCCGGCGGCGTCGGGTTGCTGATAAGGGGTTGCCATGTCTAGCTCGACTCTCGATGAGGGCCGCGAAGCCCTCGACGTCGAGACGGCTGCGCGGCGGGTTCAGGAAGCGGCGGTCGCGTCGACTGCCGGGGCGCGAAGGAGGGCGGCGTCGGCCTCCCTCACGGCAGCGATGAACTCGCGGATCTTGCCGGCGTCCTTGAGGCCCTTGCTGGCCTCGACGCCGGAACTCACGTCAACGGACAGCGACTTCGCGCCGGTCCGCAACGCCTGCAAGGCACGCAGGCCATCGCCCACGTTTGCAGGTGTGAGCCCACCACTCAAGACGAGGTGAGCGTCGACGGCGGTTGGAAGCAGTGACCAATCGAATGCCTTGCCGCCGCCGCCAAAGCCGTCGACCTGGGCGTCGAGCAGGATGGCGTGGGCGCGGGAGAAATCGGACGCGTAGTTTACGAGGTCGAAGCCCTGGCCTGCCTCGCCCAGGGGAATGCGGGCGGCGCGCAGGTAGCGAAAGCGCCCCTCGCCGCTGGCGGCCCAGCATTGCTCGGGCGTTTCATCACCATGAAATTGAGCCGCAGCGCCCGCTACGCCTGCGAGAGCCGCTATCGTTTTCGTAGCATCCTCGTTCACGAACAGCAGCACGGGCGTGACGAAGGGCGGCAGCCTGCGCGCCAGCTTTGCGGCGCGTTCGGCCGTGATGGCGCGCGGGCTCCGGGGATAAAGCACGAAGCCGACCGCGTCGGCCCCTGCGTCCACCGCCGCGTCGACATCCTGTTCGCGCGTCAGGCCGCAGATCTTCACGCGGGTGCGCGAGCCCGGTGAAACGCGGAACGGGGGGGCGGCATCCTTCATGGCGGTCCATCATACGAAGCGCCCGGCGCACCGAACGTGACCTCCGGCGGAAGGCCCCAGTGGGCGTCGTACAGCGGCCCGAGGAAGTACAGCCCGTCCGCGGAGAAGGTCGGCGCGGCGGCGTCGCGGCTGCGGGCATCGCGCACCTCGCGCAGCCAGTCGGGCGCGGCGTGGCCCTGGCCGACGCGCACCAGGCAGCCCATGATGTTGCGGATCATGTGGTGCAGGAAGGCATCGGCCTCGAATTCGAAGTGCCAGCGGCATCGCGCGCCCTCGCCCACGCGCGTGATTGCGATGCGGCGCAGCGTCTTGACCGGCGAGCGCGCCTGGCAGGCCGAGGCGCGGAAGGAGGAGAAGTCGTGCTCGCCCAGCAGGTGCGCGGCGGCGGCGCGCATCGCATCGCCGTCGAGGGCGTGCATCGACCAGCCCACCCGGCCGCTGTCCAGGCTGGGCCGCACGGGCGACTGCGAGAGCACATACAGGTAGCGCCGGCCCAGCGCGCTGGCGCGGCAGTGGAAGGCGGCGGGCACCGGCTGCGCCCATTGCACGGCGATGTCGTCGGGCAGGAAGCGGTTCGGGCCGCGCACCCACGAGAACGGCACGCGGTCGATGTCGGTGTCGAAGTGCACCACCTGCATCCAGCCGTGGACTCCCGCGTCGGTACGGCCGGCGCACAGCGTGCCGATGCGCGGACCCGCGGTGAACCGAGCGAGCGCCTTTTCGAGGTGGTCCTGCACCGTGCGGCCCGAGGGCTGGCTCTGCCAGCCGTCGTAGGCCTGGCCGTTGTAGCGGACGCCGAGCGCCAGTCTCATGAAAGTCGAGGAGCAGAAAAAGAAAAGGGCGGCCGAAGGGCCGCCCCGGAGTCTTGCACAAACGCTCAGCGCAGCTGTGCGAGCAGTTGTTCGGCCTGGTGGCGCATCTCGCCGGAGCTTTCGCTCGCGACTTCCTCGACCAGCGAGCGCGCGCCTTCGGCATCGCCCAGGGCCTGCAGTTCGCGCGCCAGCGACAGCTTGATCGCCTGGGGGCTGTCGCCGCCACCGTCGTCGAGTTCGGCCGCACGCGTGGGCTCGAGCGCGCCGGGGCGCGTGTCGCCCGTGCCGGAGCGCAGCGAGGACAGCGTGCTCATGTCGAACTCGATGAAGCCGGAGTCGCCCGGCAGGCCGGCACGCAGCGTCGCGGGCTGGGTGTGCTCGTCATCGTTGAGCGCGCCGTTGCGGGGAATCGCGTCGAGCTCGGCGGGCGCCGTGTCGAAGTCGTTGTCCAGCTCGGGCATCGCGCCGCGCGACAGCGGGGCACGCGCGGTCGGCTCGTAGCTCGATGCGGCCGGGGCCGCCGACGCGCCGCCCAGGGGCGTGCGTGCCGTGGGCTCGTAGCTCGCACTGGGTGCCGGCGAGGAGATCGGCGCGGGCGCCGTGTCGGGCAGCGGTGCCACGTCGGAGGGCTTGGCCAGGTCCAGGTCGAAATCCAGCGGCGCGACGGACGGGACGAACGGGGGCGGCGGCTCGGCCGGAGGCGGCGGTGCCGTGGCCGCGATGGCGGCGGCCGTGGCCGCGGTGCTGGCCAATCCGGCCAGCGGGACCGTCTTCTCGTTGTCGGCCAGCGCCGCGCTGCCCTGGTACAGCGGGTTGCCCGGGTCGAGCTCGCGGCCCATGTCGATCACGCGGCCCCAGTCGGCGCCGGTGCCGCCCGTGAGCTTGTGCACGTCGTTGGCCAGGGCCTCGAACGCGCGCAGGTCGCGCCGCTTGGCATGGATCTCGAGCAGCTTGAGGTGGATCGCGGTGCGCTCGGGCGTGGTGCGAAGGGCCTCGCGCAGGATTTCCTCGGCCTGCAGGTCGCGGCCATAGGCCAGGTACACGTCGGCTTCGGCGACCGGGTCGACGTCGCCCGCATCGAGCTGGCTGGGCGAATAGGACAGCGACGACACGATGGAACTGCTGCGCCCCTTGGTATCGACCGACTCGCCGCCCGTGGCGCCGAAGAAGGAGTCCTTGGGCAGGCGGCTTTCGGGGAAGACGCTGTCGCCCGCGTCCTGCTTCTTGCGACCCAGCACACGGTAGAGCAGGAAGCCGATGAGCAGCAGGATCAGTGCGCCGCCAGCCAGGAGGATCGGGTTCTCCATCAACTGATCGAAGAAGCTCGGCTCGGGGGGCGGAGGCGGGGCGGCGACCTTGGGTTTGGCGGCGGCGGGTGCGGCCGCAGGGGCGGTGGGCGTGGCTGCTGCAGGCGTTGTCGCTGCTGCAGGCGCCGCGGGTGCGCTGGCGACCGGCGTTGCCGGGCTGGCGGCAGGTGCCGCGGCCGCAGGCGCAGCCGCCGGTGCGGTCGAGGCGGGGGCCGGTGCGGCAGCGGTCGTCCCCGCGCTCGGTGCCGGAGACACGGGTGCGGCGGGGGCCGCTGCAGGCGCGTTGGCTGGAGTCGTCGCGGCTGCAGCAGGGGCGGTCGGTGCAGGAACCGGCGCGGCCGGTGCCGCACCGGCGGCCGGCGCGGCGCCTGCGCCGGCGTTCTGGATCTTGTTGAGCTCGTTGATGTTGCGCGACAGCTCGGCCACGCGTGTGCTCGATTCCTGCGCCTGGCGCGCCTGCGCCAGCCTGTCCTCGGCGGCGCGAGCGGCGCTGCCCTGCGAGACGGTCAGCTTGTCGGGCGCGGCAGCGTTCGCGTTGCGGTCCTCGACGTTGGCCTGCAGCCGGCCGGAGGCCTGGCGATCGGCGCTGGCGACGCGGGACGTGGGCGCGTTTTCGGCCAGGCGGCGGCGGTAGTCACCGAAATCGCGGCTCTGGGCCACGACGGTGCGACGGGCTTCGTCGGGCGGCATCGCGGTGGCAGCCGACGCGCTCGGCACCTGGAGCACCGCGCCCGCCTTGATGCGGTTCACGTTGCCGTTGATGAAGGCATCGGGATTGGCGCGCAGCAGTGCCACCAGCATCTGGTCGAGCGAGACGTCGGCCGGCTTGAGGCTGGCTGCAAGGCGTCCGGCGGTGTCGCCGGCGCGCACGGTCACCTGCTGGTCGCCGCCGCCTTCGGCCCGCACGCGGCTCTCGGCGGGCACGGGCGCGGCCGGGACCGGGCGCTGGCGCCGCGGGGCGGCGGACCCGGCGTCGCCGGAGGGCGCGACGGCCACGCGCGGTGCGGGCGCCGGCGCCGACATCTGCGGTGCGACAGGGGTGATGGGCACCGCCGCGCTGGCCTGCCGGCTGCCGGGCGGGTCGAGCAGGACGGTGTAGTCACGGACGATCCGGCCGCTGGCCCAGTTGGCTTCGAGCAGGATGTCGACGAAGGGCTCGTTCATCGGCCGCGAGCCGGTCAGGCGGACCACGTAGCGACCGTCGGCGCGCCGTTGCAGGGCGGCACGGACGTTGGACAGGGTGTCGTTGTAGGCGACGCCGGCGGCCTGGAAGGCCTCCCGGGAGGCCATGCCCACCTTCAGCCCGTCGGCCTCGGCGGCGCTGATCTCGGTGACGTCGATCTCGGCCCGCAGCGGTTCGCCCAGCGCGGACTGGACGTTCAGTCGCCCCAGGGCCAGTGCGTGGGCGTTGCCGCCGATCGCACCGATGGCCAACGCCACCGCCACGCTGAGCAGGGACAACTGGCTGCGGCTGGCGAGGGCCGGATTCGGGCGATCGGAAGGGGCGCCGGTCGCGGACAGCGAAGGTCTGGTCATGCTGAAGGGGGCGGAACGCCCAAAAATGTAAGAGGACGTTAACACCATCCCGCACGAACTGACAAGGCAACGGAAGTGTTCCACCAGTGCGCGCCAACTTCGGCACACACATCCCGTTGCGGCTGTGCAACGTCGGGACGCCTGGGCGTCCCGCGCATCACGGTCAGGCTTCCAGCAGGATCCGCAGCATCCGGCGCAGCGGTTCGGCCGCGCCCCACAGCAGCTGGTCGCCGATGGTGAAGGCGCCCAGGTAGTCCGGCCCCATCGCCAGCTTGCGGATGCGGCCGACCGGGATCGACATGGTGCCGGTGACGGCGACGGGCGTCAGGTCCTTGACCGTGGCCTCACGGGTGTTGGGCACGACCTTCACCCAGTCGTTGTCGGCGGCGATCATGGCCTCGATGTCGGCCAGCGGGACGTCCTTCTTCAGCTTGAAGGTCAGCGCCTGGCTGTGACAGCGCATCGCGCCGATGCGCACGCAGAAGCCGTCGACCGGCGTCGCGGCCGTGCCGAAGCCGGCGCCCTGGCCGAGGATCTTGTTGGTCTCGGCACCGCCCTTCCATTCTTCCTTCGACATGCCGTCGCCCAGATCCTTGTCGATCCACGGGATCAGCGAACCGCCCAGAGGCGCACCGAAGTTCGCCGTTTCGGCGGCGCTCAGCGTCTGCTGCTTGTGCAGCACCTTGCGGTCGATCTCGAGGATCGCGCTCTTGGGGTCGTCCAGCAGCGCCTTCACCTCGGCGTTGAGGGTGCCGAACTGGGTCAGCAGCTCGCGCATGTGCTGCGCACCGCCGCCCGAGGCCGCCTGGTAGGTCATGCTGGTCATCCACTCGACCAGGCCGGCCTTGTAGAGGGCGCCCACGCCCATCAGCATGCAGCTGACGGTGCAGTTGCCGCCGATCCAGTTCTTGCCCCCCTTGGACAGGGCGTTCTGGATGACCGGCAGGTTCACCGGGTCGAGGACGATGATCGCGTCGTCCTTCATGCGCAGGGTCGAGGCGGCGTCGATCCAGTGGCCGTTCCAGCCCGCGGCGCGCAGCTTGGGGAAGACCTCGGTCGTGTAGTCGCCGCCCTGGCAGGTGATGACGATGTCGCACTTCTTCAGCGCGGCGATGTCGTGCGCATCCTGCAGCGTGGCCTCGTTCTTCGCCATCGCCGGGGCCTTGCCGCCGGCGTTGGAGGTGGAGAAGAAGACCGGCTCGATGAGCGCGAAGTCGTTTTCGGCCTGCATGCGGTCCATCAGGACCGAGCCGACCATGCCGCGCCAGCCCACGAGGCCGACCAGAGGTTGTTGTGCGTTCGCCATTTCAGTAGTGCCCTTCGAAGAAAAAACTAGGAATCAGGTTTTCTTGCGCCCGGCTCGTCGAGCCGGGAGGGGCGTGACGAAGCGGGCTGCGGTTAGCCGGTAATCGTCTTTTTGGTGATGGCGGCCACGACGGCGTCGCCCATTTCGCGCGTGCCGACCTTGGTCGTGCCCTCGGACCAGATGTCCGCCGTGCGCAGCCCCGACGCGAGCACCGACTTGACCGCCGACTCGATACGGTCGGCGGCTTCGGCTTGGTCGAGGGAGAAGCGGAGCATCATGGCAGCGGACAGGATTGTAGCCAGAGGATTGGCAACCCCTTGCCCGGCAATGTCGGGCGCGCTGCCGTGGCTGGGCTCGTACAGGCCCTGTTTGTTGCTGTTGAGCGACGCCGAGGGCAGCATGCCGATGGAGCCGGTGAGCATCGCGGCCTCGTCCGAAAGGATGTCGCCGAACATGTTGCCGGTCACGACCACGTCGAACTTCTTGGGCGCCTTGACGAGCTGCATGGCGGCGTTGTCGACGTACATGTGGTCGAGCTCGACGTCCGGGTAGTCCTTGTGCACCTCGGTGACCACGTCCTTCCAGAACTGGAAGGTCTCCAGCACGTTGGCCTTGTCGACGCTGGTGACGCGCTTGTTGCGCTTGCGGGCGGCCTCGAAGGCGACGCGCGCGATGCGCTCGATCTCGGGCTTGGAATAGCGCATCGTGTCGAAGGCTTCCTCGGCGCCGGGGAAGTGCCCGTCGGTGGCCACGCGCTTGCCGCGCGGCTGGCCGAAGTAGATGTCGCCGGTCAGCTCGCGGATGATGAGGATGTCCAGGCCCGCGATCAGCTCGGGCTTCAGGCTCGACGCGCCCACCAGCTGCTCGTAGCAGATCGCAGGGCGGAAGTTCGCGAACAGGCCCAGGTTCTTGCGCAAGCCCAGGATGGCCTGCTCGGGCCGAAGCGGACGGTCGAGCTTGTCGTACTTCCAGTCGCCCACGGCGCCGAAGAGCACCGCGTCGGCCTCCTTCGCCAGCTTGAGCGTCGAGTCGGGCAGCGGGTGGCCGTGGGCCTCGTAGGCGGCGCCGCCGACCAGCGCGGTCTCCATCTCGAACTTCAGGTCGAGCACGTCGAGCACGCGCACGGCCTCCGCGACGATTTCGGTGCCGATGCCATCTCCGGGCAGGACTGCGATCTTCATGTTTCGGGTTCTCGGTTATCTTGTGAATGAAATCGGGCTGCAGCGCACGTCGGACGGGCGCAGGCAGCTATCAAATATGTAGCAGCGCGCGGCTCACGCGCCGTGCTCCTCGTGCCCGCCATCGCCCAGCCAGTGCGACAGCCGGTGCTCGCAGGTCTTGAGGACCACGTAGGCCGCCATGCCCAGGTAGCCGCTCACGGCCAGTTCCACCAGTTGCAGCAGCGCGCCGTCCATCACGGCTTGCCAGCCCTGTTCGCTGAGGAAGCGCGCATTGGCGAGGAACAGCATGCCGAGGTTGAGCGTGCAGGCGCCGAAGATCAGGAACGCCAGCCCCAGCACCAGGAAGGTCACCCAGCGCCGCGACAGCACCCAGCGGTGGAACAAGCGCTTCATCGCCGGCCCCGGTGCTCAGCCCACCAGTTGGTGCGCCAGCCAGGGCTTGGCCGCCAGGCGCTCGGCCTCGAAGGCCTTGATCTTGTCCTTGTGGCGCAGCGTGAGGCCGATGTCGTCCAGGCCGTTGACCAGGCAGTACTTGCGGAAGGGTTGCACGTCGAAGGCGATCTCGACGCCGTCGGGCTTCACGACCACCTGGCGCTCCAGGTCGATGGTGAGCTGGTAACCCGGGAAGGCATACACCTCGTCGAAGAGCTGGGCCACCGTCGCTTCGGGCAGCACGATCGGCAGCAGGCCGTTCTTGAAGCTGTTGTTGAAGAAGATATCGGCGTAGCTCGGCGCGATGATCGCGCGGAAGCCGAACTGGTCGAGCGCCCACGGCGCGTGCTCGCGGCTGGAGCCGCAGCCGAAGTTCTTGCGCGCCAGCAGCACCGAGGCGCCCTGGTAGCGCGGCTGGTTGAGCACGAAGTCGGGGTTCGGCTTGCGGCTGGCCGGGTCCATGCCCGGCTCGCCGTGGTCGAGGTAGCGCCACTCGTCGAACAGGTTCGGGCCGAAGCCCGTCTTCTTGATCGACTTGAGGAACTGCTTGGGGATGATCGCGTCGGTGTCGACGTTCTCGCGGTCCATGGGGGCGACGAGGCCCTGGTGCACGGTGAATTTCTGCATGTGAGACTCCAGAAAGGCGGACTGCCGTACGCGAAGGGCGCGAAGGTTTCGCGAAGGACGCGAAAGACACCAGAAGTTTCTTCTCGCTGCTCTTTCGCGACTTTCGCGTGTCTTCGCGTCCTTCGCGTAGGGATGTCCGTGTTTGGTTTTCAGGCGAACTTG
Organism: Pseudomonadota bacterium; assembly: GCA_031119395.1. Lineage (GTDB taxonomy): Bacteria > Pseudomonadota > Gammaproteobacteria > Burkholderiales > Burkholderiaceae_C > Xenophilus. The sequence continues at coordinate 9,449 of JAVHYA010000070.1, forward strand.
CGCACGTCCACGAAGTGGCCGTGCACCGCGGCCGCTGCGGCCATCGCGGGGCTCACGAGGTGCGTGCGGCCACCGGCGCCCTGGCGGCCCTCGAAGTTGCGGTTGCTGGTCGAGGCGCAGCGCTCGCCGGGTTCCAGGCGGTCGGCGTTCATCGCCAGGCACATCGAACAGCCGGGCTCGCGCCACTCGAAGCCCGCGGCCTTGAAGATCTCGTGCAGGCCTTCGCGCTCGGCCTGTTCCTTGACCACGCCGGAGCCCGGCACCACCATCGCGAGCTTGACGTTCTTGGCCACCTTCTGGCCGAGCTTCTTCACCACGGCCGCGGCTTCGCGCATGTCCTCGATGCGGCTGTTGGTGCAGCTGCCGATGAACACCTTGTCGACGAAGATGTCGTCCATCGCCTTGTTCGGTTCCAGGCCCATGTAGGTCAGCGCGCGCTCGATGGCGCCGCGCTTGTTGGCGTCCTTCTCCTTGTCGGGGTCGGGCACGCGGCCATCGACGGGCAGCACCATCTCGGGCGAGGTGCCCCAGGTCACCTGCGGCTTGATCTGCGTGGCGTCGAGTTCGACCACGGTGTCGAATCGCGCATCGGCGTCGGAGTGCAGCGTCTTCCAGTAGCTGACGGCCTGGTCCCATTCCACGCCCGAGGGTGCAAGCGGGCGGCCCTTCACGTAGTCGATGGTCTTCTGGTCCACGGCCACCAGGCCCGCGCGTGCGCCCGCCTCGATCGCCATGTTGCACACCGTCATGCGGCCTTCCATCGACAGGTCGCGGATGGCCGAGCCGGCGAACTCGATCGTGTAGCCGGTGCCGCCGGCGGTGCCGATCCTGCCGATGATGGCCAGCACGATGTCCTTGGCGGTGCAGCCCAGCGGCAGCTTGCCTTCGACCTTGACCAGCATGTTCTTCGCCTTCTTGGCCAGCAGGGTCTGCGTGGCCATGACGTGTTCGACCTCGCTGGTGCCGATGCCGTGCGCCAGCGCGCCGAAGGCGCCGTGCGTGGACGTGTGGCTGTCGCCGCAGACCACCGTCATGCCCGGCAGCGTGGCGCCCGACTCGGGGCCGATCACGTGCACGATGCCCTGACGCTTGCTGAGGAAGGGGAAGAACGCCGCCGAGCCGAACTCGGCGATGTTGTGGTCCAGCGTCGTCACCTGCTCCTTGCTGATCGGGTCCTCGATGCCGTCGTAGCCGCGCTCCCAGCCGGTGGTGGGCGTGTTGTGGTCGGCGGTGGCCACCACCGAGCTGATGCGCCACAGCTTGCGGCCGGCCACGCGCAGGCCCTCGAACGCCTGCGGGCTGGTGACCTCGTGCACCAGGTGGCGGTCGATGTAGAGCACCGCGGTGCCGTCTTCCTCGGTGTGGACGACGTGTTCGTCCCAGATCTTGTCGTAGAGCGTGCGTGCCATGGAAGGTCTCGTGGGTTTCTTGGGGAGCGTGGGAAAGGGATTGTGCGTGTTCAGGCCGCCAGCGCCTCGGCCGTGGCGGGGGCGGGCTGCAGGTGCTGCACCAGCGTGCGCGCGGCGACCGGCAGGGTGGAGAAGTCGCGCGCCACGAGCCGGATCTCGCGTTGCGCCCAGACGTCCTGCAGCGCAACGCCGACCAGCCCATCGCCGATGCCGCCGCGCATCAGCTCGAAGGCCCGCAGCGGCATCACGCCGATGCCCAGGCCGTTGTCGATCATGCGGCACATCGCGTCCAGGCCGGTCACGTGGATGCGCAGGCGCACGCTGCGGCCCGCCTCGAGCGCGGCCTGGTGCATGGCGACGTAGATCGAGCTGGCCGTGTGCAGGCCGACATGGTCGAAGTCCAGCGAATCGACGAAATCGATCGCGGTGCGCTGCGCGAGCGGATGGCTGCGCGGCACGACCAGAACGAGGCGGTCCTGCCGGTAGGGCAGGGTCTGCAGTTCGCCGGCGCCCTCGGGCACGTGGCAGATGCCCAGGTCGGCCGCCCCCTCCTGCACCGCGCGCACCACCTCGCTGGAGAGATGCTCCTCCAGGTCGATCTTGATCGCGTCGTGGTGGCGCACGAAGGCGCCCAGGTCCTCGGGCAGGAACTGCACGATGGCCGAGATGTTGGCGTGCACCCGCACGTGGCCGCGCACGCCGTCGGCGTACTCGCTGAGCTCGCCCTGCATCTTTTCCAGGCTGTAGAGCATCGAGCGGGCGTGGTGCAGCAGGCTCTCGCCGGCCGGTGTGAGGTCCACGCCGCGGGCATGGCGGTAGAGCAGGGTGATGCCGAGCGTGGCCTCCAGGTCCGACAGGCGCTTGCTGATCGCCGAGGCGGCGATGAACTCGCGTTCCGCGGCGCGGCCGATGCTGCCCAGTTCGCACACGGCCACGAACAGCTGCAGCGACGTGAGGTCGATGCGGCGCGCGAAGTTGCGCTCGGACGGATGGAGGGGTGCGGGGACGGGCATCGTGGTTCGCGAAGGCGAAGCGTGATTTTCCTACCGTTTCTTGGTGGAAGGCATCGCGGATGGCGAAGGGCGGGCTGCTGGCTTGGCAATACCAAGGCCAATCGGCCTCCAGCGCCCGTCCAGCTTGCGCAAGGAGCTATCAAATCGATAGCAACACCGGCTGCGTACCCATGCGGGAACGCGGTCCCGAAGCGGCCGGGCCAAAAAAAAGGCCGCCCGGAGGCGGCCTGTGCGGGCGGGGCTGCGCGCCCCGCCGCGCGGCGATCAGCGCTGGCCGATCGGCTTGACGTCGCGCGAGGCGGCGCCCACGTACAGCTGGCGCGGACGGCCGATCTTGTACTCGGGGTCGGCGATCATCTCGTTGAGCTGGGCGATCCAGCCCACCGTGCGGGCCAGCGCGAAGATGGCGGTGAACAGCGGCACCGGGATGCCGATGGCGCGCTGCACGATGCCCGAGTAGAAGTCCACGTTCGGGTAGAGCTTGCGCGAGACGAAGTACTCGTCTTCCAGTGCGATCTTCTCCAGCTCCTTGGCCAGGGCGAAGAGCGGGTCCTTCTCCAGGCCCAGCTCGGTCAGCACCTCGTTGCAGGTCTCCTGCATGAGCTTGGCGCGCGGGTCGTAGTTCTTGTACACGCGGTGGCCGAAGCCCATCAGCTTGACGTTCGAGTTCTTGTCCTTGACCTTCTTGATGAACTCGCCGATCTTCTCCACGCCGCCCTGCTTCTGGATGTCGTAGAGCATGTTCAGCGCCGCCTCGTTGGCGCCGCCGTGGGCCGGGCCCCAGAGGCACGCCACGCCGGCCGCGATGGCTGCGAAGGGGTTCGTGCCCGACGAGCCGCACAGGCGCACGGTGGAGGTGGAGGCGTTCTGCTCGTGGTCGGCGTGCAGGATGAAGATGCGGTCCAGCGCCTTCTCCAGCACCGGGTTGACCTTGTAGTCCTCGCACGGCGTCGCGAACATCATGCGCAGGAAGTTGCCTGCGTAGGTCTCGTCGTTCTTCGGGTACATGTACGGCTGGCCGATCGTGTACTTGTAGGCCATGGCCACGAGCGTGGGCATCTTCGCGATCAGGCGGATCGCGGCGATCTCGCGGTGCTCGGGATTGTTGATGTCCGTGCTGTCGTGATAGAAGGCCGACAGCGCGCCCACCAGGCCGGTCATGATGGCCATCGGGTGCGCGTCGCGGCGGAAGCCGCGCAGGAAGAACTGCATCTGCTCGTTGACCATCGTGTGGTTGGTCACCAGGTGCGTGAACTTCTGCTTCTCGGACTCGTTCGGCAGCTCGCCGTTGAGCAGCAGGTAGCAGGTCTCGAGGTAGTCGCAGTTGGTGGCGAGCTGTTCGATGGGGTAGCCGCGGTACAGCAGCTCGCCCTTGTCGCCGTCGATGTACGTGATGGCCGACTGGCAGGAGGCCGTCGACATGAAGCCCGGGTCATAGGTGAACATGCCCGTCTGCGCGTACAGCTTGCGGATGTCGATCACGTCGGGGCCGATGGTGCCCTTGTAGATCGGCAGGTCCACGGTCTGGCCGCCGTTGCTGAAGGACAGGGCGGCCTTGGTGTCGGAAGCTTTCATAGCGACTTTCTCTCGGAAGGTTGATTAAGAAGACGAAGACGGAAACGGAACCGGCGGCCGGTGCGCGCCCTCGGCGCGCATCAGCCCGATCAACGCCACCACCTCGGCCCCGGCCCATGCGGGCTCGGGCTCCTTTCTTTGCAGCAGGAGGTCCAGGAGGTCGTTGTCCGACAGATCCATGAGCGTCTCCATCGCCTGGGCCTGACCGACGGTCAAGCGAGATTCATGCCGCTCGAAGAAACGGGCGATGAAGAGATCGTTTTCCAGCAGGCCCCGCCGGCAGCGCCATTTCAGCTTGCCGACCTCGCGGGGGTCGAGCAGGTCGAGGGTGGCGTCGTGCGCAGGGGGCATGCGTGTTCCTTGCAGGCGCTGCCGTCAGACGGCGCGGCGCACCATCAGTTCCTTGATCTTGCCGATCGCCTGCGTGGGGTTCAGGTGCTTGGGGCACACGTCCACGCAGTTCATGATGGTGTGGCAGCGGAACAGGCGGTACGGGTCCTCGAGGTTGTCCAGGCGTGCACCGGTGGCTTCGTCGCGGCTGTCGGCGATGAAGCGGTAGGCCTGCAGCAGGCCGGCCGGGCCGACGAACTTGTCGGGGTTCCACCAGAAGCTCGGGCAGCTGGTGGAGCAGCTTGCGCACAGGATGCACTCGTACAGGCCGTTGAGTTCCTCGCGTTCCTCGGGCGACTGCAGGCGCTCGCGCTCGGGCGGCGGCGTGTCGTTGATGAGGTACGGCTTGATCGAGTTGTACTGCTTGAAGAACTGCGTCATGTCCACGATCAGGTCGCGGATGACCGGCAGGCCGGGCAGGGGCTTGAGCACGATCGGGTCCTTGAGCGTGTTCATGTTGGTGAGGCACGCCAGGCCGTTCTTGCCGTTGATGTTCATCGCATCCGAACCGCACACGCCTTCGCGGCAGGAGCGGCGGAAGGAGATGGTCGGGTCCTGCGCCTTGAGCTTGACCAGGGCATCCAGCAGCATGCGCTCGTGCCCGTCGAGTTCGATCTCGACGGTCTGCATGTAGGGCTTGGCGTCCTTGTCCGGGTCGTAGCGGTAGATCTTGAATGTGCGCTTCATCGTGGTGGGACCTTGTTCAGAACGTGCGGACCTTCGGCGGAACCGATTCGACCGTCAGGGGCTTCAGATTGACCGGCTTGTAGGTCAGGTTGTTGCCCGCGCTGTGCCACAGCGTGTGCTTCATCCATTCCTTGTCGTTGCGGCCCAGCGGGCATTCCGGATCGTCGGCCGGGCGCTCGTAGTCGTCGACGGTGTGGGCGCCGCGGCATTCGTGGCGCGCCGCCGCCGAGGTCATGGTGGCCTGGGCGACCTCGATCAGGTTGTCGACCTCGAGGGCTTCCATGCGGGCGGTGTTCCACACCAGCGACTTGTCGGCCAGCGCCACGGCGCCGACGCGGTCGCGGATCGCATCGATCTTGCCGACGCCTTCGTCCATGCTCGCCTGCGTGCGGAACACGCCGGCGTGCTGCTGCATGGTGCTGCGGATGTCGTTGGCGATTTCCTGGGCGTACTCGCCGCCGGTCGAATCCTGCAGCTGGTTCAGGCGGGCCAGCGAGCGGTCTGCGCCGTCCTTCGGCAGGGGCTTGTGTTCCCCGCTGCCCTTGACGAACTCGACGATGTGCTTGCCGGCCGACTTGCCGAACACCAGCAGGTCGAGCAGCGAGTTGGTGCCCAGGCGGTTGGCGCCGTGCACCGACACGCAGGAGCATTCGCCCACCGCGTACAGGCCGCTCACGACCTGGTTGTTCACGTCGCCGTTCTGCACCACGACCTGGCCGTTGATGTTGGTCGGGATGCCGCCCATCTGGTAGTGGATGGTGGGCACCACCGGGATCGGCTCCTTGGTGATGTCGACATTGGCGAAGTTGTGGCCGATCTCTTCCACCGAGGGCAGGCGCTTGCGGATGGTGTCGGCGCCCAGGTGGTCGAGCTTCATCAGGATGTAGTCCTTGTTGGGACCGCAGCCGCGACCTTCCTTGATTTCCTGGTCCATCGAGCGCGAGACGAAGTCGCGCGGCGCCAGGTCCTTCAGCGTGGGCGCGTAGCGCTCCATGAAGCGCTCGCCGTTGCTGTTGAGCAGGATGGCGCCTTCGCCGCGGCAGCCTTCGGTCAGCAGCACGCCCGCGCCGGCCACGCCGGTGGGGTGGAACTGCCAGAACTCCATGTCCTGCAGCGGGATGCCGGCGCGCGCCGCCATGCCCAGGCCGTCGCCGGTGTTGATGAAGGCGTTGGTCGAGGCGGCGAAGATGCGGCCCGCACCGCCGGTGGCCAGCAGCACGGCCTTGGCCTGCAGCACGTGCAGGTCGCCGGTTTCCAGTTCGAGCGCGGTGACGCCCACCACGTCGCCATCGGCGTCGCGGATCAGGTCCAGCGCCATCCATTCGACGAAGAAGTTCGTCTTGGACTTGACGTTCTGCTGGTAGAGCGTGTGCAGCATCGCGTGGCCGGTGCGGTCGGCCGCGGCGCAGGCGCGCTGCACCGGCTTCTCGCCGTAGTTGGCGGTGTGGCCGCCGAAGGGGCGCTGGTAGATGGTGCCGTCCGGGTTGCGGTCGAAGGGCATGCCGAAGTGCTCGAGCTCGATCACGACGTTCGGCGCTTCGCGGCACATGAACTCGATCGCGTCCTGGTCGCCGAGCCAGTCGGAGCCCTTGATGGTGTCGTAGAAGTGGTAGTGCCAGTTGTCCTCGGACATGTTGCCCAGGGAGGCCGACACGCCACCCTGCGCCGCCACGGTGTGCGAACGGGTGGGGAAGACCTTGGACAGGCAGGCCACGGTGAGCCCGGCGCGCGAGAGTTCCAGCGCGGCACGCAGGCCCGAGCCACCGGCCCCGACGATGACGACGTCGAACTTGCGGTGGGCGATTTTTTCTTTTGTGTAGCTCATTGGAATCACACTCTCCAGAGGACTTGGATGGCCCAACCCGCGCAACCCACCAGCCAGACGATGGTGAAGATCTGCAGGGCAAGGCGGATGCCGACGGGCTGGACGTAATCCATCCACACGTCGCGCATGCCGACCCACACGTGGTAGAGCAGGCCCGCGATCACGGCGAAGGTGAGGACCTTCATCCACTGCGAGGCGAAGATGCCGGCCCACTTGTCGTAGCCGATCGGGCCGCTGGTCAGCAGCAGCTGCGCCAGCACGATGAGGGTGAAGAGCGCCATGAGGGCGCCGGTGATGCGCTGCGAGAGCCAGTCGCGAAGGCCGTAGTGCGCGCCGACGACGACGCGCTTGGAGCCGTAGTTCACTGCCATGATGAATGTGCTCCGTTGATCAGTAGAGGCCGAAGAGCTTGGCGCCCAGCACGACGGTGAGCAGCACGCTCAGCGCCAGGGTGACGATGGCGGAGGTCTTGCCGAACTCCTTGGTCACCGCCGCGTGGCTCACGTCCATCCACAGGTGGCGCAGGCCGGCGATGAAGTGATGCAGGTACGCCCAGATCAGTGCCAGCGCCACCAGCTTGAGGAACCACCCCGGAACGAAACCAAGGCCGCTGTTGAAGGCGGCCTTGAACTTGGCGAACGAGATTTCGGAAGAGACGGAGGTGTCGAACATCCAGATGATGAAGGGCATCAGCAGGAACATCAGCACGCCGCTCACGCGATGCAGGATCGACACGATGCCGGCAGGCGGCAACCGGTAGGTGGTGAGGTCGGTGATCGCGTTGATGTTTCGGAACTCGCGGCGTGGCCGTGAGGAGGATGCAAGCTCTGTCATGGGGGATGGCTTTCGTGTTTATGGAGGAAGCGGCTTGTTCTTCGGGCGAAATGCAAACAACGCAAAATTCTATTGCAATGCACCATGACGCACCGGTCGCGAAGGGCTCATCGCACCAACTCGCTCGACTGCTATCGGTTTGATAGCTGGAGTCGCCCGCTGCTCGGGCGCTGCAGCCCTTTTTCCTTGTTGTCGTGCATCAACCGAGGTCGTTGCGATAGTGGTGCGTGTCGGTGCGGTACAGGCCGCGTCGCAGCTCCATGGGCGTGTCGTGGTAGGTGTGGGCGACGCGCTCGACGCTCAGCAGCGGGGTGGTGGTGTCGACCTCGAGCAGGCGCGCCTGCTGCGCATCGGGCAGCACGGCGCGCAGCTTTTCTTCGGCGCGGACCATGCGCACGCCGAACTCGGTCTCGAAGAGCGCATACATCGGCCCGTGCCATTGGGTCAGTCGTTCGGCCGTGAGGCCCTTGAAGGGGGTGCCCGGAAGCCACAGGTCCTCCAGGATGGTCGGCACGCCGCCGTAGGCCAGCACGCGTCGCACCTGCAGCACCGGGTCCCCGGTGCGCAATGCCAGGGCGCGCGCCACCTCGGCACTCGCGCGCTGGCGCCGGCAGTCGACGATGGTGCGTTCGGCGGGGCCTTCGTTGTTCGGATCGCCGGCGTCGGGCACCAGCTTCAGGAAGCGGTACTGCACATGCTGTTCGGCATGGGTGGCGACGAAGGTGCCCTTGCCCTGGCGCCGCACGACCAGGTTCTCCGCGGCGAGCTCGTCGATCGCCTTGCGCACCGTGCCCTGGCTCACGCGGTAGCGCGCCGCCAGTTCGATCTCGCTGGGGATGGGCTCGCCCGGCTTCCATTCGCCCGCCTGCAGGCTCTGCAATATCAACGCCTTGATCTGCTGGTACAAGGGGCTGAACGAGGGGGTGCTCGGTTCGGCGATGGGGCTGGAGGCGGACATGGAAGGTGGGGGCGCCCGGCGCGGCTTCGTCGGCAAGGCCGCGGTCGGGTTCGCAGGGCGTATCTTATATAAGACATAAGACAAGCGCCATCGATTGAGCCTAGAATGCTCGATGGTTCCCGCGCGCAGGCGGGCCTTGCACGGTGCACGGACGCCGTGGGCTCGGCGCCGGGATCGCAGCGTTTCGGCGGTCCTTCTGTTGCTCCATCGTTGCCAGAAGGGTCGCACGCGTTTTCCCATCACCTTCTGGAGTTCTCCCATGAGCAAAAAGCCCGTCCGCGTTGCCGTCACCGGCGCTGCAGGTCAAATCGGTTACGCCCTCCTGTTCCGCATCGCCTCGGGCGAGATGCTCGGCAAGGACCAGCCGGTCATCCTGCAGCTGCTCGAGATCCCCGACGAGAAGGCGCAGAAGGCGCTCAAGGGCGTGATCATGGAACTGGAAGACTGCGCCTTCCCGCTGCTGGCCGGCGTGGTGCCCACCGGTGACCCGGAAGTGGCCTTCAAGGACGCCGACTACGCGCTGCTCGTCGGTGCCCGCCCCCGCGGCCCCGGCATGGAACGCGCCGACCTGCTGGCCGCCAACGCCCAGATCTTCACCGCCCAGGGCAAGGCCCTGGACAAGGTCGCATCGCGTGACGTCAAGGTCCTGGTCGTCGGCAACCCCGCCAACACCAACGCCTACATCGCCATGAAGAGCGCGCCCAGCCTGCCGCGCGAGAACTTCACCGCCATGCTGCGCCTGGACCACAACCGCGCCGCCAGCCAGATCGCCGCCAAGACCGGCGGCAAGGTCGGCGAGATCGAGAAGCTCACCGTGTGGGGCAACCACTCGCCCACCATGTACGCCGACTACCGCTTCGCCACCATCGGCGGCAAGTCCGTCAAGGACACCATCAACGACCAGGTCTGGAACGAGACCGTCTTCCTTCCGACCGTGGGCAAGCGCGGCGCAGCCATCATCGACGCACGCGGCCTGTCCTCGGCCGCGTCGGCCGCCAACGCCGCCATCGACCACATGCGCGACTGGGCCCTGGGCTCCAACGGCAAGTGGGTCACGATGGGCGTGCCTTCCAACGGCGAGTACGGCATCCCCAAGGACGTGATCTTCGGCTTCCCCGTCACGACGGAGAACGGCAAGTACAAGATCGTCGAAGGCCTGCCGATCGACGAGTTCAGCCAGAAGTGCATCGACAAGACCCTGGCCGAACTCCAGGGCGAGCAGGACGGCGTCAAGCACCTGCTCTGAGAGACCGCCATGGCCGAGTGGAACCCCGCGCTCTATCGCCGCTACGAGGACGAGCGCACGCGCCCGGCGATCGAGCTGCTGGCGCGGGTTCCCCTGGCCACGGCCGCCCGCGTGGTCGACCTGGGCTGCGGCCCCGGCAACTCCACCGAGCTGCTGGTGCGGCGCTTCCCGCAGGCGCAGGTCACCGGCACCGACAATTCCGAGGCGATGCTCGTCAGCGCCCGCGAGCGGCTGCCGCAGGCTCGCTTCGAGCTCAGCGACATCGCCACCTGGGCGCCGGCCGCGGACGCCGGCGCGCCGGATCTCATCTACGCCAACGCCGCCCTGCAATGGGTGCCCGACCACGAGGCGCTCATCCCGCGCCTGTTCGCGGCCCTGGCGCCGGGCGGCGTGCTCGCCGTCCAGATGCCCGACAACCGCGCCGAGCCCACGCACCGCCTGATGCGCGAGGTGGCGGCCCAGGCGCCGTGGAAGGAGCCCATCGGCGACTACACCCGGCTGCGCACCGAACTGCTGACGATCGGCGGCTACTACGACCTGCTGGCGCCGCTGGCGGCCGAGGTCGACGTCTGGCACACGGTCTACCAGCACCGCATGGATTCGGCCGCCGCCATCGTCGAGTGGGTGCGCGCCACCGGGTTGCGGCCCTTCATCGATCCGCTCTCGCCCGAACTGCGGGCGAGCTACCTGGCGGAGTACGAGCGCCGCGTCGATGCGGCCTACCCCGTGCGCACGGACGGCAAGCGCCTGCTCGCCTTCCCGCGCATGTTCATCGTTGCGCGCAAGGCGGCATGACCACTTCGCACCGCGCCCATCCCGCCGAGGTGCTGCTCGGGGCGCAGGCCGGCGCCGTGAGCCTGCCGGTCTGCGACCACTACAGCGGTGTCGAGGTGCGCATGCGCAAGAGCCTCGCCCTTCAGGCCGAGATGGCGCAGGAGTTCGGCGCCTGCGTGTTCGACGTCACGCTCGATTGCGAGGACGGTGCGCCCGTGGGCGGCGAGGCCGAGCACGCGCAGCTGGTGACCGAACTGGCGCTGGCCGCAGCGCCGGGCATGCGCGTCGGCGTGCGCGTGCACCCGGTCGACCATCCCGCTTTCGACGCCGACGTGGCTGTTATTGCCGGCCGCGCAGGCGACCGGCTCAGCCACCTGATGGTGCCGAAGGTCGAGCGGCTGGCCGACGTGGTGCGTGCCGCCGCGGCGCTGGACGCCGCCGGCGCCCCGGGCCTGCCGCTGCATGTGCTCATCGAATCGCCGCTGGCGGTGCGGCATGCCTTCGACATCGCCGCCCACCCGCGCGTGCAGTCGCTCAGCTTCGGTCTGATGGATTTCGTCTCGGCCCACGCGGGGGCCATCCCGTCCGACGGCATGGGCGTGGCGGGCCAGTTCTCGCACCCGCTGGTGGTGCGGGCCAAGCTCGAGATCGCCTCGGCCGCCCACGCCTTCGGCAAGGTGCCCTCGCACTGCGTGGTCACCGAGTTCGGCGATGCGCAGGCCTTGCGCACCGCGGCGCGCCGCGCCAGCCGCGAGTTCGGTTACACGCGGATGTGGAGCATCCATCCGAACCAGATCCGCCCCATCCTCGAGGCCTTCGCGCCCGACGAGGAACAGATTCACATTGCTACAAAAATAATAGCTGCTGCCGCAGATGCAGACTGGGCTCCGGTCCAATTTGATGGCACATTGCACGACCGCGCGAGCTACCGCCATTTCTGGCAGGTGCTGGCGCGTGCGCACGCCACGGGGCGTGCGCTGCCGTCCGAAGCGCAGGCGTGGTTCGTGCCCGCCGCCACGGAAAACTGACGCACAACTTTCACGCCCAAGGAAGCCCCTCCATGAAGACGCTCGCACTCCTCGTCGCCGCCGCCGTCGCCCTGCCTTTCGCCGCTTCGGCGCAGAGCAGCAGCACGGCCAAGCCGGCCGCCAAGCCGGCCGCCAAGGCGGCAGCCAAGACCACCAAGGCCGCCCCCAAGAAAAAGGCGCCCATCACGCGCAGCGCCGCCAAGGCGGTCGAAGAAGTCACGCCCATCGCGGACGACCCGAGCGTGGTGCTGACCGACGCCGAACTCGCGGTGGCGCAGAAGGTGTTCACCGGCAAGATCCAGTGCGAACTGGGCGCCGATGTGACCGTGACCGCCGACGACAAGAAGCCCGGCTTCTTCACCGTCTCGACCAAGGGCGCGCGCTATCGCATGTACCCGGTCGAAAGCCGCACCGGCGCCATCCGCCTCGAAGACGCGCGTGCCGGGGCCATGTGGCTCCAGCTGGGCAACAAGTCGATGCTGATGAACCAGAAGCAGGGTGTGCGCCTTGCCGACGAATGCCAGTCGCCGGCCCAGCTCGCCTTCGCCGACGAAATGAAGAAGAACCCGCCGAAGGCCCTGTTCGACGGCGCCGACGCGCCGAAGAAATAACCCGCGATTTCGCCCCACGCTGGCGGCGCGCGTCTTGCTTGCGCTGCCGCCAGCCCCGTTCCCGGAGAAAAGAAGATGTTGCAAGCCTATGTTGACCACGTTGCCGAGCGCGCCGCGCTGGGCATTCCGCCGCTGCCCCTGTCGGCCAAGCAGACCAGCGAGCTCATCGAGCTGCTGAAGAACGCGTCCACCAAGGACGGCGAATTCCTGCTCAACCTGCTGACGCACCGCGTGCCGGCGGGCGTGGACGACGCCGCCAAGGTCAAGGCCAGCTACCTGGCTGCCGTGGCGCACGGCACCGAGAAGAACGCGCTGATCTCCCGGGCACACGCCACCGAACTGCTGGGCACCATGCTCGGCGGCTACAACATCGGGCCGCTGATCGACCTGCTGAAGGACGCCGAAGTGGGCGCCGTGGCCGCCGAAGGCCTCAAGAAGACGCTGCTGATGTTCGACCAGTTCCACGATGTCAAGGAACTGGCCGACGCCGGCAACGCCCATGCCCAGGCCGTGCTGCAGAGCTGGGCCGACGCGGAATGGTTCACCAGCCGTCCCGAGGTGCCGCAGAGCATCACCTTCACCGTGTTCAAGGTGCCGGGCGAGACCAACACCGACGACCTGTCGCCCGCGCCCGACGCCACGACGCGTCCCGACATCCCGATGCACGCCCTGGCGATGCTGAAGAACAAGCGCG
>JAVHYA010000071.1 GCA_031119395.1 Pseudomonadota bacterium
GATGAGCGACACCGGCGCGCTGGAGAAGATCGTCGACGAGGTGCTGGCCAAGAACGAGAAGAACATCGCCGAGTACCGCGCCGGCAAGGACAAGGCCTTCAACGCCCTGGTCGGCCAGGTGATGAAGGCCAGCGCCGGCAAGGCCAATCCGGCGCAGGTCAACGCGCTGATCAAGTCGAAGCTGGGCTGAGCGGCCTGCCTGCCACTTGCAGGCAAAAAGTGCCTGCAACGCCCGCCGGGCGGGCGCGAGCAGCTATCAAAAAGTGAGCAAAGCGCCGCGGTGCAGGCCGCGCTCGCTCACGGCGCCGGGCGCTGCGCCGTGCCGCCGTTCTCGGGCGACCACAGCTGCACGAGGCGCGTGCGCTCCTCGTCGAAGCGGGCGTTCACCCGGCGCTTCTCGGCGTCCTGCTCGGCGATGAAGCGGTTCTGCACCGCCGCGCTCTGGTCGTTGTCCTCGAGCTGGCGACGCAGCGAGGGCGGCGCCTTGCTCGGGTCCTTCTTGTAGAACTCCATTTCGCCGTCGATCTTGCGGCGCTCCTCGGCCAGTTCGCCCAGGCGCGTGCGCGCGGCGCCGATCACGGCATCGATCTGCTTCATCGCTTCGCCCCGCTCGCGGTCGTGGGTCGCGGCGTTCGGGTAGCGAACGAGCAGCGCGCGCTCGCGGCGGCGCTCCTCGCGCGCACGCAGCGCCGCCTGCTCGGCCTCGCGCTGGCGCGCCTCGCGCTGCTCCAGCTCGCGCGCCGTGTAGCGCGGCTCGATGCGGCGGCGCACGGTGCCGCTGGGCGTGAGTTCGACCTGTTCACGATCGAAGCAGGCCGGGATGGGCCGGTCGGAGGTGATGGTGCGCCCGCTGGCATCCACGCAGCTGTAGATGCCTCCCGCGTTCGTCGGCCCCTGGCCCTGTTGCGCCCGGAGGAGCCCGCAGGCCAGGACGGCACAGGCCGCCAGTGCTAGGCCGCGGAAGAAGCGAGCAGGTCGGGCGATGTGCAACACGGGTCTCCGGTGGGGGACGGCCATCAGGCCGCGCCGTAGCGCGAACGGTACGCCAACACTCCCTCTCGGTGCGCACGCAATTCGTCGCTCGCACGCTGGTCCAAATACTCTAGCAAGTCGTTCAGTGTGGCGATGGCGATCACCTGCATGCCCAGTTGATTGCGGACATATTGCACGGCACTGTGCGGCACGTCCACCCCGTTCTCGGTTGCCATCTCCTGGCGGTCGAGCGCGATGGCCACGGCGTGCGGCGTGGCGCCGGCGGCGCGGATGGTGGCGATCGACTCGCGCACGGCGGTCCCGGCGGACATCACGTCGTCCACGATGAGCACCCGGCCCTGCAGGGGCGCGCCCACCAGCGTGCCGCCCTCGCCGTGGTCCTTGGCCTCCTTGCGGTTGTAGGCGAAGGGCACGTTGCGGCCCCGCCGCGCCAGTTCGGCCGCCACCGTGGCCCCCAGCGGGATGCCCTTGTACGCGGGGCCGAAGATCATGTCGAACTCGACGCCCGAATCGATCAGGCGCGCTGCATAGAATTCCGCCAGCCGCGCGATCCGGGCGCCGTCGTTGAACAGCCCGGCATTGAAGAAATAGGGGCTCATGCGCCCGGCCTTGGTCTTGAACTGGCCGAAGCGCAGCACGCCGGCATCGAGCGCGAACTGCACGAAGTCCTGCGCCAGCGCCCCATCCGTTTTCACCTCAGCCATCGGGAATTCCTCGTCGTGTTCAAACTGACCAGCCTCAACCTCAACGGCCTGCGCTCGGCCGCCACCAAGGGCGTGGCCGACTGGGTCGCCGAAACGGCGCCGGATTGTATTTGCATGCAGGAAATCCGCGTCTCGGCCAGCGACGTGGAGGGCCGCTTCGAGGAAATGGCCGGGCTCAAGGGCCACTTCCACTTCGCCGAGAAGAAGGGCTACGCGGGCACGGCGATCTACACGAAGCATGCGCCCAGCGACGTCGTCGTCGGCTGGGGCGACGCCGAGTTCGATGCCGAAGGCCGCTACCTGGAACTGCGCTTCGACACGCCCAGGCGCAAGCTGTCGATCATCAGCTGCTACTTCCCCAGCGGCAGTTCGGGCGAGGAGCGGCAGGCCGCCAAGTTCCGCTTCCTCGCCGGCTTCATGCCCTACCTCGTCGCGCTCAAGCAGGGCCGCGAGTTCATCCTGTGCGGCGACATCAACATCGCCCACAAGGAGGCCGACCTCAAGAACTGGAAGGGCAACCAGAAGAACAGCGGCTTCCTGCCCGAGGAACGTGCCTGGATGACGCGCCTGCTCGACGCCGGTGCCGAAGGCGCCGGCCTGGTCGACGTGTACCGCCACCTGCAGCCCGACACCACCGACGCCTGCTACACGTGGTGGAGCAACCGCGGCCAGGCCTACGCGAAGAACGTGGGCTGGCGGCTGGACTACCACCTCGCCACCCCGGCGCTGGCGCAGCTCGCCCGCAGCGAGCACATCTTCAAGACCATCAAGTTCAGCGACCACGCGCCGATCACGGTGGACTACGAGTTCACGCTGGCGTAGGCCGCGGGCACGCGGGCGCGCGCCCCGCGCCTCACGCGGCAGCCGGCGCCGGCGATGCGAACAGCTCGGCGAGGTAGTCGATGAAGGCCCTGGCGTTCGGGCTCGCGCGCCGGCTTTCGGGCCAGACGGCGGTGATCGGCGCCCCGTCCACCGCGAAATCGCCGAGAACGGGCACCAGCAGGCCCCGCTCGACATACGGCGCAGCAATGAACGACCCCAGCATGCCGATGCCCCCACCGGCGGCGAGCACCTCGGCGATCGCGTCGCTGGCATCCAGCACGAGGGCGGCGTCGGGATTGAACTCGATGGTCCGGCTGCCCACCTGGAAGCTCCACGCCATCACCTGTCCCGAAGTCTGGTAGCGGAAGCTCACGCAGTCGTGCTCCCCGAGGTCCCCGGGGTGCCCGGGAGCGCCCCGGCGCGCCAGGTAGGCGGGCGAGGCGAACGCGCCGATGCGCGTGCGCGCCAGGCCGCGCGACAGCAGGCTCGAATCGGCCAGGTGGCCGATGCGCACGGCCACGTCGACGCCCTCCTCCACCAGGTTGACGAAGCGGTCGCCCAGCCGCAGGTCGACGCGCAGCTTCGGATGGCGCCGGCGGAAGGCCGGCAATGCGGGCGCCAGCAGCCGCACGCCGATGGGCATCGACGCGGCCACCTTCAGCACGCCGGCGGGCTCCGACCGCACCGCGGCTGCCGACTGCACGACCTCTTCGGCCGCCCGCAGCAGTTGCAGCGCCCGGCCGTGCAGCTCGCGCCCCTCGGGCGTCAGCGTCAAGGAGCGGGTGGTCCGCGTGAACAGACGCACGCCCAGCTGCTGTTCCAGGCGCTGGATCGTCTTGCTGACGGCCGAGGGCGACACGGACAGCGACTGCGCCGCCGCGGTGAAGCTGCCGCAGGACGCCGCGCGCGCGAACGCCACGATGCCGGTCATGCGTTCGAGGGTGATTTGTTCCTTCATGGCACAAAACAAGTGAGCGACAGCCCGATTATCAAACTGCCCGCCGAAGCCCACACTGCCCTTCATGCGCTGCCCCGAGGCGGCCGCGAGCACCCCGAAGGCGCCGATGTCCGGCCGCCACGGGTGCACACAGCACATGCAAGGAAAGCTGATGAACTCCTCGACCATGAAGGCCGTCCGGCAACACGCTTTCGGCGGCCCCGAGGTGCTGCGTTACGAGGACGCGCCCCTGCCCACCGTCGCGCCGGGAGAGGTGCGCGTGCGCGTCCATGCCGTCGGCATCAACCCGCCGGACTGGTACCTGCGCGAGGGATACCGGATGCTGCCGCCGCAGTGGCAGCCGGCCGTGTCCTTTCCCCTCATCCTCGGCACGGACGTGTCCGGCGTGATCGACGCGGTCGCCGAGGACGTCCATGACTTCGGCGTCGGCGACGAGGTGTACGCGATGGTCCGCTTTCCCGAGGGCCTGGCCGGGGGCAGCCGGGCCTACGCGGAATCGGTCAGCGTGCCGGCATGGCAGGTCGCGCGCAAGCCGCGCGGCATCGACCATGTGCATGCGGCGGGTGCGCCGATGTCGCTGCTCACCGCGTGGCAGTTCCTGGTCGAGGCCGGGCACGACGTGCCGAACCCGCTGCAGCCCCATCGGCATGTGCCCGTGCCCCTGGCGGGCCGGACCGTGCTCGTCAACGGCGCCGCCGGCGGCGTGGGCCAGTTCGCGGTGCAGCTCGCCAAGTGGAAGGGCGCACGCGTCATCGCGGTGGCGTCCGGCCGCCACGCAGCGTTCGTGCACGGCCTGGGCGCGGACGTCTTCATCGACTACACCCGCACGGCGGCGGAATCCGTGGTGCGGGACATCGATCTCGTCGTCGACGCCGTGGGCGGGGCGGGCGCCGCGCGCTTTCTGCCGACCCTCCGGCGCGATGGCGCCCTGTTTCCGATCTTCCCGCTGGGTTTCGCGGGGGCCGACGAGGCCCAGCGGCTGGGCATCACGGTCTCGACGACGCAGGTGCGATCGAACGGGGCGCAACTCGCCTCGCTGGCCGAACTGCTCGACGCCGGCACGGTGCGCGTCGCCATCGACAGCACCTTCGCGCTGGCAGACGCGCGCCGCGCCCACGAGCGCGCGAGCCGGGGGAACATCCAGGGAAAGATCGTGCTGACGGTGCGGTGACACCGGCGTCGGGGCCGGCGATCGAGGCGGCCCTGCTAGCGCGACAGCGCCGGCAGCGCTTGCGCCAGGGTCGCGGCGAAGGCGCGCATCGCCTCGGTCTCGTGCGTGCCGCGCCGGGCGATGCGGTAGAAATCCAGGCCGACGCGCGGCTTCACCAGCACCGCGGTCCGCACCCGGTGCCGGCGGCAGGCAGCCATCGCGAAGGTGGGCATCACCGCGGTGCCGAAACCGGCCTCGACCATCGAGATCAGCGTGCCGAAGAAGTTGAAGGCGCCGGCCTGCGCATCGGCCAGTCCCAGGTCGGCCAGCTGGCGATCGATCACCTTCTGGATCGGATTGCCGGCCGGCAATCCGATGAGCGGCGCGCCCCGCAGCGAGGACCACGGCACCGTGGCCGGCGCTCGCGCCTCGCGGGCGGGCTGTTCCTCGCCGAGGGCCGAGACGCGCATCAGCTCGAAGCGCCCCACCGGCACCCGCTCCAGCCCCGGCCCGGTGCGGAAGAAGAAGCCCAGGCCCAGGTCGGCATCGCCGCCGGCCACCAGCGTCTCGACGTCCCGCAGGTCGGCATCGAAGAGGCGCAGCGTGACGCCCGGATGGGCTGCACGAAAGCCCGCGAAGACCTGCGGCAGCAGGTGCGAGGACACCAGCGGCGTGGCCGCCACGCGCAGGGTCTGGCGCGCGGCATCGCCTTCGGCCCCGAGCTGCGCGGCCACGTCGTCGAGCTCGGTGACCAGCCGCTCCACCACCGGCAGCAGGCGCCGCCCGGCGGCCGTGAGGCTGACCATGCGCGTGGTGCGGTCGAACAGCCGCGTGCCGAGCTGGCGCTCCATCTCGCGGATCAGGATGCTCAGGCCGGCCTGGGTGATGTGCGTCTGTTCGGCGGCCCGTGTGAAGTTGCCGACCCGCGCGACCTCGAGGAAGGCTCGCATCTGGCGGGTGCTCATGTTCATAAGAGTTCATGATAAATCCATATCACATCTAAATTTCCCATATGTCTCGTTTGCGGTCCCAATACGGGCCGAGACATCGCCGCGCCTGCCGGCGCACCGCAACGCCGTTTCCGCCATGAACCCTTCCTCCTCCTCCTCTTCCACCTCGCCGACGAACCCGCCGGTGCTGATCCTCGGCGCCGGCATCGGCGGCCTGACGCTCGCGCTGAGCCTTCACCAGGCCGGCATCCCCTGCCGCGTGTATGAAGCGGTGCCCGAGCTGCGGCCCCTGGGCGTGGGCATCAACCTGCTGCCGCATGCGGTGCGCGAGCTGGCCGAGCTGGGCCTGCTGGACGCGCTCGACGCGGTCGGCGTGCGCACGCGCGAATCGATCTTCTTCACCGAGCACGGGCAACTGGTGTTCCGCGAAGCGGCCGGGCAGCACGCGGGCTACGACTGGCCGCAGTACTCGATCCACCGCGGCGACCTGCAGACGGTGCTGCTGCGCGAGACGCTCGCCCGCCTCGGCCCCGACAGCGTGGTGTGCGGCCACCGCTGCACCGGCGTCGAGCAGGACGACGCCGGCGTGACGGTGCACTTCGCCGATGGCCGCGCGCCGGTGCGCGGTGCGGTGGCGGTGGGTTGCGACGGCATCCACTCGGCGCTGCGCAAGCAGCTCTACCCTGCCGAGGGCGCACCGCGCTACTCGGGGGTCAACATGTGGCGCGGCACCGCCGTGTGGGAGCCCTTCCTCTCGGGCGCGAGCATGGTGCGCGCGGGCTGGCTCGCCGTGGGCAAGATGGTCATCTACCCCATCCGCGACAACGTCGACGGCCGGGGTCGGCAGCTGGTGAACTGGGTGGCGGAAATCCACGCGCCCCAGCCCGCGATGCGCGACTGGAGCCGGCCCGGCCGACTGGAGGACTTCCTGCCGGTGTTCGCCGACTGGCACTTCGACTGGCTGGACGTGCCGGCGCTGATCCGCGCCTCGGACACCATCCTCGAGTACCCGATGGTCGACCAGGACCCGCTGCCGCGCTGGACGCACGGCCGGCTGACGCTGCTGGGCGACGCGGCACACCCGATGGTGCCGCGCGGCTCCAACGGCGCGGGGCAGGCGATCATCGACGCGCGGGTGCTGGCCGGCGCGCTCAAGCGCGAGGGCGTCGGCGCCGCAGCGCTGGAAAGCTACGACCGCGTGCGCGTGGAGGCGACCACGAACGTGGTGCTCACGAACCGCACCAACCCGCCGGACGCGATCCTGCGCGAGGTGTACGAACGCGCGCGCGGCCAGCGCTTCGACGACCTCGATGCCGTCGTGACCCAGGCCGAGCTGCAGGCCATCTCGGACAACTACAAGCGCGTGGCGGGCTATGCGCCGGCGGCCCTGCGAGAGCGGGCGTCCTACCTCTGACGCGCTGCGCCCCTTTTTCGAAGAACGGAGACAACGAACCATGCGCCTTCTCATCCGCGCCCTCGCCGCCCTCGCCACCGCCGCCGGTGCGATGGCCGCCCATGCCTGGCCCGACCAGCCGATCACGCTGGTCGTGCCCTACACGCCGGGCACCGGCATCGACCTCATCGCCCGCCAGCTCTCGGCGCAGCTGCCGCAGACGCTGGGCCAGCCGGTGGTGGTGGACAACGTCCCGGGCGCCAGCGGCAACATCGGCAGCGAGAAGGTGGCCCGCGCCAAGCCCGACGGCTACACCCTGATGGTGCAGGTCAACACGCTGGTGATGAACAAGAGCCTGTACAAGTCGCTCGCCTACGACCCGGTGGCCGACTTCACGCCCGTCACGCTCACGTCCTGGGGCACGCTGCTGCTGGTGACCAACCCGCAGGCGCAGAAGGCCACCACCCTGGCGCAGCTGGTCGCCTCGGCCAAGGCGCAGCCCGGCAAGCTCACCTACGCCACCCCGGGCGTCGGCACGCCGCACCACCTGTCGATGGCGCTGCTGATGCAGGGCACGGGCACCGAGCTGCTGCACGTGCCCTACAAGGGCACTGCCGGCGCCGTGACCGACCTGCTCGGCGGCCGCATCGACGCCATGTTCCTGCCGGTGCACGTGGCGCTGCCGCACATCCAGGCCGGCAAGCTCAGGGCCCTGGCCACGGGCAGCGCGAAGCGGCTGCCGCAGCTGCCCGAGGTGCCGACCCTGGCCGAGGCCGGCGTGGCCGTCGACAACGTCGACATGTGGTACGGCGTGCTCGCACCCAAGGGCACGCCGCCGGAGGTGGTGGCACGCCTCAACCGCGAGATCGCTGCCGTCCTCCGGCAGCCCGCGGTCGCCAAGTCCTTCGAGTCGCAGGGCATGGTGCCGGCCAGCTCGACGCCGGCCGAGTTCGGCACGCTCATCCAGAAGGACACCCAACGCTGGGCCGAGGTGGTCAAGCGCGGCAACATCACCGCCGATTGACGGCGCTCAGCGGCCCGCGTGCCGCGCCAGGTGCACCTGGTGCAGCGTGATCTTGCGCACCTCGGACTGGCTGGTCTCGATGTGCGCGCGCAGCAGCATCGCGGCCTGGTCGCCGCGGTTGGCGCGGATGGCCTTGAGGATCTTGGCGTGCTCGTCGTAGGTCGCGTCGATGCGCGGCTGCTGCGTGAAGTCGAGCCGGCGGATGATGCGGATGCGCTCGGTCACGTCGCGGTGCACACGGGCCATCTCGGCGTTGCCCGCCGCCTCGACCAGCGCGCAATGGAAGGCCTCGTCCCACTGCGCCACCTGCACGCCGTCGGCGCTGCGCTCGGCCGCGGGCACCAGCCAGATGCTCATCAGCGAATCGAGCAGCGCGCGGTCGATGCGGCGGTCGCTTTCGCACAGGCGGTGCACGGCGGTGGTCTCCAGCACCATGCGCAGGTCGTAGAGCTGCTCGAACTGGTCGAAGTCGAAGGGCAGCACGCGCCAGCCGCTGCGGAACAGCACCTCGACGAAGCCCTCCTGCTGCAGCCGGAAGAGCGCCTGGCGCACCGGCGTGCGCGAGACGCCCAGGCGTTCGCTGATCTCGTTCTCGGTGAAGCGGTCGCCGGGCACGAGCGTGAACTCGGCGATGTCGCGCTTGAGCTGGGCATGGACCTCGTCGGCGCGCGAGCGGAAGGCGCCGCTGTCGTCGGGGTTCGATCGGCGGGGAGGGCGCAGGACGGTGGACACCACGGGATGGTACGCGCTCAGCCCGCGGCCAGCGCCGCGTGCAGCGCGCTGCTGGGGGCCGTCCAGCCGACGATCGCGCCCTGCGCGCGGATCATCTCGATGGCGGCCGCCTTGAACTGCGGGAAGTAGCTCTCGGTGCAGTCCTCCAGCAGCAGGCCCTCGTAGCCGCGGTCGTTGGCCTCGCGCATGGAGGTCTGCACGCACACCTCGGTCGTCACGCCGCCGAACAGCAGGTGCGTGATGCCGCGCGAGCGCAGCGTCTCGTGCAGGCCGGTGGCATAGAACATGCCCTTGCCCGGCTTGTCGATGACGAGCTCGCCGGGGGCCGGCGCCAGGGCGTCGATGATCTGGCTGCCCGGCTCGCCGGCCACCAGGATGCGGCCCATGGGGCCGACGTCGCCGATGCGCAGGCTGGGGTTGCCGCGCTCGCGCTTGGCGGGCGGGCAGTCCGACAGGTCGGGCCGGTGCGCCTCGCGCGTGTGCACGACGAGGCCGCCGGCGGCGCGCCACGCCGCCAGCACCGCCTGCGTGGCCGGCACGATGGCCTCGAGCAGCGACACGTCGTTGCCCAGCGTCTCGCCGAAGCCGCCGGGCTCGATGAAGTCGCGCTGCATGTCGATGAGCACCAGCGCCGTGTGCGGCAGCTCGAACTCGTAGGCGAAGGGTCGGGCGTCGATCCTCATTCAGTGCGCTCCTCCGCCCATGAAGGCGCCGAGTTCATGACGGTCGGCGGTGGCGGCCGTGGTCTCGTGCACGATGCGCCCCTCGCTCATCACCACGATGCGGTCCGACAGCTCCAGCAGCTCGTCCAGGTCCTCGCTCACCAGCAGCACCGCGCCGCCCTGGTTGCGCACCTGCACGATGCGGCCATGGATCTCGGCCACGGCCGCGAAGTCCAGGCCGAACACCGGGTTGGCGGCGATGAGCACGTTGATCTCGCCGGCGAGCTCGCGCGCCAGCACCGCGCGCTGCACGTTGCCGCCCGACAGGCTCTTGATCGGCGCGCCCTCGCCCTGCGTCTTCACGCCGTACTC
The DNA here is from genome assembly GCA_031119395.1 of Pseudomonadota bacterium. Classification (GTDB taxonomy): domain Bacteria; phylum Pseudomonadota; class Gammaproteobacteria; order Burkholderiales; family Burkholderiaceae_C; genus Xenophilus. Next base: position 9,761 of record JAVHYA010000071.1, read on the forward strand.
GGCGATCCACTCGCGCGCGCGGCGCTTCCACTGGCCGAAGCGCAGCAGGCCGCCCGAGGCCAGCGGCGGCTGGTCGAAGTCGCGCAGCGCCATGTTCTCGGCCACGCTCAGCTCGCCCACGCAGGCGTTGCGCAGCGGCTCCTCGGGCAGGCTGCGCACCTTGAGCGCGCGGTTCTCGGCACGCTTGGCGGTGTAGGGCTGCCCCATGACGTGCACCGTGCCGCCGGCGCGCGGGCGCTGGCCCACCAGCGCCTCGACCAGCTCGCGCTGGCCGTTGCCCGACACGCCCGCCACGCCGAGGATCTCGCCCGGGCGCACCGCGAGGCTGAGGCCGTCGACGGCCAGGGTGCCGCGGTCGCCTTCGGCTTTCAGGCCCTGCACCTGCAGCGCCGGGGCCGCCCCGTTTGCTACTGATTCGATAGCTGCCTGCGCAGGCGGGACGGGCGCTGCAGCCCGATTTGGCATGGAATTCCCGGGATGGTGCTCGGCCGCCGTCTCGCCCTCGGGCGGCGGTGCGACGCCCTCGCCCATCATGGCCTGCGCCAGCCGGCGCGGGTCGGTGTCGGCGACGCGCGCATGGTGCACCGCCTTGCCCCGGCGCAGCACGGTCACGGCGTCGGCGTACCCCATCACCTCGCGGAACTTGTGCGTGATGATGAGCACGGTGCACAGCCCGCTCCTGGCGAACTCGCGCACGTGGCCCAGCACCTCGTCGGCCTCCTGCGGCGTCAGCACCGAGGTCGGCTCGTCCAGGATCAGGAGGCGCGGCTTGAGGTAGAGCTGCTTGAGCAGCTCGAGCTTCTGCTTCTCGCCCGCCGCCAGCTCGGCCGGACGGGCGTCGAGGTCGAGCGTGAAGGGCGTGGTCGCGAGGAACGCCTTCAGCCCGGCGCGCTGCGCCTTCCAGTCGATCAGCGCCGGCGTCTTGCCGCCGGCCAGCAGCAGGTTCTCGGCCACCGTCATGCCCGGTGCCAGCGTGAAGTGCTGGTAGACCATGCCGATGCCCAGCTGGCGCGCGACGATGGGGTTGGCGATGTCCTGCTCGCGCCCGTCGATGAGGATGCTGCCCTCCTCCGCGCGCTGGAAGCCGGCCACGCACTTCACCAGCGTGCTCTTGCCCGCGCCGTTCTCGCCCAGCAGCGCGTGCACGGTGCCCGGTTCCACGTGCATCGTCACGCGGTCCATGGCGGTGAAGCTGCCGAAGCGCTTGGTGAGCTGGTAGGTGTCGAGTGCGAGCGCGCCGGCGGCGCGTGCGGGGGCGGCGACGGGGGCGATCATGGTTGCAAGGCCGCGATCAACGCGGCGGACGTGGCATGCGCACCGAACACCCCGCCCTGCATCGTGATCATCTTCAGCGCCGCCGCGTGGTTGCCCGGGTCCGTCGCGGCCGTGCAGTCCGACAGCAGCAGGCACTCGAAGCCGCGGTCGTTGGCGTCGCGCATCGTCGTGTGCACGCACACGTCGGTGGTGATGCCGGTGAGCACGAGGTTGCGGATGCCGCGGGTGCGCAGGATCATCTCCAGGTCGGTGGCGTAGAAGGAGCCCTTGCCCGGCTTGTCGATCACCACCTCGCCGTCGACGGGTGCCAGCTCGGGAATGATCTCCCAGCCCGGCTCGCCGCGGATGAGGATGCGCCCGCACGGGCCGTCGTCGCCGATGCCCACGCCGTCCTGCCCGATCTGGCGCGAGCGCCAGCGCTTGTTGGCCGGCAGGTCCGACAGGTCGGGCCGGTGGCCCTCGCGGGTGTGGATGATGGTGTAGCCCAGCGGCCGCATCACGGCCAGCAGGCGGCGGATCGGCTCGATCGGCGCCTGCGTGAGCGAGATGTCGTAGCCCATCACGTCGACGTACCCGCCCTTGCCGCAGAAGTCGGTCTGCATGTCGATGACGACCAGCGCCGTGTTGTCGGGACGCAGGTCGCCGTCGTAGGGCCAGCGGTAGGGCTCGGCGGCGGCGAAGCGCGGCGCGGCGGCGGGGGTCGGTGTCGTGGTGGCGTCCATCGTCTTCGTCAATCGAGGGTCTTGAGCCGTTCCTTCTCGGGCACGTCGGGTGCGGGCGGCGGCACCAGCGGGTGCGAGCCCGCGCCGCCATACAGGCGCACCGGCGCCGGGAAGCCGCAGGAGGTGCCGTCGGTGACCTGCACCTTGTCGCTCCACGGCAGCCGGTAGCGGCCCGCCGCCATGTCGTGCATGTAGGTGTAGGGGCAGTCCTGGGCGCCGCCCTTCACGGCCACGTAGCCGCGGTGGTAGAGCTGGTAGATGTTGTTCTCCACGCCCCAGCCGGTGCGCGCCTCGCGCACCAGGTCGGGCCGCAGCTCGGCGGTGATGATCTCGTCGGGCCGGCCGCCGCCCTCCACCATCACGGTGCCGTCGAAGCTGCAGAACATGCCCTCGCCCATCGAGTCGAAGGTGCCGTCGCTGCCGCACATGCAGACGCTGGCGGTGTAGGCCAGGTTGCAGAAGGCGTTGGCCTGGTTGGTGATCTTCCAGGCGTGGCGGATCGGGGCCGTGTAGCCGGCGGTGCGCAGGATGATCTCTGCGCCCTTGTACGCCGCCTCGCGCGCCATCTCGGGGAACATGCCGTCGTGGCAGATGACGAGCGCCAGCTTGCTGCCCTTGGGTCCGTCGCACACCGGCACGCCCAGGTTGCCGGGCTCCCACGGCTCCACCGGCACCCACGGATGCAGCTTGCGGTAGTACAGGCGGATGGCGCCCTGGTCGTCGATGACCAGGCCGCTGTTGTACGGGTTGCCGCCCTCGTTGGCCTCCATGATGGAGAAGCAGCCCCAGATGCGGTGCTCGACGCACGCGGCGCGGAAGGCCGCCACCTCCGGGCCGTCCAGGCTGCACATGATCTCCGGGTTGGTGTCCATCGAGAGGCCGTGCAGCGAATACTCGGGAAAGACCACCAGGTCCATCGTCTGCTGGTTGCGGCGGGCCTTGCCCACCAGCTCGCAGATGCGCTGCGTCTGCGCCGCCAGTTGCTCGCGCGTGGCGACGACCGGCAGCTGCAGCTGCACCAGCCCCACCACCACGCCGTTCGCCGATTTGTTGAGACCGCCCAGTCCGCTCATGGATGCATTCCTTGTGGTGTGTTCATCGCGTCGACGACAGCTCGCCCGGGCTGCCGGCCGCGACCTTGCCCGGCCTGCAGGTGGCCACGAGGATGACCAGCGTGAGCACGTACGGCACGGTGTTGAAGAGGTGGTAGCCCCAGCCCACGCCGATGGACTGCAGGGCCGGCCCGATGGCCCCGGCGCCGCCGAAGAGCAGCGCCGCGTAGACGCAGCGCAGCGGGCTCCAGCGCGCGAAGATCACCAGCGCCACCGCGATCAGGCCCTGGCCGCTGGAGATGCCCTCGTTCCAGCTGCCGGGGTAGAAGAGCGTGAGCGACGCACCGCCCAGCCCGGCGATGGCGCCACCGGCGGTGGTGGCGGCGATGCGCAGGCCCGACACCGAGTAGCCCAGCGCCCGCGTGGCGTTGGCCGAGTCGCCCGCCATGCGCACCAGCAGGCCGGCGCGCGTGCGCGCGAAGCCCCACCACAGGCCCAGCGCCAGCAGCAGGCCGATGGGCACCAGCGCGTTGACCTGCAGCGCCGCGCGCACCGCGCTGTTGTCGCTCCAGTTGCCCAGCGCGATGGCCGGCAGCTGCGGCGCCTGCGGCTGGATCAGCGGCTTGCCCAGGTAGAAGGCCAGCCCGGTGCCCAGCAGCATCAGGGCGATGCCGGTGGCCACGTCGTTGACGCCGTTGAGCGAGCACAGCAGGCCGTGCAGCAGCGCCAGCATCGCGCCGGCGAAGGCGCCCACCAGCACGCCGATCCAGGGCGAGCCGCTCCAATACGCACCGCCGAAGGCCGCCATGGCCGAGAGCACCAGCACGCCTTCGAGGCCGAGGTTGATGCGGCCCGACTTCTCGGTCAGGCACTCGCCCAGGCTCACGAAGAGGAAGGGGGCGCCCACGCGCAGCGCGCCGCCGACGATCGCGGCGACCAGCGCCACCCATTGGTCCGCGGTCATGCGAACACCTCCTTGCGGGACGCGGGCGCCTCGCGCTTGTGGGGCGCGCCTGCCTCGGGCACGGCCGCGCGCGGCGGCAGCTGTTCCAGTTCCTCGAAGGGCCGCGCGAAGAGCTTGGCGGCCACCGCCTTGCCCGTGGTGCCGCGCAGCGCCTCGCTGGCCAGGATCAGCACGAAGGCGATGCCCTGCAGCACCTGCACCGACGCGTCGGGCAGGCCCAGCCGGCGCTGCAGCAGGCTGCCCGCGGCGCCGAAGCCGCCGAAGAGGATGGCCACCGGGATGACGGCCAGCGGGTTCTGCCGCGCGATGAACGCGACCAGGATGCCCGCGTAGCCGTAGCCCGCGATCAGCGAGGCATTCGCGTTGGTGTGCACCGCCGCCACCTCGACCGCGCCCGCGAGGCCCGCGCAGGCCCCGCCCAGCGCGCAGGCCAGCAGGATCAGGCGGCTGGCCGGCAGGCCCACCAGCTGGGCGGTGCGCGGGTTGCCGCCCACCACGCGGATCGAGAAGCCCGAGGCCGTGACCCGCAGCCACAGCCCCAGGCCGATGCAGGCCACCACGCCCAGCACCAGGCCCCAGTGCACGTCCGAACCACCGATGCCGCCGATGCGCAGGCCCTCGGCCAGCGCATAGGTCGACGGCTTGTTGAGGCTGGCCGGATCGCGCAGCACGCCCTCGACCAGGTGCTTGAAGATGCCGATGGCGATGTAGGCCAGCAGCAGGCTGCTGATCGTCTCGTTGATGCCGCGGTACTGCCGCAGCCAGCCCGCCCCCATGATCCACAGCGCGCCTGCCACGGCGCCTGCCAGGCAGACAACGGCGGTGCCGACGATGTTCGCGGGCAGCGGCACCAGGTACGCCATGGCGGCGCAGGCCAGCCCGCCCAGCACCAGCGCGCCTTCGCCGCCGATGATGACCAGCCCGGCGCGCGCCGGGATGGCGACGCACAGCGCGGTGAGCATCAGCGGCGCCGCGCGTTGCAGCGTGTTCTGCCACGAGAACCAGCTGCCGAAGGCACCCTGGAACAGCACCGACCACGCCTCCACCGGATCGGCGCCCGCGGCGATGGCCACGAACACGCCGAAGATCAGCAGCGCGGCCGCGATGGCCAGCACGGGCAGCAGGGCTTCACGCAAGGCGGCGCGCATGCCGTTCACTCCACCTGAGGTCGATCAACCGATGGAGCCCATCACCCCTTCCACGAGGTAGTTCATCTTTTCGAGCTCCAGGTCGGTCTGCTTCTGCACCTGTCCGGCGGCGATGACTTCCTTGCCCTTGTTGTCCTTGAGCGGTCCCTTGAAGATGTCGAAGCTGCCCGCGATCATCCTGGCCTTGATGTCGTCGGCCTGCTTCTTGGCGGCGTCGGTCACCATGGGGCCGTAGGCGGAGGTCTTCACGTAGCCTTCCTTCAGGCCGCCGCGCAGGAAGTTCGGGTGCGGCTTGCCGGAACGCGCCGCGTCGATGATCGTCTTGTAGGCGGTGAGCCAGTTCCACTCGGCCCCGGTGAGGTAGGCGTTGGGCGCCAGCTTGGCCTGGCTGGCGTGGTAGCCGCACACCATCTTGCCGCGCTTGGCCGCCGTCTCGACCACCACCTTGGGGCCGTCCACGTGCATGGTGAACACGTCGCAGCCCTGGTCGGCCAGGCTGTTGGTGGCCTCGGCCTCCTTCACCGCCATCGACCAGTCGCCGGTGAAGATCACGCTGCAGGTGATGCCCGGCTTGACCGAGCGCGCGCCCAGGGTGAAGGCGTTGATGTTGCGCAGCACCTGCGGGATCGGCTTGGCGGCCACGAAGGCGATCTTGTTGCTCTTGGTCATGTGCGCCGCGACCACGCCGTTGAGGAACTGGCACTCGTCGATGTAGCCGAAGAAGCTGCCGACGTTCTTGGGGTTCTTCTCGGTCCACAGCCCGCCGCAGTGCGAGAAGCGCACGTCGGGGTACTTGGGTGCCACCGCCAGGATGTGCGGGTCGAAGTAGCCGAAGGAGGTCGGGAACAGCAGCGACGCGCCGTCCTGCTGGATCATGCCGCTCATCGTCTTCTGCACCGCGGCGGTCTCGGGCACGTTCTCTTCCTCGACCACCTTCACGCCGGGCATCTTCTTGACCTCGGCCGCCGCCTGCGCGTGCGCCTGGTTGTAGCCGTAGTCGTCGCGCGGGCCGACGTAGATCACGCCCACGGTGAGCGGCTTCTGCGCCCGCGCGAGCGGGCTGAGCAGCCCGAGGCTGCCGGCGGCGCCGAGGGCGGCCAGGGACTTGAGGGAATCGCGGCGGTTGAACTGGCTCATTGGAGTGGCTCCGGAGGAAAGATGCGCCGGTGGCGCGGAACGGTTCAATCTTGGATACAAGGCGGTACGCATAACGCATGCCAGCTTCGGGCGGCTCGCGGGAGGGGCTGTTTCACTCCAGCAGGCTCACATGCGCCGCCACCACGCGCCAGCCTTGTGCGGTGCGCATCCAGGTCTGGCTCTGGCGCCCCGTTCGGGTGCTGCCTTCGCGGCGGAACTCGCAGTTGGCGGTCGCGCAGTCCCGGCCGTAGGTGGTGATCTCCACCCGCAGCAGGTCGCGCATCAGGCCCTGCGAGGGCCGCGAGGCGCGGAAGGCGGCGATGGCCTCGTAGCCGTAGAGGTTCTCGGTGGCGCCGTAGCGCAGGGTGTGCGGGCTGTTCCAGAACAGGGCGTCGAGGATGTCGACCTTGTTGTGCACCAGCGCGTCCTCGTACAGCGCGAAGGCGGCGCGCACCTCGGCCACCACGTCGGGCAGGTTGATGTCGGCGATGTCGATCACGGTCCGCTTCCTTCCAGGTCGGCCACCGGCGCCTGGGTGACGCCGGCACGCTCCAGCGCCGCGGCCACGCGCAGCGCGAGGTCTTCGCGCCAGGGCGCGGCGATCACCTGCACGCCGATGGGCAGCGTGGCATGGGCGCCCCACACCGGCACCGCGGCCACCGGCAGGCCGATGCACGAGATGGGCTGCGTCAGCACGCCCATGTTGGGGCGCAGCGGCAGGCGCTGGCCGTCGAGCTCGAAGAACTCGGTTCCGATGGGGGTGGCGGCGCAGGGCGTGGCCGGCGCCAGCAGGATGTCGAAGCGGCCGAAGACGCGCGCCGCCTCCTCGGCATAGCGCTGGCGCACGCGCTGCGCGCGCGCCACCCAGGCCGCGGGCAGCAGGGCGCCGGCCAGGAAGCGGTCGCGCGCCAGCGGCTCGAAATCCTGCGGCCGGCGGCGCAGGTCGGGCAGGTGCAGCGCGGCGCCCTCGGCATTGGTGATGAGGAAGGCGGCCGCGCGGCCGGCCTCCACCAGCGGCAGCTCGACCATCTGCCGTGCGCCCAGCGCCTGGGCCACGGTGTCGACCGCGGCGATGGCCTCGGGCTGCGCCCATTGGCGGAACCACCCGCCGAGCACGCCGATGCGCAGGCCCTCCGCGCCGCGATCGAGCAGCGGCGTGACCGCCTCGACGGGCCGCTGTGCGCAGCCGGGATCGCGCGGCGCGCGCATCTCCGGACCCTGCAGCGCGTCGTAGCACAGGGCCAGGTCGCGCACCGTGCGGGCGAAGGGGCCCAGGTGATCGAGGCTGGCGACGAAGGGGTAGCTGCCGGTGCGCGGCAGCCGGCCGAAGGTGGGCTTGAGGCCGTACACGCCGTTGAGCGAGGCCGGCACGCGGATCGAGCCGTTGGTGTCGGAGCCCAGCGCCAGCGGCACCTGCCCCGCCGCCACCGCGGCGCCCGACCCTCCCGAGGAGCCGCCCGCGATGCGTGTCGGGTCGTGCGGGTTGCGGCAGGTGCCGGCGTGGCTGTTCTCGGTGGTGAAGCCGTAGGCGTACTCGTCCATGTTGAGCGCGCCCACCAGCACGGCGCCGGCCTGCTCCAGCCGCCGCACCAGCAGGCCGTCGGCGCGCGCCGGCGGCGCCGTGCGCTCGATCTTCGAGCCGGCCAGCGTGGGCAGGCCCGCGACGTCGAACAGGTTCTTCACCGCGAAGGGCACGCCCAGCAGCGGCAGTGCGCGCGCCCGCTCGGCGGCGGGGCCGGCCAGCGCGGCATCGACCTGCGCGGCGCGCCGCAGCGCACGCGGCGCGACCACGTCGGTGAAGGCGTTCACGCGCGCATCGGTCGCGTCGATGCGCGAGAGCGCGGCCTCGGCCAGCGCCACGGCGCTGAGCGCGCCGCTGCGCACCGCCTCGGCCATGGCGGCCGCATCCTGGCGCAGCCACTGCGCGGGCGTCATTCGGCCGGCTCCGGCGCGACCGGCACGAAGGTCGCCGCGCTTTCGTGGTGCGGCTCGAGCGGCACCGCCTCGACCAGGGCGGCGAAGCCGGCCGCCAGTCCGAAGTAGCGCAGCACGCCGGGGCGGTGGTCGCTGCGCAGCGGCAGGCCCAGCGCCGCGGCGGTCGCGTCGACGTATTTCTCGGCTTCCTGCGGCGTCATGGCCGGCCTCCGCGCGCGCTCACCGGGGCGCTCATCGCCGCACCTCGCGCTGGAAGATCTCCAGGCTCAGCTTCTTCATCGCGACGAAGCTGGGCGTGCTGAGCGTGTCCACCGTGCGCGGGCGCGCGTCGCCGTAGCGCAGGATCTCGGCCACCCGCGTCGGCCGCTTGGTCAAGAGCAGCACCTGGTCGGCCAGGTACACCGCCTCCTCCAGGTCGTGCGAGACCAGCAGCATGGTGGTGCCGGTCTGCATGAACACCTCCTGCAGCTTCTCGCGGATGAACAGCGTCATCTCGAAGTCGAGCGCCGAGAAGGGCTCGTCGAGGAACAGCACCTCGGGGTTGGGTGCCAGCGCGCGCATGATCGACGCCGTCTGCTGCTGCCCGCCCGAGAGCTCGTAGGGGTAGCGGTTGAGGTCGAACTTGACGTCGAAGCTCGCCACCAGCTCGGCCATGCGGCGGTCGACCTCGGCCTTGCTGCGGCCTTCGAGCTTGAGCGGGTAGGCGATGTTGTCGATGGTGCGCATCCACGGGAACATCGCTTCGCGGTAGTTCTGGAACACGTAGCCGATCTTGGTGTCCTTCAGGCTCTTGCCGTCGAACAGGATCTCGCCGCGGTCGATGGGAATGAGCCCCGCGATCATGTTGATCAGCGTCGACTTGCCGCAGCCGTTGGGCCCGAAGACCGAGACGATCGCGTGCTTGGGGATGTCGAGGTCGAAGTTCTCGTACAGCGGCCAGCCCGCGAAGTATTTCGTCAAGCCGCGGATGGTGATGTGCGTGCCGGCGGGGCCGGGCGCGAACTTCGGCTTGGGGACGTCCGCGTAGACCGGACCGTTCAACACGATGTCAGCAGCCATTTTCATCTTCCGCTCCAGTGGACGATCTTGCGTTCCATCAACAGGAACAGGATGTTCAGCGCGTAGCCCAGCGCCCCGGCCGCGAGGATCGAGGCGTACATGCTCTTGACGTTGAGCACCTGCTGCGAGTTGATGATGCGGTTGCCCAGGCCCGAGTCCGCGCCGATGAACATCTCCGCCACGATCACGATGACCAGGGCCATCGACACCGCCGAGCGCAGGCCCACGAAGCTGGGCTGCAGGCTTTCCCACACCAGCACGTCGCGAAAGGTCTGCCAGCGGGTGGCGCCCATCACCTTGGCCGCCATCACGCGCTGCTTGCGTGCGTTGATGACGCCGTAGGCGCTGTTGAAGACCACGATCAGCAGCGCACCGAAGGCCGCGATGGCGACCTTGTTCACGTCGGAGGTGCCGAAGATCATGAGGAACAGCGGGATCAGCGCCGAGCTGGGCGTGGAGCGGAAGAAGTCGATCAGGAACTCCACGCTGCGGTACGCCTTCTCGTTGCTGCCCAGCAGCACGCCCAGCGGCACGCCGACGACGGCGGCGATCAGGAAGGCCTGCAGCGTGCGCCACACCGTCACCAGGAAGTCCGACAGCAGCGGCCCGCCGGCCAGCCCGGTGACGAGCGTGGCCACCGTGTCGGCCGGCGCCGGCAGCAGGATGGGCTTGATGAAGCCCAGCCGCACGACCAGGTCCCAGACGATGAAGAGCGCCACCGGCCCGATGGCCGGCAGCAGGCGCTGCAGGAGCGGCGTCTTCGGCACGGCGCTGGCCGTGGCGGCCGGCGGCGTCCAGGGCGTGGCGGTGGTGGTGCTCGCGTCGGCCATGGCTCAGCCCCTGTAGAGGAGGCCGTCCACCGTCACCTTCTTCTCGAAGATGCCCTTCTCGGTGAACAGGTCGTAGAACTTCTGGAAATAGGCCGCGTCGCTGGTCTTGAACTCGTTGAAGAGCATGTACGAGGCCAGCGGCACCTCGTTGGTGAGCGCGCCTTCGATGGCGGTGTAGCCCTTCATGTACTGCCGTGCCTCGGCCGGCTGGGTGCGCACGAAGTCCACGCCCTTGGCGTAGGCGGCGATGTACTTCTTGGCGAGCTCGGGGTTCTTCTTGATGAACTCGGTCGTGAGGCTGGCCGCGCCGCCGTGCCAGGGCGCCATCGGGTCGCCCAGGATGTAGTGCGCCACCACGCCGGCCTCCAGCACGCGGGTGGTGCCGTTCAGGCGCCCCACGGTGCCGGTGGGCTCCAGGGTGTACACGGCATCCACCTGGCCGGCCGCCAGCGCCGCCACGTGCTGGCCGATGGGCAGCTCGGTCACGGCGATGGCGCCCGCACCGGCGCGCTCCAGCATGGTCTTGGCCAGCGTCACGTTCTGGATGCCGGGGCCCGAGGCGACCTTCTTGCCCTTGAGCTCGGCCACGCTCTTGATCGGGCTGTCCTTGGGCACCAGGAATTCCTCCAGCACGAACTTGGCATTGCTCGGGTTGGTGCAGAAGATCTTGAACAGGCCCGGCTGCGCGATCTCGCCGATGGCGAGGTTGGCCGAGCCGGTGCCGTTGGCGCTGCCGTCGCCGCGGCCGGAGAGCATGGCCTCCATGACCTGCTGCGCACCCGCGAACTTCAGCGGCTCGACGTCCAGCCCCGCCTCCTTGAAGAAGCCCTTCTCCACCGCGGCGAAGAAGGGCAGTCCGGCGGCCACCGGCCAGTAGCCGATGCGGATCTTCGGCGTCTGCGCGCGCACGATGGCGGGCGCGGCCAGCACGGCCAGTGCGGCGCTGCCGGTCTGCAGCAGCTGCCGGCGCGAGGGACGGGAAAGGGACATGGCAAGGACTCCTGTGCGGTTGTGTGTGTGAACGAGGAAGGCGGCGGCGCCTCAGGCGGCCGGGCGGCTGCCCATGTAGGCGCGCCAGCCGCCGTGGTGGGTGATGTCCTGCGCGCCGGCCAGCGCCTGCGCCTCGCAGAGAAAGCCCTGCACGGCCGAGCCGTCGGCCAGCGTCAGCGTGCCGATGCCCAGCGGCGCCGGGATGAGCGCGACGAAGCTGCCGTAGTGCGCGGCGGGCAGCTCCCAGACCTCCAGCGCGATGGCGGCGCCCTCGCCCGCCGCGGCGCGGACCAGGCCGGGCTTGGGCGGCGTGGTGCCGGGCAGCGCGAAGAGGCGGTAGTCCGGCGCCGTGTGCGTGGCCTGCAGCAGCCGGCCGCCGCGCTCCTGCAGCTGCACGTTCAGCGGCATGCCCGACAGGTGCGCACCGACCACGGCCACGCGCACCGTCGGCCCGGCGCCGGGCGGCTGGGGCAGTGCCTGCGCGGGCGGCAACGGCTGGCCGGTGGCGCCCAAGGGCAGCCCGGTGGCCTGGTGGTAGCGCTGGCCCAGCGCCGCGAGCGCGAAGTCGCTGCCGGCCGGGCCGATGAAGGTCACGCCGAAGGGCAGCCCGTCGGGCCGCAGGCTGGAGGGCACCGAGATCGCGGCGTAGTCCAGCAGGTTGACGAAATTGGTGTACGCGCCCATGCGGCTGTTGCGCGCCACCGGGTCGGCCTGCATGTCGGCGATGGTGCAGTGGGTGGGGGCGGTGGGCACCATCAGCACGTCGATGCCGGCCCACATGGCGGCGGCGCGCTGGCCCAGCGCCCGCAGGCGGGTCAGCGCGTCGACGTGATCGGCGGCGCTGTAGCGGGTGCCCTGCGCGAGGATGCCGCGCACCGGCTCGATCACCGCCTCGGGGTGTGCGTCGAAGAAGGGCCGCACGGCGGCATAGCGCTCGGCCACCAGGGCGCTGTCGTAGAGCAGCGCCGCGGCCTCGGCCAGCGGCGCGTAGTCGATCTCCACCGGCGTGCCGCCCAGCGCCTGCAGCTGCTCGATCGCCGCATCCCAGGCCGCCTCGGCCTGCGCGTCGCCGAAGAAGGCACGCAAGGAGGGCACGCCGAAGCGGAAGCGCGCCGGCCAGTGCGCCGGCGCCAGGGGCAGCGTGCGCGAATAGGGATCGCCGGCATCGGGCCCCAGGGCCGCGGCCAGCACCTGCACGGCCAGCTCGACCGTGCGCGCGAAGATGGAGACGCAGTCCACGCTCTGCGCCGCCGGCACCACGCCACGCGCGCTCAGGAGGCCGCGCGTGGGCTTGATGCCGACGATGTTGTTCAGCCCCGCCGGCACGCGGCCGGAGCCGGCCGTGTCGGTGCCGAGCGCGAAGTCGACCTCGCCGGTGGCGACCACGTAGGCCGAGCCGGAGCTGGAGCCGCCCGAGACGTAGCGCGCGTCGAAGCTGTTGGGCACCGCGCCATAGGGCGAGCGCGTGCCGTTCAGGCCGCAGGCGAACTGGTCGAGGTTGGTCTTGCC